>NZ_JAGHQW010000054.1 GCF_017744115.1 Salinisphaera sp. G21_0 | reverse complement strand
AGCTGGATCGTTTTCCGATATTGGGGAATAGAGAACTTGAACTATTGGAACCCTATCGGAAAGAGATGATACTTCCGCAGTTAATGAGTGTTCTTCAAAAGATCAACCATTATGATGTGGATAGACAAACACAAAACGCTTGGCATTCAGCCTTGGAATGCAGAAAAGAAGACCCTCTTGGGCTGAACGGAATTGACATTGACATTTGGGAATCGGATTCTGATTCTGATTTATTGTCGCCGGATTTTGATTTATTTGCGAACGGGTCAACAACCACCATGGCTGGCTTGAAGAGTTCCTGCAAGGATAAACCAGTTGTCATGACACAAGCATTTGTATGTACTCAAAAACTAATATTTTGAGTAAATACCGTAAGTACTCAAAAACCGGTACATGAAGCAAGATTCTCTTCTTTGTCTAACCTTCCTTCCATGTTCACGCCACCTACTGAAGATCTGTCACCTAACCTGCTTGAGTTTATTGCTCAACTACAGGAACAGATCGTTGGGCTGCAGGAATTGGTTGTTCAGCAACAGACTCGGATCGAACAACTTGAGAACGAGATCACTCGTCTGAAGAAACTGAATACCAGGCCCAATCTCAAACCCAACACCAAGCCACCCGAAGATAATGACCAAGTGACTCCGGGCTTCGGACCTGATGAAAACGACACCGATGACAAAACCGAAGGCAGCTCCGGCGACGACCACAAGCGAAAAGTGAACAAACCTGATGAGTCGACTCCACGCCAACGACCCCAACCGCAATACCCTCCGGCCTCTGAAGAAGAGACTATTGCCCCTGAAGACATCCCTGAGGGTTCTGTTAGGCACGGCCGGGAGCCCTATACCGTTCATTGGGGTTAAGACCATTCGATACTGGCTTGAGCAATGGTTGACTCCGAGAGAAAAACCATCAGTGGCAAACCGCCAGCCAATCTGCATGGTCATCATCATGGCCCACAGCTTCAGGCTTATGTGCTGGTCCAGCATCATGGCTGCGCCATTACCCAGCCTTAATTACTGGAACGGCTCTGGGATGCCGGTGTATCCATCTCAGCCGGACAGCTAAGTAACCTGTTAACCAAAGGCTATGATGCCTTCCATGCTGAAAAAGATGAATTGCTGGCCACAGGAATACGTTGCTCCCGTTATCTGCAGACAGACGACACCGGAGCAAGACATATGGGGCAGAATGGTTACTGCACCGTCATCGTCAATGACCTGTTTACCTGGTTTGGCAGCACCGGCAGTAAGAGTCGAGAAAACTTTTTAACACTGCTGCACAGGCCTTGGAAGACATATATTCTTAATCAGGATGCGCTGGACTGCCTGCAGCAACATAGCTTCTCGAAAAAGTGGCGCAAGACCCTGGCTCAAAAAACAGGGCCGATACAATACGACAATGGTTCGATGCCCTGACGCAGACCCAAACAAGCAGCACAGAGTTACAGAAGGCTCTGGGAGGTCTGATGGTTATCAAAGAAGAGCTGCTCATGGTTCTGGATGACCCGCGACCTTGCCCCTGCACAATAACCTTAGCGAAAGTCAGATCAGGGAGCATGTAACGGAAAATCAGCGGCGGGACGCGCAGCGATGCAGGACGGCAAAGTCGCGACACCTTTGCCAGCCTGAAAAAAACGTGTCGCCAGCATGGTCTCTCATTTTGGGATTATCTGACAGACAGGCTAACGGGTACTGGTTCGATTCCGAGACTGGCGGAAATTATATGCACTAAAAATTTCAACGCACTACACCAGGAGGCTGACCGAGAATAGCGCCCGTCTAGGCGACCCCGTAGCGAGGATGGCAGAAAATTGAGGATAAAAATTCGGTTTTGTGAGGTGAATAGCGGGGCTATTTGCCGAACAAAAGCAGATTTTTAGACCAATTTGCTGTCGACGCAGTAGGGCAGTCTCCTAGGGTTTATTACACTCATTTTTACCCAGTATCGGCCCTAAGCGGCGGGATAAGCCATGACGGTTCTTCGCAAACAGTTCATAGCCAAAATCAGCAATACAGGCAACGCCCGGCCAGCGTAAGGGGGCGACCAGACACCCCATGCCTACGGCCTCCCAGGCCGCCAGGGTTGCATCCATACCTTTAACTACACGGCCATCGGCCAGCTTCGCGTGAATAACCCGATCCAGTTCTTCAAGGTCAAATTCCGGATATTTTTCCTGAAAACCTTCCTGCCTGATATCAACCAGCTTGAGTAGACCTTTGCGGTTCTTTTTAGCCAGATGGTCAACTTCACGCATGCAAAGCGGGCATTCTCCATCGTAGAAAAGCGTAACAGGCAGTGATATTTCTTTTCTTTTTAGCACCATAACCGTGATCACCGAAGGTAAATGATTTTTTGAGAATGCAGGAAACCTTAAATAAACGTTTTTCTGCCAATTTTACGGCCCGGAAAGTGCGCCAGATCAAACAATTGGCGGATATTACTTATTAGCACAAACAATGCGAATTATTATCATTCATGTTATTGAACACCTTTTATGCTTCGAGTAACCTACGCTGCTGTTATTAGGTCATTCAACACTATTATCGTTCCTGGTCATGCCTAAAAAAGCTTTCTTTACATTGCTGATATCCGTTGCGGCCCATGTGGCCGTAGTGGTTGCGCTGGACCACCAGGAATCTGAGCCCAGAACCATCCATATGGGTTCTATCCAGGCACCGGTTTCCCTGAGCTTTGCCACGGTCAGCCAACGGGAACCGTCGGTCAAAGAGCCCGTTGTTCAGGAACAATCTGAGCCTGAACCAAAGGTAGTCCAGAAACCGATAGAGAACGCCAGGCCCGTTCTTAAAAAGAAAGCACCCAAGCCAGAGCCGGTAAAGAAAAAACCGGAAAAAATCACCGAAAAGCCCAAACCCGTTGAGAAGACCAGGCCTGAAGTGACTGAGCCGGTGATGGAAAAAACCGTGACTGAGAAAAGCCAGTCCCCCGGACTGAGCAACGAGCCCGTGATGGTGACCGAGCCGGAAATCCGTGACTGGGTTCAACCCCGCTACCCGAAACTGGCGCAACGGAGAAATCAGCAGGGCGTGGTGATGCTCGATGTAATTGTTGATGAACGGGGTAATCCCATTACTGTCGATGTTCTTGAGTCATCCGGCTACCCCGTGCTGGACAGGGCAGCCATTGATGCCGTTAAGCGCTGGTCATTCAAACCTGAGCAGCGTAATAGCCAATTTGTGAAATCCCGGGTGCATATTCCCGTCGCATTTGAAATCAGTTGAATAAGCAAACCATTGGATACTTAGCAGGTAACGCCATGTTGACAGAACACCTTGCATCACTGGGGATCATGGCCTGGCCATTGCTGATCACCTCTTGCCTTGGACTGGCCATGATTCTTGAGCGGCTGGTGACCTATGCCCTGCTGCCCTCCATGAACCGCAAGGGGATGACCGCACTGTTTAATGAAGTGCGTCAATGCTGTGGCAGCGATAAGCACGCACAAAACAAGGACAATCTTTGCCAGGATCTTAGCCAGGGCAAAGGGATTCGTCAGGGGGTTGCGGTACTTCTGAGCCACAGCACCTGGGAAAAGTCGATGCGTGAAGAAGTAGCTGGCCTGTGGCTGCTGAAGCAGAAGCGCAGCCTGAATGCCTGGCTGAAGCCGTTGATGCTGATTGGTGTGCTGGCCCCTATGCTGGGTCTGCTGGGTACCGTACTGGGTATGATCGATATGTTCCGTGATATTGCTGCCGTTGCCGGCCCGGTTACTCCGGATATTCTGGCTGCGGGTCTGTGGCAGGCGATGTTCACCACGGCGTTCGGTTTGATCATCGCGATTCCAGCCCTGGCGGCGGCTCACGGTTTTGGAGTCTGGGCTAACCATTATCTTTCTAAACTGGAGTTTGCCCTGAATCACATTAACCTGCTGCTGGAGGGCCTGACGATGGACGACGATGGTTTAGCCACAGCGCCTTCAGCACCGGCCGTAAAGGGTTTGACGGTAAAGGGTAGTGCCAGTTCAGAAACTGGCCAGCCAGAAGTCATCCCTACCGGAGCGGTAGCGGCATGATTCGCATCAACGATATTGATGAAACCAGCGCATCACTCTCCATGGCAGATCTGACGCCGCTGCTGGATGTGGTGTTTATCGTCATGGTGTTTCTGCTGTTCACCGCCAATGTACAGACCCTGAGCCTGCCGGTGGAACTGCCTCAGGCAACCCAGCAGGAGGCGTCGGTCACCACGGCCCCAAAAACGCTGACCGTCAGTATTCTGGAACAGGGTGAGCCCTGGGCTATTGGTGAACAGAAATTTGAGCAGTGGGAAGTGTTCGCTACCACTTTGCTGAAACAGGTTAAAGAAGCTCCCGGTACCACAGTACTGATTGCCGGTGATAAAGATGCCCCCCTGGGCAATCTGGTCAAACTGATGATGTTTTTCAGCCAGCACAAGATTGACGCTGCGCAGGTGCTGATGGAACAGGAAAATGGTAAAGACGACCCATGAAGAAAACGTTTAAACCTCTGTTAGCCACCCTGGTGGCTGTTTCTGCCGCCATGGGTGCCAACACTGCAATGGCGCACGGATCACACGACAATCAACGTATTGTTTCTGCTGGCAACGGGGTGACCGAGATTATCTATGCCCTGGGTGCCGGTGATCAGGTGATTGCTGTTGACCAGACCAGCACCTGGCCCATGGAAGTCAACCAGTTGCCCCGGCTCGGCTATCATAAACAGCTGTCTGCTGAGGGGATTCTGGCGCTTGAGCCTACCCTGCTGATTGGTACTGAAGACATGGGCCCAACCTCAACCCTGACCCAGCTGAAAAGTGCCGGTGTTGCGGTGGAAGCCCTGCCCCTGGAACATACCGCTGACAGCATTGAACAACAGATCAAGTCACTGGCCGGTATTCTTGGTAAAGAGGAACAGGGCGAAGCGCTGTGGGACGACATCGAAGACTCCCTGGATGAGGCACAAGCCATGGCCGCTGCTTATCAACAACAGCATGAAAAGAACGTACCGGTCCTGTTTGTCCTGACCATGGGCGGGCGCTCCCCAACCATCGCCGGTAGCGGCACTGCGGCTAATGCGATCATTGGTCTGGCAGGGGGATACAACCCTGCGGCAGAGCAGTTTAAAGGGTACAAGGCACTGTCCAATGAAGCCATGCTGCTGCTGGCACCCGAGGTCATCATTTTTCCGGGCTCAACCAGTAACCCGGATATGACACCGGCAAAACTGCTGGAACAGATGCCCATCCTGAAGCAGACGCCTGCTGGCCAAAACGGTCGGGTGGTTGCCATTGATGGCAATATGCTGCTGGGCGGCCTCGGCCCAAGAACGGGGGATGTTGCACTGTCCCTGGCGAAATCTTTTTACTCAGACCAAGGTAATCCATCCTCCAATGAGTCGTAACCATCAGGGGGCACTGCTGTTAACCGCACTGGCAATCCTGCTGCCAGTCGTGGTGATTGTGTCCATTGGCGTGGGCGCTGTGCCCATTCCCGCAGGCGATATTCTGACCATACTGTTTGACCGGCTGGGTTTGTCCGACAGCACCATCAGCAACCAGTCTGCGCTGATTATTGAGTCCATTCGTTTACCCAGAACACTGCTGGGACTGATTGTCGGTGGCTCACTGGCGGTGGCCGGTGCATCCATGCAGGGCCTGTTCAGAAACCCACTGGCGGACCCCAGTATTGTCGGTGTCTCCAGCGGTGCGGCCCTGGGGGCGGGTATTGCTATTGTCCTGGGTGGTCTGCTGTTTGCTGGCGCTCCATCCCTGGTGCAAAGCTACAGCGTTTCCATTCTGGCCTTTGTTGGCGGGGTACTGTCCACCTGGCTGGTCTATAAAGTCGGTACCACCAGCAACGGCACTTCTGTGGCCACTATGCTGCTGGCTGGTGTGGCGATCAATGCCCTGGCTGGTGCCGGGATGGGGATGTTGAACTACGTCGCGGATGATACCATGCTGCGCAACCTGACCTTCTGGCAGATGGGCAGCCTGGGGGGCGCTACCTGGGACCTGGTGATTATCTGTGCCACGCTACTAATCCCGGTGGTCCTGGTTCTTGGCCGTTATGGTCTGGTGCTTAACGCGCTGCTACTGGGTGAGTCGGAAGCTCGCCACCTGGGCATTGATGTCCAGAAGGTCAAGCTGACCCTGATTTTCCTGACGGCCCTGGCCGTGGGTGTTTCCGTTTCCGTCAGTGGTTTTATCGGCTTTGTGGGGCTGGTAGTGCCTCATCTGATTCGCCTGGCCGTTGGCCCGGACCATCGCATTCTATTGCCAGCCTCGGCCATGCTGGGCGGTATTCTGTTACTGGTAGCGGATATGATGTCCCGCACCATTGTCGCCCCGGCAGAACTTCCCATCGGTATTGTCACAGCCCTGATGGGTGCCCCTTTCTTCCTGTCACTGTTGTGGCAGCAACGTAAAAGGATTGTCTGATATGGCCTCTGATAAGGAAGGCGCAGCGGTAAACACGCTGGAAGTTCAGGGCGTATCGGTGCAGATCGGAGACAGGCACCTGCTTCAGGACATTAATCTGACCCTGAAGCCCCGAGAAGTGGTATCGGTGCTTGGCCCAAACGGTGCCGGTAAAAGCACCTTGATGAAAGTCATCAGTGGCGAGAGAAAACCTTCCAGCGGCGAAGTGCTGCTTAATGGTCGCAGTGACTGGCCATTGAACCATCAGGCATTGATGCTGGGTGTGTTGCCGCAGTCATCCTCGTTGAGCTTTCCCTTTACGGCGGAAGAAGTCGTTCTGCTTGGCCGCATTCCCTGTGCCAGTCACCATGATGAAAACCTGATGATTACCCGGGAAGCGCTTAACAAAGTTGATGGCTTACATTTGAAGGATCGTCATTACACCACCCTCTCCGGTGGTGAACGCCAGCGTGTGCACATGGCGCGGGTATTGGCTCAGATCTGGGATGAAAGCCCTTATGGCCAGCGTTACCTGTTGCTTGATGAGCCTACATCGGCACTGGACCCTGCCCATCAACAGCTGACCCTGAAAATGGCCAGACAGGAAGCCGATCATGGCATCGGCGTGATGGTTATCATGCACGACCTGAATCTGGCAGCGCGATACTCTGACCGGATTGTGATCCTCAGAAATGGCAGGATAGCTGCAGAAGGCACACCCCATCAGGTTCTGACCCCGGAAACTATTGGACAAGTGTTCGATATTGAGGTCAGTGTATCTGAGCACCCGGCCTATCACTGCCCATTGGTTGTGAACCATTAATTGGCCGTTTAAGCGATGGCCTGACGATGCAGCGTCAGGCCACAAGCAACAAGCGTTACCCTCCTGCCAGCACCGGCTCTGCGTTCCATTGTTCCGCCTTATTCCCAGAAGAAATCCGGCTCTTTGGTACAAGGCCATGGGCAAACTTCTCAAATACCTGGGATATATATTTTTCCAGGGAGCGCAGTCCCGGGTCTTGATCCGTTTCAATAAAGTCCTGAATCATGTCGTGACCGCTCTGTGGTAAGGTGAAATCGGCAAAAAGCTTACCCGCCGACTGATAACGCCTTTCCTTGTTGGGAATCATGGCTTCAAAGGCAATTCTCTGTTTCGCCCTGGTATCGAAACCGTCAAATACGACTTTATCCAGTCTGGAGGCAATGGCCTCAAGCTCAGGATCGTGGGTGCTTAATTCATGAATATCACGGTTACCGGCAAGAATGATGGTCTCAGGCAGACGTACTTCTGTTTTCAAATAGGGACTGTAGTAAGAACGATTGGTCGGATCGAGCAGCTTCAACATAAACGAAAGTACATCTTTGCTTTTCTCGTTTCCAGAGATGAAGAGCCGATCAAACTCATCAATCAGCAGAACCTGATTATGGTGATTAATATCCTGACTTGAATCGGTACGGGCAACAATAGCATCAAGAATT
Organism: Salinisphaera sp. G21_0; assembly: GCF_017744115.1. Lineage (GTDB taxonomy): Bacteria > Pseudomonadota > Gammaproteobacteria > Pseudomonadales > Endozoicomonadaceae > Endozoicomonas. The sequence goes on along the minus strand of NZ_JAGHQW010000054.1, from coordinate 29,066 downwards.
CTGCCGGCCCTGGCATTGGCACTTTCAAATGGGGTTCCGACGATATCATCAATGGTGGCACCGTCGAGATTGACAATGGCAAGGTTCGTCCCCATTGCTTCCGCCAGCTGTTTGGCTGCATGGGTCTTGCCGGTACCGGGTGCGCCCAGGAAATAAATCGGGTAATGGCTATCATGGATTGAGGCATCGGTCTGCTGGTAAATCAACTCAGAATGGACGAACCGTTTTAACCGATCGGCTACGTGGGTTGGGTAGTCCTGCAAGGCTTCCTCAATTTTCTCTTCATCATACACCAGTGTTTTGGAGTAAAACGGAAGCCTTAATGCTTTATCCAGAATTTTCTGCAACCGGTTGAGTGCTTCGCCGCCAGGGCTTCGCCAGAAACTGTAAAACAGCTCATCCTCGATGTAATGTTGTGTGCGTTTATCCAGTAATGCCTTCTTGGCACCATAGGCCAGAATCAAATTCTCCTCGGCCAGCTTTGGCGCAAATATTCCGTAATAAACATTCATGGTAAATGGAACAGATGTCGCCACTATTAATGCGCCGACAATCGTAAAAGACACGTAAGCTAACAGGTTAGTAAAATCCGAGCTGGTCCTCACAAATTCGAAAATGGCCCCTTTGTACGAAAGTGCTGTTCCAGCAACAGCAAAAGCAGGAACATAAAACGCCAGATAGGGTAACGACTCATACAGAGAATACTCCTTCAGTACCCAGTTATATTGCCGTTTTGCTTCAGCCCAGCCTGCCCTTACCTGAGCTTCAATGGGTTGCCCACCATATACGGGGGCATTAAGACGATCAAAAAAACGGTTGTTTGCCATATATTGCCTGACATAGCTGATATGTAATTTATCCGGTGTTACCGCAGTCTCATCTGCCAGGGCAATGGGACACAAAATAAAGGACACTAAAAAAGAAATACAAAACTGCCTGAACTGCTTCATCAAATTAACCTTATTAACTTTGTTCGATTTGCGGTTTAGACAATATTTTCCTGATCAAGGTTCACAGGCATGAATTAATTCAATGATTGCGGTAATTCCGGTGACCATTCACATCACGTAAAAGGCCTGCATGACCGTCACGTAACCACAACAATCCCACAGTGGTAAACCGAAGTTTTTCACCTGAAATTTGTTGATCTGTATCAATTGCACACCACCTTACAAATCAAAATAATAATAATTCTCATTTTGTAAGTTAGAACAATCCGATTATGGTTGCCAGACACACCCTGGGTCCCGAGCTGACCGGGATATCATCCCCTGATCCACTGAAGTTTGCCTTTACCGGCAAGAAGTCAGCCCACACCCACAGCGGCTCCATTCCGGTTCCTGCCGAGCAGACTCAGGCTGTGTACCGGCAACTGATGGATGGCCCTGCTAACCCACAGCTGCTCACGGACAGTAAGCGACTGGCCTATATCCATATTCCTTTTTGCAGAACCCATTGCTCTTACTGTGGTTTCTTTCAAAACACCACCAAAAAAGATGAAATTGCCCGCTATGTCGACTACCTGGAGCGGGAAATCCACCTGTCGGCACAGGATGCCTGGACTCAGGGAGGCTTGTTCCATGGCGTCTATTTTGGCGGCGGGACCCCCACTGACCTGACCCCGGAGCAGATTATTCGCCTTGGCAATGCAGTACGTGAGTCCCTGCCACTGGCCAACGATGTTGAGATGACCTTTGAAGGCCGTTTTCATGGCTTTGATAACGACAAAATCGCGGCCTGCCTGGAATCCGGGTTTAACCGCTTCTCCCTGGGGGCACAGAGTTTTAATACCACCATCCGGCGTCGTATGAGCCGGATCGACTCCGGTGAATTTCTGCTGGAAAGGCTGGACTATTTCAGCAGTCTGAACAATGCAGCCGTCGTCGTAGACCTGATGTTCGGTCTGCCGGGCCAAACCCTGGATGACTGGGAGCAGGACCTGCACACCTTCCTGCAATCAAAAGCCCATGGTGTTGATCTTTATCAACTCATTCTGCTGGGTTCCAGCCGGATGAAGCAGTCGATTGACAAAGGCTCCCTGCCCGAGCCGGCCAGCTCACCGGAGCGTGCGGAAATGTTTCGCCGGGGAGTTGATATCCTCAGTGCCCACAAAGTCGGGCGACTGACTGTCAGCCACTGGGGACGGGATACCCGGGAGCGGAATATCTACAACCACGGGGTAAAATCCGGTGCCGAAATCATGCCGTTTGGTGCCGGTGCCGGTGGTAACTTTGCCGGGCACAATGCCATGAGCCTGAGAACACTGCCCGCCTATTACGAAGCCCTGGATGCTGGCCAAAAGCCCCTGATGATGATGAGCAAAGCCACGGGTAATAAACCGCTGCTGGGCACCATCGGCTCCGGTTTTGACCGTGGCTGGCTGGCAATCGGCAAGCTTGACCATGTTGCTGGTGCAGGCATGAGCGAGCACTGCATGCCGCTGTTTGACGCCTGGCAGGACAATGGCCTGGCCACCATTCACCATGGCATTCTCGATTTGACGCTGCCCGGGCAATTCTGGAACGTCACCATGCACCAGGCCCTGATTAATTTTCTTGAACAACATCCCTTTGCTGGACAAAACACGGAGAAAGCTGCATGACTCTGGCTCAACAGGTACAGGATATTCTGACCGGAAACCCGGCCATTTTACCGGCAGAAATAGCTAACCAGCTCAATGCCAGCGAACTGGACGTGATTCAGGCCATGCCCGCTGACATGGCGACATTGATTGATGCCAGCCATTACCTGGATGTGTTGCGGGATATCAAAACCTGGGGCGAACTGACGCTGGTGATTGATGTGGATGGTTCAATTTTTGAAATGGTTGGCCATTTCCCGAAAGGGGGTGAAAAGTTCGGCTATTACAATCTGAGCGACCGCCGGACACCGCTGAAAGGGCACCTGAAGCTGGATAATGTTGCGGTGATCGCCCTGGTCAGCAAGCCCTTCCATGGTGTAGCAACCCGCTCGGTGCAATTCCTGAGCAAACAGGGCCGTATGTTGTTCAAAGTTTACCTGCGTCGGGATAAAGAGCAGAACTTTTTGCCGGAACAGCTGGAAAAATTTGAGGCGTTGAAGAGACTTTCTGCCGCCTGATTATCTCCCTGGTTACCAGAATACTGCTGGTTACCAGGATTTAAAACTTGCGCCTGTGATATTCCCCCTGAGGCCTCCGTCACCACCCGGAGGCTGACCGGGAATAGCCTGCGAATTTGCAGCAAAACCCGGGTACCTCAACCCAATGTCTGGTTGACTTGAATATTGAAAGGATGGTGTCCGGGAGGAACTTTTAAAAGAAAGAACAGTCTCAAGGCAGAATTCAATAATTCAATAATTCCATAATCCTATGGATACACCTGCCTGCTCTAATTCACACGCTATTTCTTGTTGTCTTCAAGATACTCTTTCGTCTGGATCTGGCACATCTGGTCAACTCTTCTTCCGTGAAATTGTAGAAGCAGCAAATGTTCAATGTGCCATGGGTACTGATGAAACTGATGAAAACCACCTTCAGTGGCCAACGGAGTCTTTTCACAAGGCATTGAATGATGCCCGGTTTGAAAACAGAACGATCGTCATCGCTTATAGCGATAATGAAGAAGATCAACCACGTCACTTGCCGGTAACAACAGGCTCACAGAATAATGATCCTGCCCCCGTATATATTCCTGAAAATGAACGGTTTTCAATCTATTCTCTGTTAGGGTTAGGGGATGAAATTCATTCATCAGACGATTTAGCCCAGGCAAGAGTTGATGAGCCTGATGAACGTTGCTCCTTACCCATTGAGCACGAAAAGAAGCCTCGTAAAGCGCTCACCGATACACAGCGCCAAAGGGAGCGCTACAAAAATGACCCTGCCTACGCCGAGCAAATCAGGAAGAAAAGCAGGGAACGTTACCGAAATGATCCCGCTTACGCAGAGCGCCAAAGGAAGCGCCAAAGGGATCGCAAAAGAGAGCGCTACCACAATGATCCCGTTTACGCAGAACACAAAAGGGAGCTCAAAAGAAAGCTTCGCAGAAATCCCGTTTATGCAGAACTCGAAAGGAAGAAAAACAGGGAACGCTACCAGAATAATCCCGTTTACCGAGAGCGCCTAAGGGAGCGCCAAAGGGAGAGCAGAATGCTGCGCTACCACAATGATCCTGATTTCGCAGAGCGCAGAAGAGAAGCGTCACGAAAATGCCGCTTACGCAAAGCACAAAAAAATGCGTCACCAGAATGATCCCTGTTTTGCCAATAGATAAGTAGTTAACCAAATGAAATCATATTAAAAAGCAATTCTAAATGAACTTTTGCAAAATAATTCAGTCAAAGAGATTCATCCCCTGTTTGCCGCAGCATTACTGCCATAAAAAAATTGTGGGATATAAATAACTAATATTCTGAGGATATAAGACTTATGAATGTCTCTCATCGTACTCCACCGGTGATCAAACAGCCACAACAAGTGGAACATCGGTCGGCCGGTTATGGCTGTGATTTTCACGCTCTTAAAGAAACTGCTAAAATTTCGAGTGGCTATGGTGCTATCGGTGCCTTCGCCGGTTACATGGGGGGTGCATTAATATCCAATTGCCAAATCGCTTATGCCTTCATCGGCCTACCTATTGGTTTTGCCAGTCTTGCCTGTCCTGCAGCCACCTTTCTTGCCATCTCTAGTCACTGCGCTTGCATCAAGAAACTTCCGGATCGACAGATCGTCATCTGTACTGAACCAGTCTCCCACACTGGTGACAAGCAACAGAGCTCGGAGCAACCATCGGTATCATCTCCACCATACCTTGATCCCAACAGCATAGTTCCTCCACCGTACCCGGGAGATGGGTTCATCTGCATAGATCCCCTATCGTATTCGGACGCTTGTCTCATATGCAAAGCTCCCGTTCAGTCTCAGCCAGGATTGGAGAGTTCTTCTTTTAATGACCCATTCCAAGTTTTCGAGCCGCCTCTGGTATCGTGGGAGGTGGATCAGTAGGGGGTAATTTCTTAGGGTCTGCTTTGACTTGACGAAAAGGCTCTCTTGCCATAACTGAGATGCTTAAATAATTAATGCATCACTTTAATCAATGTGCTGGCAACGGTCTTGGTCTGGCTTCTGGTCATACCAGGATATATTGGCAGTGAAAGACAGTGTTCGGATAACTGCTCACATACGGGTAATTCATGTTCACCGTCTTTCCCCGCCAATGCCCTTTGCTTATTTAGAGGCAACGGGTAATAAATAGCACTGGCAATGCCCTCACCGGCAAGGCGCTTCCTGACCATATCCCGGCCAGAGGGCAAAACAACCGTAAACTGATGATAAATATGTTCCTGATGCCCATGAGGAAAGAGTACCTCACTATCGTTCAGGAATTCTCTATACCATTGTGCCACCTGTTGTCGCTGAGCATTAAACACCTCTATATGCTCCAGTTTGACTCTTAACAGGGCCGCCTGAATTTCATCCAGACGACTGTTGTAGCCCGGGCACTCATGGTGGTACTGGTATGCACTGCCGTGATTTCGTAGCATCCGTACCGTTTCGGCGACTTTTAATTCGCTGGTAATGACCAGACCACCATCACCAAATCCACCCAGGTTTTTACTGGGGAAAAAACTGAAAGTACCGAGCAAACCGAAATTGCCGGTTTTTCGTGATTGATAACCAGCGCCAAAGGATTGTGCACAGTCTTCCAGCAGGATTAAACCATGACGATCACAGACGGCCTGAATCTCCCGAAGCGCTGCAGGTAAACCAAAAAGATGGACAACCAGCACCGCCCTGCAACGGGAAGTGATACTTCGCTCCAGCTCAAGGGGGTCAATATTGAATGTCTCTGAGTCTATATCAACCAGAACGGGCGTTGCCCCCACCTGGATAATGGCCTCAGCTGTGGAAAAAAAGGTAAAACCCGTGGTTAATACCTCATCTCCCGGCCCTATACCGGCGGCATGGAGGGCAAGAACAAGTGCATCGGTACCATTTGCACAACTGATGGCGTACCTGGCTCCAAGGTAATGAGCGACCTCCTGTTCAAAAAGCTCCACTTCTTTCCCCATGATAAAACGACCACTGCGCAATACTTCCAGTGCTTTTTGTTCTAACTGCGCCTGAATTGGGCGGTGCCATGCCTGCACATCCACCATTGGGATAGTATTCATTTTTTTTTGATTCATGGTGCCCCTTTTACACTCAATAAAACGGTACCGATTATTCGCTAATGGCTATTTTATCCTTTGCCAGCCGCTCAACATTCGCTGTCAGAGGCTTACACCTGTCTTATGAATAATCTCCGAAATTCTGTTCGCGGCATGTAACGCATCTCGACCATCTTCACCACTGACCTTTGGGGGGCTTGCGGCAATAACACTCAGAAGAAAGTCTTCAATCTCCAGCCTGAGCGCATCACTGCCCTGATAACTCTGCTCCTGACATTCAATGGCTGGAACACCCGGATGCAACTCCCCTTCACCTTTAAAGAAATGGCTGACTTTCAGCGCTTGAAAATCAACGCAGATACAAGAGCATTTCTGGAAAATCCGCATTTTCCTTTTGCTTTTCTGACTGATTCGGCTGGCGGTCACATTGGCAACACAGCCATTGGCAAATGACAAACGGGCCTGGGCAATATCAATGGTGTCAGACAAAACCGCACTGCCATTGGCCGCAATATCCAGTATCGGGGAATCAACGATATTCAGAATAATATCCAGGTCATGAATCATCAGATCCATAATCACATTGATGTCCATGGATCGTGGTTTAAAGCTGGCCAGTCGGTGAGACTCAATAAACCGGGGCTGGTTAACCTTGTCGGCAACGCACCCCAGTGCCGCGTTGTAGCGCTCCAGAAAGCCAACCTGGAGGACAAGCTGTTGCTCCCTGGCCAGCTTAATCATCTCTTCAGCCTGGGATACATTACTGGCCATGGGCTTTTCCACCAGCACATGCACACCCGCTTTCAAAAAGTCACTGGCTATGGCGTGATGCATAGAGGTAGGAACAACAACACTGACGGCATCAACCTGCCCGATCAGATCCCGGTAATCACTGAAATAATGGGTGTTACAGTTGCTGGCAACCTGCTGGCCACAGGTCTCATTGATATCGGCAACACCCACAAGGTGGCTGGATGCCAGCCGGGCATACTTCTGAGCATGAAATTTACCGAGATAACCCGCTCCAATCACTGCCGTTCGTAGCATTTGCTGGCATCACTCTCTGACTTATAGGAACGCCGCCACTCTTAACAGTATTGACCCGGTTATGGAATTGGTATTAAAACGATATTCCCTGATCAAGGTTGTCTATGAATAGAAGCAGTAAAGAAAAGATAGACAGAAATTGCAGTTCTGCTAGTTCTGCTAGAAGAAGAGGAAGAAATGGGCAGAAAGTGAAAGGCAGCGGGATACACTGCCTTCAGAAAATGCGTTGCCAGGAATCAGCTGCGCTTGCCGTATACGCTCACTTCGGCATATTTGTGACCACCGACAGCAGTTCTGTAGTCCATCTCAATCTTGTTGATAACGCGGTCTTCATCCAGCAGACGGTATGGCAGTGAACGCTTGCCCTGATGCAGACGCCTGTTGATGTGGATATTCTGAGACTCGCCATTACCAAAAACCACCCGGATCTTCTTCATGAAAATTGGCGCTCTGCTCACTTTAAATGCAATGGTATCGTACTTACCCTTAAAACCACTTACATGAATGACATCCTGCTCGCTCTGGAAAGACACACGACGCTCGCCGAGTTTTTTCCAGTCATCCGCCATAACACCAAAGCTCAGCACGCTCATCAATGCCAGGGTCAAAAGCTTTTTCATAGTAATCTTTATCAACTCTTACTGGTAAAATAATTCAAGCGGATATTAAGGAAACTGGAGCCAAAGCCATAGTCAGTAGACATCCAAAAATACGGCGACTTATTACTATGAACAGAGATTACAACACGTAAACACCCGACCATTTGCAGCCATATTTACTGACTTCAAATGGCCGGACACCAGACGAGATCAATCAAATCCCGAAAAAAATAAACTTCAGAACAAATAATGTGGCCAGAATCCACATACTGATACTGACTTCATTAGCCCTGCCCGCCAACAGTTTTACCAGTGGGTAAGCGATAAACCCGAGAGCAATACCGTTAGCGATGGAAAAGCTCAGCGGCATCATAATGGCAGTAATCAACACCGGACCCGCTTCCGTCAGATCATTCCAGTCAATGTTCGCAAGGCTCCCGGCCATCAGCACGGCAACATAAATCAGGGCACCAGCTGTCGCATAGGCGGGAACCATGGCCGCCAGTGGCGAAAGGAACATGCAGAGCAGGAACAAAACACCCACAGTGACGGCTACCAGGCCTGTTCGTCCACCTGCTGCGACACCTGAAGCACTTTCTACATAGGATGTCACCGTCGGTGTTCCCATCAGAGCACCTGCCCAGGAAGCGGTGCCATCGGTAACCATCGCCCGGTTCATGTTGTGCATCTTACCATTCTCGTCAGCCAGGCCAGCTTTATCGCCAACGGCAATCAACGTTCCGGTGGTATCAAACAAATTCACAAACATGAAAGCAACGATAACGCCCAGCATCTCCGGTTTCAGGGCACCCATGATATCCAGTTTGCCCACCACAGGTTCAAGGCTCGGTGGAGCGGAGTATATTCCCTGAAAGGCGATATCCCCGGCCAGAAGGCCTATGCCCGACACAACGACAATGGCGGTCAGCACAGCGCCTTTAAAGCCACGGTAAGCCAGCCCAAGAATCAACAGCAGACTCAAACAGGCCATCACCGGGCTGAACTGGGTAATATCCCCCAGCGTGATAATAGTGCCCGGGCTGGCCACCACAATACCGGCATTTTTCAGACCAATCAGCGCGAGGAAAAGGCCAATACCGGCGGTAATACCCACTCGCAGACCTTTCGGAATGCTGTTAATTATCCACTCACGGATTTTAAACAGGCTCAGCAGCATAAAACCGATCCCCCCCCAGAAAACGGCACCCATCGCCTGTTCCCATGAGTAGCCCATACCCAGCACAACGGCATAGGCAAAGAACGCATTCAGGCCCATACCGGGTGCCAGGCCTACGGGCCAGTTGGCATACAGGCCAATAGCGATGGAGCTCAAACCGGCGACAATACAGGTAGCCGCAAACAAAGCGCCTTTATCCATACCGGCATCGGCAAGCATACCCGGTATCACAAACACCACGTAACACATGGTGACAAAGGTGGTGAAACCGGCCACCAGCTCAGTTTTTACCGTTGTGTTATGCTCCTTAAGCTTGAATAACCGCTCGAGAAAAGTAGGTTTCTCATCTGCCAAAGGCAGTGGTCTTGTATCCGCTCCATTCATAGAGGCTCTAATCCTGTTGTTGAAAATTTTAAGATCCCGGTCATACGGAAGCAGAGCCTCCCAGATTCAGGTACCTGTATTCTGTCGTGAAAATCTTTATCCAGCCTGGCAAGACTAACAACCTGGATTGGAACAATGCAAATTTCTGACTATATAGTCAATAAAATTCACAGTTGTTAGCTTGCTATTTTCCTGACCAGATAGTCAAATTAATGCAAATTAACAGGCTGGAAATGCCATACAGCGCGCCCAACGAGAGCTTCAGAGTCTGTTGCAAAAGGCCTGTCATGGCATAGAAAGACAAAATAAAAAGAAAAGGACATGCCATCGTGATTCGCTTTCTTCTTAACGATCGGCTCATCGAAGTTGAGGACACCGCTTCAGATACCACGGTTCTTGATTATCTTCGAGGCAACGCTGAAACCAGCTCTGCAAAGCCTGCCACTGAACAGCGTACTGGCACCAAAGAGGGCTGCTGCTCAGGCGACTGTGGCGCATGCACTGTTGTGGTGGGTGAGCCAGAGGGCGATCGGCTGAAATATAATACCATGAACGCCTGTATTGCGCTGCTGCCTTCGCTGCATGGTAAGCAGCTACTGACCGTAGAAGATCTGGCAGGCACGGCCCACCCACAAGATAACCAAAACAACAAGAGCGAGTTACACCCGGTACAACAGGCACTGGTTGACCACCATGGGTCGCAATGTGGTTTCTGTACCCCGGGCATTGTGATGTCGTTATTTGCGCTTCACCATGAACCTCCGGAAAACCAACCGGATGTTCTTGAGGCCCTGGGTGGCAACCTGTGCCGATGCACTGGCTACCGCCCCCTGGTTGATGCCGCTGAGAGCCTGGCCAATGGGCAACCGGATGACAAATTCTTCAGAAACCGGGCAGAAACTTTATCCAGACTACAAACCATAGAACAACGGGGCAGTGTCAGCGGTTACGGTGCATTTATTCCTGCCAGTGAAGATGAGTTTGCCCGGTATCTGGTGGAAAACCCTGACGCCAGAATTCTGGCCGGTGGTACCGATCTTGGGCTCGACGTGACTCAACAGCTGAAGAAAATAAACAAACTGGTATTGGTAAAGAGTATTCCTTCTCTGCAGACCATTCACGAGGAAGACAATGAGCTGGTGATTGGTTCGGCTGTTACTTATCGGAGCCTGAAACCCATATTGACGAAGTACTTTCCTGAGTTTGCGCAGATGCTGGACCGGCTGGGCTCCCAGCAGATACGCAATCAGGGAACCCTGGGCGGTAACATCGGCAACGCCTCGCCCATAGGCGACACTCCCCCTGTGTTACTGGCGCTGGATGCTTCTCTGGATCTTCGTCACGGAGACACCCTCCGCAATATCCCACTGAACCGGTTTTTCCTGGATTACAAAAAGACTGAGCTTAAATCCGGTGAATACATTGCCCGAATCCGTATTCCCACAACCCCTCATCAGTTGAAAGTCTATAAGCTCAGCAAACGCTACGGTGATGACATCTCCACCGTCCTTGCCGCGATCAATCTGGAAACCAGCGACGATGGACACATAACCAGGGCAAGAGTGGCATTGGGTGGCATGGCGGCCATCCCCAGGCGTGCAGACCTGTGTGAGCAGATATTAACGGGATCACCACTGAACCAGGAAACGCTCAGTCAGGCCAAGGCCGCTCTGTGTCAGGAGTTCAGCCCCATGTCCGATGTCCGGGCCAGTAGCGAGTATCGTCTTGTAGCAGCCTGCAATTTGCTGGAGCGTTATTTTATGGAACTGTCTGGCCAGAATGTAAGGATTATCTGTCATGCGTAAACTACCGGATCTGGCCAGTGAACAGCAGCAAAGTCCTAAAAGCGGGAACCGCTCGGCTAAACACGACAGTGCTCATCTGCATGTGACGGGTAAAGCCCTCTATATTGATGATCGTCCGGAAATGGCCAACCAACTGCATGCCGGGTTTGGTCTTTCCACAGAAGCCCATGCAGACATCGTCAGCATCAATTTTGAGGAAGTCTGGAATACGCCCGGTGTTATTGCGGTCATCACCGCAGACGATATTCCGGGCCACAAAGATATTGGCCCTGTCTTTCCGGGCGATATGCTACTGGCCGATGGCCGGGTGGATTATATCGGCCAACCGGTGTTTGCCGTGGCAGCCACCTCCCATAAAGCGGCAAAATTAGCAGCCCGCAAAGCCGTGATTGAATATCGTCCGCTGGATGCCATTCTGGGTATTGATCAGGCCATGGCGCAAAACTCCTTTGTACGGCCTGACCACACCATGAAAAAAGGCGACGCCGGACAGGCCATTGGTAATGCGGATCACCGGCTATCGGGACAGATGTCGAACGGTGGACAGGAGCATTTCTATCTTGAGGGACAGATTGCCAGCGTGATTCCCCTGGAAGACGGTCAGCTCCATGTATATACCTCAAGCCAGCACCCTTCGGAAGTGCAAAAGCTGGTCGCTGAAGTCATTGGCATACCACTGAATAAAGTGGTGGCCGATGTGCGCCGTATGGGCGGTGGTTTCGGTGGCAAGGAGACCCAGGCCGCAGCCCCGGCCTGTATTGCGGCGCTTTTGGCGGTAAAAACCGGCAGACCGGTAAAGTTTCGTATTGATCGACAGCAGGATATGCTCTCTACCGGTAAACGACACCCTTTCCGCCATCGCTATACCGTGGGTTTTGATCAGCAGGGCCTGCTGGCAGGTGTTGATATCGAACTGGCCGGTGATGCCGGGCACTCCCCGGACCTGACCGACGCCATTGTCGACCGGGCCATGTTCCACTCTGATAACGCTTATTATCTCAATAACGCCACCGTGATCGGCCATCGCTGTCGAACCAATACCGCATCCAATACCGCTTTCCGAGGCTTTGGCGGACCCCAGGGGATGCTGGTTATTGAACGGATTATGGACGACATTGCACGTTCAACCGGGCTGGACCCACTGGAGGTTCGCAAGAGAAACCTCTATGGCATCACTGACCGGAATACCACCCATTACCATCAGCGCGTGGAACATAACGTACTGCATGAGGTGATCGGCCAGCTGGAAGAAAGCTCAGACTACTGGCAACGACGGGAAGCCATCCGCGCATATAACCAGCAAAGCCCGGTACTGAAAAAAGGGTTGGCGTTGACACCGGTGAAATTTGGTATCTCTTTTACCGCAAAACATCTGAACCAGGCCGGTGCTCTTGTCCATGTCTATACCGATGGCAGTATTCAGATCAACCATGGTGGTACCGAAATGGGTCAGGGTCTTTATATCAAAGTCGCCCAGATCGTGGCCAACGAGTTCGGTGTTTCTCTGGAACGGGTGCAGGTGACGTCCACCCGCACCGACAAAGTACCCAACACGTCACCCACTGCGGCATCCAGTGGTACCGACCTGAATGGCAAGGCCGCTCAGGATGCCTGCCAGAAAATCCGGGATCGTCTGGTTGACTTTGCCATTGAGCACTATGGCGTCTCAGGGCAGGAAGTGTCATTCCATGATGACGAAGTGCGTCTTGGTGAACGTCAAATGCCGTTTGCCGACTTTATCCAGGCGGCATATCTGAACCGGATTTCCCTATCCAGCAGTGGTTTCTACAGCACGCCGGAAATTCACTACGATCGGGAAACCGCCAGTGGCAGACCGTTTTACTACTTTGCCTGTGGTGCTTCCGTGTCAGAAGTCACCGTGGATACGCTGACCGGTGAGTACAAGGTGGATCGGGTGGACATTCTTCATGATGTGGGCCACTCACTGAACCCGGCGATTGATCGGGGTCAGATTGAAGGCGGTTTTATCCAGGGCATGGGCTGGATGACCACCGAAGAACTGGTATGGGACGACAGTGGACGTTTGCTGAGTAATAACCCCGCCACCTATAAAATCCCGACCATTGAAGATATGCCACCGGTATTTAATGTTGAACTGTTCCAGCAGCCAAACCCGAAACACACCATCTATCACTCCAAGGCGGTAGGGGAGCCACCCTTTATGCTGGGTATGTCGGTGTGGTGTGCCATTCGGGATGCCGTATCCAGCCTTTCGGATTATCAGGTTAATCCACAAATTGATGTGCCTGCCACCCCGGAAAGGGTATTGACGGCCGTCACATCCATAAAAAAGGCAGCGCTATAAAACGTGTGATGGGAGAGGATATGTGGATTGATGCCCTGGCCAGGCTTCAGCAAACCGGCGAGTCCGGTGTACTGGTGACTATTCTGGGGTCAGCAGGTTCTGCCCCCAGAAAATCTGGCAGTAAAATGGTGGTCACGACTGACCAGTGCTTTGATACCATCGGTGGCGGGCAACTGGAATTTCTGCTGATCCAGAAAGCCCGGGAACTGCTGCTTAACCATCACTCAGAGCCAGTTCTGGAGCACTTTCCCCTTGGCCCGAAGCTTGGGCAGTGCTGTGGTGGCAGTGTCAGTGCGCTGCTGGAACCGATCACCACCTGTGGTTTTCATATTGCCCTGTTTGGTGCCGGTCACGTGGGTCATGCGCTGGTGAATGTCCTGGCACCTCTGGATTGCCAGATTACCTGGATCGATAGCCGGGAAGCACTGTTTCCTGAACAGCTGCCGGGAAATGTCCGGGTCTGCATCAGTGATCAGCCGGAGCTGGAGGTAGAAAACCTGCCAGAGTATACGTTTGTTCTGGTGGTCACCCACAACCATCAGCTGGATTTCGCCATTGCCGAAGCAACACTAAAACACGACCAAAGTCGTTGGCTGGGTGTTATTGGCTCAGAAACCAAGGCAAAGCGTTTTCGTCAGCGACTGGAACACAAAGGCAGTTTCTCGCCAGCCCAAATAGAGCATATGCGCTGTCCGGTTGGCCTGGAAAGTGTTGGGGGACGAAAGCCTGCTGAAATAGCCATTGCGATTGCTGCTGAAATTTTATCCATACAGAATGGCAATCGGGGTGAGAACCATAAAAAGCGCGAAGGTATCCCTTGGCAAGGCTTGAAAAAACTCTTACATTCTCAGCAGCATGAAGTTGCCCAATGATAATAACTAACGTGTGTAGATACTATGCTGTCATCTATCCCGGCTTTTCTCAGGGGTTGCCTTTCCGCGAGTGTGCTCGTGATAAACACCCTGATTATGAGCATACCTTTACTGACATTCAGTATTAGTCGTTTTCTGATACCGATCAAACCGTGGCAAAAACTATGTACCCGCCTGTGCATCGCTATTGCTGAGTGCTGGATCAGCATCAACAGTGGCTGGATGAAACTTACCCGGAGGATGCAGTGGCAAATTGCAGGACTGGACAGCCTGCAGAAAGATGAATGGTATCTGGTCACCTGTAACCACCAGTCCTGGGCGGATATTTTGATTGTCCAGCACCTGCTGAACCGCCGAATTCCCATGCTGAAGTTCTTTCTGAAACAGGAGCTGATCTGGGTACCGGTGATCGGGTTATGCTGGTGGGCCCTGGACTTCCCGTTTATGAAACGCTATTCACGGGCCTATCTGGAAAAGCACCCGGAGAAACGCGGTGAAGATCTTAAAGCCACCCGAAAAGCCTGTGAAAAGTTCCGGGATGTTCCGGTATCGGTTTTTAACTTTATTGAAGGAACCCGCTTTACCGATGCCAAACACAAGCAACAGAAGTCGTCTTTTCAACATCTGCTGAAACCACGGGCCGGCGGTGTTGGTTTTGTGCTTGGAGCCATGGATCAACAGCTGCGCACTTTGATTAATATCACCATTGTTTACCAGGACGGAGTGCCATCGTTCTGGGATTTCCTCTGCGGCCGGGGCGATGCCATCAACGTCAGGATTGAAAAACAGATAATTTCTGACGCTTATCTTGGTCGGGATTACAGCAATGATGAGGTATTTCGGGAACAGTGTCAGAACTGGGTGAATGAACTGTGGACTGAAAAGGACCAGCTGATTCTGTCAGTCAAGAAAAACCACACCAGAGCAGTGGCTGTTGAGCATGAGTAAGGAATGGTCCTTAATTAACTTCCCGGTTTATACGTTGAACAAGTTATAAAAGCCTTGCACCACAAAGACACGAAAGCACAAAGGAAGCCTTTTTTGTTTGCTGAGCGTAGCTCAGGCAAGCCCGGAAAAAACCTTCGTGTCTTTGTGCCTTTGTAGTGCCCTTCTGTTAAGGCCTTTCACACTCCCCGGGACTGCGCGAGTCCATGAAAAATTAGCAATAGTTCATCATTCTGGTGATATAATCCCGCGCCAAATGCCCATTGATCGGTCTTCTGCATTCGAGTGCCATCAGTTCATTACCGCACGGTAACGCCCTTCTTACGGGACATTACTTTTCTGAATACTCATCGGAAGCAAGCATCATTACCGTTGGTCGAGTCCTGCGAACCTGATGTGCCAGTTGATCAACAGGGCAAACTGATCATGCTCCATTTAATGAGGAACAACTATGCTTCCGGTTGAACGTCGCGAACATATTCTTGCTTTTGTTGAAGAAAAAGGCTGTGCCAACATCGAAGAAATGGCCGAACGTTTTGATGTCTCCCAAATGACCATCCGTCGTGATATTCGTACCCTGGAGCAAGAAGACAAGCTGCGCGTGACCTATGGCGGAGCTGTGTCCAAAAGCTTCCTGATGGAAGATATCCCTTACGAGAAGAAAAACGCGGTGAATATCGAAGAGAAAAAATCCATCGCCCATGAAGCCCTGAAGCAGATTCGTGAAGGGCAGATCGTTCTGCTGGACTCTGGTACCAGTACAATGGCGCTGGCCAAACTGATGATGCGCATGAAGGTCACCGTAATCACCACTGACCTGAAAATTGCCCTGCAGCTGTCAGACTCTTCAACGGTTAAGGTGTTCACCACCGGTGGTAATGTCAGCGCCATCACCAAGGCGCACACGGATGTTGCTGCCCTGTCATTCCTGGACAGCATTAATGCGGATATCGCCTTCCTGGCCACCAACAGCTGGAGCCTGAACAATGGCGTGACCACGGCATCCAACGATCATTACTACATTCGTCGTAAAATGATGGAACGGGCCAATAAAACTGTTCTGCTGGCGGATTCCAGTAAATTTGGTGCCTCCAGCATGAAAACCATTGCCCGTCTGGAAGAGCTGGATTGCATTATCACCGACAGCAAGTTTGATGAAGAGAATCTGGCCGCGATCCGCGAAGCCGGTGGCAATATCATTCTGCCGTCCTGACCAGAGATCATCTTCCGGGAGCCCTGTGGCTCCCTTTGTCCTCAATTTTCTACCATCCTCGCTACGGGCGCTATTCTCGGTCAGCCTCCTGGTGCAGGACAGCGCTAATACCCATTCTGCCATGAATTCCTTAATGTCTACCCTGAGAGCACTCCCTTATTCACCCTGCTTTAGCGGGGTCTTTGCGAGACTCTCTAAGGCGGCGCTTTCTTTGGTATTCCCTATGGTAATCCCTTTGGTGTTCAACGTAGGCGGGATCTTTGCGAAGTTCCCTTCGGCGCTCCCTTTCGCGCTCCCTTTCATAGTGTACGTAAGCAGGGTCTTTACGACGCGCCTTGATTTTTTCCCTTCGGCGCTCCTTTTCGCGCTGGGCGTAAGCGGGATCATTATGGTAGCGCGCCCTTTGACGAGCCTTGATACGTTCTGCGTAAGCGGGATCATTCTTGTAGCGCTCCCTTTGGCGATCCTTTTCACGTTGTCTGTAAGCAGGGTCTTTGCGAAGCGCCTTTTTGTTCTTCCTTGAGCGCTCCCTTTCGCGCTGTGCGAAAGCGGGATCATTCTGGTAGCGCTCCCTTTGACGACTCTTTTTGCGTTCTGCGTAAGCGGGATTATTCTTACAGTGTTCCCTCTGGTACGCCCTTGGGTGTTCACCGTTTGCGGGATCTTTGCGAAGCTCTTTTTTGCGTTCCCTTTCGCGCTGTGCGTATACGGGATCATCCCGGTAGCACTTCCCTTGACGTGGCCTTTGGCGTTTTACGTAAACGGGGTCATTCTGGTACTGATTACTTTGACGTTCAATTAGTAATGAGCAACTTTCGTCAGGCTTCTTACCACTTAACCCGGCTATATTGTCTGATGGCTCCATTTCATACTCTGCGGTGGTCTGAGTTTGGTTTTCGTTATGATGAAAAGAGTACGCCGATAAGCCTGGCAGGGATGATTGACCTAAACCTAAAATTGACTGGATCGAAAAACGTTCATTATCCGGAATATATCCAGGGGCAGGTGTATCATTCTGGGCGTCTGTCCTGGCTGGTAAGTGAACCGGATGATCTTTTGTAGCATGGCTGACAACGATTACTACCGACCTTTTTTTAAAATGGGGATTAAGAAATGGATTATGAAAAGGCACCGTTGGCGGCTGAAAGTGATTTTCAGTCATCTCATCAGTACACATGGGACATAGAAAAGAGTCTGCTTCTGCAACACCACGGAAGAAGGCATGCCCTGATGCAGCAGATTCAGAAAAAGTGACATCCCGGACAGAAGAAAATCGATCAGAATCTGCCTGTAATTGAACATAAGAAATAGGACTATGCATTAAATTATTGAATTTGGGTAATTGGCCTTTAGCTTAAGATCAATTCCTCTTGTAAAAGTTCCTCCTTTAACGCAACCCATTCAATATTTTGTGTAATCTGACCACTGTACACGACAATTCTCAGTCTATTCCTCAATCTCTGCCATATTGAGTCGAACCTGAAGTAACCTGCTTCTAGAATACTACCTGCCGGCAGACAGGTTGTACTAAAACCCTTATTGTTAACAACTTGCATAAAATCCAGACAAAAAGAAGCCGCAGCTTCTTCAGAACCATTCGTAAGGGTGAAAGTCTCATACTGACAAGTACCATGGATCTACTTTATTAGGAAATGGGAAGACATGGGCCTTGATGACTTTATCAATTCCGCCAGTTTCTTCTTTCAGAATATGCCGGTACGTTTTGAACTTCTCTTTAGCCTTTGGACTATTTTCACCGTACGACAGATCAAAGGCTTTCTTCAGGTGCTCTGCCGCATGGTAAAAGTCGATAATTTCATGACCTTCAGGTAAATCGCTGGAGAGATATGTCCAGTTGTCTTTGGCTCCATCTGCGACTTTCACCAATGTCAGACCCGGCTTTTGTTCAAGGACCTTATTCAGGTGATTCTTGATGGACTGTTTCAATGTCTCCTTTTTGCTCTCGGGCATTCGCCCCATCCTTATGGTGGATAGACGATTACCCAGATCATCATAAAACGACAGCGTCCCACAACTGGCTTCCTGACAACCCGCAGGGCCTCTGGTACGCTTGCCTTCAGCTGCTCCCTTGTCCCGTTTTTCCTGACGCTTTCCGTCCTTCATAGGCAGCATTACACCATCAAGAGAGGCCGCTACCGTCACAGCATTGGCTGGAACCTGAAAGTTGTCTGCCAGAATATACTCAAAAGGTTCAAGATACTGTTCCCACCGTTCACTGAGTTTTGCAGGAAGACGAGCCAAAGTACTGGCCGACGGTTTCATATTTCCCAGCAACTCAAGAAGGCTTGCAACTTCGGTTGGTGGCAACTGAGCTACCATCCATGCCGCTTGCTTTGCCGCCCTGGGTAACCAGAACCCTTCAACAATCCCTGCCTGGAGTTCCAGGGGGACTATACATTTGCTTCCTGAGCCGGATCGATACAGGGTTCGCTTTACTCGGACAGGGCCAGCAGCAGATTGGTATGTCTGATGATTTTGAGCCACCCTGCGATAAACGGTGCCCTTGACCTCAATAGAAGGTTCATTGACGTCCAGTTTTTGGAGGTCTTCAGAGAGAATCTCCTGTTCTGCAAGAGCCATGAGGTTATGCAGTTCATTTTCGTAATCCTCCCAGTGGAGCTCATGGCATGACTGGCGAAGAAGAGATAACCGATGTTGCAGCATCTCGATTGCAGGGCAGTGATTACTAGCGGGAATGGTCAGTGGGTGACATACTTTCATGGAGGGCGGCCTCTCGCAGATGATTCTTTTGTCATATGAAAATCATAGCTGCGTTTGGTTGCCTTTCTTGTTCGGGTATTTTGGCTCTGGGACGTAAATTCTATGCTCCAGGGTCTGTAGTTGTGCTCAGTATGAGACTTTCACCCTTACATTTATCAACATTCCACCGAAATGAACTTCTGAACAGAACAGCAGTCTGCTTTTTATATTCTCATGAATTAATGAAATATAATTATGGATAGAAGCTCTGCTGGTATTAGTGGTCAATACGCAAGATCAGGCAATGATGACAACCAACCGGATTACCAGGCCACTTCTTCACGGCGTGGACGATATAGATATACCACAGTCAGACAATGGGATACCCCCATCCGCACTGCCCCGGGGCGTCATGAGTTTTACCATGCTTCTTTCAAACGCTCTTCTCAACATCTAAAGAACCGTTCAGTAAACCCTGCTCAGGATTTTAATGCTCTCACCAGACAGAAAATAATGGATCGCCTGGTGAATAAATCTTATCGTTTTGGTGATCGCTATAATGGGAGACATCACGGTCAATATGCCAGCTTAATTAAAAAATACACGTCAGCTGCTAAAAGACCGTTGAATCGTGCGGAACAAAGCCAGCTGATGCGTTTGTTGGAAAATTTTACCGCAACACGGAGCTGGAATTGGCTAAGCCTGACGACAACATTTCATTCATTGACTTCAGCGGGTGTTTTTACCCCTCATAACCCCATGGATGGGCGTGTTAAGCGCACTCAAGCTGCCTTAATGACAACGCTACTGGATGCAATCATATTCAAGTGCAACCAAAAACCTGAAGCCGGGGATATTGATGCCCAGGGAATCGCCAACCTGCTGTGGGCCATGGCAAAACTGGTAGACAGCGGGCAGGAGCGAACACCAGGGCTCAACGAGGCTGTGACCGCACTGTTGCCCCACATGAACGCACAGAAAAACCAATTTATTCCTCAGCATATTGCCAACCTGCTGTGGGCCATGGCGAAACTGGTGGACAACGGGCAGGAACAGACGCCAGAACTCAATGAGGCCGTGGCCAGGTTATTGGCCGATGTGAACGAACATAAAGCTAACTTTAATCCACAGGAAATCGCCAACCTGCTGTGGGCCATGGCGAAACTGGTGAGCAATGGGCAGAAGCGAATACTAGAATTCAACGAGGCCATGGCATCCTTGTTGCCCCTCGTGAACGCACAGAAAGACCAATTTATTCCTCAACATATCGCCAACCTGCTATGGGCCATGGCGAAACTGGTGGACAACGGGCCAAAGCAGACACCAGGGTTCAAAGGGGCCGTAGCCACGCTGTTGCCCCTCGTGAACGCACAGAAAGACCAATTTAATGCCCAGGGCATTGCCAACCTACTGTGGGCCATGGCAAAACTGGTGGACAACGGGTACGAACAGACACCAGATCTCAACAAGGCCGTGGCCGCGTTGTTGTCCCACGTGAAAGCACAGAAAGACCAATTTAATAGCCAGGGCATTACCAACCTGCTGTGGGCCATGGCGAAACTGGAGGACAACGGGTACGAACAGACACCAGATCTCAACAAGGCCGTGGCCGCGCTGTTGCCCCACGTGAACGCAAAAAAAACGCAATTTATTCCTCAGCATATCGCCAACCTGCTGTGGGCCATGGCAAAACTCGTGGACCACGGGCAGGAGCGCACACCAGGGCTCAACAAGGCCGTGGCCATGTTGCTGCCCTACGTGAACGCACAGAAAGCTAACTTTAAACGACAGGAAATCGCCAACATGCTGTGGGCTATGGCGAAACTGGTGGACAACAGGCAAAAGCGAACACCAGGGCTCAACGAGGCGGTGGCCGCTCTATTGCCTCACTTGAACGCACAGAAAGGTAACTTTAAACCACAGGATATCGCCAACCTGCTGTGGGCCATGGCAAAACTGGTGGACAAGGGGCAGGAGCAAACACCAGTGCTCAAAGAGGCTGTGGCCACACTGTTGCCCCACGTGAACGCAAAAAAAAACCAATTTATTCCTCAGCATATCGCCAACCTGCTGTGGGCCATGGCAAAACTGGTGAGCAAGGGGCAAGAGCGAACACGAGGGCTCAACAAGGCCGTGGCCGCGCTGTTGCCCTACGTAAACGCACATAAAGACCAGTTTACTCCTCCGCATATCGCCAACCTGCTGTGGGCGATGGCGAAATTGCTGGACAACGGGCAAGATAGGACTCCAGAGCTTACAGAGGCCGTGGCCGCACTGTTGCCCCACGTGAACGCACAGAAAGATAACTTTAAACCGCAGGGTATCGCCAACCTGCTGTGTGCCATGGCGAAACTGGTGAATAGCGGGCAGGAGCGGACATCAGACTTTAACGAAGCCGTGGCTGCGCTGTTGCCTCACCTGAACGCAGGGAAGCACCAATTTAATGCCCAGGGAATCGCCATCCTGCTGTGGGCCATGGCGAAGCTGGTGGACAAAGGGCAGGAGCGAACACCAGAGTTTAACGGGGCCGTAGCCGCGCTGTTGCCACAGGTCAACAAAGAGAAAGCTAACTTTAAACCACAGGAAATCGCCAACCTGCTGTGGGCCATGGCGAAACTGGTGGACAGCGGGGAGTGGACATCGGCGCTCAACGAGGCCGTGGCCGCACTATTGCGCCACGTGAACACACAGAAAGCTGACTTTAAGCCAAAGGAAATCGCCAATCTGCTGTGGGCCCCGGCGAAACTGGGTGAGTTCGTTGAGCTGAACGTGGTGACCTCTACGTTTGCATCGCTTGTTTACCGAATCAGTGAAAACCCTCAGCTCTCACAGCAAGACCTATTGATTTCTCTCTGGGGAGTCATGGTTTGCTGTGCCAGGTTGTCTCTGAACTCTAAAAACAATAACTGGCTTGAAAAGCACATGGATGACCTGTTTACTCGTGTGGAAAATACATTCCTGCACAATGAAGAGGATCAACGCATCATTGCCATGGCCGCCAGTTGGCTTGGGAGAGCGTGCCCGGTCGTCCCCCGTTACCCGACTGCCAGGTCAAAACCTCAATCCGAGGTCTGCCATCTACTCCAATCATACTTTCCCTCTTTGCGGATTGAAGAAGAAAAGAGTCTGAATTCATTACCTCCGGTTGACCTGCTCTTGCCAGATCACAACATAGTAATTGAAGTTCAGGGACCGTCCCATTACGTGGGTGGTGATTTCAACACCAGGAATGGTTCGACGCTGCTGAAAATCGCACTGTTGCAAAAAGCAGGATTTGAGGTCATTGACATTCCGGTTAACAGGCTTTTGAATCAGGATTTAATGAAACCATACATTGATCAAATAAAAACCAGGACAGGGATCCCGCCACAGGGGCATGGCTCTGTATCACTTAAAAGAAGGTGGGCAGATTCGGCATACGTTACTGCTGATAAAGGCAGGCAGCCGACAGATCACGGTTACATAACCGCCGAAGAACAGTTAGAAGAACCAACCGGCAAACCAGCCAAGAGGAAGAGAAAAAACAACCAGTAATTCCCTCCTTCTGACGACCCGGGAACAGTTTTCTTATTCCAGGAAAGTTCTACCAGCGTTGAAGACCTGTTACCCCTGAATTTTGCCCCGGATGTTTTGAAGATAACGAATTGGTGGCATCAGGAGCAGATGCGTTTCTCCAACTGCTTACATTTATCAACATTCCAACAAAATGAACTTCTGAACAGAACAGCAGTCTGCTTTTTATATTCTCATGAATTAATGAAATATAGTCATGGATAGAAGCTCTGCCGGTATCAGTGGTCAATACGCAAGATCAGGCAATGATGACAACCAACCGGATTACCAGGCCGCTTCTTCACGGCGTGGACGTTATAGATATGCCACAGTCAGACAATGGGATAACCCCCACCCTACTGCTTCGGTGCGTCATGAATTTTACCATTCTTCTGTCACACGCTCTTCTCAACATCTACAGTACCGTTCAGTAAACCCTGCTCAAGATTTTAATGCGCTCATCAAACAGGAAATAATGGATGATCTGGTGAGTAAATCTTATCGTTTCGGTCATCGCTATGATGGGAGGCATCATGGTCGATATGCCAGTTCAATTAAAAAATACACGTCATCTGCTAAAAGACCGTTAAATCGAGCGGAACAAAGCCAGCTGATGCGTTTGCTGCAAAATTTCACAGCAACGCGGAACTGGAATTGGCGAAGCCTGACGACAACACTTCATTCATTGACTTCAGCGGGTGTTTTTACCCCTCTTAAACCCTTGGATGAGCGTGCCAAACTTACTCAAACTGCCTTATTGTCAACACTGCTTGATGCAATAATATTCAAGTGCAACCAAAAACCTGAAGCCAGGGATATTGATGCCCTGGGAATCGCCAACCTGCTGTGGGCCATGGCAAAACTGGTAGACAGCGGGCAGGAGCGAACACCAGGGCTCAACGAGGCTGTGGCCGCACTGTTGCCCCACATAAACGCACAAAAGGACCAATTTACTCCTCAGCATATTGCCAACCTGCTGTGGGCCATGGCGAAACTGGTGGACAACGGGCGGAAGCAGACACCAGGGCTCAAAGGGGCCGTAGCCGTGCTGTTGCCCCTCGTGAACGCACAGAAAGACCAATTTAATGCCCAGGGTATTACCAATCTGCTGTGGGCCATGGCAAAACTGGTGGACAACAGACAGGAGCGGACACCAGGGCTCAAAGAGGCCGTGGCTGAGCTGTTGCCTCACGTGAACGCAGGGAAGGACCAATTTAATGCCCAGGGAATCGTCAACCTGCTGTGGGCCATGGCCAAACTGGTAGACAATGGGCAGGAGCGAACACCAGAGTTCAATGAGGCCGTGGCCGCGCTTTTGCCCCACGTGATCGCACAGAAAGCTAACTGTAAACCACAGGAAATCGCCAACCTTCTGTGGGCCATGGCAAAACTGGTGGACAACGGGCAGGAACAAACACCAGAACTCAACGAGGCCGTGGCCGCGCTGTTGCCCCGCGTGAACGCACAGAAAGCTAACTTTAAACCACAGGAAATCGCCAACTTGCTCTGGGCCACAGCGAAACTGGTGGAAAAAGGGAAGGAGTGGACACCACAGCTCAAAGAGGCCGTGGCCACGCTGTTGCCCTTCGTGAACGCACAGAAAGCTAACTTTAAACCACAGGAAATCGCCAACTTGCTCTGGGCCACAGCGAAACTGGTGGAAAAAGGGAAGGAGTGGACACCGCAGCTCAAAGAGGCCGTGGCCGTGCTGTTGCCACAAGTGAACCCGGAGAAAGCTAACTTTAAACCACAGGAAATCGCCAACCTGCTGTGGGCCATGGCGAAACTACTGGACAACGGGCAGGTTAGGACACCAGAGCTTAAAGAGGCCGTGGCCGCGCTGTTGCCACACGTGAACGCACAGAAAGATAACTTTACACCACAGGCTATCGCCAACCTGCTGTGGGCCATGGCGAAACTGGTGGATAGCGGGCAGGAGCGGACACCAGAGTTTAACGAGGCCGTGGCTGCGCTGCTGCAACATGTGAACGTACAGAAAGACCTGTTTAATGCCCAGCATATCGCCAACCTGCTGTGGGCCATGGCGAAACTGGTGGACAACGGGCAGGAGCGGACACCAGAGTTTAACGAGTCCGTGGCTGCGCTGTTGCCTCAGGTGAACGCAGCGAAGGACCAATTTAATGCCCAGGGAGTCGCCAACCTGCTGTGGGCCATGGCGAAACTGGTGGACAACGGTGAGCGGACATCAGAGCTCAACGAGGCCGTGACCGCGCTATTGCGCCACGTGAACACACAGAAAGCTAACTTTAAACCTCAGGGTATCACCAACCTGCTGTGGGCCATGGCAAAACTGCTGGACAATGGCGAGGAGCGGACAACAGAGTTCAATGAGGCCGTGGCCGAGCTGTTACCCCACGTGAACGCACAGAAAGCTAATTTTACAACACAGGGTATCGCCAACCTGCTGTGGTCCATGGGAAAACTGGTGGACAACGGGCAAGAGCGGACAACAGAGTTCAATGAGGCCGTGGTCGGGCTGCTGCCCTACGTGAACCCACAGAAAGCTAACTTTAAACCACAGGAAATCGTCAATCTGCTCTGGGCCATGGCAAAACTGGTGGACAGCGGGCAGGAGCAGACACCAGAACTCAATGAGGCCGTGGCCGCGCTGTTACCCCACGTGAACGCACAGAAAGCTAACTTTAAACCACAGGAAATCGGCAATCTGCTGTGGGCCACGGCGAAACTGGGTGAGTTCGTTGAGCTGAACGTGATGACCCCTATGTTCGAATCGCTTGTTTACCGAATCAGTAAAAACCCTCAGCTCTCACAGCAAGAAATATTGATGTCTCTCTGGGGAGTAATGGTTTGCTGTGCCAGATTGTCTCTGGACTCCAATAACAATAACTGGCTTGAAAAGCACATGGATGACCTGTTTACTCGCCTGGAAAATCCATTCCCAAACAATGAAGAGGAACAATCCGTTATTACCATGGCCGCAAGTTGGCTTGGGAGATCATGCCCGTTCGTCCCCCATTACCAGACAGTCAGGTCAAAATCTCAAGCCGACTTCCGCGATCAACTCCAATTATGCTTTCCCTCTTTGCGGATTGAAGAAGAAAAGAGTCTGAATTCATTACCTCCGGTTGACCTGCTCCTGCCAGATCACAACATAGTGATTGAAGTTCAGGGACCGTCTCATTACGTGGGTGGTGATTTCAACACCAGGAATGGTTCGACTCTGCTGAAAATCGCACTGTTGCAAAAAGCAGGTTTTGAGGTCATTGAAATCCCAATTAACATGCTTTGGAACCGGAATTCAATGAAACGATGTATTGATCAAATAAAGGCCAGGGTAGACATCTCGTCACAACGTCATGGCTCTGTATCACTTAAAAGAAGGTGGGCAGATGAGGCATACGTTACAGCTGATAAAGGCAGGCAACCCTCAGATCATGGTTACTTAACCGCCGAAGAACATTCAAAAGAGCAAACCGGCAAACCAGGAAAGAGGAAGAAAACAACCAGCCAGTAATCCTCTCCCTTCGACCCAGGAACCGTTTTCACATTCCAGGAAAGTTCTACCAACGTTGAAGACCTGTTGTCCCTGAATTTAGCCCCAAATGAACTTCTGAACAGAACAGCAGTCTGCTTTTTATATTATCATGAATTAATGAAATATAGTTATGGATAGAAGTTCTGCTGGTATCAGTGGTCAATACGCAAGATCAGGCAATAATTACAACCAATCGAATGGCCAGGCCACTTCTTCACGGCGTGGACGATATAGATATGCCACAGTCAGACAATGGGATAGCCCATCCCGCACTGCCCCCGGGTGTAATGAATTTCACCATTCTTCTTTCACACGCTCTTCTCAACATTTACAGTACCGTTCAGTAAACCCTGCTCAAAATTTTAATGCGCTCATCGAACAGGAAATAATGGATGACCTGGTGAGTAAATCGGATCGTTTCGGTCATCGCTATGATGGGAGAGATCACGGCGTGTATGCCAGTTCAATTAAAAAATACACGTCAGCGTCTAAAAGACCGTTAAATCGAGCGGAACAAAGCCAGCTGATGCGTTTGCTGCAAAATTTTACTGCAACACGGAGCTGGAATTGGCGAAGCCTGACGACCACACTTCACTCATTGACTTCAGCGGGTGTTTTTACCGCCCATAACCCCATAGATAAGCGTGTCAAGCATACTCAAGTTGCCTTATTGTCAACACTACTTGATGCAATAATATTCAAGTGCAACCAAAAACCTGAAGCCACCTATGTTAGAGCCCAGGAAATCGCCAACCTGCTGTGGGCCATGGCGAAACTGGTAGACAGCGGGCAGGAGCGGATACCAGGGCTCAACGAGGCTGTGGCCGCACTGTTGCCCCACATGAACACACAGAAGGACCAATTTATTCCTCAGCATATCGCCAACCTGTTGTGGGCCATGGCGAAACTGGTGGACAACGGGCAGGAACAGACGCCAGAACTCAATGAGGCCGTGGCCAGGTTATTGGCCAATGTGAACGCACAGAAAGGTAACTTTAAACCACAGGAAATTACCAACCTGCTCTGGGCCATGGCGAAACTGGTGGACAACGGGCAGGAGCAAACACCGATACTAAGCAGAGCCGAGGCCGTACTGTTGCCCCATGTGAGCGCACAGAAGGCTAACTTTATACCACAGGGTATCGCCAACCTGCTTTGGGCCATGGCGAAACTGGTGGACAACGGGCAAAAGCGAACACCAGAGTTCAACGAAGCGTTGGCTGCGCTGTTGCCCCACGTGAGTGCACAGAAAGCAAACTTTACACCACAGGGTATCGCCAACCTGCTGTGGGCCATGGCAAAACTGGTGGACAACGGGCAGGAGCAGACACCAGGGCTCAATGAGGCCGTGGCAGCGTTGTTGCCCCACGTGAACACACAGAAAGCTCACTTTAAACCACAGGAAATCGCCAGCCTGCTATGGGCCATGGCGAAACTGGTGGACAACGGGCAGGAGCAGACACCAGGGCTCAACAAGGCTATAGTCGCCCTGCTACCCCACGTGAACATACATAAAGCTCACTTTAAACCACAGGAAATCGCCAACCTGCTCTGGGCAACGGCGAAACTGGTGGACAACGGGCAGGAGTGGACACTGCAGCTCAAAGAGGCCGTGGCCGTGCTGTTGCCACAAGTGAACCCAGAGAAAGCTCACTTTAAACCACAGGAAATCGCCAACCTGCTGTGGGCCATGGCGAAACTACTGGACAACGGGCAGGATACACCAAAGCTTAAAGAGACCGTGGCCGCGCTGTTGCCACGCGTCAACACGGAGAAAGCTAACTTTAAACCACAGGAAATCGCCAACCTGCTGTGGGCCATGGCGAAACTGGTGGGCAACGGGGAGTGGACATCAGAGCTCAACGAGGCCGTGGCCACGCTATTGCGCCACGTGAACACACAGAAAGCTAACTTTAAACCAAAGGAAATCGCCAATCTGCTGTGGGCCACAGCGAAACTGGGTGAGTTCGTTGAGCTGAACCTGGTGACCTCTATGCTCGAATCGCTTGTTTACCGAATCAGTGAACACCCTCAGCTCTTACAGCAAGACCTATTGATGTCTCTCTGGGGAGTCATGGTTTGCTGTGCCAGATTGTCTCTGGACTCCAATAACAATAACTGGCTTGAAAAGCACATGGATGAGCTGTTTGCTCGTCTGGAAAATACATCCTCAGACAATGAAGAGGAGCAACGCATCATTGCCATGGCCGCCAGTTGGCTTGGGAGAGCGTGTCCAGTCGTCCCCAATTACCCGACAAACATTTCAAAAATCCAGGCCGACTTTCGCAATCAACTCCAATCATGCATTCCCTCTTTGCAGATTGAAGAAGAAAAGAGTCTGAACTCATTGCCTCCGGTTGACCTGCTACTGCCGGATCACAACATGGTGATTGAAGTTCAGGGGCCCTCTCATTACGTGGGTGGTGATTTCAACACCAGGAATGGTTCGACGCTGCTGAAAATCGCACTGTTGCAAAAAGCAGGATTTGAGGTCATTGAAATTCCGGCTAACAGGCTCTTGACTCAGGATTCAATGAAACCATGTAATGATCAAATAAAGTCCAGGATAGGCTTCCCGCCACAGGGGCATGGCTCTGTATCACTTAAAAGAACGTGGACAGATGCGGCATACGTTACTGCTGATAAAGGCAGGCAACCCACAGAGCACGGTTACTTAACCGCTGAAAAACAGTTAGAAGAACAAACCGGCAAACCAGCCAAGAGGAAGAGAAAAAACAGCCAGTAACCCCCCCCTCCC
>NZ_JAGHQW010000053.1 GCF_017744115.1 Salinisphaera sp. G21_0 | reverse complement strand
CGCGAGACTGCACTTGCCTTAAGCTAGTGGTTGTCATCAGCAGGCGTCTTTACCGCCAGTCAAATGTAGGTTCTCCCACAGGGGACTTTCACCCCATCAGTTCATGCCCATGCCGGGCGTACCAAAAAAGATGACTCAAAGATGGAACTTTTAGCCATATAACATTGACAAAGAGAAAGACTAAAAAAACACAGGGTGAAATTTATTATGAGCAACCCGATATGTGCCAACAATACATTAAATAAAATATCCAACCCTAACGATGATCAACTTCACCAAAGATATTCCACAACGGTACGGTATAAAGAAAAACACCCGAGATACACCCCTTACACCACCACACGTCAAATATGTACAAATGACCACTTCAACTCAAGACAACATCAAACCAACTTGTCACAGAGACAGATGGAGATTAATTACCAACCTCTTAACCATTTGAACCCTCCTTATTTCTTACAAAACACTTATGATGATAACCCAGGGGTAAGAAGTAACATCTTTGAAACTATGCCCCCCTTTGAAACTATGCACCCCTATTTTTCTGATGCTGGCATAATAAGCCAGCCACAGTCTTATGAAGAACCTAATAAACCAGCATATAACTCTACGTCCACCAATATTAGAAATACTCAGCTTACCCATAAAGAACCAGATACGGACTATTTCACAGGTATTAGAAAAAATCCGGAGAGTCCGGTGGTTGTAAATTCAGGAGCCAGAGCAGAAAGCACTGAACAGGTAAAGGGTCTACTCCCCTTTCCCCATACTCAATATAGCCAGAGAGTTGGTTACTTCCAGATGGAAAGATATACCTTCTACGATCAACATCAATTAAGTAAGCCAAAATCTGATAAAAAAAAGAGAAAGATAAATAACGAAAATTCTCTCTGGAAATTTATATTACATAATATTATTAACAATCGAGATAGCTCCATTTCTTGGGTAAATATCAGACAAGGCATCTTTGAATTTAAAGATCTCGACAAATTTTCAGAGCAATGGACCACTCACAGAAAAAGAACAACTCCCATTATCTTTGAAAATATTGCAAGATCAATCAGGAATTATTATACCACAGGCATAATGACTAAATTTGATCAGTATGGCACCCACCTGCCAAGACAGCATTATCGCTTTAATCTATCGAATCCTGTTGTTGCTGATTATTTTAAAACCATAGGACTCATGCCTTGAGCAAAGTCAAACCAGGAGCCCCCTCGTAGGCTTGCTCACGGCCTCACCGGGAATGGAACTGCCCTGATCAACCGCCAGACATCGTGAAACCCAGGTTTCCTTATTTCTTCCCAACCCATGAATCCTTGACACTGACCACCAGTGACGGCAACACTGGACTGCTTTTAGTTATAACCCCACAAAGACGTATTTATGAAAATAACAACAATCATTATCAAAACCCCGGATGGCTATCACCTTGCCGGTACCGAGTTTCTGCCTGAACAAGCCAATGGGATTGGTGTAATTATCAATGGTGCCACCGGTGTTTTGCGCAGGTATTACCAGGATTATGCCGAGTTCTTATGCCAACAGGGCTTTACAGTGCTGAGCTATGAGTTTCGGGGGATTGGTGAGAGCCAGCCGGTCCACAGCGATGCCCCGGCTCCCAGCATGCTCCACTGGGGGCAACGGGATATGGATGCGGTACTGACTGACTTTATCCAGCGCCACCCACAACTGACCGTGAAAGGCATTGGTCACTCCGTGGGTGGCCAGCTGTTGGGCGTTTTGCCGGATAATAACCGCTACTGCGGATTTTTAAACATCGCATCACAGCATATTTACTGGAAGCACTGGCCAATGAAAGACCGACCATTAACTGTGGCGTTTTTCTTTGGTGTACTACCACTGTTCTATACCCTGACGGGCGGTTTACCTAAATGGGTATTAGGTGCAGAGTACTTGCCCCGACAGGTTGCCCGGGACTGGAGCCGTTTTGGTCGCAGAAAGGCCTATATTGCTGACCCCGAAGGACGGCCATTACGGGAAGGTTTTCAGGAATACACCGGCAAGATGCGCTTTTACGGCATGGCCGATGACCGACGTTTTGCACCACCGACAACAGTTTATCAGCTTGAGAAGCTATTCAGTAACGCAGACAGTCATGTCAGAATTCTGAAGCCCGGGGATTACCGGATGAAATCCATTGACCACTTCGGATTTTTCAAAAAAAGCATGAACCGACAGGCATGGCAAGAGAGTGCCGAGTGGTTACTGGAGTAAATGCGGTAACGAAACGCCTACAGGCCCGAAAGGTATAAAACGATTTTCTCACTGAGCAATAGAATGATGCATGAAAAGTTGCTATTACCGACATTACTGCTCGTTTTCTCTTCTGCAACAGCCAGTGAGTTAAAGCCCTTTGTCAGTGATG
Organism: Salinisphaera sp. G21_0; assembly: GCF_017744115.1. Lineage (GTDB taxonomy): Bacteria > Pseudomonadota > Gammaproteobacteria > Pseudomonadales > Endozoicomonadaceae > Endozoicomonas. The sequence goes on along the minus strand of NZ_JAGHQW010000053.1, from coordinate 35,039 downwards.
GCTGCAGCCTGTTTCCAAATGGCACATTGTCCCAGCCTGATCAATGGTTGCACTGTTGTGTCAGTCATGATTTTACTTACTGGCAGGGCGGCACCGAAGAAGGCCGATTACATTCAGACCAGGCATTGCGACAGTGTCTCAGAGACGCTGGCCATCCCCGGATTGGCGCTTTAATGTATGCCGGTGTTCGGATTGGCGGCAGTCCATTATGGCCCACACCGTTCCGCTGGGGATTTGGCTGGGAGTATCCACGTTTTTATCGCCCATTGTCTGCAGAGGAGCTTGATCAGGTTGAAACCCTTTCCCGACAGATGGAGTAATGGGAAAGGAGTAAACCGCTCCACCTGCCCTCGGTAAATTTGGACGCAGGTAACGAAGAAAGCCTGCTGCCTTTTTCCACCAGCGTTCAGGGCGTTTCCTGCCTGCGATCACTATCTTTTGTGACAACCTGATCAGTGTTAGCATGGTGTTCATGAATAAGCATTGAACAGGGATTCACCATGCTCAAAATGGAAAAAAAATGCCAGCAGTGTCAGGCAAAAACCGATGAAGTTGACCTGGCATTTATCTGTTCCTTTGAATGTACCTTCTGCTCCACCTGTTCTGACCATCACGACTTTATCTGCCCAAACTGCAGCGGAGAACTGCTGCAACGACCAAGACGAACCCGAACGCCTCTGGATGTCAGCCTGGACCGGGTTAAAAAGAAACTGTTTGGAAAGTAAGCAGCTCTCTTTGCTGGACAATTGCTTGCAGAAAAATCAAGACAGCCAACAGGTTCCGGTATTTGAACATTGTTGGCTGGGAGAAACACCCTCAGCGATCGATTGCTTTAAAAAGGCACCGGGTATTGACGGAATACAGCATTGATCTCGCCCAACACCTCTTTTGATAATTTCAGCTGGTAAGCATCAATATTTTCCTTAAGCTGCGCCAGTGAACTGGCTCCGATAATCGTCGATGTTACACCCTCTGTTTGATATACCCAGGCCAGTGCCATTTGCGCCAGAGACAACCCATGACGCTCTGCTACCCCATGATAGCCTTCAATCGCCTTGTGAGTCACAGGGGTATTGCGGAAGAGACCATTTCTCTGCTGAAAAGACCAGCGGGAACCCGACGGAATCTGTCCATCTCGGTACTTGCCAGACAGCACGCCGCCGCCAAGTGGCGACCAGGGCAGATAAGCGACATCATTTAATACACAGGACTCCAATACATAGGGTGAGTCCTTGGCATGTATTAAGCTGAACTCGTTCTGGATAGATACCATCCTGGGCAGATCATACTTCTCGCTCAACCGCACATACTCACCAATGCCCCAGGGCGTATCATCGGAAAGGCCACAATAACGGATCTTCCCCGCTTTAATGCAATCATCCAGCCCTTGAAGAATATCCACCATTTCCGCTTCCTGCCGCGCTTGATCCACCTGGGTATGGGGAACCATTCCTGGCCAGTGTCTGGCAAAATGGGGAGTGACCCGGTTTGGCCAGTGCAGCTGGTAAAGATCAATACAGTCTGTATTCAGGCGTTTCAGAGAACCTTCCACAGCTTCTTTTATACGCTGACCACTGATTGGGCTGCCATTGCGTATCCACGGCAGTCCCGCACCGACAATTTTCGTGGCAATGACAACCTCATCACGCTTGCCCGGACTGGCCCGGATCCATTCACCAATGCAGCGCTCAGTTTCACCACTGGTCTGTTCATCAGGGGGAACCGGATACATCTCGGCCGTATCGATAAAGTTAATTCCCTGGTCCAGCGCAAAGTCAATCTGCTCTAACGCCTCATTCAGAGAATTCTGCTTTCCCCAGGTCATGGATCCCAGACAAACCTCTGTCACCTGCAGTTCACTGCATCCCAGTTTAATTTTTTTCATTGACCGACTCCCCGGTATTTTTAAGGGTTAATGCGCATTACAGTAATAGAAAAACACAATCAGGAGAATAATCAAATCAACACTGACTGATCCTTGAACAGCAAACTATTGCTCAGCAATGCGATAAAGCAGCTTGATAAAGGCGTCTGTACTTTTCTGGCTGGGGGACTCAATCCCGAATTTATTATGAAAATAGATGGACAGCTGACAATCCCTATTGCCCAGCATTACGGTATAGCCATCATCCATTGACTTTGCGGTAACACCTTCCAGGAAGTAGCCCCCGGCCACCTGCTCACCCTTGTCCAGAATTCGGGCAAATGCCAAAAGGCACTTTTGAATATCGATATGTTGATCCACTGACTGACTCCTTTAGAAAAGCAAGGCTCCCCGCTTACGTCATTTTCAGGGAGGCATAGAGAAAACAGTGCAATATAAACACCACAAGGGTAACAGTTGCTCTCATGGACAGGTAAGACTTTACCCGCCCATCGGCCAAAGGCTCTGTATGAACGCACTCAATAATCAGTGTTGCCAGATAGCTGATGGCAAGTAGCACCAGCATCTGATGATTCGCCAGTCTTGCCATAAGCCCTCCGAATACCGAGAGTGCAATGACATTACTGGCCAGTACTTTAAAAATGTTTCTGGATTGATTCTCACTGTAGACGGCCTGCCCCCATAAAGAACCGGCCATAAAGCTGCTGATAACAACGGAATAAATAATGAACAGTTGTTCCCCTGTGTTATCAAACAGAGACTGGTCCCTGATGGATAGAGACAGCGTAATAATGAAAGGCATTATCCCAAGCCAGGCGAGCCAGTACATGAGTCGTTGAAAGCGATCCACCGGGTTCTCCTTTGGTCTCACAGTTTGATCTCACAGTGATGTCTGAACATTCCACCTCACAGGTATAGGGCTTATTTGCCAGGGAAGCACAGCTATGCCTTACCTGTACGAATGGTCAGATTGACTGGATCAGGTCATATCATTGCTTCGGGTTTATTAATGCTGAATGAATGTGTTAGCCTGAAATGGATACGAATCAGAATAATAGAGCCAATAAAATGATTAACCAAACGGCCTTTATGGTCGTAGCAGCCTGCCCGGTTACAGAGGACTCTGCTCAGCGAATTCGTTGATCGTGAGTTTGAATGGCCCGTCAGGTTGACCTTTATCAGGGACTGATAAACGGGAGCCTCTGTCGTGTATATTCTGCGGTTGAATACTGCTGGCCAGCCTGTTGAGTGGCTTACCTGGCAGGAAACAGTATGCCTCTACTCAAGAGAGTTGGTTCACTGGAGCCTGGGAGATATTATTTACCGGATCCATGGCGGCTATAACCGATGGCATGGAGATCGAACGATTATCGAACTCCCCAGTATCGTTGCCTGTGGCGGTAAACGGCTTTTTCCCTGCCGAAACAATCCTGCCCTTAGCAATTACTCGCTGTTTGAAAGAGACAATCATCAATGCCTGTATTGTGGCCGTTTCTTCAAAACAAGGGAGCTTACCCGGGATCATATTGTGCCAAAATCCAAAGGAGGCGTTGACGACTGGATGAACGTTGTTGCTGCTTGCCGACGCTGCAACCAGTTTAAAGGTGACAAACTGCTGGAAAACTCCGGGATGTCACTGATCGCCCTGCCCTATCGCCCCAATGCTGCCGAATATCTTGCCCTGGTCAACAGCCAGCGAATCCTGCCGGATCAGGCGGACTATCTCAGAACCCAGTTTTCCAAAAACTGTCGCTGGAAAAGCCGTAATCGCAATACCCTATCCGGCATATTGCAACCCATTTAAATCGCCAGCTGAAGCCCCTGTCTATGTGCAGGGCTCCGGTGTAAACTCCCCGCCCTGTTCAATTTTTGTAGTGGAATCAGCAATGCCCCTGAATCTCGACAACGATGGCTACCTGGCCAACCTTGACGAATGGAATACAGAAGCTGCCACAGAGCTGGCGGCGCTTGAGGGTATAGTGCTCACTGAAGCACACTGGGAAGTGATTTATGCGCTGCGAGGGTTCTATCAACAATATGAACTGGCCCCTAACCAGCGGCCTTTTGTTAAGCACATTGCCAATACCCTTGGCAAAGACAAAGGGAACAGCCTCTATCTAATGACGCTTTTTCCTGAAAGTCCGGCCAGAGTTGCTGCCCGAATTGCCGGACTGCCCCGTCCTACCAACTGCTTTTGACCGTCAAAGAAGCCATTCTGCCGGGAAATAGAAGGAATACTCAGGAATATGGACAGATGGAAACCAAACCACGACATGGGGTCCTGCTGATTGATGACAGTTACTCCAGCTACTACTCAACAGGACTCGGACGGTTCTATTTTTCCGGGCTTACCTGCAATTGATCTACATCTTCCTTGAGTCTTGTAAAGCCAACGGCTTTCACAGCCTCCAGATAACCGGGATCACTTTCGCTCTTGCCCTGAAGCAGGTTGGCGGCAATTCTTCCGTAGGTCATGGCACCTTTGGCACCGACTCCGGACATTCCCGCCATCACCACGAAGTTGCTGTCCATTTCACCGGATGGCGCGACCAGCTGGGAAACAATGGGTACTTCGGTACTGGTCAGGCTGTAGACACAGGAAACCTCGTCAACCAGTTGCAGATCCTCATCGTTCACCGGCACCCCATTCATACGTAAATACCGACCGGTGTTCTCAATGCTCCAGCGAATCTCCTCCTCAGACAACTCTTGGTGCCAGACATCCTCCAGACTGTTGATGTCGCTGCGCTGAAAGTGGCCGCCGATCTTGATGACCGGATTATCGTCTGCATCCGAATATTCAAACATGGAATAAAAACTACCCTGCCGGGTGTCAGCGTAGCTGTTAATCACCGGATAGGCACGTTTTAGTTGACTGCGGGCGTGATCATCAAGTTGATGATACTTTTCCGGACTGATCTGCATGAAAGCTAGAAATACCCGCTTTGGGGTGATCAGTTTATCCATGTAGGGTGCCAGCTCAGTTAACAATGGGCCAGTGTGAGGGCCCGCAGCACTGACGATCTGACTGGCTGTCAATCTCATTTCAGAACCTTGCGAATCTTTGCTGGCAATAAGGTAGTGGTTACCCTGCCGTTGAATACCGCTAACAGAAGCATTGTAAACAATTGTGCCCCCTTTCAGCTTAATGGCCCTGTGCAGCAGTGAAATAAGTGCTTCAGGATTAAGGGTGCCTGAGTGCTCATTGAATTCACGATGCAGAAAAACCCCCTCCGGCAGCTGGACACCAAACATCTCCATTCCCTCCTCCGGCGTTTGAGCTAATTTGTAGTCCACCTTTTGTCGTTCAGAGGAAGTAACAATGGCATCAGCCGCTTTCAGCGGCCTCATATAATTGACGGGTGTTGTTTGGTAGACAGCAGACATCGAGGTGTCGTAGCCCTGATTACCGAGATAGGCGACCAGTGTTGCTGTTTCCTGAACCGAACGGTTGTGGAGGTAAGACCACAGATCTCTGCCCAGGTTGTTGCTTCTGGCAATTCGGGTCAGCCCTTTGCTGGAACCCTGACTGTATTCTCTATCCTGTTTTTCCAGCAGGATAACCTCTTTGCCGTCCCGGGCCAGCTGCCAGGCTGCGGCGCTACCCATCAGTCCACCGCCGATAACAACAACAGCATAGTGCTTTTCAGCGGTTGTACCCATAGCCTGGAGCTGACCACTGAAGAAGACAAATATCGATGTGAGTACTACAGAGAATGCTGTCATATTTCCTCCATGAAACTGAATTCAAGGTCGTTAGTTATGTTTTTTGTTTTTGACAACCCGGCCAGCAAAAGGTTCCATCGACGGGCACTTATTTTGCTGTAGTCAGCACTCTCCCCCAGATGGATATCAGCGTTAATTCCCCGCCATTACCACTTTGCAGACCCCATAAAGCGGAGCGACAAACTGAGCGTACCGTACAAACTCCCAGACAGTCGGCTGCCAGCTTCTCAGTTCAACTTGCGGCGGAGTTGTGACGGTAATATCCAGACTTTTGAGGGAAAAACTGCGTGATTCATATCGCCCCGGGCTGAACAACCCCCATAATGCATACCATTGGCAATCCGGAGCAGCAGGCTCTGATGCGCAGGGCTGGAAGTAGAACGGCATATTTTTCAGATTCATGGTTACTTTAAACGTGTATCTGCTATCAGGAGCCAGATAATCTTCGTAGCTCAACGTTTCAGGGGAGAATAACAGTCGCCCCGGATAATAAATGAGTCCGGGTAAATAAGTCCGGTAAATTGCAGCGCCGGTTCCATAATCGAAACTGAGTTGGTAGCGTGTCGAAGCTCTGAGGGTATCACTGGCCCCGTTATCTGGCACGGGGTCCACCAGCAGCTGGATATGGTCATCAAAATAGGCGGTGGATTTCAGCCGCTCTCCCAGCCAGGAGGATTCGTAAAGTTGCACCCTGATCAGTGGTGATGTTTCGGCAGACATGGTGGATAACGACAGGTCTTTGAAGGTGTGACTTGCCGTGTCTTCGACGATTAATCCACAAGGATAGCCCCTGGATTGATAGCCCCCGTTCAGATCAAATGCGCCCCCCCACACAATGGCTGACGACATATCACCGTCAGGGAACCGGAGAGTATTGGGTGGGCTGGATGGAATTCGCCGATCGGTGAACACCTCAAAACTGACATTATCGAAACCGTTCGGGCGACATTGCAGGGATGCAGGCTTCCACAGATTATTATTGCGTGTGTGAATTTGGTAGGCATTCTTTGGGTCATTAATATTCAGCGTTGCTTTCAGCCGAACCGAAGGCGAGCGTAAATTGCTGACCGACAGCTGCCCTTCTTCACCATGTATCAGGTCATCACCATTGGCCGGGCAAAAAATGCTGACCGACAGCTGCTCTTTTTCACCAGGTAACAGGTCATAACCATTGGCCAGACGCGTGATAACCCCGGGTCGGCCAGGACTCAAGTCAGGCGAGTCTTTTTTCACAAATTTCACGTCATAGACCAGTTTGCCCATGCCACAGGGGCTGCGTCCCACTTGGGCAACATCGGCGTAGCAACTTCGGGCAACGTCCCAGCAATTCCTGGTATCGGACTGACGTCGATTTTGTCCGGTGGGCGTTTGTTGATCACATACCCGGTAAGTCCCACAGATAGCCGAATCCTTAATCAGTCGGCAATCTTCCCAATGCCAGACAAGGTCAATCGGGTAGTCCAAAATGCCCTTATACTCCGGAGCCGGAAGGTCACGCAGCCATTGGACGGCCCGTTCAGGGTCTGTTTCTTTCAATGCATGCCAGGCGGCTTCATCCAACGGATCCGGATAACGAGTCCAGGAGTACCCGGCCCTGCCACACTGCAGGTACTCATGTCGTACATTGCGGCTTTGATCCAATGGCAAAATCTTTCCGGGACAGGCAAGGCTGATCCGTGGTCCTGAATAGAAGGGGAACAGGTTCTTTTCAACACACCGGTTCTCAGGGCGGGGCGGAGTGCCCCTGTCCATAACGGGTTGGCCGTTTCTTGCCGGTGAACCACGACGGTCTGCAGTGCGGGGACGTTCATCGTCACGGTAAGCAGGATGACCACTGGTCAGCGTAGCCATCCACCCGGGTTCAGGTGGTGGCGGTAAATAAGGGGGTGCAGAGGGTACATTAACCGACGGCCCCAGCCCCATTGTTGAAGGAGTTACCGAGGACGGAGAATGGGGGGAGGCATTCACCGGTGTTATACATCTGTTCGCCAGGGCCAGAAAAATAAACGCCTGAGCAGGAGAAGATACGATCTTGCGCGTGATCTTATGAAGAGCACTAACAGTCCCATACGCGCAATTCAGCACCGGGCTTAGCCAATTTGCAGGGGAAACCGGTACTTCTGATGAGTTGGCGGATGAGTTGGCGGATGTTGCAATCTCTGGTTGAGAAATGGCGGGACTGGCAGTAGTGGTTAACATGGTCAATTCTTCATGACAGTATTTCACGTGATCTCAAGAGGATGTGCCAATTATGATTTTCTGACACATCCAACATGTAATTCTGACCATAGGGAAAGGATTTAGTTCACTGCCAAATGAGGAATGCTCTGAACAGTTAAAGTCATTACGAAAAATCTGAGAACATATTCTTCAGCCGGTCAGTGGTACGAATCTTTTTCTGTTGCTCAGAAAAAAAGTTGTCTTCATAATGATTCATTACCTTTTCTATAAATAATAAGCGATCATTGGTTTTCACAACCAGCTTCAAGCCTTCATCGTGAACTCTTTGAATAACGTTGAAGAACTGCTCAATTTTTACCCCGCACCTCAATTTACTGCCGGTCATATCGCACTCCAGAAAAACCGCCTGATGCTTTGTATTGGATAAATCGCTTAAATAGAAATCAGGCATTAGCTTTTGGCCTCCGGGCAAAAAGCAGGGATCCACCTCACGGATCTGCTCCACCGGGATACTGAGTTTTATGGCAATCTCATCCAATGATTCCGCCTGTTCAGTAATCACGCCTGCCGCTTTGTCCCCTTGATAGTGACTCAGTTGCAATAATGCATCATCAGTCTGGACTTCAAGGCTATCCCACCATCGGGAACGTCGACTGTCTCCCTGTAGATCGTTCAGGTAACAAAAGTTATGGGCAGTTTCGGTCAAGGGATCAATAATGCCGAAATGTTTTTTATCGATATGGACAGGATAATTTGAACTGACCATGATAGCTTTGTTTTCAGCCATAACATGTTTCATGGTTTTCGCCAGAAACATTTTGGTGATGCCGAACTGACATTTGGTAACATCATCCACTATCACCAAATCCTTACCGGCAAGCATTTCGTCAACCTTTCTATTCCATTGTTTATCATCACTGCCGAGGTCCAGATACAGGCAACCTACTCTTTCATCGCTTATATAGAGGGTGTTGACGCCATAGTGAGCTGCTTTTTTGGCAACGGCTACACAAAGATGCGTTTTTCCTATTCCCGCTGACCCGGTCAGAAATAGCCCCACAGGTTTTTTGGGCAGAGTTTCATCCAGGTTATTAATCACAGCGTGTGTGAACTTCAGGGCAGTCTGTTTCATCAGGTCCTGCTGTGATGAGCCGGTTTCAAAATTCTCGAAGTCGGCAGCAAGATTTTCAATGGAGAACGGTTCACCATGATCCACCGGTTTTGGTTTCAGAACCGGTGTGACAGGCAACGGCAGTTGTTGATGCCAGGCTTTATCATTTGAAAAAAAATGTGTCCAGCGCTCAGCTCTGAAGCGCATTCCACAGGTAAGGCCAACAATGGGAGATTTATAGCTCAGGGTATGATCAGTCCAATCTGCATAACCCATTTCCCCCTTTGCAATAGCAGCAATTGTATCCGTACACTGTGGTTGATTATAGCCATCAATCAGGAGGTTTTTGACTTGCTCGAACGTTTTCGGTTCAGCAAACTTATCTGGACCAAATCCCAGATAGAGATTTTGTTCGCTGCTGTTTTGTCCGGTGCATATCAGGTTAAAACCCATGGCACTGCCGGTTTTGTGTTTCGCACTGTAGCTCTTAACGCCCTGAATATAGATAATATCCCCCCTTTCTGATATCCAGGTCTCCCGCTTCAATGCCCGTTGGATTCGAGATAGGCTCCCCGAACGAAAAAAAGCCAAACAAGCCGCCATAGAGAGGGTTGATCATATCGAACGGTTTTAAAACGCCAGAGGGAAGTGACATATCTTCACACGCATCTTGAGCCATTGTTTCACTGTTGCAGAAAAGCGAACATGCAATTCTTAACGTTGAAACCGGCGAACCAAACAGGCGATTGAATTCATCAGTGCCAAGAATGGTTTCAATGGCTCGATACTGACAGGCCAGTAAGGTCGTGGCACAGTCCGCAGTGGTAGGGCCATGAAAAAAAGCACTCAGACACTCACTTGGTGTTTGTCCGTTACTGGTTGCTACAAAGCTGGACTTGCATCTTTCGTCAAAATACTTCGGTAGTGAGTGAAAACCAAGGGACGAAACGTTGATCAGATCTGGAAGATCACGGACTTGATAGTCCTCAGGGTAAAAGACCCCAAGGCTTTTGTTTACCTCCAATGGTGGCGGTCTAAATCTTCTTTGTATCGGTCCCATTCGATTGTCACATGTTACCTTCACAGGTGGGTAATACTTCGTCTTGACTGAACCCCGTTTATCGTAAGGTGTATTGCTGTGCTGGAGCCAGTGAATCGTTTCATTGGTTAATTGCTCATCCAGGGGCGCATTGCTGTTACTTTTCGGGAAATATTCCTGAGGAGGAGTGATCATTTCTACAGCCTGAAAATGAATTCTTAAAGTACTGTTATCTTCGCGAAAAGACGCTTTGGTACCTGGTAAACAGGCGGCTGGATTACCTTTGGTAATTCTGAAATCACTCATCTCCTTACTTATTGCCACGGGCCTCTGCCCATCAGAATCAGGAATTTTTTTCAGGCCTTCATCAGCGCTCCCGTTCTGGCATGGTTTTTTTGGGTTAGGGGGTGATCACCACTTAAGGTATGACCACAAAAAGTCGGAGGGTTGCTATTTTGAGTAGCCGTTTCTCTCCCCCTGGATTCTTGATTTTGGGATTCAAGACGAACGCCTGATTGATAGGTGGTGAGTGTAGTATCCATACTTAATTGACCTTTGTGATTTATATTAATCCGTTAAAAGTTGGCGTTTAAATTCATATAATTAATAGCCAAAGTGTAATAATCACTACAGCATTAATTATCATTCCTGCATAAATCATAAATAGCAGGTTGGTTCTAATAAACGAGCCTGCATACAGCTTGGATCAGCAATTGGCTAAAAAGTTCCAACTTTTTTCTGTCAGATTGGTCTACAATAACCGCGCCGAATGAATTGCCTGCTGAGGATGGAATAGCTTCAAGCCTACGGTAAAAATAATTGACGAGGATTAAAAATTGGATATCAGATCTGACGGTAACACACCACCCATATTTAATGAACGATCCACGGAAGCACCACCCCCATATCAAAGAGCTGCAAGAGAAAATTTTTTGAACGCCTTAGACTTTCTTCCCCGGGATATAGCCTGTGTAGAAGCTAAGGAAATTATTAAACACCTGCTAGATAAGTATCAGATCAGTATTAGTGAATTAGTTGGCGCTGGTTCTGGCCCGCATTTATCTGAACGTAGTGTGAGTGTCCCAACAAGATTATCCCCAATCAGACAACTGATGCAAGCAGATGGAAATACTGATTTATTAAAAGGTTTAAACACACTGGTAGAGGGATTTAACGAAGAAGTATCTGAATTTGAGAAAATAAACGATAGTAAAAAGCAAAAGGAAATTACTGCCAAGGCTCACGGCCTGACCAGAATAGCCACTCAGCTCAATAAAAGATTCTTTCACCATTATGATTACAGACCTAATTTCCCACAATCCACACTGGATATATTCAAGCTTGTTACGATGACCCCCTCTGATTTCAGCCGATGTTCCAAAGCGATCTATCGATTGTTCGAGAGTACTGGTCAGTGCAGCAAAACCGAGGTGCCTACTGATCATCAAAAAAAGGCACTTACTGACTTTTGTGACAATCTACTCAAATCAACAGCTCATGAGAACTATGCCGACAAGAAAGATATTGAATATGGACGTAAGAACTATGCCGACCAAAGAGATATTCAATTTGTAAAAGAGGAGCTGGAGAATGGGTATTATCCGGAATATTCTTCCAATACGGTAGCTAACTTCTGCTCTACCGTTCTTCTGTTTACCCGGGACGTAAAAGTTTTCCGAGATATTCTGGATGCATTATTTACATTGTATCAATTCACACCATCCAAAGCGCCACTGAAGGAGATTCCAGAGGATCTTAATAAAACAATTAATGAATACGCCATAAAAGCAGATGGGTTTGAAAGTTATCGTCAGTAATCGGCGTTCCAACTTTTTTCTGACAGGTTGGTCTATATTGAGCGCGTCGTAATGAAGTCTGGAAACATATGCTTTAGCCGGTCAATAATTCCCGGGGTGTTCTCTTGCCCCCAAATATTTTCATCCAGAAATTTCTGCACATCTTTTAAAAACAGTAGGCGTTTATCGGTTTTGACAACCAGCTTCAAGCCTTCGTTATGTACTCTCTGAACAACATGTAAGAACTGCTCGATTTTATTTCTACAATAGTGAGATTCATCACCCTTGATACGACACTCCATAAAAACAGCCTGATGCCGTGCCTTGGATAAATCGCTGAAATAGTAATCGGGGCTTATACAACGGCTTCCAGACAAATGATAGCGACCCACACGACGGATCTGGCACACCGGAATACTGAGTTTTTTAGCGATATCGTCCATTGATACAGATTGCTCTGTAAGCACGGCCGCCGCTTTGCTGCCTTGATACTGACCCAGTCGCGATAATGCGTCAGCTGAGTTGACTTCAGGATTGTGCCACCATTGGGAACGGTAATTGCGTCCCTGCAATTCACTCAGGTAAAAAAAGTTATGGGCAGTTTCAGTTAAAGGGTCAACAAAGCCAGGCGTTGCATTTTTGACAGGAATAAGGTGATTTGAGCTGACCATGATGGCGTTGTTACCCGTCATCACATGTTCCATTATTTTCGCCAGAAATAGTTGGGTACACCCGGACTCACGGTTGGCATCATCGAATACCACCAAATCCTTACCGGCAAGGATTTCGTCAACATTTTTATACCATCGTTTTAGATCACCGCCAAAATCCTGCAAGAGGCTACCTGCTTTTGCTTCGTTTATATACAGGGTGTTGACACCATATTCGGCTGCCTTTCTGGCAACCGCCACACAAAGATGGGTTTTCCCTATTCCCGGCTGTCCGGTCAGGAATAGACCCATGGGCTTTTTCTTGTGCGGTGTCCCATTCAGATTATTAATCACGGAGTGAGTGAACTTCAGGGCAGTCTGCTTCATCAGGTCCTGCTGTGATGAGGCGGATTCAAAATGTTCGAAATCATCAACAAGATTTTCACTGGGGAACGGTGAACCATGATCCACCGGCTTTGGTTCCCTGGCCGATGGTAAAGGCAACAGTGGTTGCTGATGCCAGGCTTGATCGTAATGTGCCGTAAAGCTTTTCCAACGAAAAAGACTGAAGCGAAGCGCACACTTGATACCACCAATAGAATGGTCATCAGGCACGATGTGGTCGACCCACTGAGCATAATCCGTTTCCCCCCGCTTGATAGCACGGAGTGTCTCAGTACTCGGTGGTTTGTTATAACCATCAATCAACATACGTTTGATCTGGTCATAGGTTTTCGGCTCAACGAAGCTATCCGGACCAAACCCCAGATAGAGATTGTGTCCACTGCTGTTTTGCCCGGTGCATATCAGATTATAACCCATATAATCACCGGTTTTGTGCTTTGCGCTGTAGCTGTCAACGCCCAGGATATAGAGGATATCGCCCTTATTGATATCCGACTCGGACAGCTTTTTCACCGGATCAGAGGAAGGTTTTTTCACATACAGAAGATCGTCAAACAGCTTATAAAGAGGGTTGTTAACATCGATCGGAGCAGTATTGCTGCTGCCATTATAAAGCCAGCGGGCAATTCTGAATTTTGAGACCGGTGAACCAAAGATTCTGTTGAACTTGCTGGTGCCAATGATGGTTTCGATGGCTCGATACTGACAGGCCAGCATGGCTGTGGCACAGTCCGCTATGGTAGGTCCATGAAAAAAAGCCTCAAGAGACTCACTTGGGGTATGTTTGTTACCCTTTGCAACAAAGCTGGCTTTGAATTCCGGGTCAAAATATTCCGGTAGAGAGTGCATCCCGTAGAGCTTGCTTTTAGACAGTTTGGGAAGTTCACGAACCTGATAATCCTCAGGATAAAAAATTCCCAGAGATTTTTTTTGTGGTTTCAGCCGTTGCTTTGAAGCATCATCTTCCGTCACTGAATAAGAGTCTCGTTCAGCGTAGGGTGTGTTAATGAGCTGGAGCCAGTGGATAATGCTGTTGGCGAATTGCTCAGCCAGGGGCCCATGGCTGAAACGTTCCGGGTAGTCTGTGTGAGAAACCTTTATCCTGCCTATAGCGCTGAGATGATTGAGAAAAACGGGATCATCAATACAGTCAGGGGACGCTTTTGTAACTGGCTTCCCAGAGGCCATAAACGCCACCAGGGCAATTTTATAGTCACATATTTCCCTTTTTTCCCTTTCCAACAAACTGCAGCAGAAACCCGCTTGTGTTTTCAGACTGTCTTGAGCGGCCCTCATCTCAGCCCTGACATTATTGGGAGTGGCTTGAACACCCCCTGAATAGTAACTCGTAAAGACAGGATAGGGGCTATCAACCTCAGCTATTACACAAGGTATAGGATAGGATTTTACTAGCGAAAAACCTGAAGGGTGAAAGCAGGCAATTGCTGTGTGCATAACTCAGATGTCCTGTTGTAGTTGAGTTTTCTACGGTCAACGTTTGGCTGCTTGAGGTAGCCCAGCCCTAAGATGATACGAGCCTTTACTGTTTAAACTATTAGCCTCACCAATACGTGCAAGAATCTTCTGGGCTGACAAACCGTGCTGCTCACTCCCGGTTGAGCTGGCATCTGATGTCTTTTCAACAGGAACAGCTGATGGAGCTGGTCCTAACATATTCCTCAGATATGCCACCTTTTCACCATCACTCCTGTTGCTGTGTATCGTTTTGTGAAAGATGTTGTGAGTATCGGTTAAAATTTCAGCGGTTCTGTCAATGATATATTTTTCTCTTTCGATCTTCAGATAGGGAACATAAGCATATTCAGCTGGCTTTGTGTATCTTTCGTTTATTAAAGGTTCCGGAATTTCAAAACATTTAAAGCTTATTGGTATCCATTTCGGAACGTCCTCAAAACATCCGTCATAAAAATAACTCAACGCCTCAAACACAGTATCAATATGGACCTGATCTCTTTTACTTAATTCGTACAGACACTCATTAACCTTCCGGCTTTGCACAAAAAAACATTTCGCTATTCCTCCTGTGACGGCGGAATCCTTCCATCTCATCAGACCCATTGCATTGTCAATATCATCCTGGGAAAGTCCATATTCACGCATTTTCACCCTGACTGACGAACAGAAACGAGTAGAGTCGTAACTATCTTGACCATTCACTACAAATACCGGGCAAATCGGGGCATTAGCCAACTCAAGCTCAACGTGTTGCCGGATCAAGTCAGCAACGGCCAAATGCACAGGTAAGACCGAACTTGCATCCGGTTCTGCATCTATCCCTATTTGCAGCGTATCTTCCTTTTTACTTTGGCACAGTTGATGTGCATCTAACTCAGCCGGGGGTATTTGCCTGACACCCCTTGGCCCAAAACTTGCCTCTGGTGAAAAAGGTTCAGAAGCATCCGGTAATTGGCTTGCCAGGGAAAGAGCATTGAATTGAACTGGGAATTCAGAGTTCATCCAGCCGAACCTTTATTATTGATTGTTTCAATACATCCTTAGACTCCCCGTATTCAATTAAGTTCTCCGACATTACAAAATGAAAATCATTCTCTAGAATCAGCTGAAAGAGAAATAGAAGGACTCTGTGAGTATTTCATGACGTGCTTGCAATCGGTACTGACCCGGTTGTTATACCTGTCCGGCGGCGGTTGCAATATATTGGATAACTCGAATAACTACTCACTCCATCAGAAAAGGTAAAATTTTTATGGAACCAGCAGCTCTGCAACAGCAAATGGGCGGATCTTTAATTCGCGCATCAAATGCCGCATTTGGCATAGAGAGCCCGGACGGGCATGTATATACCGCAGATGACAAACAGGCGGCATTAGGCCGGCATACTGTCAAAAAACTCAATATATCAACAAGCTATCTTGCAGGCATGGCCGCTAAGGGTGGTATTTCAGGTGCCTTGGGTGGTATTGCTGGCGTTACCTTTGTTGGTCTTACCAGAACCATTGGAGAGTTCTCATGGAAACCTGTGGCCATAGCGGGAGCAGCGGGTGCAACACTGAACGTATTGAGAGCCATCGCCAATGCCAGGCCCATGACACCACTGGAGCATGCCAGCCAGGAACTGGAACAGGCCAAGTTAGATGAAGCCTATCTGCTCAATCATCCGCTGGATCAGCCTGACCATGAATACAGCAGCGATGACTTTTTTGTTATCAAATATATGACGAATAGATACCAGGATTCCTGGAAGTCACTCTGGCTATTATGGGCAGGTATTCACACCCCCTATCACCAGAGTAACCTTAATAAAAGCATGAATGAGTTCAGCACTGTGTTAGAAAGTGAATATGGCGTGAAGAAGGAGGATATTAGCAACGTTGTTGGCAGTATGGGGGATATCGACTCCCCGGAAGCTGCAACAGAACTTCCTGATTTCAAACGATTGATGACGAAGTTTCCTGTCCCGGCAAAAGACCAGGAAGATCTGGCCAGACTGATGTTTATCTTTAACCGCATCATTATGGAAAGTCTGGACAAAACCCGGAGTCACCCGGTCAGTGAACTCTACCAGGACCTGCTCAAGACCAGGTACTGCCAATACAGGGAGCGCCTTGAACAGGATAAGATCCGATTGCAAGAAGATATTTGTATTTTGCGGGGAGTGAATAGAAACCACCCGGCTCCGGTATCAGGGCCTTCTGCAACCGGAACTGCTGAAAGCTAGTACGCAATTTCGATGAGTCGGGTGTCGGCTCCTTGTATACGCTGACCTGTGAAAGGCTTGTTTTCTGGAATCGCTACAGTCCGGGGATTGTGGGAAGAAGTCCGGTCGTCAAAAAGGCTCTTTGCCGGAGCAAGGAGCCTTTGGGTTAGCTTTAAGCGTATTGGTGCTTAGAAGTAGTAGTTGAAGCGGGTACGGAAGGCGGTGGTTTGTTCGTCTATACCACTTTCACCATATGCATTTTCAGTATCAGAATAAGATAGTGCAAACGTTACAGTAGCGTTGTTGAAGTCCATGATCGGCATGGTGTAAGCAGTGTAAACCGCGTAAGACTTAGCGTCTTCGGCATCAGCCTTATTGGTGTACTTGTTAACAGCGTAGGAAGTACCCAGACCAAAAGCGTTCTTATAAACGATGTTGGTGTTAAAGGTGTGCGCTTCCCAAGCGTCTTTAGCATCTTGCATCGCGATGCTGGTGTTCCAAACAAGATCACCAAACGTCATGGTAGTGGTAGCAGCCAGACCGTAACGGTTCGCAAGCTCCAGAACTTCACCAGCATTAATTCCATCGCCATCAACTGTGACAGAGTCGCCACTCACTTCATATTCACCACCGAAGCTGACACTGAAGGCACCATCATCGCTCAAATAGTTAACGGCTGGACGAACCATGAAACTGTTGTTGTCAGAATCTAAAGTATCGTTATCCCCATCAACATATTCTCTGGAAGCACCAAGCAAATCTGCTGTATTGCCGTAAACTGTGGAAACTTCGGCTGTCCAGTTGCCCATTTCACTCATAATACGAGCCTGACCAGCGGCATCACGGCGACCACGGGCTTCTTTCGCCATATAGTAGTAAATGCCCTTGCCAATGCCATCACCACCATCAGCGTAGAACAGTGCAACGTCTTTACCCAGCGGGAACAGGTTCATAGCTTCGTAACGACCAATCTGGAATGCCCAGCTGTCTTCTCGGCCAAACATGAAATAAGCGTCGTCTACTCTAACAGAACCGTCGGTACGTACCAGAGGTTCAATCTTTGCAGAGAGATAAGCGCCGTCTTCACGGGCAGTTTTCCACTCAACCATCAGTTTGATGCGGGAGTCATCATTGAGTTGAGTAATAGTTTCGCCTTTCTTATCGTGATTAATGGGATCTCGGTTTACATAGTCGGCATTAATACCGTTCTCGTTTTTAAACACATCAAAGTTAATCTCAGCATCACCACCAATGGTCAAAGAACCATCCGGAGAAGTCCAGGCCGCGTTAGCCGCAGATGTAGCGAGAAGAATTGCAGTAGCAAGCAGTGTCTTTTTCACAGCTGTATTCCTGTTGTCCTTACGACAAGATGAGGGGAAATATTGGATTTTGGGAAAGCTGCCTGATTGACAAGGTGTTCAGTATGTTGACTGTACTGTTCACATGCAGCAGCCAGAACCTTTCAGACTTGATCAAAATCTTCCATCCAAAAACTGCGCGCATTGTATCCAGTGCAAACTTACAAAAACTTGACCCAGCTCAACATCTTGCAAATGTTTCATAAGAAAACAGTTAAATAACAAGGATTATTGGTTTTTTTAGTTGCTCTTATGGAAGAGTTACATCGCTTTTCGGGTCTTTAGACATTGACAACACACCCGGAATATCAACAAGGCTCAATCCAAGCCATTTAGTCTTCCAGGGCCCATTAAGCCATATCACGGCCAAACCTACCCCATTTCCGCCTATTACTTATTGATCACGGACGCCTAACCTCATAAAGTGCCTGCCCTTCTCATGACCAGCACGGAAGTATCATGAGTTGTATCATCAGTCACCGGGGTCCTTAATGAAGCAAACCAATCACTTTGTCGCTGTAGAAGCCAACATTGCTGCGGGCAAGTCAACTCTTCTTCCCAAACTGGCAGCAGAGCTGGGCTGGGACGCCATTCAGGAGCCTGTGAATGACCCGGAATTTACACGACTGCTTCAGGAGTTCACAGACCACCCAAATGATGCGGTTAAGCGTATTCAGTTTCAGGAGTACATTACCAATCGCCGGGCCAGCATTGTTGAGCAGTTGCCCACTGACCGCAACTATCTGATTGAGCGCTCCCTTTACTCTGATTTGATTTTTACCCAGGCAAATTTTCTGGGGATGGTCAAACCGGATGAGCGCTATATGCTGCATTATTGTGAAATCCAGCGCAGACTGAAGGATTATCCGGTGATCAGCGCGGTCATTTATCTCAGAACCGCTCCGAAAATTGCCCATAGCCGTCTGGTTGAGCGGGCAAGAAGTGCCGAAGATGGAACCCCACTGACGTACCTCTGCGATATCCATAACTATCATGAGGCCATCCTGCCACAGATCTGCCGCTCAATGGGGACACCATTAATCACTGTGAACTGGGATGATTTTGGCTGCGAAAAGAATCTAGCAAAACAACTGTTGGAAACGATTCAACCGGGCACGCTGAAGCCTGCCGTCTGTGATGCACAAAACCATCATCTGTGCGAAAAACTTTCAGAATATGGGGACGAACAGAGTGCGCGACTGTCATGATTAAAGGATTGATAACCGAAAAGCAGCCAGTATTGGTGAACGCTCTTGACTTAACAGAGCTACAAACATCAGAATCAGAGGATCTTGCACTAGGAGCCTTAGTCTGAAAACTTTCAGTCTGACTTTTGTATTGTGATCTTGCGGATTCAAGTTCTGTTTTCATGGGTGAGGGTATGTATTCCCAGACTCCGCGATTTGCGTCGATTGCTGAAGCGATAAAGGCAGGATCATTTTGAAGCCAAAAATCAGCAAACATGAAAGCATAAGGATTATGACCGATTAAGCGCAGCAAATAATCTCAATCCTTCAAAAATTCTTCCTTGACATAAAACAAGAGACCAATACAATCAGCAATTAAGGTTTCAATAATGCTTTTATCGCTTCGGATTCTTTCACTTGCATAACGCATAGCATACGAATGCTGTGCGACAGCGGCCCTTACAACGTCAACATTATCCTGAAAATCCGGGCTTGCATATTGCAGCTGTTCGCCTTGTTGAGTGACTGCGGCCATGACGACATCTCTGTCATTCTTCAGTCCTCGGCTAACATATTGCAAGTCATTTGGGTGTTTTGCAATGGTTGGTAATACAAGGTCTTTATCATTTCGAACCCGTCGGCTGGCATACTGCAGCCCTTGCTCCAGCAGGACATTCCTGATCTTTTCTTTATGACCCGGAAGTGGCTGACCCGGTGGAACCTTAAACGCCAGGCGGTAACTCCAACAAGATGGTTCGATAATATAGTATTGATCTTTCAAGTCGTCATACACAAGATCAACCAATTGGGTAGTGTTTTTGCAATCTGGCAATAATAAAAGATGATGTAAGAGTTTCCTGCGGGTGTCCTGATCGATCTTATCACTGGTAAACATTTTCTGAAGTTGGTCATCCGATTTAGTCACCAACCATTTTAACTCTTGAACATGATCAATAAATTGTTGGTGGTATTTGCTTAATAACGAAGAGTAGCTGGAAATTATGCCCGAAACACTATAGACCAATAAGAAAAGACAATGGTTGAAGGCGAATCTATTGGCTTCTTCTGAAAAATCATTGTTAAGGCGTTGTGCAAGAAAGTTAAAGTTCCACTGATCTCCTTCAACAATGGGTCTGTCTTTGAGGTGAAGATCCAGATTACTCATACCACATAACACAGACAGCAGTTTTTCAAAGGCATTCTGCATGGTTGGCCTTAATTTCATTCGGGGGCATTCGACGATAATTTCTCCTGCTACGGCATTGCAACTCAGCTTCATGCCATCAGCATTCTTATCCAGTTCGACCGCTTTCAGTAACTGCGCCAAAAACCACATGCGTTTCAACTTGTCAGGTTTATCACTGCCATCAGGTTTCGTAAACCTGTCAGAAACTTTCAGCCGCAACATGCGTCCTTTCCCCCCCCCTCTGCGTGTTCAAGCAGCTCGATAACGCACACATGACTTCCTAACACCAGATTAACAATCAAGGCATCATCCATACTGACGACAGCCCCTGATTTCCCTATACAATTGAGTAAATTTTTGCAGGACGGATTTAATAGCGGTGTCTTTACACCCAAGCCACCCGGAGTCGTGCAATCAACATAGGTGATGCACCCTTCATTAGAAAGCCTGCCCTGACCAGAATCCATAGTGACCGGTCCCAGCGCCTCAACAAAGCGCTTATGGAGGGCAAAAATTAACTCATGGACACTCCGGACCTGCTCAGCCTCCGTGGGATTGAGTGCTTGAAGGCTGGATTGTAGCTGATGGCAGGCTGACACCCACTGCCGAAACCTTCCCACGGATGGTGGTGATGTTTCATCGGCATGCAGGGGATGGACGATAGTGTTTACCGTTGAGGTGATGGTCTGTTTCAGCGTTTCAAACCGGGTGATCAATAGCAGTGATTCTGCCAACAATGACTTGACCCGTTCCGAACTGCTGTCACCCGCCAGCAGCAAGAATGCGCGGTAACCGTCCAACAGTGCTTCAGCCCCATGAATCAGCCGGTTTACACTGTCCCTGGTCTCTGCCACTAAATGTGCTCGTTGTGGCGACATACTAAGTTTTATCGGGTGTGCCAAACAATCCAGTCCACCGCCAGGGGCAAACAGTGACAGCAGGCGGGCATTTTGATCCGAGAGCCAGTGAAAACCGCTGGCGACCTGACAGAATGTGCTTTGTGGGAGGGACAAATCTTCCCATGACGGGATGTCTCTTGCTAACGGCACATCAGAAAATGCAGCGGACAGACTCCCGTAACTGACCAGTTTTCTGCTGAGGTCACCGGTAACAACAAAGGCACCGGGCTTACCGTTAAAGCGGGCGCAGGCCAGCGTGGCCTGTTGGCCAACCTGAGCGACCATTGCCGGGTACTGGCCACCAGCCACCATTAAGGGTATTTTTTTCTGTCTCAGGAAGATCCCCACATGGTCATTCCGTCCTCCCGCGGCAACGGCAAAACCCCCTACCCGTTTCAGAAATTCAGGCTCAAGCATCCACTCTTCAGCGTGTTGGGCAACGACAATGGCTCCCTCTGGCATAGTGTCTGTGGCTTGTTTATTGGCCAACCAGAGTGATCCGGTGCAATAGCCTTCACTGACGCCCTCGCCACTGGCCAGGGTCTCTTTGGGTATGGGCATGGCAAACTCCATACCCCCGGGAAGCCGGGTAATAGGGCGCACCTGCAACAGGAACAGGCGACCCTGATGATCGATGGCAAACTCCACATCCACGGGGCAGAGCAACAGGTCTTCCAGCTTGGTCACCGCTTGCATGAGTTCTTCAATCTGGTCATCACTGAGTCGATATCCATCACCGTCTGCTTGTGCATCAGTATCAATCGCTGTTTCCGAATAGCCGTTATTATCTGTGTTTTTGTCCAGGATGAAGTGGCTTGAGATGGTCCCGCGAATGTATTGGGCGTTGTAAGCACCTTCTTTGCCATCCTTGCGCACAATGTCGATGCGGTGGGGCGTGTTACCGGACTGCCCTCCTACTATGCCTCTGGGCTGACCGGATGTGTACTCAACCCTGACGGTATTATCACCCTGAAGTGATTGAAAGCTCATGGCTACCCCACCATATTTGCAGTTAATGCATTTTTGGATAATCAGTGCCATGGGTTGTGGTACACCCCCGGAACATAATTCAGGCCGGTAACCTGAGGCCATGACTTTAAGGCAGGTGCGCAAAACATCATCTTCTCCCTGAACTTCTGAGAGGTATTTGCCCGCCTGGGCATCGCCGTAGTTATCTTCGTTGATGCCAGAACTGCGGACAATAACCGGCTGTGATCTGGATATTCGGTCACGCAGAGCCCTGATGTGTTTGGCCGCTTCAGAATCTTTAACCTGTTGGTAAAAGTCATTACTGGCCACAAATCTTGCCAGACCTGCCAGCCAGTCATTCCTTTTGGTTTGCTCTGAAGGTGGCAAGGCATTGAGATATTTCCTGATGTTCATCAGACTTGTTTCTACCCAGGGTTCACTGGTAATGCCAGAGAGATAGGGAGCTAAAAGACGGGTATCCAGAGGGTGTTGCTCAAGAGCATTCATTACCTCAGCGGTAACACATTGGAACGGTGGGACAGACAATCCTATTTCCTGCATGCGTCGCAAAAACATTCCCTTTCCCCCAAGTTGTTCCCGGTTTGGCGGGGAATGGTTCGCCTGATGGAATGGGGATGACACATGTGAACTGCACAGACGCTTGGCTAATGGATTGTTGACGGCAGGATTGCCACGGGGATCATAATCGTTAATATGCCTTCTGGCTGGCCTGCTGCCCCCCATCGGATAAATTGAGGGACCTGGTATCAATATTTGGATTCGTTGCCGGGTTTTGATAACCCAAATAATGAGCTTTAACATGAAACATTTAGAATCCCTCTAACATAAATATCCATGAAATTATGACCAGTGTTTTAGTTTTTGAATGATGATATAGCCAGGAATCTGTATATGACCCTAAATTGGACAAAGATATTGTTATAAAGTTCACAGTAAAAAATTGGGTCCATGCTCTCTAAAAGGACATAAAAAACGGACACTTACCAAACCCGTCGTAACGCATCGAGAAATCGGGCGGAGATATAAGACAGGAAGGCCGGGCAGCGCAGTCATGGAACGTTCCGCAATGTGGAATTTTATGCGATAACCAAGCCCGGGCGGCTCCACCTGTTCACTGAGCAATGAATGGTGGAACAGAAACGTTCCTGGTGTGATCTAAGAGCCTTCGCCCAGGCGGGGAGTGTCAGGTGACAGTGTCTATCAGTTAGAGGTCATGGAGTGGATTCTCAGGCCAGGGTGAACTGAACAGATCATTCAACAATTGTTCATCGACCTGATCAACGGCGTTAAATTTCCACTGTGGATTTTTATCCTTGTCAACCAGCCGGGAGCGGACACCTTCGCAGAAATCGCCCTTAAGTACCGTATTGACGGACAGCGCCAACTCACTCTGAAGCGCCTCTTTAAGGGACATGTGCCGCGCTCTCTGTAACTGCCGATAGCCAATGGCTGCCGACAGTGGCGAACCATGAAGTGCGGTTTTTCTGGCGGCCAGCAACCAGTCATCATCGGTCTCAAGGCTATCAATGGCGGACATCACATCGGCCAGTGATGGTTGATCCATCAGCCCGGCAATTAAGTCCCTGTGTTCACGCACCTTCGAATAGGGTAGCCACCCGGCACTTTTTTCCCGGTATTTCTGCAGGACAGAATAAACGACAGCGTGGGCTTCTGAGGCGTTCCAGTCTGCTTGCTGCAAAGACTCCAGAACATTGTCACAAAATGCATGATCAATAAAACGGTTAGCCAGGCCAACATAGATCGCATCAGCCGCGTTGAGCCGACAGCCGGTCAGCGCCATAAACAGGCCAAGCCTGGCGGGCAGATGGCTCAGGATCCAGCTGCCGGCAACGTCCGGATAGAGGCCAATGCTGATTTCAGGCATGGCCAGCATGGAGGTATCCGTCACTATTCTGAAATCAGCCCCCGCCATCAGGCCAATACCGCCTCCCATCACAATGCCATTACCCCAGCAGATAACCGGCTTGGGATAGGTGTGAATCATGTAATCAACACGGTATTCCGTGGCAAAGAAATGACCGGGAACCTCAGGCTTGCCATCAATAACTGCCTGCCTCAGAGCCCGTACATCACCACCAGCACAAAAGGCCTTTTCACCGCTACCCTGCATAAACACGGCCACAACATCATCATTGTCACGCCAGTCAGAAAATTGCTGAAGCAGCAGGTCAATCATGGATTGATTCAATGCGTTCAATGCTTTTTCAGCATTCAGCGTGATCAGACCAATCTTGTTATTATCCCGGGCATTCAGTTCGGAAAACAGAACGTCAGCGGCCATATTCATTACCCCTCCATATCCGTTGGCAAAAGCATAGGTAACTGAGTCTTGATTATCAATGAAAATACCAAAGCCGCAAAGGGTATTGAAGATTGGGGCAGCAATAACTGCCCCGGAATAAGAGCTATTTACTGAACGGTAGATCCTTTAGACAATCAATGGTGTTGCATTCGATTCTGTCAGTCTCTTTCCGGTATGCCTTTTTATGGGGCTCACCAAAAGAGCGAATAACAAGCTTACCCCTGTTTTGCACCAGCCTTGCCAGGGCAGACTGCATATCCGAGGGCTTGAGTTTGCGAATTTCATCCGCAATCTTCACTCGATTGTCAAAATCCAGCTCGCCACTGGCAATTCCCTGCCAGAAACGACCATTACGTTCATCCATATTGTCATCTTTCTTCAGCAGGTCACCGATCAACCCCTGCCGGTACTGTTCCAGCTCCTGGTCTGTCAGTCCTGCCAGCACCGCTTTCTGATCGTTCAAAAACTGATCTACACGACCTTCCAGGCCAATAGGATCCAGCTTTGGCGATTGCACCACAAAAATAACACCGGGGTGTTTCTCAAAGGGACGAGGTCCGGCAAACACCACGTACCCCAGCTGCTGTTCCGTCCGCAGGCTGTTAAAAAACGGATTTGCCAGCAGACGACCAAGCAATGCGTATTGAGCCCGTTCCCGGTTACCCGTCTCGGGAATCTGGTAATAACTGATCAACATCGAGTCATCATGCTCAATAGCCATATTCAGAACACGGTTGGTGCCGCCCAGAAGGTGGAAGGGCAGATCAAAACGGTCCCGACGGTTATGGTCATTCAGTAATGCCGACGCCACCATTGACGACAGTGTTAGTGCTTCCTGCTGACTGTGGTTGCCATACACCAGCATTTCTATATGAATCTGCCGGTAGAAGTCATGGGCATAATTAATCAATTGCTCATAAGTGACCTTTTCAGCAGCATTCAACAGAACATCATCCTCCGGATAGGAAGGATAGGTTGCCTGGCTAAGCGCATCCATTCCCAATCGGTAAGGAGCATGGAACTTCTTGTTTTTCAGCCCTCTGACCAGTACTGCCTGTTCCTGTTCAAACGCGCTCTTCTCAGGCTTAAAGGTTGTGACTGCCTTGAGAATGTCTTCCAGCAGCACGGCCTGTTTGTCCTGATATCCGGCAAGGCTGATCAACAACCCTCGTCGTCCGGCCGTGATGCTGTAATTAAGACCCGCCTCCCTGGCCGGATAGCCATATTCATTGAGACTTCTTGACAGCAGCGACTTGTATATCTGGATCAATACATTATCGTCAGGTGTCGCTGAAGCAGCCGGTGTAGAGATCATCACCCGTACATTGCCACGGGGCATATTGAAGCTGGTATCGGTCAGGCTCCATACCCGTAATCCAGGCTCATCCAGAATAACCGATGGCTCAGTGACCTGGCCGCTGTCATGCAGTTCAAGGTTACTGGCGATAAACGGGTTCGGTTCAGGAATAGTCAATGACTGTCGGGCAATGGGCGTCTTCAGCCGTGTGACCAGCTCATCGGCAAGGGGCTGAATGCTGTATTGCGTCTCAAAATACGGCTCGACCTTATCCGTAGGCAGGTTCTGGGCAATGACCACCTGACGTAGATTTTCCGGGGTTATTCTGGCCAGATAACCTGAGATCAGCTCAGGGTCGTAGGAGTCATAGAGGTAATTTGCTTCCAGCAAATGCTCCGGTGGCAGATAGTGCATTCTGGCCGCCAGCCCTGAGGCAGTCTGCTGCGGGTTACGGTCTTCCTGATAGCGAAAGGCCAGCTCTGCAATTTGTTTGCTCTCCTCATAGAGCCATGGCTCAAGGCCTTCCCTGCGAATCAGATCAAGATAGTCAAATACCATTGCCGTGATCTCATCCACCCGGGCCAACCCTTCAGGCGTCAATTCCATGCGAACGGTAAACTCACTGTACTCATTGGGCAGGTCACTGTTGTAGGCTGCCAGTGAATCAATCAGGCCTCGCTCTTTCAACAAACTGTGCAAACTGCCTTTGCCTTCGTAGCCAATGATTCGGGCAAGATAGCCCAGTGGCTTGATATGGTAAAAAGGCTGTGCACTGGGCATGGGAAAACCCAGTGACAGAACCCGGGTATCTTTCAATGGCACAATATTGATACGGGCCTGCAATTCATTCCGGGTATACGGCTGTTTACCAATAATCAAATCGGGTTTTGCGCCCGGAGGAACCATCGAAAAAGAGGAATTGACCCACTGTTCAAGCCTGTCCAGTGGCTCTTTGCCATAGACAACCACGCCCATATTGGCAGCAACATAGTACCTGTCATGAAAATCCTTTAACGACTGCCAGAGCTGCCCGTCACGATCATGCAGCGTGTCAAGGCTGCCGATATTAAACCGGCTCTTCGGGTGCTCCGGGTTCGACGTTGCATTGAGCGCCATAAAGAGACGCCAGCCATCCTCTCTGGCGTGCAGGCGATACTCTGAATCGACCGCATTTTTTTCCCGCTCTACGTAGTTCGGGTCCAGCCTGGGCGCGATAAAAAACTGGGCAAGGCGATCCAGCGCTGGCTGCAGCTGGTCGCTGTTAATATCAAAGTAGTAATTGGTTCGTACATCCGTCGTATAGGCATTACTGCTGCCACCATTGGCACGGATAAATTCAGAATAACTGTCTACGTCCGGGTACTTTTCCGTCCCCATAAACAGCATGTGTTCGAGAAAGTGGGCAAGGCCAAGACGGTCGTCGGGATCCTGGTAACTACCAACATTCACATCCACCGCAGCAGCCGACTTGTCGGTATCCGGGTCCGAGATCAGTAGTACCTTGAGACCATTATCCAAAGTGATATAGCGATAATGCCGGTCATCAGCAGGGCTTTTTATTACGTCTCCCGGGGTCACAAGGGCTTCTCTCTCCGTCGTCATTGAACAACCTGCTATTGAAACCATGGTTAATACTCCAGCAACCATTGACACCAGTTTTTTTAACATATCAGCTTTCACTGTCCGGAACATCATACAATCTTTTGATCTATCCTGTTTTATTCGGCTTGCCGACAAATCACCAACTATCCGCATTTTCTTACATTACTAAATCAATGCACTGAATGTCAGCATGGCGCATCTTCGTTTGGACTACAACAGCAATGCACCGTTTTCAATGCAGTGGCTTTAAGAATCGTCGATCATGAACAACAGATGATACCTGTGACACTATTAATTGATCTCATAAAAAAACGGATATGAGTAACAATTTTAACTTGCTTTACGATCATGGATACTTGAAACATGTGGAACTTACCTCAAGATTTCCATAAACAGGGCAATAAATTCACCCGGTTACTTTGGCTTTCCCAAAGTACTTTACCCGGTTTTATCAAGGAAGACTTTGCAGGATTGCACTGGTTTTTCATTGTTTTTTCATGAATAATCAGCATCCCTTCCTGATACTTCATTTTCTTTGCTTTCATGAAATTCCCCGGCCGACGAAAGATCAAGCATTACTTCCCGGTCAATACCCACAATCGCTTCGATATGGAAAGCTCAGTGTTTGGCCAGGCCAACACCTATATCTGTGGTATTGACCAGAACCTGGTGGATATTACTGCCCGAGTCGATGACTCAGTACTACGGGATTTTGGCCTCGATAAAGGTGCCTCTCAATGGATAGATAACGACCAGGCCAATCGTCTGTACTGTTTTCTTAACGAGCAGCAGCTTATTGAAGACCAGTTTGCCGGTGGCACCATCGGTAACACGCTTCATAATTATTCGGTGCTGGCAGATGATCGTTCCGTTCAATTTGGCGTTATGAGCAAGAACATCCAGGTGGGTGACTACGCGTATCGCTACCTCTGCAATACCAGCAGTAAAGTCGATCTTACCTGGCTTCAGCCGGTTGACGGCCCTATTGGCCGATGCTTTGCGCTGATTACGGAAGATGGTGAGCGTACCTTCGGTATCAGCCCCGGTTTTATGAATCAGCTCAGTCCCGAGTTTATCGATGAAACAATCATCGCCGAATCCTCAGGCCTGGCGCTAAGCGCTTACACGCTGGCGAATCCTTCCCTGCCAATTTATCACGCCATGGTAAAAGCAGCACAGCTGGCAAAAAAACATG
Organism: Salinisphaera sp. G21_0; assembly: GCF_017744115.1. Classification (GTDB taxonomy): domain Bacteria; phylum Pseudomonadota; class Gammaproteobacteria; order Pseudomonadales; family Endozoicomonadaceae; genus Endozoicomonas. The sequence continues at coordinate 6,530 of NZ_JAGHQW010000053.1, read as the reverse complement.
AAGTACCGGTCATTTTGACATTGGGCACCCGTGGACTGGTCAATGCCATCAAGCAACCACTGATCGAGTTCCTAAATGACTATGTCACCATTGCCGCCATGAACGAAGAAGAAGCCGAGGCATTGACCGGAGAACCGGACCCCCTGTCAGCATCTGAGCATATGCTGCAATGGGTTGATATGGTGTTACTGACGGCTGGCGCTGAAGGTCTTTATTTAAGTGGTTATACTGAAACAGCGTTGGCCAGGGAAACTGACAATCCTATCCGTTCCGGAGCGATCAGTGATTTCAACAGGTATGAATTCAGCCGCCCTCTGCTTCGCGCTCACTGTGAAGAACCACTGAAAGTATACTCACACATCAGCCCCTATCTTGGCGGCCCAAAAAACATAAAAAACACGAACGGTGCAGGCGACGGTGCATTGGCAGCACTTATTCACGATATGGCTGCAAACTACTATCACCGTCAGGTATTACCAACCTCAAGCAAGCATAATAAGCCCTGGGTTACTTACTCATCCTTTGCCCAGGTTTGCAAGTACGCCAACCGGGTCAGTTTTGAAGTGCTGGCACAAAGCTCTCCCCGTCTGTCCAGGGCATTGCCGGAACGGGAGATGAGCCTGGAAGACAGCTACTGGGACCAGTAAACGACCATATCCTCTCCTTTTAACGGTGCCAGGATCAACGGCATCGTTTTTCTACCTGGCTGTCAACTGTCAGCTGCTATAGTTGTTCGATCACCCTATGCCAGAGAAACCGCAATGAAGGATTGTGTCGTCTTTTACGGTGCCAGTGTAACCAGCCGGTCAAAAACTCAGGCCCGGGAAATTATTGACCGTGCGATACATATCTGTGAGTTGCTCAGAAACTATGGTTATCAATGCCATGCAGATGTTGTTCTGGATGACAAGCTGCACAGTCGATCAGCAGCATCCATAACCAATATCCCTGAAAAGTTTCTCAAGCTCAGTACCGAAGAACAGGTCAATAAGCTATATCCTTTTCGTGCGTCTGATCCCAATGAGCTGCATAAAGAGCTGGCCTGCTACTACTGGGGACTGGACAGTTTAAGAAACGCCCGATTCTGCCTCTGGGATTTGACTTACCCGTCCACAGGTGCGGGCTTCGAACTGGCAACCGCTCTGACACTGGGTAAAAAGTGCTTTTGTTTTTCAGAAAACACCCGAATATCATCCACCGTATGCGGCTATCCACTGAATTCACTGATGATTAGCAACTATGGTGACGGATTTGAGCAACAGTTACTTGAATTCATAAAAGCCAGTGACCGGCATTTCAATATAAACCCCGGGGAACAGCCGGACAGCCTCTAAGGAATTGTCCTGAAATACCTTCCACATTTCTACAGACGCTGAACACTGTAAAGAATGCTGTGACGCGGTTAAAATAAAAAATTATTTAACAGTACAGTGCCGCCATGGATATCAGCCATTTAAGAGAAGAGTACACTCAGGCAGGGCTCAGTCGGGACAACCTGAAAACCAGCCCCTTTGACCAGTTTGAGCTCTGGTTCAAGCAGGCTCAGCACGCTCAGCTGGCCGAACCCAATGCCATGAGCCTTGCCACCGTTTCGGCATCAGGTATGCCATCCCTGAGAACGGTACTCCTCAAGTATTTCGACCAATCCGGTTTTGTCTTTTTCACCAACTACAGCAGTAATAAAGCCAGGGATATTACCAGCAATCCCCACGTTGCCATTATGTTTCCCTGGGTGGCCCTTGAACGACAGGTGGTCATCCAGGGCAAGGCAGAAAAAATTTCCACGGCTGAATCACTGCGTTACTTTACCAGCCGCCCTCATGGCAGTCAGCTCGGTGCCTGGGTATCACAGCAAAGCTCAGTCATTACCGGACGAAAGGTTCTGGAGTTGAAACTGGAAGAGATGAAACGCAAATTCAGGGAAGGAAAAGTGCCTCTGCCCGATTTCTGGGGTGGCTATCGCGTCGTGCCGGAGAGCATTGAATTCTGGCAAGGTCGCCCAAATCGCCTGCACGATCGCTTTCAATACACCCGGTTGTCCGCAGAGAATGGCTGTGACTGGCAAGTCGACCGCCTTTCTCCCTGAAATCCCGTCAGTATTTTATGGGCACGTTATGAGTAAAGAAACCGCAGCACGAATCGCCGTAAGGGATGCGCTTATTCAACTGGTTGAACTGAATCGCTTATTCCGGGAAGCCATTGAATCGGACCATGGCTTACCCATCTGGATCATGGAGACGGAATCCGAATCCACAAACCACCGTGCCCTGGCAGCAGGTATTGCCACCCGACTGACCTATATCGAAGAGCAGAACAAGCAGGAGACCGCCCGCTTAACCGGATTGGTCGGCGTTTCTGAGCAGACCTTACAACTGGGCGAAGATCTGAACCTCTGTCGTGATCAGTTTAAAACGGCGATGGCCAACTTTCGCAAGCTGTTTGGCGACAGCATCGAGGCCATTGAACAGGCATCCGATGATTTGCGGGATGGTTTACTGGGAGGGCTGCAGGTCAAACACCTGCACTTTGTGCAATGTTACCGGCAACTCAAGCTCTTTCCAGAGCCCCCGAGACGGGTTGGTTTCAGTTGGGCTGCAAGTCACAGTGGCACGGTCAGGCTGACCGCCGAAGAAGCGATTGACCATTTCAGGAAGAAATACATAGCCTCCGTCGCCGTTAATGAAGACATTGGCCTGCTGGAGAAAATGCCCGCCAAAGAAGTGGTAGTGATCAAGCGTATACTGGCTCCCCACCTGAGGGCCAATATTACCTGGCCAAAGGATATTCAGGCGCTCAGGCAGGCGGACCCGGTACTGAAAAAACAGTATCCGGCACAGATTAACTCGCCACTCCCCCTGTTCATTCAGCTGCAGCCGGGAGAGCCGTTACCGGAGTTTAACCGGATTCGCCCCTATGACCCGTCTGCCAGACAGGAAAGACTGCAGCGCAGTGATGCCCGCCTGGTTAAAATTAACGACAATCCCTATTCAAGAATTTACCGTTATGCCTAGCCGTCTTTTTCCCTGAGATAAGCTTCCAGGTCCGTATAACCGCCAACGTACTGCTGACCATGAAAAATCTGGGGAACCGTTTCCACTTCCTTGCCGACGGTCTTGGACAGGTCAGCCTTACTGATCCCCTCTTCGTAGATATCAACGTATTTGAAAGGCAAACCTTTCATCTCCAGCAGCTGTTTGGCACGTACACAGAATCCACAGCCAGGACGACCAAACACAGTAAACCGATCCATTATTTATGCTCCATCAGGTTCATGGGAAAGCACCCAGTTGGTGCAGATAAGTATTGAAGCAGGCACTATAAATGCTGCCTGCTGTTCACAGAAATCACCTCTCTCAAACGTTGCCGGGCCTGCTTTTCTCCGGAAAAACTGCAGGCTGCAACCACCTGATGCCAGGGGTGATTCTGGATCACTCGAGTGACCAGCAGCCTTGCATCCACAGCATCTATATCACCCGTCCCAAGTATTTGAAAGGTCACTCTTTTGATGACATCAATGCAATTCTCATATTGCCTCTGCCCCTCTGTAAAGGAAACCAGCTCACGCTGATTATCGCCGGACAAAGCATAATCATCACTGCCCCTGATTATCGGTACCATCATGGCAAGGATGGCAGCAACCACCTCAACATCAAGCCCTTTGAGTTCATCCATCAATAACCACCGCAGCTGTGCCAGGCATTTCTTATGGGCCTGATCAACCAGGCGTTTTGCAGTGCGCGATAGTGGCTTGAGCATCATGGCAGAATGGGTACCACTGGCGGCGTCTCTGGACAAACCAACCCGCACAGGTACATAGCAAGAGTCGCCCCAGAACTTCAGAAGGTCATCAGTGGCACCAAACAGTGTGCCCAGGTAATCAATATGCTTATTTGCGGCATCCTGTTGGAGTTTATCAAGTAGCATTTTGCCCAGCCCTGCTCTCTGGCAATCAGGGTGAACCGCTATTCTGATAACCCGGAGTCCTTTCAGGAAGATAGCTTCCGGTAAGCCCAGATGATTACTCAGTGACTGCGGCAGCAAATGTCCGCGAACCCTGCGCCTGCCCAGCCAGATATCATCAACCAGTGCAGGGTCAATGCCACCCTCTCTGGCTGCCAGAAGCACGGCAATCAACCGTTGCTGTCGATCAAAAAGACCGTAGACCTCCATGTTCCCACCATCCAGCAGATGCCGCAGGTCAAACGGCCGTGTCTGGTAATGAGCCAGAACCAGCAAACCAAACAGCTGAGTTAGCAAGTCTTCATTGAACAGTAATTCTTCAGATGATATCTGCCTGAAAGTGCATTGCTGTGGACGGATATTTTCTGGCTTTTCAATGGCAGCAGGCACTGCATTGAGCAGTAGCGCCCTGAAGACAAAGTCTTCCAGGGGGTCTTCCGGCTGCCAGCGAATCGGCTCGGCCATTCTCAGCTCGTGCCACTGAGGTGTTTTGCTATCCAGAATCTTCCTGAAGCGTATGGCAAAACCCCGACCGGTTCCTTCGTAACCATGAATGGTTGTAGCATAGACAATCCGGCTATAGTGAGTCAGCATTTTTTCCAGCAAGGGTGTGGGAATGGCAGCGGCCTCATCAACCAGTAGTAACTGGGTTGCGGGCAGTGCCTGAACCAGATCGTCCGGAGGGATAAACTGAAGTCTGCCTGAAAGAGCAGCACGATCCTCACCCAGCACTTTCCCGGCATGGTGAAAGAACACCTCTGCGGCATTTCTTGACGGAGCAGTTATGATTATCTGCTCAACACCTTCCAGCAACAACTGTGCTGCTGCGATGCCCAGAGATGCACTTTTACCTCTGCCCCGATCGGCCGTCAGAACCAACGGGCGACGGCGATGCCCACGAAACACCTTGTGTATTCCCCGGACCGCCCGCATTTGTGAACGGGTTTTACAGGGGGCGGTGACCGTCTCGTCCTTGTCACCCGGTGTTTTTTTATCAGGCTTATTTTTAGCCTCCTGAATCCGTAATACCCCACCCTGAGTCAAGAGAGATAGCTGATTGGAGGCTTGAATAATTTGCGACAAGCGCTGCAAATATCGTCCGGAGATATCCTCAAATTGTTGAGGATAAACCTGCATCCGGCGATGTTCAGGGTCGTGGAAATATTGCCATTGGTCCAATGGCGGTATTAACAGTACCATAATGCCACCGGCACTTAACGTTCCACTAATGGCACCAAACGCATCGACATCAAAGCCTGCATGGGCATTAAAGATAATGTTCTGATGCTCCCTGCCTAACCGGGACAGACACTGTTTTGCCGCAATAACTTCTGAATTTGAGACTGCAAGCTCAGGCAAATCTGCTCCAATCAGAAGAACAGACTCCCCTGTCAGGGCTGGTACCATTTCCACCACTTGAGCCTTACACCAGTCTGCATTGCCTGCACATACCAGTAGACGCCGATGACCAGACAGCCTGCCGACTGATTTTAGCGCTCGAACAAGTTCAGAAGCGGTAGAAATGGCCTGTTTACTCATGGATATCAGGAAGCCCCAGGCTCGGCTTTCACCGACCTGCCACCCTCTTTCACGACATATGCTTTGTTGATAATAACGGAGTCAACGGGTACATCACCGTGTGGGCCTCGATAACCCGTCTTTACTCTGGCAATACTGTCTACCACATCCATGCCTTTGATGACATGGCCAAAAACGGCATAACCCGGCTTATAAGGTTTACCATTGAGAAATTCATTGTCTTTGAGATTGATGAAAAACTGTGAGGTTGCACTATCAGCGATCTGGGTTCTGGCCATGGCGATAGAGCCACGACTGTTTTCCAGACGCTGATTCAGCAGCGACTCATTTTTGATCGGAGCACGGGTGGCCCGCTGGCTCATATCCGCGGCAAAGCCTCCCCCCTGAATCATGAAGTTATTAATCACCCGGTGGAATACCAGGCCGTTGTAGAAGCCACTTTCAACATACTCGATAAAGTTGTTGACGGTGACGGGAGCCTCTTCGGGTGCCAACATTAAAACAATATCTCCTTTGCTGGTTTCCAGAACCACCTGAAACGCTTCGATCTTCTTCTCTGCTGCTTCAGCTGACTCTGTCGCTGCACCATTCGCCAGGGTAGTCAAAAAAAGGATGGTGCTTCCCAGCAGCCAGTTTCGCATCAAACGCATTGATTCTCTCCAAAGCAGAAAAAGTTAAAACCACTTTATGCAATACAAACGGTTAGACAGTAAAGGCTCTGAAGGAAGAAAAAAAGCCTATTCAGCATCATAGTATTTTCGATAGAGAAAAAAGCAAAAGAAATGCGCGAGGGCTTGCAAATAGTGTTTTTTAGGGTAATATACCCAGCGCCTGAAGGGGCAAAAGAAACACATTTTTTACCCTTCTTGTGTCGGAGCGTAGCGCAGCCTGGTAGCGCACCACAATGGGGTTGTGGGGGTCGGAGGTTCAAATCCTCTCGCTCCGACCAGATAAACCCCTTTAAATATAACGACTTACAATCATTTCCTTAAAAATAACTCTGTCGCCCATCCAACAAATCTTCCAACAAA
>NZ_JAGHQW010000052.1 GCF_017744115.1 Salinisphaera sp. G21_0 | reverse complement strand
TTAAAATCAAGCTGTTGTCATCGTCGTCTACCAACAAAAATTTTAGATATCTTGTTGTTTTTATTATGGTTTTCACCGTCATGGGGTTGTGGGGGTCGGAGGTTCAAATCCTCTCGCTCCGACCAGACACTTTTTTACCTCAACTTTCTAACCCTACCTGAAAGCCCATTCCATCAGTTTACCCGATTACCTGACAAGCAAGCTCAAATCAGAAAATCCGGTTTTCTACCCTTTCATACCATCAAATATATCTTCAGGATCAATCTGAAAGATGCAAAGAACATCCCAATCGATCATGCTGCACTCTGAATAAAAGGATTTAATGCACCTGGGCTGGTCTTGCTTAATCTACCAAAGAGAGAAGCGGTAGAGTTTGAATAATGCCACTCGTCTAACAACGAGTGACATTTGTGCCAGGAAGGGATTTTATCGCAAATAACAACTAATCACTTATCGGAAAGCGCTGCCTTCGGTGTTTCAGAATTTTCGTAAATCAACAGCGGCTCAGAATCACCATTGATAACCGAGGCATCAATCACCACCTTGGAAATGCTCTTATCGGAAGGAATTTCATACATTGAGTCAAGCAGTACCGCCTCCAGTATCGAGCGCAAACCTCGAGCACCGGTTTTGCGCTCCATGGCTTTTTTGGCAACCGCACGCAGAGCATCCTGACGGAAATCGACTTCCACCTCTTCCATATCGAAGAGCTTGCTGTACTGCTTGGTCAGTGCATTCTTAGGCTCAACGAGGATGCGCACCAGCGCCTCTTCATCCAGCTCTTCAAGCGTTGCAATCACAGGCAGACGACCAACAAACTCAGGGATAAGGCCGAATTTCACCAGATCTTCCGGCTCAACTTCTTTAAAGGTTTCACCCAGATCCTTTTTGTCATCCTTGCTGCTGACTTGTGCAGAGAAGCCAATACCAGACTTGTCAGTACGACCACGAATCACTTTATCCAAACCGGCGAAAGCACCGCCACAGATAAAGAGAATATTGGAAGTATCAACCTGCAGAAACTCCTGCTGCGGATGCTTGCGCCCACCCTGAGGCGGTACCGATGCAACCGTACCCTCAATCAGCTTGAGCAGAGCCTGCTGAACACCCTCACCGGAAACGTCACGGGTAATGGAAGGGTTATCAGACTTGCGGGAAATCTTGTCAATTTCATCAATGTAGACAATACCCATCTGGGCTTTTTCTACATCGTAATCGCACTTCTGCAGCAGTTTCTGAATGATATTTTCAACGTCTTCACCAACATAACCTGCTTCCGTCAGGGTCGTGGCGTCAGCAATGGTGAATGGTACGTTGAGCATACGCGCCAGCGTTTCAGCAAGCAGCGTCTTACCACTTCCGGTGGGACCAATCAGCAGGATATTGCTTTTACCCAGCTCGACTTCATCTTTCTTTTTGTCGCCCTTGGCATCGCCAAAGCGCAGACGCTTATAGTGGTTGTATACCGCTACAGATAAGACTTTCTTGGCCCGGGGCTGGCCAATTACATACTCGTCGAGAGTTTCCTTGATCTCGCGAGGGATTGGCAGCTTATCTGAAGACTCTTCGCCACTGCTGTCCTGAATTTCTTCACGGATGATGTCGTTGCATAGATCAACACATTCATCGCATATAAATACGGAAGGGCCGGCAATCAGCTTGCGCACTTCATGCTGACTCTTTCCGCAGAAAGAGCAGTACAACAACTTGCTGTCTTCACCCTTGCCGCTTGTTTCGTCGGTCATTCGATTACCCTGTTATACGGACAATGCCTGCCCTGCACTCTCCAGTGAAAATAGACAATGAAAATAGACCTGACAGTCAAACTAATCAAAGCCCATTTCATGATTCACGATTACATGCCTGATAAGATGCAGGCATCGAGGCATGTTTTCAAGTGCTTGATCCGCTTGATACCAGAATTCATGTCCTGACCATCCGGGACCATGCATGTTTCTGGAAAGCTATTCTGATAGAGTCCTCCATATCAAGAGAACCCATCCAATGAGTTAGTGTTCAACGACTTTGGATAAAAATCAACCTGCATGCGCTATAAATAATGAAAATAGCACACTGCACAGGGGCTATTTTCATTGATTGCGGAGCATATCGCCGGAGATCACAAAAGAGCCATCAGCTCAACCGCCCAGCTTATTTTTTGTCTTTATTGCCGCCTTCACCACGACGATTCATAACCTGGTCGATCAGGCCATACTCAACCGCCTCATCGCCATTCATAAAGTTATCACGGTCAGTATCACGCTCAATGACTTCAAGAGGCTGGCCGGTATGGTGAGCCAGAACATGGTTCAGCTTACTGCGAATACTCAGAATCTCACGGGCATGAATTTCGATATCTGACGCCTGGCCCTGGAACCCACCCAACGGCTGGTGAATCATTACCCTGGAGTGTGGCAGACAATAACGTTTTCCAGCAGCACCACCAGCCAGCAGCAAAGCACCCATGCTCGCAGCCTGACCAATGCACATGGTGGAAACATCCGGCTTGATAAACTGCATGGTGTCATAAATAGACATCCCGGCAGTTACCGATCCACCCGGTGAGTTGATGTACAGGTGAATATCCTTGTCCGGATTTTCCGATTCAAGAAACAGCAGCTGAGCAACCACCAGATTTGCCATGTGATCTTCAACCTGGCCCACCAGGAAGATCACTCGCTCTTTAAGGAGGCGGGAATAGATATCGTAAGAGCGCTCACCTCTGGCTGATTGTTCAACAACAATAGGTACCAGTCCTGAGTTGGTGATCGCAACGGCGTGCGGGTCTATCAGATTGGACATATCCTGTCTTAACTCCTTGCCAAGTCGAAGAAAAGCGACTGACCTGTCAGTCATATAAACTGAAAGATTAGTCGCTTGCATACCAGATTAAAACGACCAGAGCCGGTAAAACCTTAGCTGCTTGTCAGGGGAACCGGCCAATCAGCCAGCCATTCCCCACGCTCTTCATAAAATGCTCTTCTACAAGCGGTATCAGGCAGACTCTTCCTGCTCTGCCTCTTCAGTTTCAGCGACACGCTCAGCAGGCTTGATAGCGTCCTGATAGCTGCATGTCAGTTCTGAAACCTGGGCTGCTTCCAGAATAGTATCTACTACCTGCTCTTCCAGAACAACATACTTGATCTGAGACAGCTGCTCATCATTGCTGTAGTACCAGTCGATAACCTGCTGAGGCTCCTGGTAAGCGGAAGCCATCTCTTCAATCATGGCACGCACACGCTCATCATCAACCTTGACTTCACGCTGCTTAACCACTTCACCAATCAACAGACCCAGGGCAACACGCTTTTTGGCATCGGCTTCAAACAGCTCTGCTGGCAGCTGCTTTGGATCAAAACCACCTTTCATGCCGCCGAACTGCTGTACCGCCTGTTCGCGCATACGGTCGATTTCCTGAGAAGTCAGAGCAGAAGGCACTTCCACTTCATGAATCTTCAACAGGCCATCCATTACCTGATTCTTGACTTTGTTTTTAACCGCCTGACGCAGTTCACGCTCCATATTTCTGGACACTTCCGTACGGAAACCTTCCAGACCACCTTCACTTACGCCAAAGCGAGCAAAAAACTCGTCATTCAGTTCAGGCAGTGTGGGTGCAGCCACCTTGTGGACCTTGCAGGCAAACTCAACAGACTGACCTGCCAGATCTTTCGCCTGATAATCTTCAGGGAAAGTCAGGGACAGCACTTTCTCTTCACCGGCAGACACACCCACCAGGCCATCTTCAAAGCCCGGAATCATGCGGCCAGAGCCCAGCTCCAGAGTTGAGTTCTCTGCACTGCCACCTTCGAAAGCTTCCCCATCTTTGGTGCCAACATAGTCAAAGGTAATGCGGTCACCCAGTTCAGCAGCACGCTCAACGTCAGCAAACGTTGTGCTCTGCTTGCGCAGGGTTTCGATCATCTCGTCAACATCAGACTCCTGAACCTCGGCAATCGGACGTTCAACAGCAATACCACTGAAATCATTCAGAGCAATTTCAGGGTAGACTTCAAAGGTAGCAACAAAGGTAAATCCTTCGTCGTTATCAGACAGGGCTTCAACAGATGGCGCACCGGCAGGGTTCAGATCCTGCTCCTGGATAGCTTCAATGAAGGAAGACTGCATCATCTCACCGAGCACTTCCTGTCTGGCACCGGCACCGTAACGACGCTTGACCACTTTCATTGGAACCTTGCCGGGGCGGAAGCCATCAAGACGAACACGTCGGGACAGGTCCTGCAGACGCTTATTCACTTCACTATCAATATCAGCAACCGGGATAGTGATAGTCAGCTTGCGCTCAATACCGGAAGTCATTTCAAGGGAGACTTGCATTTTTGTTCCTCAACACCAAAACCTGTGTAAACAATGGGCCAAAAGGCGAATAGACTAGCAAATGCTTCCGGAAAATGCACAAACACGGTCTGTCACACTGGATCCGGGCAAGGTAAAGGAACACTTTTTATTAAAACATTCCCGTTCCCTACAGGATTTGCACCACTCTCACTTCTCAACGGTATAAACCAACGAATAAAGCAGACTTTGCCTGAAAAGCATATTTAAAGACCCAAAACACAGCAGCCCTGGCTCAGCCTTTCCTATCTGCACTATTCATATACGTTTCCCCGAAGCTAAGGACTAGTGGGTCCATACACCCCCCATCAGGGCAGTTTCTTTGGATGAAACATACAAAAACGGGGATAAGCATACTTATCCCCGTTAATGACTGGTGCGGAAGGAGAGACTCGAACTCTCACACCTTGCGGCACTGGAACCTAAATCCAGCGTGTCTACCAATTTCACCACTTCCGCTCACAGCGTTTCCACGAAGCACGCAAAACACTGTATTTTTCAGGCCGCCCGAAATAACAGGACAAACCGTTAACTGGGGTGGGCGAAGGGGCTCGAACCCTCGACCGCCGGAATCACAATCCGGAGCTCTGCCAACTGAGCTACGCCCACCAACAATTGACCGAAAGACTATTCAAATTGAACCAAAGAATCAAGCATAAGGCAGGATAAATGGCCATCTGAAAAATGGCGCACCCGGCAGGATTCGAACCTGCGACCATCCGCTTAGAAGGCGGATGCTCTATCCAACTGAGCTACGGGCGCTTAATCATCTTTCTGACTGGTCGGGGTAGAGAGATTCGAACTCCCGACATCCTGCTCCCAAAGCAGGCGCGCTACCAGACTGCGCTATACCCCGAAACTTTCCAGCTACTTTCAGGAAATCCCGAAAAGTTCCGCTGGTCAACGGCGACGAATACTACTCACAAGCATGGCGGTCGTCAATTGCCATATGCATTTTTTGATCCACATAGCCGTTCAGATAATGCAGGAAACTTCTTCGTCTGAATGACCATACCAATCTGTCTGAAAAAAAACCACCATGCCCACCCTTTATATCGAACAGATTTCATATAGGTTGAACCAGTAGCTTTATCAGCAGGCTGTTGTGTCAACAGAGCCAGAGCACTGTTAAACTAACGGTCATTTTCAATATTCGCCAATCAACCAATATTGTCAGCAACAGGCTTCAGCACATATGACAGCAAAAATTATTGATGGCAAAGCCATTGCCCTGCAACTGACCGACGCCATCGCCGAACAGGTTAAAAAAAGAACTTCACAGGGTCTCAGGGCTCCTGGGCTGGCGGTTATTCTGATTGGCGATGACCCGGCTTCCAGAGTTTATGTCGGCAAGAAAAGACAGGACTGTGAAAGGGTGGGTTTCAAATCCATATCCCACGACCTGCCAGCCTCCACCAGCGAACAGTATCTGCTGGAGTTAATTGACAACCTCAATGATGACCCGGCGATTGATGGCATTCTTGTACAATTACCCCTGCCTGAACACATCAACTGCGAACTGGTGATTGAACGCATCCGTCCGGATAAAGACGTCGATGGCTTTCACCCCTACAACATTGGCAGGCTGGTTCAGCGCATTCCACTATTGCGCCCCTGCACACCAAAAGGTGTGATGACACTGCTGGAAAACACAGGCCAGCCCATTCGTGGCAAGAATGCCGTCATTGTCGGCGCCTCCAATATTGTCGGTCGCCCGATGACCATGGAACTGTTACTGGCCGGTTGCACCACAACCACCACGCATCGCTTTACCGAGGATCTGGCCGCTGAAGTAGCCCGGGCAGACATCCTGGTGGTGGGCGCTGGTAAGCCCGGACTGGTTAAAGGTGCCTGGGTAAAGCCCGGTGCAGTGGTGATTGATATTGGCATCAACCGTATGGATGATGGCCGACTGGTGGGTGATGTGGAGTTTGATGTTGCCAGAGAAAGAGCCTCATGGATTACTCCGGTTCCCGGAGGTGTCGGCCCGATGACCGTGGCGACACTTCTGGAAAACACACTGTATGCTGCAGACCATCTGCACCACTGAACCGAGAGAAAAGTGTTCAAGGTGTAAACCGGCAGTTTCACTGCCGGATCCATCTTATGAATTCAGACTGGCCAGGCACTCCAGAAAGATTTCATCTTCCCATTCAGAGCAATCAATAAGGTATATGTTACCCGACTCCTCCCACACATAATCCTGCCCATTGATTCGAACCTCCAGAATCGGATACTCACTGTAAATTAACAGCCTGCCTCCCTGCCTGAGTCGGCTTTCAAGGCGAACCCCGCTGTCTTTCCAGCACACCACCTGATCAACAATGGCACAGGCTGGCAGAATCTTATCTTCCAGTCCAAGACAGACCAATGGCTCTTCAGGATAAAACAGCATCAGATCTGCCCCATTCTGCCCAAGCCGTATTTCCGGCAGCTCAGAATGGCTGAAACATTTCCGTCGGGTCGGCCAGTATACCAACCATTCGTCACTGTCATTTTCCAGGGGGGATGCAGTGATACGCTCAGTGATCGGTTGGTGATCTTCGGCAATATTGAATAAGGCAAGGACTCCCACTGCCCCAATCCGATTGGTCACTTTAAGCAACTTCCCGGAATAGAGAGGGTTTTCAAATAACTGTTCCCGAGCCACCTTTCCCTGCTGGTCACAACGAACCACCCGACCATCATTAAACACCAGCTTCATCAGTTGCTCTGCATCAGTCTGCCCAACCGGATCGCTGTTATAAATGGGCCCGCCACTGACCGCCCTGAGCAGCGCATGGGCATCAGAGTCTTCGTGAATGGTCCACCACATATCCCAGTCACCTATAAAAAAGGCATCATGAAACACCGCGTTATAGGCATTCTGCAGTGCATGCTCCTGGAGATTACCGCTTTTTTTTGGAAAAAAATCATCACTATTACGCGCAAGAGCTGATGACGGTCGGTTCCACAACTGATCGCTGGCCATCCCCATGCAGTTGATCAGTTGTCCGTTAAAATGCAGCCCCGCTGACGCTTCAAGAGCCTGGTGCGCTACCCGGGATACTCTTCCGGGAAAATCCCGGTATCTATAGTGGTTGGCAAGATTGCTCTGAACATCGACTTTGATGAAATCAACGCCCTGCCGGGCCAGATAGTCGTGCCAGCCGTGCCAGAAGCGAAATGCATCCCCTTCTGAGGTTGGGGGTAACCTTCTTGATGAATCCAGCTCATCCAAAGGAACAGGAAAGCTTGCTTCGGCATCGATCCCTTCCCACTGCCCGGTCAGGGCATGCCACACCCCCATCCAGGGAATACCGTAGTCATCCTGAAGAGTCTGCTTTAAACCGGCAAGTCCAGCCGGAAACTTCTTCCGATCTTCCTTCCAGGACAACAGCCGACGATCTTTCTCTTCCGACCAGCCATCATCCACCAGCATCCATTTTACCGGAACCCTTTTGGAGTAAAACTCCTGCGCTTTAGCAGCAACAGCCTCCCCAGTCACATCAAGATAACAGGCATCCCAACTGCACCAGCCGAGATAGTTAAACACCTCAGGCAAGGTACGCTGCTCTCTTGGTCTGGAATAGTACGATAGATGGTGACGCCCCAACTGCACATTGTTATTGATCAGTGAAAATGGATCTGCACTGACACCATAAATGGCAATCAAGCCCGAAAAATCTCTAACACCGGACTTTAAAGGACCCGCTACCAACTCAATGCCAGCGACGTCCCCACCCTGAAATTCACAGCGAACCTGCTCATCACATACGGCCAGCAGGTGGTGATACTCTTCCCCCAGACCGTACAGCAAAGACTGTGTTTTCTCTGGCAGATTGTTAAGGGCACAATCAAAATGGGGCCGTGTCCACCAACTGTTATAAAGATAATGAGCACACAAGCCGGAAATGTCACCCAGAGAGGCGATATTGATTCTGACGGCGCAACGGGGATGCCAACTGCGCCCTGGCCAGCTGACTCCCTTGCTAATCTCAGCATTCAGAGATAACAACAGCTGTCTTCCTTTGGTCTCCAGAGACAACCTGACAGACAGCCAGTCATCGTGAACAAATATCCCCGACTGCTCTGACCATGTCAGAGCGTATTCCTCCCCATTATCCAAACGAACATAAACAGTGACCCCCTGACATACTGCAGCCTGGTCATAATACAGATTTACCAGCTGGTCTTTTTCACGAAGAGAATACATAACTGCCTCAACTGCATCTTGGAAAGAACAATGTCATCCTTTGCCTACAGTATTTCTCAAAATCGGATATACGGCAGTGAAAATCTAATAAATTGCTTATCCGTGCTATAAAACCACAGCCCGATAAGCTGATTAGCACGCAAATTTTGCAATATGAAAACCGCTGAAAATGTTACCCACGCAAGGAAAACCAACCGAAAAGTAACACCTTTCACCAATAGCACACACCAAAAATCACAAACTGAGCTTTAGAGTGAAGAGAGTCTAAGTCATTCAACCCTGAACAACTGAAGCAAAAAACAGCGGAAGTACAATACATCAGGCATGTAGAACAAAGCAGAAAACCATGCCGTCAAAAAAATGGCATGCAGTATGCTTACCATTTAGCGTTCCATGTCAGCATCCGGTTTAATGGAATAAGCCCAACTGCCGACATCTTTTGTCTTCGTTACTTTATGTCAGAATCATGCAGGACTCTTCAATGAACAAACCATCACTCAGTAGCATGGAAGCCTATCTCAGACAGATGGGTATGGTGCCCCTTCCCGAAACCCCTGGCGACCTTGAAAAAGAGTACTACCGACAGATTTACCGGGTACTGCCCAGAGAGCAGGCTCTATCACTCCCGGTCAGGAAAGCCCGCTCAAAAACCTCTATCAAAAAAGATAAAGAAAAAAGACACTCCTGATAAACAATAAACCAGATCTACTCAGCGTGAGGTACTTCCAACCGTTCACGCTGCCGCTTATGTCTAAACAGGCCATCCAGCGTAAAAATGGCCAGTGCGAGCCATATCAAAGCGAAAGTAGCCATCTGCACCACACCCAGCGGCTCATTATAAATCGTCACTCCAACCAGAAATGAAATGGATGGGGCCAGATACTGCATGATTCCCAATACAGTCAACGACAACTTTTGAGCCGCCATATTGAACAGCACCAGAGGTATGGTTGTCACAAATCCGGACAGGGCAAGGAGAAGGCTGGTATCTGGATCGGAAAAGCGAAAAGCATGCAAATCATTATTTATCAGCCACAGGAAATAGAAAGCGGCGGGAGGCATCAACAGCAATGTCTCAATAGCCAGTCCAGAGGTTGCATCGACATTAATCCTTTTCCGGATCAAGCCATAAAACCCGAAACACACAGCCAGTACAAAAGCGACCCAGGGCAGTTTACCCAACAAAAACATCTGCATTGATACCGCCGCTGCTGCTATAAACACCGCCAGCATCTGGTATCGGGTCAGGCGCTCCCCCAGAAAGCAATAGCCGAAAAAAACACTGATCAATGGGTTAATGTAATAACCGAGGCTGGTTTCCAGAATCCTGTCATTGGTCACTCCCCAGATAAAACAGAGCCAGTTTCCAGCAATAAACAGCGACGACAAAACCAACCAGCCCAGTATCCGGGGTGATTTTATTATCTCAAGAATCCCTTTCAGTTTATGGCGAAAAGATAAAAAACAAACCAGCAATAGTGATGACCAGAAAACCCGATGAGCAAGCACTTCCAAAGGAGACACCTGTTCAACAATCTTGAAATAGATGGGGATCAGCCCCCACAAAGCAAATGCCCCAACGGCGAACGTCAGGCCAGAATGTACTCCTGCGTTTCTCACAAATCCCCCACATCAGACCCATAGCATCCACGGGATGCCAGAGAAAATAACAGCCCATTCAGATTTTGCATTGTAGAAGCAACGAAACCCGAGATAAAACATTACCTG
This sequence comes from Salinisphaera sp. G21_0, assembly GCF_017744115.1. GTDB lineage: Bacteria > Pseudomonadota > Gammaproteobacteria > Pseudomonadales > Endozoicomonadaceae > Endozoicomonas. The sequence continues at coordinate 28,233 of NZ_JAGHQW010000052.1, read as the reverse complement.
AAGAAGCCTGAACTTATCCAGGCTTCCTGGCCAGACAGATCAGTCAAAAACTATACGATTTTTATTTTTATCCAGCATTCTGCTGCCAACATATTTAACCTTATCCAAATCATCAAAGCTCTGATAAGGGCCATGCTGATCGCGATACTTGACAATTTCCATTGCGATACGGGGGCCAACCCCGAGAAGTCCTTTATCCAGCTGCTCCATGTTTGCCTGATTCACATTAACTTTCTGATCACCAGAACGGGCTTTCTGGTCAGCCCCAAAGACAGAGATACTGAAAAAAGATGCACCTAAAAATACGAGGGTTTTGATATCCATATCAATGACTCCTTAAAATTGATAGATAATCCGCTATTGATAGAATGTCTATAAAACAGCTTTGTTGAATAAACCATCCTTAAGAACATTCAAGGCAATGCCTGAGGTAACTGCAAGACAAAAAATCCCGGGCAGATAAGCGGATCAAATTATCACGCAGCCGGAGTAACCCCCAAAACCTGCTCTTTAAAAGGCTTACTGGGTGGTGTCTCACCAATCCACACTCGCAGAAACAGATTGAACAACTCTTTATTGGCAGGAACGATACCTTTCTCATCACCGGCAATCTCAATCCGCAATCCTCTACCCGGAAGATACTCAAACACAGCCTGTTCACCTTTTTTCATTGAACCATCAACCAGCGCAAAGATTTTCTCAAGGTCCTCTTTCACCGCTTCCTGCTCATCGGGCGGGCTGTTCAATTGGATGGATTCATAAAAGGCATTGGCTATCCGTCGGGCGCTCATTTTTGACACCAGCATAACAAATGCCATTCGTTGATGCGTGTCAGAGGCATAAATCTCTTCAGGGCTACTGGTCGGCTCTTCCAGATAAAGAGCACCGATATACCCTTTAACCATCAGATACCATGACCTCACTGCCGCACCCTGCAATGTAAGCTCTGGTTTATCGCCTTCGGCTGCAATAGTGTCAGGCAGGTCGTACTTATTAATGACAAGCGCATTAACAGGCAATGACAGCAACATAAGCAAGGCAGTTAAAAGAGGAATACGATAAAGAAAGTCATAGTTTTGCATACTACACACCTTATTATTATTGTCAGGAAATACTATCCCACCTAATTGGCAGCTTCCAGCATACTGAGCTGTAACCACTTCAAAATTTCATAGCCTGACCGCCATCGCAGCGGGTCAGGCAATCATACTATGCACACGGTTTAAGCTGCCATGATCTTTACCTGTTTTCTCACTCCAGAAGCTGCTTGCCGTCATTAAATTGTCACCATTTCATCAGCCATAACTTTCATGAACAGTGGATAAAACCCTACCCATTACCACTGGTCAGCAGCCCAATATTCCCGTTACCAATCCTGACTATCTAAACCATACTTAAGTGCACTGACTATTGAAATTACTGGATAAGCCTCAAAATAGATTATCCAGAACACAAGGTTGAAACACTGAGTAATGGGTTAGCCCAAGCTTCCATAAAGCCCGCTACACCATGCCTTTGCAACAGAATATCAACCAGACTTTCCTGTTAAACCAGCTTTTGCAGACAGACTATGACAGATCAGGATCCAAACAACCCCGAAGTGCTTGACGGGAACGAAGACAGCCAAAAAAGCAGTACCGGACTTGTACTTCCACACCAGTCGCTACCAGACAAACTCTATCTGATCCCCGTTTCGAACCGCCCTTTCTTTCCTGCACAGGTACAACCGTTAGTATTCAGCAATGAGGAGTGGGGAGAAACACTACAGCGTGTTGGCCAGAGCACTCATAAAGCGGTTGGTCTCAGCTTTGTTGGCCGGATGCCCGGCATAGACGTTGTGCCGGAAGATTTCCCCCAGGTAGGTTGCGTTGTCAAAATCCATAATATTGTTTCAGACAATGACCAGGTTCAGTTTATTGCCCTGGGAATGCAACGTTTCAGAATACGACAGTGGTTACGTCGTCGGCCTCCTTACCTGGTTCAGGTCGACTATATCGACACCCCTGAAGACGACAGTGATGAAGTAAAAGCCTATGCGCTGGCACTGATCCAGGCGATCAAAGAGCTTATCCCACTGAATCCTCTGTACAGCGAGGAGCTGAAAAATTACCTGAACCGCTTCAGTCCCAAAGACCCCTCCCCCCTTGCAGATTTTGCAGCGGCTATTACCACCGCTCCCGGACAGGAGCTTCAGGAGGTGCTGGAAACCATCCCTGTTCAACGCAGGATGGAAAAGGTACTGGTGCTGATTCGCAAAGAGCAGGAGGTCGCCCGTCTCCAGAGTGAAATCAATGCGGAAGTTAACCGGAAAATCAGTAATCATCAGCGCGAGTTCTTCCTGAAGGAACAGCTTAAAGTCATTCAAAAAGAGCTGGGCATATCGAAAGATGACCGAACTGCCGAGATTGAACAGTTCGAGCAGAGACTGGCAAAGCTGACCGTCCCTGAAAGTGCCAGGAGTAAAATCGATGATGAGCTGAAAAAGCTTTCTATTCTGGAAACTGGCTCCCCGGAATATGCCGTTTGCAGAAATTACCTCGATTGGGCGACATCTGTCCCCTTTGGCCTGTACTCTGAAGATAATCTCGACCTTCATCACGCAAGAAACGTGCTCAGTTCCGACCATGACGGCCTTGAGGATGTTAAAGAGCGCATTGTTGAGTTTCTGGCAGTGGGAGCATACCGGAAAGAAGTATCCGGCTCCATTATGTTGCTGGTAGGCCCCCCGGGTGTGGGCAAAACCTCTATTGGCAAGTCTGTCGCCAAAGCTCTGGACCGCAAATTTTACCGTTTCAGCCTCGGCGGCATGAGAGATGAAGCTGAGATTAAAGGGCATCGTCGTACTTATATTGGAGCGATGCCCGGAAAGCTGATTCAGGCACTGAAAGAAGTAGAAGTCTCCAATCCGGTCATCATGCTTGATGAGATTGATAAAATTGGTGCGTCCTTCCGCGGTGATCCCGCATCTGCACTGCTGGAGGTATTGGATCCTGAGCAGAATAGCGAGTTTCTTGACCACTACCTGGACATGAGAATTGATCTGTCAAAAGTCCTGTTCATTTGCACAGCCAATCAGTTAGATACTATCCCGGGTCCGCTGCTTGATCGAATGGATGTAATCAGGCTGTCCGGCTATATCACCGAAGAGAAGGTGGCGATTGCCAAGAATCACTTATGGCCCAAACAACTGAACAAAGCTGGACTGAAAAAGAGCCAGCTTAAAATCTCAGATACAACCTTCCGTAAAATCATTGATGGTTATGCCCGGGAAGCAGGGGTTCGTCACTTTGAGAAATTGTTGCAAAAAATCATTCGCAAAGTCGTGGTCAAATTCCTGGAAAATGATGAAAACAAGCTGACGGTTTCGGCTAAAAACCTGGAAGACTTTCTCGGAGCCCCCTACTTCCGCAAAGAAAAAACCATGGAAGGTCTTGGCATAGTCACCGGTCTTGCCTGGACCGCAATGGGGGGTGCCACACTCCCTGTTGAAGCCTGCCTGATACATCAGCAGCGAGCCGGTTTTAAACTGACTGGCAAGCTGGGTGAGGTGATGAAAGAGTCGGCTGAAATCTCCTACAGCTATACCACCAGTCACGCCAAAAAGCTGGGTATTCAGGAAGACTTTCTGAAAACTGCATTTATTCACCTCCATGTTCCGGAAGGTGCCACCCCGAAAGATGGTCCCAGTGCTGGTGTCACCATGACAACCGCTTTAATCTCTCTGGCCAAAGGCATTAAACCCCTGAAAAATCTGGCGATGACCGGAGAGCTGACCCTGACAGGCAAAGTATTGGCTGTGGGCGGTATCAGAGAAAAGGTGATTGCTGCCCGACGGCAGGGAATTATGAATCTGGTTCTTCCGGAAGATAACCGCAGAGACTTTGATGAGCTACCGGATTACATCCGTGAAGGCATCTCTGTGCATTTTGCCAGCCAGTACGATGACGTCTATAAAGTTGCATTTCCAGCGACCAGCAAGAGCAAAGGAAAAAAGTAAGTAGAGACAACCATACCCTGCTGTGAATAAAAAACGCCACCCGGTCAGGTGGCGCTTTCTTAATCACTCTTACAATAGCAGCGGGATCTAATCCCGTTTGGACACGCTAGTGAGCATCTATATTCTGGGCCGTGCAGCAAAATTTTTCAAATGATATATAAGACGTAATAAGCATATTAAGGTTTTTTTAAATAGCAGAAAAATAATGAAGAAACAGATACCGGAACGACACAGGGTTGTATCTCAGGAATTTGCAACCCTGCGACAGCATGAAAAAGTTCAGAAAACTATATCACGACACATATCATAACCTGGTTGATTCCAGATAACTTTTCACCGTAGTGACAATCGCCTGAGTCTGGCTGTCTATTTCCAGGTTAACTCTATCGCCAACTTCCGCAGTACCAAATGACGTCATTCTTAAGGTTTCTGGAATAAGATGGATACAAAAGCGCCCTCCCTCAACCTTCTCACCAATAGTCAGACTACAGCCATTTAGAGACACATAGCCTTTAGGCAGAATATAGTCTTGCCATTCAGAAGCAAATTGAAAGAATACTGTCACATTGTTTTCTTCCTGCTTAATATCACAAATCTCAACAGTATCGTGAATATGACCAGAGAGCAGATGCCCGCCAATTTCATCACCAAAGCGTGCAGCTCTTTCAATATTGACTTTATCACCTTCTCCCAGCGCCCCAAGGTTGGTAACCCTCAGGGTCTCTTTCATCACATCGAAAGTGGCACTTTCCCGGTCAAAAGCAGTAACCGTCAAACAGCATCCATTCACTGCAATACTGGCCCCGGTTTCCAGGCCTTCCAGCAATGTGGACGGCAACAGCACAGTAATACGATTCAGTTCGTTGAACGTTTCAATTCGACCAACCGGAAAAAATCCCTTCACAATTCCTGTAAACATACACTACCTATCGTCGCCAAACACGTTGGCCTACATCAGAATGTTTTGAGACAGTGAACCAGTCTCTCAAGAGCAACCAGACTGTCTGGCGTATAATTTCGGTGGTTGCGGTTCGCCAGCACCTCGTCCGGTGATTCCAGCACCACACTGGCAACCTCGTCTTCCTGCAGGGTCAAAGGACCATCATAATAACAGCTGTAGACTCTGCCCCAGACCTGACAATCATCATTATGGAAAAAAAAGTGAAAATGCGAAGTGATGGGCACATTCTCGATACCAAGCTCCTCAGCCAACTCCCGTTCAGCCGCCTGATCGTAGCTTTCACCTTCAGTAACCACGCCCCCTGTAGCGGGATCAAAGTAGCCCGGATAAATATCCTTATTCAGGGTCCTCTCCTGAACATACAGCTGCCCTGTTGAATTAAAGACAAAAATATAGGTTGCCCTGTGGCAGAGTGCTTCTTCTCGCATCTTCCCCCTGGGAACTGACCCGAGCACAAAATTATGGTCATCAACCACCACCACACTTTCCACAGACGCTTCCACCTCTTGCTGGCCAGGCATCGAGATCTCCTTTTATCTGTCATTCATTTATTATTGTGGCAACATCTTATATCAAGCTATTGGTAATCGAAAACAGAAAAATACCAGTCAATATTCAACAAAAAGGCAAAGGAGCTTGTGGCATCTGAGCCAATTTGTCAGAGCGGAATCATTTCGTCAAGACTGATCAGAAGCGACCAAAACCGGTATAATTTGCTTATGGCAATAGGAATTTTAATTTCACCAATACAGTAAAAACTGTAATTTTCACTCGATTTCAACCCACAGGATCCGATAGTTAGTTAAATATATTTTTGTCCTGACCAGCATCCATTACTGCCATAACCATCGAAACAATGCTGTCAGACACCGAACACCATCCTTTAAGGGGGCATAATGAGTAAACCTAATGTAGTCTCCGCCATTGTTAACCCGGTTGGCTCCATGCGAGTACTGTCCAGCCGGGAAGTCAATATTCTTCAGGATAATACCAAAGCTGGCCTGCATCGCCTGTTCCGTCAGTGCGCCCTGGCTGTGTTAAGTGATGAGATGGAAGGTGACAGCGCAGAAGAGCTGTTACAAACCTATTCCGAATTTGATATCCGCATTGTCCAGGAACACCGTGGACTGAAACTTGAACTGATCAATGCACCCGCGTCTGCATTTGTTGATAAAAAACTCATCCGGGGCGTCAGGGAAAACCTGTTTTCCGTGCTCAGGGATATTCTCTATGTTTCGTCCCTGATCACCAGCGACAAGCGTTTCGATCACGGAAGTTCATCCGACATCACTCACCTGGTGTTTGAGGTGCTCAGAAATGCCAATGCTTTTATCACCAAGCAGACGCCCAATATCGTGGTCTGCTGGGGTGGACACTCCATTGGCCGTGATGAATATGAATACACGAAACTGGTCGGTTATCAGCTGGGCCTCAGAAGAATGAATATCTGTACCGGCTGCGGCCCCGGTGCGATGAAGGGGCCGATGAAAGGCGCTTACATTGGCCATGCCAAGCAACGGATCAGTCATGGTCGTTTTATTGGCCTGACCGAGCCTGGCATTATTGCTGCCGAGTCTCCTAACCCGATTGTCAATGAGCTGGTTATCCTGCCGGATATCGAAAAACGCCTGGAAGCCTTTGTTCGCCTGGGGCATGGCATCATTGTGTTTCCGGGTGGACCGGGAACCTGTGAAGAGATTCTTTACCTGATCGGTATTCTCCTGCACCCGGACAATAAAGATATTCCCCTGACCATGATCCTGACAGGACCCGCCGGGTCGGAAGCTTACTTTGAACAGATTGACAACTTCATTGGCAATACACTGGGCAAAGAGGCGCAGGAAAAGTACCAGATCATCATCAATGATCCAGCCAGGGTTGCCACGATCATGGCCCGTGGCCTGGAAAAAGTAACCCGCTTCCGTCGTCGACATGGGGATGCGTACTACTTTAACTGGCTGTTAAAGATTGACCAGGAGTTCCAGCAGCCTTTCGAGCCGACCCATGAAAATATGGCCAACCAGGAACTGCACAGCAATCTCCCGGCCCACCAGCTGGCAGCCAACCTCCGCCGTGTTATGTCGGGCATTGTTGCCGGGAATATCAAGGAAGACGGTGTTAACCTGATTCGTGAGCATGGCCCTTATAAGCTCAGTGGTGAACCGGGCCTGATGAAACAGATGGACACCCTTCTGCAATCGTTTGTTGATCAGCACCGGATGAAACTGCCCGGAAGCCATTACCAACCCTGCTACGAAATCATTGAATCCTGACTTTTTATCAATCCCACCTGAAGAGGCTGCTTCGGCTTCTTCAGATGCTGCCTGCGTAAATCACAAATACCGAAACTGCCATTCACAGAAAAAATAGTGGCTATTACGGTCTTTACTTAACTTGACAGGCACCTTTCGCTATACTGCCCGCGCCACCAGTGCTACTGGTAAAGATTTCCTTGGAACGTCTGACGGACCCATAAGATCATAAAGGTTTGTCGAAGGATCGCCCAAGAGCCTGCCACAGATGATGAGGGTAGAACTCGTGTTAGAAGCCTACAGAAAACACGTCGAAGAACGTGCCCAAGAAGGTGTCCCACCGAAGCCGCTGAATGCAGAACAGGTGTCAGGCCTGATTGAACTGCTGAAAAATCCACCAGCCGGTGAAGAACAATATATTCTGGACCTCCTTGAAAATCGTATTCCTCCCGGTGTTGACGAAGCCGCCTATGTAAAAGCCGGATTCCTTTCCGCCATCGTCAAGGGCGAAGCTGAATCACCGCTGGTTGACAACAAGAAAGCCGTTGAGCTGCTGGGCATGATGCTCGGTGGTTACAATATCGAAACCCTGATTGCCCTTCTGGACAGCACCGAGCTGGGTGAACTTGCCGCTGAGCAGCTGAAAAAAACCCTGCTGGTGTTCGACTCTTTCCACGACGTGGAAGAGAAAGCCAAGGAAGGCAACGCCAATGCCCAGGCCGTTCTAAAATCCTGGGCTGAAGCGGAATGGTTCACCGGGCGTGATGCCGTGCCTGAAAGCATCAAGGTGGCGGTATTCAAGGTGACCGGTGAAACCAATACCGATGATCTGTCCCCTGCCCCTGATGCCTGGTCCCGCCCGGATATTCCACTGCACGCTCGTGCTGCCTACAAGATGACCCGTGATGGTCTGGAACCTGAAGAGCACGGCGTTACCGGCCCGCTTGAGCAAATTGAAGCCATCAAGAGCAAAAGCCTGCCGGTTGCATTTGTGGGTGACGTTGTCGGTACCGGTTCTTCCCGTAAGTCTGCCACCAACTCGGTACTCTGGTTCTTTGGTGATGATATTCCGGGTGTCCCCAACAAGCGTGCTGGCGGTATCTGTATAGGCAGCAAGGTAGCGCCTATTTTCTTCAATACCATGGAAGATGCCGGTGCCCTGGTGTTTGAAGCCCCGGTGGATAAGTTAAACATGGGTGATGTTATTGAAATTCGCCCATACGATGGCAAGATCCTCTCTGAGTCCGGGGAAGTCCTGTCTGAGTTCACCTTCAAATCCGACGTTATTCTTGACGAAGTACAGGCCGGTGGCCGTATTAACCTGATCATCGGCCGTGGACTGACTGACAAGGCCCGTGAGGCACTGGATCTGGGCCATTCCGACATATTCCGCCGCCCACAACCCCCTAAAGAATCAACCCATGGCTTCACGCTGGCCCAGAAAATGGTCGGCAAAGCCTGCGGTGTTCCCGGTGTCCGTCCTGGTCAGTACTGTGAACCAAAAATGACCACTGTCGGCTCCCAGGACACCACCGGGCCAATGACCCGTGATGAATTGAAAGATCTGGCCTGTCTGGGCTTCTCTTCTGATCTGGTTATGCAGTCTTTCTGCCACACTGCGGCCTATCCAAAGCCGGTAGACGTGGAAACTCACCACACCCTGCCGGACTTCATTATGAACCGAGGCGGTGTCGCCCTGCGTCCTGGTGACGGCATCATCCATAGCTGGCTGAACCGTATGCTGTTGCCAGATACCGTGGGTACCGGTGGTGACTCCCACACCCGCTTCCCGCTGGGTATCTCTTTTCCTGCAGGCTCCGGCCTCGTGGCATTTGCTGCAGCAACCGGTGTTATGCCATTGGATATGCCAGAGTCTGTTCTGGTTCGCTTCAAAGGGGAAATGCAGCCGGGCATTACCCTCCGTGATCTGGTGCACGCCATTCCACTCTACGGCATCAAGCAAGGCCTCTTGACCGTCGAGAAGAAAGGTAAGAAGAATGCCTTCTCCGGCCGTGTACTGGAAATTGAAGGTCTGGAAAACCTCACTGTTGAACAGGCCTTTGAGCTGTCCGATGCTTCGGCTGAGCGCTCTGCTGCCGGCTGTACCATCACCCTGTCTGAAGAGTCCATCACTGAATATCTGAAGTCCAACATCACCATGCTGCGCTGGATGATCAGTGAAGGTTATGGTGATGCCCGCACTCTGGAACGTCGTGCCCGTAAGATGGAAGAGTGGCTGGCCAACCCAACCATGATGCGTGCGGATGCCGATGCGGAATACGCTGAGGTGATTGAAATCGATCTGGCGGAGATCAAAGAGCCTATTCTCTGTGCGCCAAACGATCCGGACGATGCCCGTACACTGTCTGATGTTGCCGGTGACAAGGTCGATGAAGTGTTCCTGGGCTCCTGTATGACCAATATCGGTCACTTCCGTGCTGCCGGAAAACTGCTGGAACAGAACCATGATCCACTGAAAACCCGCTTCTGGATGTCGCCTCCCACCAAAATGGACAAGGCACAGCTGGAAGAAGAAGGCTATTACAACATCTATAACGACAACGGTGTGCGAACCGAAATCCCCGGCTGTTCACTCTGCATGGGTAACCAGGCAAGGGTAGAGCCAGGCGCAACAGTACTCTCTACCTCTACCCGTAACTTCCCTAACCGTCTGGGGGATGGCGCTAACGTATACCTCTGTTCTGCTGAGCTGGCATCGGTCGGTGCCATTCTTGGCAAAATCCCGACCGTGGCAGAGTATATGGCCTACGCCAGCAACCTGGATGCTATGGCGGGTGACGTCTATCGCTACCTCAATTTTGACCAGGTAGAGTCTTATCAGAAGGCTGCTGACGATATCATCGCTAAAGCCAGCTGATACATTGCTGCGTTAATCGACACAAAAGCCCCTGTTTTCAGGGGCTTTTTATTCTTATCTGCCTCTCACCACCCCAATTGATATTTCTTTTTGTTGTCAAAGGGCTAAAGCAGACTTCAGGAATACCAAAATGCCACCAGTGCAATACCTGATCACCCTTCGATTGCTGGCGGCTCATTCAGGGTGAGATGGGTTCGATCGGGATTGTAAATATTCATCAAACTCGGATTGAGATATCTCAGAAAACTCAGTTCCTAGGAGGCTGTCCGAGAATAGCGCCCGTAGCGAGGATTGCGAGAAATTGAGGATAAAAATTTCTGATTCTGAGGAGAATAGCGGGGCTATTTGACGAAGAAGCAGGAATTTTTAGACCAATTTATCGCAACCGCAGTAGGGCAGTCTATTCTCGGTCAGCCTCCTAGATAGGCTTCCAGATAGGCATCTGAGAGATATGCAGCACCATATTCATGCAATGGATTAAAAGTGCCAGCGTTATTCTGATTTATAGCTGATTCACTAGTGTAAGCAGGAAAAGAAGAGGCAATCTTCTGAACAGGAATGCCTCGAAACGTTGGCTGCTCGCTCTCATAAAGCCGATATGATTGTTCTATTAAATCTAATGAATTGAAATAAAGACCAGAAAATACAACTTCGAATAAAGGTAAGTTATTGGAGCGATCCATTGAGTTACAAGAAGTATTGAATTATATCTTAAGACCACGCCTTTTTATAAAAAGTTCCTTCCTTTCACAACTTATTCACTATACGATCAATACCTTCTTACTTTTCGATTGCTGACTGTTCACTCAGGTTGAGACAGGCCAAATCGGGCCGGTAAAAATCCCTTCAGTTTGAAGACTGAAAAGCGGGTGGGGGAGTGCCATCTGAATTTTTACTGGAACTCTGGTTTGTTTCAAGTGAATTAGAAGTCAGTGTTAATTCACTGGAGTTTCCAGCTGAATGGATTGACCGGAGATACTGTTCTTTTGCGATTTTCGCTTGCTTTGAAGCTTCTTCCTTGTTGGCGGTTTGTCTTTTGATTCTGTTGTAAGTATTCATATAGATTCTTTGCCCCTCTGCGAAGACGGGGTCTTTGCGACGCTCCCTTCCGCGCTCCCTTTGGCGCTCTGCGAAAGCGGGATCATTCTTGTAGCGCTCCCTTTTGCGCTCCCTTTTGCGCTCTGCGTAAACGGGATCATTCTGGTAGCGCTCCCTTTGGCGGTCTGCGTAAGCGGGATCTTTGCGACGCTTCCTTACGCGCTCCCTTTGGCGCTCTGCGAAAGCGGGATCATTCTGGTAGCGCTCCCTTTGGCGCTCCCTTTGGCGCTCCAATCGAGAGGCTTTGTTGTCAGTTATTTTTTCTGATGGGTTTGAAACATACTTATTACTCAAGTTATCAGCATGAATTATCGGACTGAGTTGCTCCATCACGTTAGAATACTGATGGCAGTTATTAACAGAGTGAGAGCCGTCTTCACCAGCCATACTCCAAACTCGCACAATTTTTGTTTCTGATTCAGTGCCACTATCAGCTTTCTGAATTATTTCTGGCCTTACGAATAATTCAAAGGGCTCGTCCAGGCAGATCTCTTTAGAATCAAGAATAGTGATTGACATTTGTTTAAGTCTTGAATCACCGAATCGGTTATGGAATCCATCCCCATCGGGTATTGAGGTGTTATTGATTGGGGAAGTTTGTTTCACTTTCTGACCGAATGCTGTAACATTTTTATGTGTACAGCCATGCGAAAGCGACTTACCACCGGACATAATAGCGTCATATGCAGTTAGAAAATTCGAATAACAGTCTTGTAAGTTAAAATCTGGATCAGTCATTAATTCATTAATTTATTAAGTTATTGAATCAATGCTTAAGACTCCCACTTCAAACACAAGTTCCTTCCTAACAAAACCCATTTACTGTTTATATCAATAAAACATAAGGATACAAGACAACATCGCTCTGCTGAATAATATGGAAGTCAGTTTTGATCAGTTCAGGGAGGGAGAATTAGTGATCAGCTGCCCACTGGTACCCAATATTAACGATAAAGGAACCGCTTTTGGTGGCAGTATTGCCGCACTGGCCACCATCTATGGGTGGCTGTTTACCACACTTCACGCCAGAGCACGTGTAAAGGACTGCGCTGCCGTTATCGCTGATTCCCAACTCACCTACCATGCCCCCGGCAAAGGCCGTATATCAGCTCACTGCAGCGCCACTGTTCCAGCCAAGTTTTTTGATCGTTTAAATGAGTGTCGCAATGCCAAACTGGAATTAACGGTTGAGTTATTTTCAACAGGAAAAGAAAATAAGTCATCCATCAACATCGCAACCTACAAAGGCATTTATGTGGCGATGCCAGAATAACTTACAGTTGCTTGATCATTTTGCTCAACTGATCAAGCAACGGTTTGTCCACTTTCACTCGTCCCGAGTATACCGACCGAATATAGAGATCCACAATCGATAACAGTTGCGCACCCAAGGCATCATTTTCAGCGTTTACTCTCAATGCAAAATCTTTTGGCCCTTCCCCTACCTGGCGCTCAAAGCCCCTGGCAACCAGCTTACGTTCCAGTCGTAACCAGAGCTTTTGATGAGGATTGAGCGCTGGCCTATGAAAGAGAGCAAAGACCCCAAAGAGCATAAGAAACAGCGCTAACAATGCACCAAGCACACCGATCTGCTGCCAGTAAAAGGATGAAGTACCAAACAACTCCTTCATAAAAGACTGCTGTTTTTCCTGCTGGTACTGTACCACGGTCTTCTGCCAGCGGTATTCAAGTCGCTCCCAGCCCTGTCGAACCGACTTGAAAAAGCCTGTTTGACCCAAACGATAAGCCAAAGGGATCTGCCCCTGCAGCAATCCACCCTGCTCAATCATGTGATCAATGCCAAGATCAATGCGCTCCGGCGCTACCGCTGCGGTGGGGTCAAATCGAATCCACCCCTGCCCTTCAACCCAAATCTCCGCCCAGGCATGGGCATCTCGCTGAAGGACTCTGATCACCTTTTCTTCGGGTAAAAACTCTCCTCCCAGGTAGCCTGTTACTATCCGTGCTGGTATCCCCACCGAGCGCATCATAAACACAAAACTGCTGGCATAGTGCTCGCAAAACCCTTTGCGGTGGACAAACAGGAATTGATCGACCTCATTCTGCTCCATCAACGGTGGCGACAGTGTGTAGTAAAAAGGCTCCTGATTGAAATAGTCCATTACCCGCCGTCCCATGGTAACCGGATCCCGACCAGACTCAGCAAACAACTGTTGCGCCAAAATACGACTCTGGGCGTTGCCATTGTCAGGCAATGACTTATTGAGAGCCAGCAACCAGGAAGGCATGGTAATCGTCTGTGCAACCACGCTCTGTTGCGCAGGCTGATACAAGCGTCGTTCAAAAACAGGCTTATCTGCTTCCAGTCGTAAGGTTCTCAAAACCGTTGTTTCCGGCACCGATAAAGCGGCCATCCCGAGAACAGGAAGCCACTGTCGACCATTGGGCTCCAATAACACCTCATAGTTATACTGCCCTGGCTGAACCTGCCACCAGCCATCAATCACTGGCAATCTACCCTGCCAGTCTCGCTCATCATCGATTTCTCCCGGAAACTGGTTCAATAAACGTATCAGGTCACTTTGCCACCACCGCTCACCATCGTATTGATCAAGAACCAGCGTTCTCCAATAACGTTCACTGGCCGGTGGTACAGAACCGGTAAACTGAGCCCGAAAAGCCAACTCATAAGACTGGCTGAGCCTTGCCACATCACCTGGCTGCATCGTGTCAGACAATCCGGTTTTAGCCTCTCCTTCAGGCCAGGGCACTGCCCATAATGGACCAAGACGGGGAACAAAAATAAACAGAGCCAACGTTAAAGGCAGGGCTTGCAGCAGAATAAGGCCGGTAAAACGAAGACTGCCTTTTATGGATAAACTTGCCGAAGCGCTTTGTGTTGGCGAATACATCGCATGAATCGCTGCGACTAACACACCCAGGCACAGTAACTGATATAATGCCTGCATCAGGGACTGGGAATAAATCACCCCGGCCCCCACCACAAAAAAGCCGATATAGGCGATCACCAACGCATCCCTGCGGGTTTTCATCTCCAGCATTTTCAACGCGTAACCGGTCACCAGAAAGGTCACGGCCAATTCCAGTGAAAATTGCCAACCAGAGGACGTGATGATGAGGACCAGTGAAAGAGCGACCAAAAGACGTCTTAACAGATCTGAGGGCCAGGAGCCTCTGCCAAACCAGATCAGTGCACGCCACATCAGGGTAAGCACCAGTAAAGGAAGCACCACAATGGGCAGAACCTCAAGCACCGGCAATGCCACCATAACCTGTGCCACCAGAAGCCAGAGCGTGGCATAACGGGAAACAGCCGGGCTATCCATTTACTCCTCCAGCCATACCCTGATCCAGCTCATACAACGCCAGCATTTCCAGGCACTGCTTTAAATGCACCTCACCGGTTGATGGTGCCAGTTGCTGCCCTGCCAGTGCCAGACCATAGGCATATTGTTGCCTATCACACTGCAGGCACCAGGCAGTCAGAACCGAAAGTCTTTGCTCAAGATCTCCTTCCGGCACCTGGTCCAGGGAAAACCAGAGTTCACGGCCTGATGGTTGATCAAACTGCTTGGTCAGCAGCTCTCCTGTTCGTGCATAGCCTTTCCAGAAAACATGGGCAGGGGTATCTGTCTGCTGATAAGTTCTGAATCCGGCAAACTCTTCAAAACCTGACGTCGTCAATGACCGCTCACCATCGTCTATAGTCTCATTCTCCGGTAACGGGTATCGGTCATCCGGAGCCGGATAAACCAACGAGTTAAAATCCAGACGAACCCAGCTCCATGCCCGACATAATCCCAAAGGGTAAATACTTTCTATACGCAGTCGCCCGGGCCGAAACCATCCCCGTGATCCAGCCTGAGCAAGCAAACCCTGCTCACGATCGCTGTCAAAACTAACGACAATGGATTCGGTATCTGGCCAGCCAATGGCAATAGAATAACGCGGCCGCCGTTCACTGAGACATTCTATCGATACCGGTATCAGCTCACCGGCAAATCCGGATTCTGCCCTCTTGGCCACCAGGGTAATGCCGGCCAGATTACGCCACGTATGAATAATGGCCAATAAAAACAGGCTCAGCATAAAGAAGCAGAGACCATAAGCCAGAGAATTACGGTAATTAACCGCCACCAGAAAAATCACCAGCACCATGGAAAGCCAGAAAAATCCCGAGCCTGTCGGTACAATATAAATACGACGCTGGTTAAGCTGAATTCTGGTTGCTCTGGGTGTGCGCTGATCAGCCCACTGCTGAAAACGCTGGTTCAGCCGACGCCGGGATGCAGTAACAAGTGAGTCTTTCATTGATGAACCACTCAAGCCATGGCATTAATGCGGGCAAGGAGTTCACCGGGCGATATACCCTGTTTCTGCATGGTCAGCCGGTGCGTGGCAACCGGAACAAACACAGCCTGAATATCTTCCGGAATCAGGTAGTCCCTGCCGTCTATATAGGCCCATGCCCGGGCTGCCTGCAACAGTGCCAAACCCGCCCTTGGCGATAAACCAACGGCAAAATACCCCTCTTCACGGGTGGCCTTCAGTAATCGAAGTACATAATCCAGTAAGAGATCACTGGCGTGGACGTTATTGACTTCCTGCTGCATCAACAAAAATTGTTTCGGTGTCACTGACTGCCCCAGCTGACTGACAAGAAATCGCCCGGCCTCGCCCCGGAGAATGGCTTTTTCTGAGTCGGTATCCGGATACCCCATGGGAATACACATCAAAAAGCGATCCATCTGCGATTCAGGCAGTGGAAATGTTCCCTGTTGTGTCAACGGATTCTGAGTGGCAATCACCACAAACGGCTCAGGCAGCGATCTGCCCTGCCCTTCTATGGTCACCTGTCGTTCTTCCATGGCTTCAAGAAGTGCGCTCTGGGTTCGGGGTGAAGCGCGGTTAATTTCATCCGCCAGCAGCAGCTGGGAAAACACAGGGCCTGGTTTGAACTGAAATTCAGATGATGCCCGATCAAAAATAGAAACGCCCAGAATATCGGCCGGCAACAGGTCACTGGTAAACTGGATTCGTTGATACTCCAACCCCAGCAATCGGGCCAGTGACAATGCCAGTGCGGTTTTCCCCATACCAGGCAAATCTTCGATTAACAGATGCCCCCGGGCTAACATGCAGCACAGTGCCAACCGAAGTTCCCGGTCTTTCCCCCGAATAACACCAGACAGCGCGTCCAGAGAGTTCTGCAGCGTTGAGTTCATAAATCATGATTCCAGCTTTGTTCTTATTAAGAGCGCCATCCCTGGACAGTAACACTGGGCTTACCACAACTGCCTGAGTCCCTTTTCCAGATCGGTTTTCAGGTCGTCAATATTCTCAAGACCAACGGCAATACGAACCAGACTTTCTGTAATGCCTGACTTTATTTTGTCTTCATCGGACAAACGACAATGTGTCGTTGTTGCCGGATGGGTGATGGTGGTCCGGGTATCCCCCAAATTGGCGGTACGGGACATAATCTGAACACTGTCAATCACTTTCCAGGCTGACTCCCGACCACCGCTCACTTCAAAGGCCAGCACGCCACCAAAACCTTTCTGCTGTTTTTTGGCCAGTTCATGGCCCGGGTGAGAGCTCAGTCCGGAATAATGGACACACTCCACAGCCGGATGCTGACTGAGCCAGGCCGCCAGCTCGGAAGCATTTCGGCAATGAGCCTCCATACGAACAGAGAGCGTCTCCAACCCTTTATAAAACACCCAGGCATTGAACGGACTCATGGTTGCCCCTGCTGACCGCTGCCATAAGTGAACTTCATCCACAAGCTGTTTCCTGCCAACCACCATGCCTCCAAGGCAACGTCCCTGACCATCAATGTATTTTGTGGCCGAATGCACCACCAGATCCGCACCAAAAGAGAGTGGACGTTGCAGGGCTGGAGTACAGAAGCAGTTATCCACCATAAGCAGGGCGTCGTTACTGTGGGCAATATCCGCCAGCCGTTCAAGATCAGCCACATCACTCAATGGATTAGAAGGGGTTTCCAGAAATAGAAGACGGGTTTGTGGTGTCATCGCCTCTTGCCACTGTTGATAGTCCACCAGATCAACAAATGTGGTTCGCACACCGAACTTGGCAAAATACCGGGCAAAGACAGTGAATGTTGTGCCAAATACATTGCGGGAACAAACGACATGATCACCACTTTTCAGCAGCGACATACAGGTGCCAAGAATAGCGGCCATGCCAGAAGCCGTGGCACAGGCGGTAATGTCGTCTTCAATCTCACTGCCTTCCAGCACCGCCATGCGCTCTTCCAGCATCTGGACTGAAGGGTTGGTATAGCGGGAATAGACGTTACCCGGTTCATCCCCGGCAAAAACTGCCTGAGCATGGGCAGCACTGTCATAAACAAAACTTGAACTCAGATAGATGGCTTCACTGTGCTCACGCTGATCACTGCGAAACGAACCTGCCCGGATGGACTGAGTTGCAAATGCCAAAGCCTCAGTCAAATCATGATCATTCATGGAACTTCCTGAATTACCGCGTATTTTTTTGTAATTTATACCTGTGCCAGTACGTTAACATACCAGAACACAGAACAAATCCACAGCCTGCTTTGAGCAAATTTCCGTTATCATTGTCAAACGTAAATACTCACCGCTGGAATCAACCGATAATATGGCACCAACACTGCTTCTGATTGATGCTCTGAACCTGATACGTCGCATCCATGCGGCCATCCCCTCAAGGGAGCCTCAGGCCGATGAAAACCAACAGGTGGATGGGGCATTATCTGCAACACTGTCATCCGTGCAAAGAGCCATCAAAGAGTGCAACCCAAGCCATATTCTGATGGTCTTTGATGGCGACCCTCCTACCTGGCGACATCAGCTTCTGCCGGGGTATAAAGCGCAACGTAAGCCGATGCCGATGGTCTTACGACAGAGGCTGGTTGAATTCAATAATGCTTTCCGCGAGATGGGATTAATGACATTTCGTCGTAACGGTATAGAAGCTGACGATGTGATTGGTGCCATTACCCACAAGGCCATTGCCGCCAATGTTAAAACGGTGATTCTGTCAACGGATAAGGCTTACCGCCAGCTGCTCCATTCGTCACTGGTCATACAGCGGGATCATTTCCAGAAAGAGAATTTTGACAGTGCCTCTGTGTGCACAGAGTATGGAATGCCCCCTGAACAGTTACTGGACTACTGGGGTATTGCAGGCGTTGGAGATGTTCCCGGTGTGGAAGGCGTAGGAAAGAAAGGTGCGACGGAGCTACTTAACCGGTTTGGCAGTTTACGAGCGATATTCGAACCTGAAGTGGCACATGGGGAAAAGGTGAAAGGAGCTTTGAAAAAGGTGTTGGCGCAGAGGGAACAAGCGGAGCTATCGGTACGTTTGGCAACGTTACAATATGATGTGGCGTTAGGGTTGAGCTTAAAAGACCTTCGATACCAGGAGACAACTCAGGGATAGGTGACCACACCGGGTCCCGACGCTGTCGCGAAACCCGGAAAAATGGAACTGGAGAGACGAAGGGTTATATTTTTTAGAGTAACTGGCTGGCGAAAAGTTCCGTCAGGTTGCTGCTGTCTGAAGTTGCATTTCATAGCCAGATCAAAGGATTTTACAGGCCCACTCTGCCGACGCGCTCTGAGCATCAAGCTGCGCTATTTTCTTTGGCACCAGCATTTTCCGTTCTCTCGGGAGGTCATCGTTGGTGAAGTAGCGATGCTTCTCCCTGACCACGGCAATACCCTGCTGTTTCAGCACTTTTCGGGCTTTCTTCGAAGCCAGTGTTTCCTGCTTCAAGGTGCCCGTATTCATCCGTATACCTTTGCTCTTCAGTCGCTGCACCTCTTGCTTCAGTGCCTGTTGTGTTGCCGGGCTCAGCAGCGATGGGTCATGTTGGTACTGCATCTTTTCCAGCAGTGTCATTCCGGTTGGAATCGCCACCTGCGCCAGATCATACCAGCTGTTATGAATACCATAAGTGATCCCTTTGTTCTGATCAGCCTTGCAGGTTTTGTGACTGGGGTCTGAACAGACAATAATTCCGGCCTCCTGAGCCATTTTGCGACGAACATTGTCGTCAATAAACTGGTTCATTCTCCGCACCGGCTCAGTTGTCCATTCAAAGTTTTCAGAGATCTTTGCGCCATTGTCGTTGAGACCGTAGATCAGGGCGTAGTTTTTTTTGCGCTGATCCTGAAGTTGCCCGGTTATCCGCGACAGATCAGCTGCACCGTGCATGGCGGCTTCCAGATGACGTTGGAATTCAGTCTGGTTGCCAGAGCCTGAGCGAAAATCCCAGGGTAACTGCGTTGGCAGGTCAAGACGTGTAGCATCAAAACCCCAGGGTTGAGTCTCCATCATCCTGGGAAAATCAGCCCCAACCCCGCAGCAACGGATAATATCCATTCGATCCGCAAAGCGTAATATGCGCAGATACCAGCGCACAGACTCAGACAGGTTCGGCTCATCGCTACCATCGACATCTTTTTCCTTGTTGATCATTGCCAATGCCATATCTTCCAGCAGCTGTTCGGGGTAGTATCCTGCCAAGTCTCTTTTGAAATAATAAGCCGATCTTGTTTCTTCCTCTGATTTGTCGACATCTTCGGCAGCCGCATCATGGTAGATAATCGCCAGAGACAGGAGTTCTTTTTCTTTTTTGCTCAGGGAACACTGCTTAAATTTCTCCAGCAATTCCATATACCAGTGTCCGTTATTCCTGGCCCGCAGGACATGACTGCAGCTGTGTTGCAGTTTCCATTGTGTTGGCATGGTTTGTCTGCCAAGACTCTTGATCACCCGTTCCGGCCCCGGACGGCGGTAATAATGCTGCAATACCTTCAGGATGGTTTTTTCATTATCGCCGGCATTATCAGGCAGGACCGGGGGTTTACTGAAGGCGTCCACCAGAAACTGCAACGCCGTTGGTGTTCCGGCTGCCAGGGGTGTCGCCAATGTGACAGAATCGTCCACACCGAGAGATTGTTTCAGTTCTGTTATTTCCTGCTGAGCCTGACGGACATGTTCTGGCCAATTCTGGTAGAAAGGATGCGTTTTTCGTTGCTTGTACAGTTCTTCAAGCCAGTGAATATAATCATCTACGGAGAGATCATCAATGACCTTTTTGCCATTCCGGCAATGATACCTCTTCAGGCGGAATTCAAGACTATCCAGAACGTCTTTTTCCAGGGAAACCTGGTAATGAAAAAGAGCCAATAAGTTGGACTGAATATGTTCGAGGGTTGGATTCGGCAGAGTGACCGCATAATGTAATATCCCTTTCAGACATTCCTGCTGTTGCACTGGACTGTTGCTCCGGCAGATACGGTCAAATTCAAAGACGCTTCCCGGGCAGCCGGTCAAAGGTAGTTGTCTGAGATGTTGCAGGGTCAGGAACTCAAATGGAGCAGAGGCAGCCACTAAACAATTGAATATGCCCACTGGCAATACATATTCCAAAAACCGTTCCATACCGTCGATGCGGCTCAGGCCCCATTGAGTCAGCCTTGCCCCGCTTTGCAAAAGCAGCTGAAATAATCGGTAAGCTTCTTCCCCCTGCTGAACCCGAATTGGCTGTCCCTTAAGCACATCCTCTCTCGTACTTCCAAAATCCAGGGACCCGTTGTGTCTGAATACTTCGGTATCCAGGAGAATATCAAGCAAAGATTTAACAGCCTCGTTATAAAAAAAACGCTGGTCAATGGGCAATCCACCCTGTTTCAATTCCAGAAGCCTTTCATAGCTGTAACAACAGGGATCACTCACCAGCTCTATAGCCTGTTGCAATTTGTGCATAACATCGGGTGGGACGGTTAATTTTGAACTCAGCGCCTGGGCCCGTAAAGGCATTGGCAGCATGTTTAACAGGGCTCTGAAATTATCCAGGTCTATGCTCTGTGAGAACGCAAACTCATCCAGAGAACGCTCATTATTGGCCAGGTGTTCACTGTCCAGCTCATCATCAAAACAGACCTCCACAGAGCCTGTGCGATGGCAATAAACAACCAAAGGTAAGGATTCAAGACTCAATACCTCTTCACAACGGTGCTTATACTGCAGGATATCAGAAATATTGGTCTCTTTATCCTTGTATACAAAGAAACATAGGATGTCTTTCTTGCTGTAGTTAATGAGCATCAGTTCCGGGAAATCATATATGGGATTATATTCGCCGTCTTTCAATTTAGGTAAACTGAACGTCCCATCTTCTCGAATGTGTCCAGAGGTGAAACAATCAGGATAGAGTCTCCAGTTGACTCGATTGGCATTCTCGCGACGTTTGTCGTGCAATGACTGCAGATCTGATAATAGTTTTTTTGGCAGTGTATCCGGAGTCATGTCTGGCTCCTCCAGCAAACGCTCAGTCCGTGGATCACGTTTGTAGACGAACAGGCATTGCGGATCGCTGATACCTACTATGTACCTGCCTAACGCTTCTGGCACTGGCTTGACGGGTATCATCTCCCCCGGCAGAGCCAGACTGAAAGGTCTTGGTGCACGTTTGGTAGTGAAGTAATCTTCTTCTACATGCACTTCAATTCGCCGAAACGCCAGGTGCCCACTCTCAGCGACCCGAAGTAGCTCTTGTCGCTCAGACTCTCTGGGGTGAGGAGACAGCAGCTTGCTGGTCGATTCGCAGACTGTCCGATGGCCAAAAGCCGTTACCGGCTGGGTGTCAAACTTTGTTGTTGAAGCTGACCAACTATAGCTATTAGATTTGAAACTGGTTTTTGTTGACGAAGAGCTATCAGTTTCGGGACGTATATCGCCTTTGTTTCCAACACTATTCAACTTTAACCCCTTTCTATATGATTTTTCTATTACTCGCTAAGTGCTATATCCCTCTTTAAATCAGTACATCACTCAGGATAGGCTTATTGCGAATCGCCTCAATAGTCAGTTCTGTTGTTTTCATGGCCAGACTGTCAATATTTTCAGCTGCGAACCTTGCCTGCACGTTTGACATAATTAATTCGCTGGGTTTTGAGGCAGCCACTCCCGATGATTACACACGACAATTTCTATAGCAGATACATAGAAGCACTCATAATATTCACAGAAAAAGAAAGCCTTCAGCTACTTTAGCTGGAGGAAAACCTCTATCTCTAACCCTGAAACCTTGGCTATCTTTTAATGTTATGAAGTATCAAATTCCAGTTTCTGGGCTTTGGATCCGTGCGCAATTGCTTTAAACAAAGCATCCCAACTATCAATCATCAAGGTAAGAAACAAACTGGGTATTTTTTTCCATAATCGCTTTCGTGTTGGCTTTGCTGGTTTATTTAAAGCTTTTTGAAATTTAGGGTTACATTGTTAGCATAACGAAATCTATGAGTTGTATTTTTCTCTTTATCAACGATGGTATGGTGCTTAACTTCACCCTGATCATAAAGCTCATTCATGGCCTCAATAAGCGACTCATGGTTACCATCTTTTGCAACGATAATATAGTGCCAGCCATACTTCTTGATCAGAGCAACGGTGGGGTTATCAGCGTATAAGCCGTCAAGAAGAATGACCAGATGTAGTTGCTGATGGACGTGTTTTGCCTGAGCCAAAAAACGTCGCATAGCCGCTTTTTCACAATCATTTTTCCCGTGCCATCTTGTTTGCAAATGGCTTCGGGTGCTAAAGGAAGCACCGTTTTCTGGTTTGGGTGGACAATACACCCACCCATAATATTGTGATAATAAGCTTCATTCTTTTTGCCTTCATTCATGATGCAACAGTCATTACAACGACAGGTTCCTGAATAAAAAAGACCGGTACCATCAACAGGAAGGAGATAATGGTCTTTTAGCTTGCCGCATTTAAATTGAAAACCTTTCAGGGCACCATTACGCTGAACAATATTGAGTAGTTTCTTGAAGGATGTCTTATGCTCGGCAGGATCAACAACTTCCCTCATTCTTGTGTCAGAAGGTACAATACCATCCTTGACATGATAAAGTTTTTCGAGATTATGACAGCATACTTCGTCTAGATCGAATGCTAACAGCGAATCACACTTTTGATGCATCATGGCAAAAGCAGATTTAGGAAAATTGGCAAATGGAAGTTACCAAAATCATTTATATAGAGTTGATTCAACTGATCGTTATTGTCAACACAATGGGTGGGGTAACGCTATTTATAGAATCCGCTAATACCCGTATGCCCTGGTTACCAAGACAACCACCGCACGAAATCCGGCAGGTTAAGTTCCCAGCCGGTAAAACTGGTTCTTCTTCCATAGCGGGTCTTTCACCCGCAAGATATACACCGCTGATCCCACGCACTATGCATTCCCACGCAGAGCATGGGAACGAGTCCTCCAAGGCTTTAGAACAACCCCGGGAGATAAGCATAACAAGTCAGAGATCCCCTTCGTTATGAAGATCAATAATATCACTCTCAGCCTGACGACTATCATCATTCCGGCTGGAAGCCAGCTGCTCCAGATAATCATCATCAATATTACCGGCCACATAACGACCATCAAACACGGAGCAATCGAAATCGTCAATGGCCTGGTTGAGAGAAGATACCGCTTTCTTCAGATCATCCAGATCCTGGAAAATCAGTTTATCGGCACCGATCAGTTCACAAACCTCCTGATCCGTACGACCATGGGCAATCAGCTCTTCCCGGGTCGGCATATCGATGCCGTAGACATTGGGATAACGAATGGCAGGAGCCGCTGAACAGAAATACACCTTTTTGGCCCCGGCATCCCTGGCCATCTCAATAATCTGCTCACAGGTGGTGCCACGGACAATGGAATCATCCACCAGCAGCACATTCTTACCGGCAAACTCCTGATGAATGGCATTTAGCTTCTGCCGCACAGACTTCTTGCGAATGGCCTGGCCGGGCATGATAAAGGTCCGGCCAATATAACGATTCTTAACAAAACCTTCCCGATAAGGCAGGCCCAGGCGGGTTGCCATCTCCAGGGCAGAGTTTCGGCTGGTATCCGGAATGGGCATCACCACATCAATATCATGATCAGGCCATTCCCGGAGGATTTTATTGGCCAGCGTCTGCCCCATACGCAGGCGGGACTGGTAGACATAAATGCCATCCAGACTGGAATCCGGGCGGGCCAGATACACGTACTCAAACATGCAGGGAGTCAGTTTACCGGGCACACACTGGAAAGTATGGAGCTGACGCTGCTCATCAATATAAATGGCTTCTCCCGGAGCAACATCCCCCACCAGCTCAAAGTCGAGGGCATCAAGGGCCACCGATTCTGAGGCCAGCATATACTCAGTACCGTTCCCGGTTTCCCGCTTACCATAGACCAGCGGCCGAATGCCATGGGGGTCCCGGAAACCGACCATGCCATGACCATTAATCAGGGCCACTACAGCAAAGCCACCTTCACAGCGCTGGTAAACACCGGTTACTGCGTTAAAAATATCTTCTGCCAGCGGTTTATGCTTACCCTCTTTTGCCAGTTCATGGGCAAAAACATTCAGCAGGATTTCAGAGTCGGAGTGGGTATTAATGTGGCGGAGGTCACTTTCAAACAACGACTGTTTGATATCATCCGCATTGGTCAGATTGCCGTTATGGGCTAAAGCGATGCCATAAGGCGAGTTAACATAAAATGGCTGGGCTTCTGCTGAACTGGAAGTGCCAGCCGTCGGGTATCGAACATGCCCAAGGCCGGAGCAGCCATTAAGCCGCTTCATATGACGGGTACGAAATACATCCTTCACCAGCCCGTTATCTTTACGCAGGAAAAAGCGACCTTCATCAAGAGTCACCATCCCCGCAGCGTCCTGCCCCCTGTGTTGCAGCACAGTCAGCGCATCGAACAACAGCTGGTTAACATTCACCGTTGCCGAAATACCGACAATTCCACACATGCACTCATCCTCAGGATTGATCAGCTAATATCGTTATCGGAACTAATGATTAAAATTGCCTGTTCAATCACTTTAAACCCGTTTATCCCTGATAACGGAGAGCCTGAGATAATACGCTAAATCAGTGGATTACGAAAACCACAACTTACCTTAAGATCAGCAAACTGCGAAAAAGTTTTTGCACAATACGGGTCAAGTAACTATGTTTAAACTAGTTTAATTAGCTAGAAACACTCACCATGACGAAAGAATCAAACCAGGTAACCGTTGGTATGCATGAAGCGAAAACCAGGCTCTCGGAATTAGTGCGCCTGGCTCTGGAAGAAAATGCCGACATTATCATTACCCAGCGTAAAAAGCCGGTCATGCGGCTGGTGCCTTATACAACAGCTGGAGATAACAAGGGGCATGGTTTATTAAAGGGGAAGGTAGCTTACGATAAGAGCATTACCGATACCTTTGCCGAAGTTAATGACAGCTCTTATTCAGGAATCTCAGAGCCATGCAACAGGGCATCAAAAACACCCATGGAAACCCTGCAAGGATCGGTACTTTTCTATGATGACCCAACCGCCCCCGTTGCCGATGAAGACTGGGAGGCCAACCATTGATTGTCCTTGACACCCATATCCTGATCTGGTGGCTGTCCGGCTGCCATAAACTCAGTACAGCCGCACGCAATGCCATTGAACAGGAACAGAAAAACAACGGTTGCCTGATAGTATCCACCATCACCAGCTGGGAGATCGCCATGCTGGTCAACAGAGGTCGTCTGAATCTGACCATGGATCTGGACTCCTGGCTGGGATTTGCGCAGCAAGTGGATTCACTGCATTTCGAACCCTTAAGCAATAAGGTGGCCATTGAATCCACTCGATTACCTGGCCAGTTCCATAAAGACCCGGCAGACCGGATTATTGTCGCGCTATCCAGATCATTAGCCGCACCACTGGTCACTGCCGATGAGAAGATACTGACTTATTCTCATGTAAAAACCATCAGCCAGGAGGCTGTCCGAGAATAGCGCCCGTAGCGAGGATGGCAGAAAATTGAGGATAAAAAGTCGGAATTTTTAGTGAATAGTGGTTCTATTTGCTAAAAATTTCCGACTTTTTAGACCAATTTTCTGCCACCGCAGTAGGGCAGCCTATTCTCGGACAGCCTCCTAGGAGGCTGACCGAGAATAGCGCCCGTAGCGAGGATTGCGAGAAATTGAGGATAAAAATTTCTGATTCTGAGGAGAATAGCGGGGCTATTTGACGAAGAAGCAAGAATTTTTAGACCAATTTATCGCAACCGCACGACTGCATGGATGCAGGAGCCAGGGCAACGCAGGAGCAGTTGCCGCGTAGGGTAGTCTATTCTCGGACAGCCTCCTGGCGTCAGCTTTGCATCAACGGCCCCATAACATCAACAACCGTCTGCTTGGACCAGTCAGCCAGCAGCATAAAATGGGGTAAAAGCACCGACTGCTGCCAGGCCTGATCCTGCTCCAGGGGAGCCAGCGTCAGCAGGCCAACGAGAATCGTCACCAGCAAACAGCCTCGCAAACCACCAAACGCCATGCCCAGAATACGGTCAGTACCCGACAGCCCCGTCACCTGAACCAGTTCAGCAATAATACGATTAACCAGCGCACCCACCATCAGTGTTGCCACAAACAGCAAGGCACAGGCTGCCATTACTCGAACGGATGGAGTGGCTATATAATCAGTCAATCGCTCTGACAGGGCACCACCAAACGACCAGGCAACAAAAATAGCGGCCAGCCAGGTCAACAGGGAGAGAACCTCTTTAAAAAAACCGCGTTTTAAACTGATAAGCGCAGAGATGATAACAATACCGGCGATCAGCCAGTCGATCCAGGTGAAAGTCAATACCCAACTCCTTAACAAATAATGGAACCATGCTATGCTGGAAAATGTCTAAATATGCCAATTCTGCAGCTAATCAATCACAGAGCAAATACTTTCTTTAACAACAGTAAGATAGCGCAGCAGCCAGTTGCAAGAAAAAATGGAGCCCACCCCATGAAGGATTTATACCAGACAGACTTTTACAGCTGGACTCAGCAACAGGCAGAACTGATACGCAGTGGCCGGATAGCCGAACTGGATCTTCATAACATTCTTGAGGAAATCGAGGGCATGGGCCGAAGTGACTACCGGGCACTGCAATCCCGCCTGACAGTACTGCTGATGCACCTGCTGAAATGGCAATACCAACCAGACAAACGACACACCGGCCATAGCTGGGAAAGCACCACCAAAGAACAGAGAAAACAGATACGCCGACTGTTAAGGGCTAACCCCGGCCTGAAATCAAAAATTCCTGAAATGTTGCCTCTCGCCTACGGAGATGCAGTGGAAGATGCTCATGATGAAACCGGGATACCAGCCTCATCATTTCCGAACCAGTGCCCATGGCGATTTGAAGAGGTGGTCGATGCCGATTTCAAACCCTGACCACCATTAAGGGCAATGACTAAGCTGAGGGTTACTCATGCAATGAAATCACCTCAAACTCTTCCGCAGGTATCCTCAAAACGTACAATATCATCTTCACCAAGATACCCGCCACTTTGCACTTCGATCAATTCAAGGTCAAATTTCCCCGGGTTCTCCAGTCGATGCACCGCTCCAACAGGAATATAAGTGGACTGATGAATGCTTCCCGCCTTTGAGAGGCGCATTTTGGTACTGGGTACCCCGATTGCCCTGACCTATGACCGGCTGCATATCCCAAGCCCGAAGTCTGAGCGGGACGCAATGATTGCCGCCACCGCTATCATGCATCAAATGACCGTTGTTACCAGGAACATCAGGGACTTTGAACAGTCAGGGGCAAAACTGTTCAGTCCCTGGGAGTTTTGAGCTGGGAATTGGAAACAGTTTTTCCTGTGGAGGTCATGTTTCCCGGGAATGGTTATCTTGTATTTTTGATGGCGCTGATTAAGCCTGACAGCATTCTGAATAGCGTATCGACTTTCGCTGATATGGTTCCAGATGGATGAAAAACCAGCTCACCTAAGATAATACGCTGGGTTTCCAATTCACGAAGTGAACCTCTGGCAATATACAGAAAGCGTAAGTAACGTGAGTTCGACGCTCAGAAAGCCATGGGTACACCTTCTGTTAGTACAGAAACATCAATATGAGGCTTTCTGGGTTGTCTGGTATAGGCTATGAGGCCAGCTATCAGATTTACAGCAAAGTTGA
>NZ_JAGHQW010000051.1 GCF_017744115.1 Salinisphaera sp. G21_0 | reverse complement strand
ATTAACTAAACCAATGCAATGTGGAATTCTCGGAGTGTGCAGAGAAAAGTTAACTTTAAACTCAAGTTTCAAATCAGTGATTTCAGATCATCAGGTTTTGTGAAAACACTTATCGTACAGAACTGAAACCTGAAACAAGCTTATAGAATAAAAGGAGAGAAAATCAAGGAGGTAGAGAAAGGTATATGGCGGTGAGGGAGGGATTCGAACCCTCGGTACGCGATTAACGTACACACACTTTCCAGGCGTGCTCCTTCAGCCACTCGGACACCTCACCATTTGCTCAAAACGTTTATCGCCCCGAACAGGTGGCGTACTTTATATCACCTTCCTCTCAAAGGCAAAAAGAATATATACCTACCAACAAAAAAATTACCGAAAGCGATTAAGACCAGACATTTTGCCCGGACACGATAGCCTCTTTGCTGAAAATACAGAGCCAGCCCCACCGGCCTGTGCCGCTGGAGCATCTTGGTAAACACTGCATCTTATGGCTTGCAGGCCTGGTATCCCTTTCCGGCTCAGTTGTAGGCACCCGCTGAGTAGGTCAACTCATAGCTGTGGCTGTAGATCTCCAGGATGTTACCAAACGGGTCTTCCATGTAGATCATGCGGTATGGTTTTTCACCGGGGTAGTAGAACCGTGGTTTTGCCATACGCCGCTTTCCTCCTGCGGCCACAATCTTTTCTGCCAGGCCTTCGACATCCGGATCCTGCACGCAGAAGTGGAAAATACCGGTTTTCCAGTATTCGAAGTTATTTTCAGGGTTTTCCTGGTTTTTAAACTCGAAGATTTCAACACCGATCTTGTCACCTGTGGATAAGTGAGCAATGCGGAAGTGCTGCCATCCGGCACCAAACACATCGGTGCACATTTCACCAATTGCACTATCGTCTTCTACAATCGTGGTGGGTTCCATAATCAGGTACCAGCCCAGCACTTCTGTGTAAAACTTGACAGCCTTGTCCAAATCCGGAACAGAAATACCGATATGAGAAAAGGTTCTTGGGTATACTCGGTCTGTCATTGTCTTCTACCTCAACAGCAATGACATCAGTTTATAAGCTTATTCTGGCAACAAAAAATTATCTTTTTTGATCCTGTTGATAATATTCCGTTATGGTAAATCCCCTCTGGCTAAAGACCTTTATTACCCTGGTTGAGCAGAAGCATTTCACTCGCACCGCCGACTTGCTGCATATGACGCAGCCGGGTGTCAGTCAGCATATCCGCAAACTGGAATCGTATTACCAGGCCACGTTGATTAACCGCAATGAAAAAGGCTTTGAGCTGACACCGGAAGGAGAAAAGGTGCTTCGTTTTGCCCAGAAACTGGTCGTCAGTGAAGAACAGTTGAAAGAGTCCCTGAAAGAGGACAACCCTTATGAAGGGACATGTCGGCTCAGTAGTCCGGGAGCGCTGGCCATGAGGCTTTACCCTCAGCTATGTGCCCTGCAGCAGCAATATCCACAACTGATGATGCAGTATGAGGTGGCTCCAAACCACAGGATCGTGTCAGAACTGATGAACAATACCATTGACCTTGGCCTGATTACCCATCAGACCGATGAGCCGGAACTGGTCACCTGCCCTATCGACCGGGAGCAATTGCTGCTCGTAGTACCCGCTCGTTTTCGTAATGCCGACTATCGTGAACTATGCCAGCTGGGTGTCATTATGCATCCCGATGCCAGCCATCATATTTCCTCGGTGCTCAGATCAAACTATGCTCAATTCCGGCATCTTTCTGAGTTTCCGGTAAAAGGGGGGGTTAACCAGATCAACCTGATTCTTGAGCCGGTGGCAGCGGGTAATGGCTTTACCGTTTTGCCAGAGTCCATGGTGAAGGCTTTTCACCAGCAACAGGCGATCAGCATCCTGAATATGAGTACTGCTGTGTATGAAACCATTTACCTGACTCATAAGCGGTATCGCCCCATGGCTAGCCGCTACCGGTTTATTCTGAATGCACTATTCCCGAACCAACTGTGATTCGGGAATGGCAGGAGATTGTTGAATGTAGTACCAACAGGCCACCAGCTGACTGAAATTTCAACTGCGGCAACCTGGGTAGAAATACGCAATCTATAGATTATCTTCTGACCGGAACTGCTGCTCATAGTCTGGCCAGGAATATTCAGGATTCTCCTGCTCCAGCCTTGCCAGTTCAGCTTCAAGAGATGGTAGCTCCTCTTCAGGCGAAGGCATGTCAATGCCCAGTTCTGAAAGCTTGGACTCCAGCACAGAAAAGTCCGGCGCAGTCGGGAGTTCACCTTCATCCAAAACGGTACTGTCTTCAGTGGGAAGATCCGTCTGGTGCAGGCTGTCAGTAGCCCGGGCAAATTCCGGACCGGGCCTTGCCTCCAGTGAAGCCAGATCAGGTGAGCTATGGTTCTGATGATGGGCATCAGGCTGCTCTGTATTGTCAGGAGCCCGGTCAGCAGCTACATCCGTTTCAGCCTGTGGATAACGTTCCGCTTCATCTGATACCGGGTTATCCACAACGGGCGTGGATACCGGTTCATCCTCGACGGCTTCTGCTGGTGTGCTCGCCTGTTCAGTGGTGTCTGTGAAAGTGGAGGCCTCTGCGGTGTCAGGTGCAGACTCTTGCACAGAGGGCACGGCCTCCTGAGGGGCAGTCATTTCATCAACCGGCGCAAGGGATGACGGTGCCTCCGCCTCAAGTGCTAATAACTCTTCTGCTTCCAGTGGCTCCAGGTCGGCTGTTTCCAGAGTCTTGGCGGGCAATTCCTTCTTGACCCGAACCCCCAGTGCCAGAAACTGATCCGCCTGGGCTATCAGGTTTCCACGACCGTGCTTCAGTGTGCCCATGGCATCATCGTAAGTGATGCGGGCATTGCCGAGCTGGATATCCAGCTTCTCCATCTTCTCAACAAAAACACGAAGTTTGTCGTACACCTGGCGGCCTTTGTCAGCCAGCTTGCGGGTGTTGGCATTTTGCCGCTCAATGGTCCACAGATTGGCAACGGTGCGCAGGGTGGCCAGCAGGGTAGTGGGTGTGACAACCACGATGCGTTTCTCAAAGGCATCATTAAACAACTTCTGTTCATACTGGAAGGCCGAGATAAATGCCGGCTCTACCGGCATGAACATAAAGACAAAATCAGGGGCCTTTATTTCCGGCAGGCTCGGATAGTCTTTCTGGTTCAGGCTGTTGATATGGTTGCGGATGCTCTGGATATGGCGGGCCATGGCAGCATCACGGTCAGCATCGGTCTCAGCGTTGACATACGCCATGTAGTCCACCAACGACACCTTGGAGTCGATAATCAGATGTTTGCCTTCAGGCAGGTGGACAATAAAGTCAGGCCGCTTGTTCTGGCCATCTTCATCCCTGAAGTTGGGTTCCCGCTGGTATTCCTGCCCTTTGATCAGGCCACTGCTGTCAAGAATGGTCTCAACCTGCATTTCACCCCAGTTGCCCTGGAGTTTCTTGTCACCCTTGAGTGCCTTTGCCAGGTTCTCGGCATCGTCGGTCATCTTGCGATTGAGTTGATGCATGGTTTCCAGCTGCTGTTTCAAAGCCGCCCGGCTGGCACTGTCTTCACGGTGAGCCTCTTCAACCTTGTTACGGAATTCACCCAGCTGCTCCCTGAACGGTGCCAGCAGCGAATGCAGCTGCTCATGGTGCTGATCAGAGAGCACTTTTCCCCTGGCTTCAAAGATTTCGTGGGCCAGGTGCTTGAACTCCTGCTTGAGGGCTTCCTTGTTTTCCTGAAGCTGCATCAGGGCTTTCTGGTTCTGCGCCTGTTGTTCTTCAAGGCGGGTTTCAAGCTCCTTTACCCGCTGTTCAGCCTGGCTCCGGCCAGAGCGCTCAGCAGCCAGCTCTTTCACCCGATCCTGAAGATCCCTGTTTTTTTCTGCTTCACGCTTGCGCTCTGAAATCAGCATGGCCTCCAGCCGCCCGACCTTCACCTGATGCTGATGGGCCAGCTCGTTGAGACGTGACGTCTCCTGATGCAGAAGGGCTTTGCCAGCGTCCAGCTGTTCCTGCATAACCACGCCCTGTTCCGTCAGCTCGTCCTGCAAATCGGCTTTCTGCTCTGTCAGCTGGGCAATCTGCAGATGCTGGGCATCCACCTCCCGTTCCATTTGCAACCGAAGGCTGTGCTGGGTCTGTCGGCAGACGAACCACGCCATTGCAAACGACAGCAGTGAAGCTAGAGCAACTACGACGAGGGCAGTAAGCGTCATGAAACAATCTCTCTGGAATTACACTAATGACTTTTTGACAGGTTCGACGAGATAAAAGTTCAGGTCAATAGCAAAAAATCTTGCTAAAGACCTGACTTGCAGCTTTTATAGCTGAAAAAAGGGCTGCAACAGCCGGGGAACCAGACCTTTGAAGCGGAGAGGGCCATCCGTTGCAATAAGACAGATACAGCCTTCATGGGTATCGGCAACCGGCTGATGGGTGATATCCGGGTCAACATCCGCCACATCGCCCACAGAGAAGCGCCCCAGTTCATCGCTATAGGAACCCTTAAGGACCAGGGTGAGTTCAGAGCCACTATGGCCGTGGGACGGCATGAAGGTGCCCGGGGAAATTTTCAGCAGTCGCAGTTTGCCCCGGGAAGCTGGCAGAATAAACTGCTTCATGCCAGGAGCCATGGTACGCCAGTGGAGATCACTGAACCATTGGCCAATCATCGGGCGCAGAGGAGCCGGAATATCGCCGTCAGTTTGATCGTCTGGTATTGAGCGGGTCTCGAAATATGCCTCGTCGACCGGTTCGTCCAACATGGCCAGCATCGAATCCCGGGAGCTTTTGGATATGGATTTCAACGGTTCCTGCTCCATCAGCCCAAGGCCGATCAGCTCAGCGTCCGCAACCTTGTCATGACAGTGGTCACAAACTGCCAGATGACAGGCAACGACCATGGACAGTGCGTCCGGCAGGCTGCAGGCACCGTAGCTGAGCAGGGTGCTGTCATCGGGGTGGTGATTGCAGTTCATGACCCACCTCCAATGCGAACCCGTAATTTATCAAATGCGAGCCTGAGGCCAGACTTGACACTGCCAATGGGCATGTCCATATCTTCGGCGATTTCTCGATGGGATTTTCCTTCGTAATACACTTTATAAACCAATTGAGCCTGTTGCTGAGGCAGGGCACCCAGGGCATCTTTTAATCGCCCTGAATCACAGGCCGCCATGCTGGGTGTGTAACCTGCCTCGGGATAACTGTTCAGCGGGGAAAGCATGTCAGGCTTCTCTTTACGAAGCCGATCGATCCATAGATTTCTGGCGATACGAAAAATCCATGTGGACGCTGTTGCTTTTGCCGGATCATAGCTGGAAGTCTTGCGCCATACCGATAACAGGGTTTCCTGAACCAGCTCTTCAGCCAGTTCTTCATTAGCCCCTTTCCTGACCAGAAAGCTTTTCAGCCGCGGGGCGAAATAGTCGTAAATCTGCATAAACAGCTGTTTATCGCGACTTTTCGCCAGATCAACAAGAACGTGCCTGAAGTCCTGCTTTTGCGCTACCCGATCAGGTTTGAATTCCATAGAGGTTTCAACAAGCCGAAGATGTGCCATAGTTCTTTAAATTTCTTATACATAAGTGGTTATACGTAAAAAGTGCCAATAAGGATCCTTTACGGTGAATACAGCCACTGTTCTGCATAGTACCTCTATTAAAAGCCCTGCGTAGCTTTTCCTCAACAGAAAATAGCGTTTCTCTGAGGATCTGCTTCATTAACGCTTGACGCTTATATCTCCACCCGTTTAGGTGATGCATCCTGCCAGGTTTGTTGACATCCTCCCCTCCCTGAAGGAAGGGTATTCCTGCTCGTCACCAAACAGGTTTCCTGATTCAACACGCTTTCCCCGGGAGGCTGTCCGAGAATAGCGCCCGTAGCGAGGATGGCAGAAAATTGAGGATAAAAAGTCGGAAATTTTTAGTGAATAGTGGTTCTATTTGCTAAAAATTTCCGACTTTTTAGACCAATTTGCTGCCACCGCAGTAGGGCAGTCTATTCTCGGTCAGCCTCCCAGGAGGCTGTCCGCTCTATTCGGTAAGCCAGATCAACCAGTCCGTTTGCACCACAATCGACTTGCCGGAAATGGTGGTAGACCAGTGGCTCGCTGGGTGTTTTTGCCTGTCTGTCCTGTACGTCTTTGTCCGTGAAGAAATACTCCCATACTCTTGTCAGCCAGTTTGCAAATGGCCGGGTTTGCACAGCTCGTTGACCATGCCTGGCCTTTTCAGGGTTTTCTGTGCTTGCAGCTCAGAACTTGCCGACCGTTGGCTCCCATTTCCGTGTAAAGGCTTCATTGTTGTCATCCCTTTCAAAAAATCCTGAAACGGTTCACCCGCCACTCATACCCATCAATCACGCCACTCTCATAATACCCCGCCCAGTCATAAAAAAACGGCACCCAGCTACCACTGGGCATCAGGTCCATCAAACCAATGCACACAAACACCACACAGGCGCTGATCCCGTATTCCACCGGTTCCCCGGTCCCGGAATCGGCTGCCGAGCAAATGGCAGCGGCAGTCAGAATAAGGCGACAACGGCACACCGGAAACTGTCATCCATCCGCCAGTATATGGGGCACACCTCCAGCAACAGGAACAGGGCCGCAATCCAGGCCAGGCTCCACACGCTCAGATAGTGGGTCACCGTCCGGTGCTTTACCGGCCTGCCAACAAACTTTAGCACCCACTCCATCCAGTCCGGCGTAGTGGCCCCGATAATGGTCGGCGGCACCAGCCGCAGGTCATAGACAGCCGTGACCGACCCGGCGATCAGTACATGGTTCACCCACTTCATGGTGAGCCGTACACCGCCGGGTCCGGGCTGACATGGACTTGCACATTAAACTTTCCTGAGGCCTGTGGGATGGTAAACTCTTCATCAATCCTCTCAACTGGCTCGGAGTTATAAAAAACGTCCAGGCAGCCAATAGTTAGCCCCAGGTCCTGCGCCACTCTTTCTGTGCTCTTGCCGTTCACAGTGGTTTCCAGAAAGGCTTGTCGGAAGGCGTTGGTGCGGTAATTCCATTTGTGCTGGCGCAAGACATCGATGGTTTGATCATTTTTGATCCTGCACCGTTCTATGATTGTCGGCAGATTCAATGGCCAGTCATTGCGGTGAAAAGTCTCTTCAAACTGGTGAACAATCACGTTACTCATGAAAAAAGAATTGGCGACCGCATTGCCTAATTTGAAATTATGTATGAATTTCCAGTGCGTCCGGGTAATTACATTGCTAAAGTCCAAAATCCACGGGATATCATTCTCAAGCACCCCGCTACCACTGGTCTCGATCCCTCCCAAAGGATCAAACGTCGTATTGGTCAGCTCATTCATGGCGGCAAATTGATCGGCATACTGAGTCTTCAAGACGGATAGCCGGTTTCGGATCTGCCAGTCCCACCAGATCCTCTCCTGATAATCCCTCAGGGTTTGTACATCAGTGCTTAGTATGTTCTGGTTCATCCGGTCCCGGTTCGTCTCGTCTATCTGGGGCATCAGGGACCCAAGCTGGTGTTCAAACACCCGGCGCATTTCTGGCCGCTGGCCCTCCTCCTGCTCTGCCAGCCGCACAATCCGACCGTCCGCCGTCATGCCAAGGGCGTTCAGTGGCTCATTGCCGGGGTTGTCCGCCAGGTAGCGCTCAATGGCCTGTGTCGTTGCTTCCGTCGCTGCTGTTGTGGGCTTCACTGGAATATCCTTTTTCGGGTGTGGTTCTGTGACGGGGTCCAGTACCGGCAACGCCGCTACCTGTTTCAACCAGACATTGGGCAGTGCCCGCCCCGGCGATCAGTACATGGTTCACCCACTTCATGGTGCGCCGTACACCGCCGGGTCCGGGCTCACGTGCACAACCACGGAAAACGGCTCATAATCCGGGTCATACTCAAGCGGTTCATCGATGCTGCCGGTTTCTTTGCCCATATACAGCACGGCAAGGCGGTCAATCCTCAGGCCCAGCGCTTGTGCCACCCTGGCGGTGCTTTTGCCGTTGTCCGTCGTTTCCAGGAACGCTTTGCAAAAGGCCTCGCTACCGTAGTCCGCCCGATGATCGATCAGCACTTTATTGGTGTCCGGGTTCGTAATGCTGCATCGCTCAATGGTGCTTGGCAATTCCAATAGCCAACCCTTTTTTTCAAAAGCCCATAGGTACTGCCAGACAATCACCGTGCTCATATAGAATTCGTGCGGGTTAATGTTGCCTTCCTTCAGGTTGTTCTTGAACTTCCAGTGTTTCTGGGTAAATTCATTGCAAAAGCGGTATTTCCAGGGGTGTCCGTTGGTGTTCCCTTCCCCACAGGTGCGTGTCTGGCCGTAGTAATCAGTCGTTGTCGTCAAGGCATGCATTTTTTCCAGCTTGTCGGCCTGTTTGCTGAGTGTATCCTGCAATTTTTCCCGTATCTTGCGGTCTCTCCGGATGTCGGCATAGACGTTTTCCAGGGTTTGGTATTCCATGGTGGCCGTGTCCTCAACAATCCAGTCCCACAAAGCCTTGTCCTCCCTGGGGGGGATCAGCGCCTCAAGCTGGCGTTCAAGGGCCTGCTGCAGTGCCGGGCGCAGCTGTTCATCCTGCTCTGCCAGCCGCACAATCCGACCGTCCGCCGTCATGCCAAGGGCGTTCAGTGGCTCATTGCCGGGGTTGTCCGCCAGGTAGCGCTCAATGGCCTGTGTCGTTGCTTCCGTCGCTGCTGTTGTGGGGTTCACTGGGAATATCCTTTTCCAGGAGAGGTTCTGTGACGGGGTCCAGTACTGGCAACGCCGCTAACTGTTTCAGCCAGGCATTGAGCAATGGCCGTTTATCATCCGAGCACTGCCCGGTAATGCCTTACCGGGCCGTGGTAATGTCCGCTTCCGCCTGGATCAGCGTTTTGTGCGCACCCAGCAGCTTTTCCATAAACGCGACCTGCTCATCCGTAATAACTATGCCCTTTTTTACACGCACCTGTAAGCGGGTTTCTAAGACCCTGTAGAGGATGATTTCTACGGGTAGCGATGGCCGTTATAAAGTAGCCCTATAAGCTCTGACGTGGCTTTACGGCGAAGATACTTCCGATTCATCTCCGTGGCGGAAAACAGCGGCCTACTGGCCACAATGCCAATGTACTCCTTCCCGATGATAGTGTTGTCGGCGGGTTACCACGCCCCGAGAGCGCAACCCGGCCTCCAGGTTCAGCTCCACATTGAACCTGGTCGGCTCCGGGTAACAATTGACGGCCTGCTGGAAGATCCCGTCACTGTCCAGCACCGGGGCCGGTTCCAGCGGGTTCATGTAGCCCTGGTAATCCACTTTTTCGCCGGTGAAGGTTGGCAGCTCGAAGGGTTTCACCTCCGGCGGGGTCTGCTTTTTTCCGTTGAATGCATCCAGCAAGCCTGCCTGTACTGGCCCGCACACCAGGCTGAAAACCATCCCTGCTAATCGCCGGTACATCCTGCGCCGACTCCTGTTTTGTTGACATCCTCCCCTCTCTGAAGGAGGGGGATTCCTGCTCGTCACCAAACAGGTTTCCTGATTCAACACGCTTCCCCTAGGAGGCTGTCCGAGAATAGACTGCCCTACACGGCAACTGCTCCTGAACCCATGCGTCAGACGTTCTATAACAATTGCGGGAGACGCAGATTTTTCAACTCAGGTTTATTACTCTCCACCCAGTTCATCAGACTATATGGACTATTTACATCTGGTAAGTCTGTGACCGTTTTCACCCACAAGATACCCACCTCTTTTGCAAATATCTTGCTGGCCGCTATCCGTGAAGAAAATCCATACGTGCTCTCTGTATGAAGGGCCAGCGGATTTATTCCACTGGTACCCAAGGACTCTGAATCTGATACGACATCAGGATCCAGCGCACCACCATCAGGCACCACACTATCAGTGACATCTGGCACCTCAAAACCAAAATAACGCTGCCTTGGGTAAGGCGTTGTGTAATGCTGCAACTCATTCATCACGGTTTGCGGCTGCTTCATCAAATCAATCCCGAAGGGGATACCAAAACCGGCTTCTGCGGATGTCGCTTCTTCAGCGCTTGCACCCAGAGCTTTGAGCACTGGTGCGACCAGGGTAAAGCCAATATCTTCCAGGTTGCCATGATTATCCCTTCCTGAACCATGGGCAAAACTGACTGTATTTCTACTGTCCAGTTTTTCATTTAAAGACCAGCGTGCCTCATAAAAAGGATTTCCTTGCTTTAAGCCTTCAGGCATCCGGAGATTTGCCCCCAGAGGGCTGTATTTATGTGCGACAGTGCTATGCATGTATATTTGACGATGGTGCTCAGGCATAATGCTATCAAGTCTCACCCGAAAGCTGGCACCGTTAAAATCGCTCTCGTCAGGAGCAAAAGCATACACCTGCACAAGCTTGATCTTTTTCGGCCAGTGATTGCCGCAATCATTAGCTTCTATCATTCTTTCCCTAACATCGAAAGGCAGAGATCCAAAAGGAATATCTGTGCTGGTTACAAGGGATTTGATCTTCTCAGACGAAGGCTCGATGCCCAGAGTGGCGGTAGACGTGGACCCGTTATCAAATATGATCGTGTTCGTGAAGTTCAACGCACTGGCAAATAACGCCAGGCTATCGCCATTTGTAAGAACAGGTCTGGTCATCGCAGGCCCTGCATGCAGGGGAGTATTTTGCCTGAACAGGGGACGCGGTAATACTGGCTGGAGGACGTTATGGCTGCCCGGCACAGACTGACTGGCGGATTGTGATGGAGCAAATTTGCTTAACAGTGCGGACATATTGCCTGCTGCCGCCGCAAACCCCGCATTTGAAACGGTTCCCTTCTTGCCAAATTCATCCATCTCTTTTTTAAACACAGCGACCCCTTTTTGCAGCAAAACCTCAGGTTGAGGCTCAGCTGGAGTCACCTGCCCCTGGCCCCCACCTGATTCAATGAGATTTAACTGTTTATTCAAACGGCCAAGTCTGGTTGACAACTCTGTCCGTAAAGGTATGAGTGCGTTATCAGTGAGCCTGCCAATCATCTGTGTTGCTTGTTCCAGATGACTTCTCGCCCTGGTAATAAGATCATCTTTAGCAGAGGAATTCGGGTTGCTGATTAAAGCTTCAATTGGTGCTTCTGCAAAATCCAGCGCTTTTCTAATATTTTCTACTTCGGTGTGATCCTGATTACCACTTACAGGCTGAGCGCTGGCAGCAGTGGATTGACCGCTACTTGCCCCTCCTCCCTGAAGCGTTTTCAGTCTGCCGAGCAAAGACGAACGCATACTTTGCAATCGTTCACGTTCATCACGAAGATCCCCCCCATTCAACTCATTGAGTATTTTTTCAGTGATCGCATCCAGAATCGACTGAACTTCACCCATATGAGTTTGATTAAGATGAATTCCACTAACGGCTTCACGATTCTTTTCTTCACCTCTTAACCGACCGTCAGCGTCTCTAATTAATTCATTAATTTGCTCGATAACCTTCTTAGCATCTACCCGGGCAGAAGATTGCATTTTTGTAGCGGCTGCCGTTGCAGCGGCTGCCGTTGCAGCGGCTGCCGATGCAGCGGCTGCGGAGCTTTCAAACTTACTCAGCCTCTCCTTCAAATTACTCAGCCTGGCAAAACAATTATCTGTACCCTCTTTCAGAGAGAGCGACTCGGCATCCAGCAATGCTGCTCTGGCCTGCTCAACCTGATACGACTTAGGACTACCGCTAACATCATATTCCATCACTTTTATGATATTTTCAGCATTATCAAGCTGAGTGATTAAATGATGTTGTTGGACGTTTTTCTGAATTTCAGAAAAACTTTGTTTAAGAATACTGAACTCCTTAATCAATTGATTTCGCTGCGCTCCAGAAGGAAGCTTTGTGACAATTTCATCAAGGTCATCACATTTGGCAGAAAAAGAACTAACTTCCGCTGGTAATTGTTGATACTGAAAACCCTCAAGGTCACTTTTCAGGCATGCCAGGGTTTCGAAAGCAGTAACCACTGAAAGCCGCTGACTGATACTGATCTTTAACTCGCTCAATCGCTCCTTGAGTTCTTCCTTATGGGACCCGGACTCTGGAGAACTGAGCTTGCCAATCTGATCATCCAGCGCGTTAACTTTCCGTTCCAGTGCCTTTATTTCAGTTTTGTTTTTTGGCTCATTCTGTGCCAACGACCGTTTCAGCTCATCTATCTGGCCATGGAACTCAATGACCCTGCCCCCCTCTTGCAAGGCCAACTGTTGTTGCTGGATGCCATCAAGATTGGCTTTAGCTTGAATGTATTGTTCCTGTAGATTCACCGGCAAGTTAAAACCAAGTCTCACTATTTCCATTTGAACCAAACTTAATTGGTGCTGGAAAGATTGACTTAGAAAATCCTGCGTTACTCCCTGCTGTAAAAGAGCAATTTGAGTGTTCAATTCCGCTAACCTCTTTTCAGCTTGAACTACGTCGTAGTTCGGTGGCGCTGAGGGTGTCATTGTCGGAGCATTCCCCTGAGGTAATAATGGTTTTCCCTCCATGGTAAACGCCGGGTTTTCAGCAGGTGGCAAGCCCGGCTCATTTACCCCCTGACTCTCTTGCCCAAGGCTACCAATGGCAGAGCGAGCGGCATCCAGTTTCTGTTGACATTTGTTCATTTCACCAGCAAAGAACTCCATGTCAACAAAATGGGGCGTGTGGATTTTCCCATCCACTCTTACATCTGTGCCATTCAAAAGATCACATAAACCTTTCGCGACCTCCAGATTATCGCCACGCCCCCCCTGATCAATCGCTTTCTCGCTTTCTTCTTTTACTTTTAGAAAAACATTCATCACTGCACTGGTCTTACGATCCGTTAATTGTGCACGGCGATTACAGTCTACGGGCAATCCATACGCCTCAAGGTCTTTAACAAGATTATCTCTTTTCCAGAATTTGTCATGCACTCTGGCAGCCTGAGCGCAAGTATCCTCTGCGAGCTGCCTCATGCCCCCTTGCGTCATTTCCTTGAAGAAATTACTTAAAACATATTTATTAACATTTTTGCCATTAAAAACTACAACTGTCGTATTTGCACCCCCACCCTCGTTAAGGCATGGTGCTTTATTGAAACCTGATACCTCTGGAGGCTGTGTCGAAAATGCCGGACTCCGAGTAGGAAATTGTGGTGAATTCATGATAAATGCTCCTTGTTGAAAGTTTTTCTGACGAGTTTGATTATTCGGTCAAAGAAAAGTTCAATTATTTACTTAGATAGCTTTTTCATTTTAATTTTTTTTAATAGCAGGTCTTTTGATTGAAGAGGCTAGTGATGTTTTATTGCAAACTCACACAGTCATTCAATTGAAACCTGAAACCCAAAAATCACAATTATTTTTAGTTTTACACAATTAAGGTTTAAACTTGGTACGAAAGGCTGAGAACAAAACTGAATAATAAAATGCCTGGTGTTTGAATAAATTTGAATCTTCAGTCAGGTGCCTGTGCGCTTCCGAGATTTTTTGAAAGAGCTAATTGCTCTCTACGTTCCCGGGATTTTTATCCGGACAGATTGGCGCAGTTCATCCACATTTCCGGTGGATATTTTTATTAACCCGGATATTTCATAAACGTGCTCCCGCTCTCGCTTGTCCTTTGCCGCTCTAAGGGAGTTTTGCTCAGTCGACCGTACTCCCCGGTACGACGCTCCCTCACAAAATCCCTTAGAGCGACAAAGTCCTCGGCTTTGGCATCCTGCGTCGCCCTACCTCCCACATCCATGTGGTCGTGCGCGAGATTCGGGGCAGTTTATGAAATATCCGGGTTAAGTTATCCGCCACGGCTTGCGCCTCTGCCGGGGCAAAGCCTTTTTTCTCAATTTCCTGAATCATCCAGGGACGCAATTCGTTTTTGATGTATTCCGAACTTGCCGCTCCGGTATCCCTGACATCAGGAGTGCCAACAACCCACTGTGAGATCCCGCCAGAATCGTGCCCACCATGCTCAGAGCGTCAGTAATGGCCTGGTGGGCACGATCAGGGGATAGCCTTTAGCGGGAAATATTCTTCTTGAGAATTCTATACCTGGCCCGGACCCGCCCAAAGTTTTAATCCAATGAGCGTTTTTGTGCTCCACTTGTCTGGTTGCGCTCATGCTCCCTTTTTTCAGTGGCTGAAGCATTATTGATTGATTTTCCATATAAATGGGTGAACCATTACGCCACTCTGTTCGTAAATTTTTTGCATAGTACGTTACTGCTCTGATGAAAGGTTTTTGTAGATAAGAATTACTTATTGGCACTCAAACCTTTTTATAGCGAATAAAATCAACAGGGAGTCTCATTTGTGTCCACAAAAGGAATGAACATAGCTGTCGTCGGTTCCGGTATTAGCGGACTCTCCTGCGCCTGGCTACTTTCCAAACAACATAACGTTACCTTATTCGAAAAGGATGATCGCTTTGGCGGCCACAGTCACACTGTGTCTGTGGGCGATGAGAAGCCCATTCCCGTCGATACCGGCTTTATTGTTTTTAATGAGAAAACCTATCCAAACCTGATCGCTTTTTTCAAACACCTTAAGGTGCCTTTTGTCCCTACGGATATGTCTTTTGCCGTTTCTCTGAACAACGGCTCTACTGAGTACGCTGGTACTGATCTTTCTGGGCTATTTGCCCAGAAGAGCAACCTGCTCCGTCCGGGGTTCTGGCTGATGCTGGCTGATATCCTGCGTTTCTATCGCAACAGCGAAAAGTGGATGGGCAGCCTTGAGCATGAACAAGGCATAGATGCCTCCCTGACCCTTGGCCAGCTACTGCATCGTGAGCGCTTCAGTCAACGGTTCATTCATGATCACCTGATTCCCATGGGCGCTGCTATCTGGTCAACACCGGCTGACAAAATGCTGGACTACCCGGCTTTGGCTTTTCTGCGCTTCTGCTCAAATCATGGCCTGCTGCAACTGTCGGATCGTCCTCAGTGGCAAACCGTGAAGGGAGGCAGTCGGGAGTATGTGCAGCGGATTATTGATGATCTGGGCACATCGGCGCTCACCAATCGCTGTATTCGCAAAATAAAACGGTTTTCTGACCGGGTTCAATTGACCGATTTCCAGGGTAAAGACTGGCATTTTGACCATGTTGTCATGGCCTGCCATGCTGACACGACGCTCAGCCTGCTGTCTGAGCCAGACGAGTTTGAACAGCATTTGCTGGGCGCTTTTACGTTTCAACGGAACAAGGCTCTGTTGCACAGCGATGAACGACTGATGCCTGACAACAAAAAGGCCTGGGCCAGCTGGA
Source organism: Salinisphaera sp. G21_0 (assembly GCF_017744115.1). GTDB lineage: Bacteria > Pseudomonadota > Gammaproteobacteria > Pseudomonadales > Endozoicomonadaceae > Endozoicomonas. The sequence goes on along the minus strand of NZ_JAGHQW010000051.1, from coordinate 24,035 downwards.
ACTATCTGGGTTCACATACATCAGACCCCGGCAATGAGCAGGGGCCAGCGGTTACCTACTGGATGAATAATCTGCAACATCTCGACGGTCCGCCACTGTTTGTCACGCTGAATCCCCAGCAGGAGCCGGCCACCGATCTGATTCATGGTTGCTACCTGTATGACCATCCTGTGTTTGATCGCGCCGCGATCGAAGCCCAGGAGAAAATCTGGAAGCTCCAGGGCAGAAACCGCACCTGGTATTGCGGTGCATGGATGGGCTATGGTTTCCATGAAGATGGGCTACAGTCCGGCCTGGCTGTCGCGGAGAGCCTTGGAGGCATTCGCCGCCCCTGGCAGGTCAAAGGAGAAAATGACCGGCTCCATCGTCCGGACCTGTTTGGCCGCAGCTTTTTTGACCCGGGTGTTGACAGCACGCAACTTGAATCCTCTGAGCCTCAGCAGCAGGAATCTTGAGAATGGAGTCTTCCTCAGGTTCTTCTATTTATGTTGGTGAGTTGATGCACCACCGGTTCAAACCGAAGAAGCATCGGTTCTCTTATCAGGTGGCTTCCTGGTTGCTGGATCTGGACACCATTGAGGCGTTGGATCAGCAGCTCACCCTGTTTTCCATTAACCGGTTTAATGTTGTGTCTTTCTACCCCCGTGATCATGGTGATGGCTCAGAGACACCGTTGCGGGAACAGATCAACCGGTTGCTTCACGACTATAATATTGAGACACCGGATAACGTCAGCTTACTTTGTTATCCAAGGATGTTTGGCTATACCTTTAATCCATTGGCGGTGTACTTTTGCTATCGGGATCAACAGCTGACCGCCATCGTTTATGAAGTCAGCAATACCTTTGGCGAAAGGCACTCCTATGTGGCGGCTGTCGAGTCTGGAAAGCAGCCTGAAAAGCAGTCGGACGATAAACGACTGATAGAGCATAGCAGGCAGGTTGTTCAACGAACCATTCAACAACAGGCCGATAAAGCACTGCATGTTTCCCCCTTCTTTCCCATGGACTGCTATTACCATTTCCGGATACAGCCCCCCAAAGAAAAGGTGACTCTTGCCATTAACCTGAACGATGCCAGCGGCAAGCTGTTCACTGCCGTGTTCAAAGGGCTGCGCAAAGCCATCACCGATCGTTTTATCGTAAAACAGACCATGCTGCTGCCACTGCAAACCGTGAAAGTCATGGCGGCCATCCATTGGGAAGCCTTGCGGCTCTGGCTAAAGGGCATATCGATTTACTCACACACACCAAGACATTTCTTTTTCAGCCATACCCGTGCAGAAACGCCAAAAGCAAAAGAAAAAAATTTTGCGCCCTACGCCGCGATGAACGGTGAGAAAGCAAAATATTTTTCACAAAACAATACAGCGAACAGGGGGAAGAACCTATGAACTCAACCAGCTCCACGGAGATCACCAGCAAACCCTGGTTTCCTGCGCTGAGAAATGTACTCTCCTGGCTGGAAAAGCGATTGGTCAAGGCGGGGGTGAGCAAAATTGAGCTGCGCATTGATGGCAACGACAGTGTGATGGTGGGGCAGTTCCGGTCAGGCACCCCCATTCCCTGTCTGCATATCCATAATCCGGTGGGGTTAATCCAGCAAGGCAGCCAGGGGTTACTGGGCTGGTCAGAGTCGTTTATTAATGGCGACTGGAGCACTCCGGACCTGAAAGCGCTGACCGACTGGGCCATGGCCAATGAAGACAATCTGCAGGAGGTGATGGCAGCCAACTGGTTCAGCAATCTGTTTAACCGGTTGCTGCACAAAATACGCCGTAACAGCCGCTCCGGCAGCCGTCGCAATATTGCCGCGCATTATGACCTGGGCAACGACTTTTACCAGCTATGGCTTGACCCGACCATGACCTATTCAAGTGCCCTCTATTTTGATGAGCATGAGGATCTGGAAACCGCACAGGGCAATAAGTACAACACTATTATCGACTGGCTTGAGCTTCGTCCGGGGCATTCCCTGCTTGAGATAGGCTGTGGCTGGGGCGGCTTTGCCCGGGCACTGAATCAGCGGCACCAAGGCACTTACAAAGGGATAACACTGTCGCAGGAACAGCTGGCCTATGCACAACAGATGTCGGACAACCAGTCCCATCAGTTCAGTCTTACGGATTACCGGGATATCCATGAACAGTATGACCGTATCGTTTCCATCGAAATGATTGAGGCCGTGGGTGAAGAGCACTGGCCGGTTTATTTTGAAAAACTGTACCGCAGCCTGAAACCCGGAGGTTCCGCCGTTATCCAGGCCATTCTGATTGATGACGCCCGTTTCGAGGAGTATCGCCGCGGTGTTGACTTTATTCAGCGCTACATCTTCCCGGGCGGCATGCTGCCCAGTGACAGGGTGATGAAAGAGCAGGCCAAAAAGGCCGGGCTGGCCATAACCAACTCCCTCTCTTTCGGTCTCGACTATGCAAGAACGCTGGATGAATGGAAACGGCTCTTTCTTTCGGCCTGGCCTGCCATTGAACAGCTCGGATTTGATCAGCGCTTTAAACGCCTGTGGCAGTTTTACCTGGATTACTGCACGACCGGTTTCCAATTCAGGAGTATTGATGTTTGCCTCTACAAACTCACCAAACCTTTGGAGTCCGCATCATGCGAGTCGCGCTAACAACAATAAAAGATTGGACGTCGGGACGAGCCTGGCTCCTGACCCTGCTTTTTATATTGACGGTTATGCTGACGGGGTGTTCAGCCATGAATATTGAAGACTATGCAGCTAGTGAACCAAGTCTGAAAATTGAACACTACTTTGCTGGGGAAACCGTCGCCTGGGGCATGTTTCAGGACAGGTTCGGCAATGTTCAACAACGGTTTAAGGTGTTGATGACCGGAGAAGTCAAAGACGGTGTACTGACTCTGGATGAACACTTCATCTATTCCGATGGTAACGAGTCAACCCGTATCTGGAAGGTCAACATTATGGGTGATGGACAGTACCTGGGAACCGCCGGAGATATCGTTGGCCAGGCCATTGGCCGCAGTGCCGGCAATGCCTTTAACTTCAAATACCAGATGCGACTGCCCATCCGTGGCCGGGAGTGGGTGGTGACCTTTGATGACTGGATGTTCCTGCAGGAAGATGGCGTACTACTGAATGTCGCCACCATGAGCAAATGGGGGATCAAGCTGGGTACGTTGACGGTCGCCTTTGAAAAACCCGGGCCAGAAGAAGAACCATAAAGGCAGCAGATATGAACTCTACTCAGGATACAGCGCCTTCTAATGCTCCGGTGGTCTGGATCACCGGAGCCAGCCAGGGCATTGGCGAAGCCGTTGCCATTGCCCTGGCCCGGGAAGGAATGACCGTAGCGGCCAGTGCCCGAAATGAGGAACGGCTGGCAGCACTGGCCAGGCAATCAGATGAACTGCCAGGCAGGATCATTCCCTTTCCGCTGGATGTGACTGATCAAACGGCCGTGAATGAGACGGTCAACAAAATCATTGCTAATCATGGAGCCATTGATCAGGCGATTTTAAATGCCGGCACCTATATCGCTTCACCGGCAGCGGAGTTTACCAGCAGCGTGGTGCGCCAACAGATGGAACTGAATCTGATGGGTGTCTGCCACTGCCTTGAGCCACTGATCGCTGCCATGAAAAAACAGGGTGAAGGGGTGATTGCCATTAATGCGTCGCTGGCAGGCTATCGAGGCCTGCCCAAAGCGGCGGGCTATGGGGCCAGCAAGGCGGCGTTAATCAATATGGCGGAATCCCTGAACTCGGAGCTCTGGCGAGAGGGTATTGATATCAAAGTGATCAACCCGGGTTTTGTCAAAACACCATTGACCAGCAAGAACCGGTTCCCCATGCCTTTTCTGATGGAGGTGGATAAAGCTGCAAAGGTCATCGTCAAAGGGATGAAGGGGCGGCAGTTCGAGATTCGCTTCCCCCGAATGTTTGCCGCCATCATGGCGCTTCTGCGTCACCTGCCTTACCCGCTGTATTTCTGGTTGGTCCGTAAGACCGGATAAGCACCAATTCGCCCAATCGCTGGACAGACTGTGGCAAACCCCATAGACTCCGCCGGTGTTGGTTGGGGTGTTCTGCCAGTGTTGGCAGAACTGAGATACACCCATTGAACCTGAACCAGATAATGCTGGCGTAGGAAACCGACGGGCCTGAGAGCTGATAAAACCCTGATGTACTAACCGTCGTGCAAACCTGTTATTCAAATGCAGTTTATTGCCCCGACAGGAACCGCAACACCCCGCCCGTTGTTCCCGCCAGTCCTAATGATATGGAGTTTCTCTTGTGGAGCGGCGCGAGCTTATGTCTTCTACACCCATCGCATTGACCATTGCCGGTTCTGACAGTGGTGGTGGTGCCGGCATTCAGGCAGACCTGAAAACCTTCTCGGCCCTTGGTGCCTATGGCTGCAGTGTGATCACTGCGCTGACCGCACAGAACACGGTGGGCGTTCAGGGTATTTTTGACGTCTCACCCGCCTTTGTCCGGGAGCAGCTGGACTCAGTCTTTTCCGACCTGAACATTGCCGCTGCCAAAGTGGGCATGCTGAGCCAGCCTGAAGTGATTGATACGGTGGCCCGCGCTGTCAGTGATTACCAGCCGAAATACCTGGTGGTTGACCCGGTGATGGTGGCCACCAGCGGTGATGTTCTGCTTCAGGAAGCCGCCATCGATAACCTGCGTGGCAAACTGATTCCCAAAGCCACCCTGATTACCCCCAACCTGCCGGAAGCAGCGGTTCTGCTGAACTGTCCCCGACCTGAGTCACTGGAAGCCATGATCGCCATGATTGACCCGTTGATGGCGCTGGGAGCCAGGGCAGTATTACTCAAAGGCGGCCACCTTACCTCAGACCAAGGCAATAATCAGGCCGTTGACCTGTTCCATGACGGTAACACCCTGCACCAACTTGAGTCTCCCTGGGTGGCAACCCGAAATACCCACGGGACAGGCTGTACACTGTCGTCTGCTGTCACCGCGTTGCTGGCCAGGGATTACCCTTTGATCGATGCCGTCCGGTCTGCCAAAGAGTACATTGCCGGTGCCATTGGCCATGCCGACCATCTGAACATCGGCTCTGGCCATGGCCCGGTCCATCACTTTTACCGAACCTGGTCATAGAGATTACCGCAACGCATGTTTGATGTGATTATTCGCCGGGCCAGCCTGAGATTTGGCAACCACTGCGTTTTTACCGACCTGAACCTGACCCTTAAAGGCGGCCAGTGGACCTGCCTTCTGGGTGGCAGCGGTGTGGGCAAAACCAGTCTGCTGCGTCTGATTGCCGCTCTGCCTGCGGGCGAGACAACGGGCGAAGTGGTTTGTCAGGACGGTTTTTCGGTTCATCACCGAATCGCCTGGATGGCGCAGCAGGACCTGCTGCTGCCCTGGTTTTCGGTACTGGACAATATCACCCTGGGGCAGCGGCTGCGTCGCAATCTGACCGATGTGTTCACCCGTCGTCCACTCTTGTCAGCCGAGGTTCAGGAGCAGGCCATGTCCATTCTGGAAAAGGTAGGCCTGAGCGCAAAAGCCGATGTTCTGCCCCAGCACCTGTCCGGCGGTCAGCGCCAGCGGGTAGCACTGGCCCGGACGCTGATGGAAAACCGGCCACTGGTATTAATGGACGAACCCTTCGGTGCACTGGATGCCATCACCCGGCTCAATTTACAGGATCTGGCCTGTGAGCTGTTACAGAACCGTACGGTGCTGTTAATTACCCACGATCCCCTGGAAGCCCTGCGCCTTGGTCATGAGGTTTATCACCTGAGGGGGCATCCGGCCCGACTGACGGATGCCATTACGCCACCGGGCAAAACACCCCGGACACTGGATAATAATGGCCTGATGGCATTACAGGGCAAACTGCTGGATCGTTTACGTCATGAGTCGTTTGATGAACAGTCCGGAGAACCATAAAGAATGAAAGACTCCGTCAAACCCTTTGTCGTTCTTGTTGGCCTGCTGGTGCTCTGGCATACCCTGGTGATGGCCTTTGATATGCCATCCTATATCCTTCCCGGTCCGTTGGCGGTGGCCAACAGCATGGTTGACAATGCCAGCCTGCTGTGGGAACACACGCTGGTTACCCTCAGTGAAATGCTGCTGGGTCTGTTACTTGGTGTTCTGCTGGGCATTATTCTGGCACTGGTGCTGGTCTATTTTACCGCATTAAGACCCTGGCTCTTGCCGCCATTGTTGATTACCCAGGCCATTCCGGTCTTTGCTCTCGCACCAATATTGATGCTCTGGTTTGGATACGGTCTGACGTCGAAAGTGGTAATGACCATTCTGGTGATCTTTTTCCCCGTGGCCACCTGCTGCTATGACGGACTGCGCCATACCCATCAGGGCTGGCTGGATATGGCCCAGACCATGGGCGGCAACCGGCTGGCCATTCTGCGTCATATCCGCTGGCCTGCGGCACTGCCAGCCCTGGCTTCCGGGCTGCGGGTAGCCGTTGTAGTGGCACCGATTGGTGCCGTTGTCGGGGAGTGGGTTGGCTCCAGCGCTGGCCTTGGTTACCTGATGCTTCAGGCCAATGCACGACTCTGGACTGACCAGATGTTTGCTGCGCTCACCGTGCTGGCCTTCTGTTCCGTGACCCTTTACTACACTACCGACCGTGTTTTACGCAGACTCATTCCGTGGCAACCGGAGACTTCCCAGGAATAAGAAATGAATAAACTGATGCAACACACTTTTTTATGGGCAATGGCGTGGCTGCTGTCCTTCAGCCTGCAGGCCAGTGCCAGCAGCCAGGTATCCAGCAGCACACCAGCCAGGGAGCTGGAAGAGCTGACCCTGATGCTGGAATGGTTTGTCAACCCGGATCACGGCCCCATCATCATTGCCCGGCAGAATGGCTATTTTGCAGACCAGGGGCTTACGGTGAAGATTCAGGAGCCGGCGGACCCCAACCTTCCTCCCAAATTAGTAGCGGCAGAAAAGGTGGATCTTGCCGTTTACTATCAGCCCAGCATGATTCACGGGGTAGCCAACGGCCTTCCCCTTGCCTGGGCCGGAACCCTGGTGGCCACCCCCCTGGACGGCCTGCTGGTTCTGGATGATGGCCCGATCAAATCCCTGAAGGATATGAAAGGTAAAACCATCGGTTTGAATATTGGCGGCATAGAGAATGCCATTCTGGACACGCTGTTTGCACCTTACGGGTTTGGTGCCGGGGATGTAAAACTGGTCAATGTGGGCTGGAACCTCTCCTCTTCCCTGATGAGTGGCCGGGTGGATGCCATCATGGGCGCGTATCGTAACTTCGAACTGAACCAGCTGGCGATTGAAGGGCGTAAGGGCCGTATGTTCTATTACGAGGAAAACAATATTCCGCCTTACGATGAACTGATTTTTATCGCCAACAGCAAGCAGCACGATAAAGACGCCATTCGTCGTTTTCTCAGGGCGATTGAACTGGGCACACAATATATTGTGAATAACCCGGAAAAATCCTGGGAGATCTTCAGGGATTACAGCCCGGAGAAACTGGATAATGAACTGAACCGCCGCGCCTGGTTTGACACCATTCCCCGTTTTGATCTGCGACCTGCCGCCAGGGATGCAGGCCGTTATCAGGCATTTGCTGACTATCTGCAAGCGAATGGAGAGCTGAAAACCCAGGTAAACACCAAGGACTACATGCTGGATTTTTAATCCGGAATAGACTTCACCGGCTATCGTCGAGGCCTGCTTTTTGCGATAGCCACCTCCATTTTTAAATTACTCCCTGAGCGTGCCGACAGAAAAACGAATGAACTGAAATCTCTATTGTTTAACTCCGGAAAAAGGATATAAGACCCATGGACAGGTATAAAAAACCAGTGCTCAGATTCATTGTCATGGCGGGGCTTTCCGCTGCGCTGGCTTCTCCAGCGACGGCTGAAGAGGTCATGCCGCGAGGCAATATGCTCTCTTTGAGCGAAAATTATGATTCTGCCGGTATCGATAACGCTGGCTCAATCAACATAAACGGTAATATGAATGTCAACGGCCCTTTTACCAATAGAGCGGGTGGCTCAGTTAATGTCGCTATGGGGCTGAATATTTCCGGAAGTACATTGACCGCCACCAATGAAGGAACACTGACCGCTGGCAGTTACTGGAGTGATGGGCACTTTATTAACAACATGGGGGCGGTCGCATCCCTTGGGGTTATAAACAGCAGTGGTAATGTAACGAATAAAGGTACGTTATCGTTTGAACAGGGGTCCGTCGTCGCTGACTTTGATGGCTCCGGAGGAACCACTTATATCACCATAACAAAACTTAATTATTTTCCAGAAGATTATAATTGGAGTGGGCCCGAGAATTGGAATAAGCCCCTGATTAAAGCCACTGGAAAAATCAAACTTACTTCTGACTCAAAGATCGTTATCAACGTATCCGAAGATGTGCTGCACCGTACCATGGAAGATGTTGTTATTGCCGTGAGCGGTGAACACCTGGTGTTTGATCACAGTGAGACAGAATCAGTTCTTGATCATGCGCCCCGTTCTGGTTTTATCACTTCTGGCAATGACTTCATGGTGTTAGAACATATCGATGTAAATATGTTTGGCATCAGCGCAGACCTCAGAGTGAAAAGGAAAAAATAGGTAAGGGATAAACGCTGCCCGTGGGGGAGGTATTCCTTTTCAAAAACCTTCTTACCAGGATGGAAATCCAGATTTCAATCTGCTTCAACCAGCCGACCGTCCCTATCCACTACCCAGGTACTGAAATCACGGGCCATGCCTGTATTACCCGAATAGTACGTTTCAGCTTCTGCCTTTAACGCATGGATGCTGTTGGCACCAGCCTCAGCAGAACGCTGATAACGGCCACTGAAGTGGGTAAGAATTAAATTGGGAACACCGCTGGCCTCTGCTGCTTCAGCAACCATTCGGGCTGAGCTGTGCATCCAGACTGGTCCGGCTTTTTGCAGGGCGGCTTCGGTGAGTGTGGCTTCGTGAACCAATAGATGGCTGCCTTGCAGTGCATCGATAAGCAATTCCGGCTTATCGTTATCACCTGCAATAATGGCAACCCGGCTGGCGGGTGGTGGTTGCAGAACCTGTTCAGGGAGTATCGTCCGGCCATCTTCAAGAGTAATGGCCTGCCCTTTTTGCAAAAGCCCCCATAGCTCTCCCCTGGGAACGCCCAGTGCCGTCAGTTGCTGAATGTTCAGCTGGGTGCTGAGTGTTTTTTCCACAAAACGATAGGCAAAGCTTGGCACACGATGGGAGAGCCGGTGAGCCGTGACAGCAACCCGGGTATCCTTATAGTGAAAAGTCGGCTGGTCACTGCGAATAAACTCAATACTGAATGGAAGTTCCAGAACATCGGCATAGTGTAATGCAGCCTCAACAAACTGCCGAACGCCGTCAGGTGCGCAGATGGTCAGGGGTGCCTGCCGCCCCTGCATGCTGGCAGAGGTAATCAGCCCCGGCAGGCCATACATGTGATCTCCGTGAACATGAGTAATAAAGATGGTTTTAAGATTGTTGAGGGTATAGCGACAGCGAAGCAGCTGATGTTGCGTACCTTCACCGCAGTCCACAAGATACCATTGTCTGGCATCATCGATGGCCAGTGCCAGTGCCGTGACATTTCTTTCGGTGGTTGGCATGCCGGCCGAAGTTCCCAGAAAAGTCAGTTTCATGAAAACCTGCTTTATCATAATGCAATTTTTATTGTATCAGAGGAATGTTTCGAACTTATGAAATTTCTTGCCAATTTAGTTGTCTAGTTGATACCAGTCACGTTAATTATTTTTTATTTGGGTTTTCTTCATGGTTTATCCCGGATTTATTTATTTAGCTCCAAAACCGACCTTCGTAAGTTATGGCAACGTTGAGTTACCACGGATTGTGGGTGAACCTGCCCGCTTTTGCACACATCATTGCATAGAGGTGGTACCCATGAGGGCAATGGCTGCCAGTGCGGGTGCCCGGATGGAAGGTGATGCTTGCTGTTTTGAGAGAGGTTATCGTTCTGTTCAGCCTGTTTATTCCGGGGGGTATTTTGGCGAGGGCTTCACAGGTCAGCAATATTATGGTTCCAGCGAAAATTCTGAACCATCGTTCAACATAATGAGTAATCAGACGTTCGAACGATATGAAATGCCAATAGCAGAAACTGACTTTCCCGGAAATAACAGTGAGCAAAGAACCCCTCCGACTGCTAATGATATGGATTGCCATAACCCTCCGGAAACTGCAACAGCGGATTCTTGTACCCGGGAGCAGGAGTACTTTCAACGTTTAGCGGAGTTAAATGCATATCAGGTTCTGATTGAGGAAGCGAAAGAAGTCTTACCTAAAAATGCCCTTGATGAGTATATTCGGGATTTTTTGTCGGGAAACAGGAAAGAGCTGGAACTGTCCAGACTCTTTAGACAAAATCCAGTGCCACGGCCACTGTGTGGAGTATTTAGCTCAACATCTGATCACATCTCCAGCAAGAAAGCCAAGAAGGCTCATCGCATAATGGATAAACAAAAAAATGAACTCAGGACAATCCTGGAAAGCCAGAAACCCTCTGATTTTGGCATTAATGCCCGTAAATGGACCATGATGAATGTCACAAAACTGATCAATAACCTATTTCAGTTAGATTTCGAGCAGGGTAATACGAAAAACCTTTTGTGCAGAATGAAAATATCGCTCAAGTCAATCAATGACAGTCACAAACTGACTCCGGGAAGATGATGTGGGGATGGTACTTCTCACTCCCTATTGCGGCTGAAGATTTGAGGCGCTGGTTATGAAAAGTAGTATCATAGGTGCCGGTAGGGCTGAGTTATAACGCGACCCTATCCGAAATGCCGCCTTGCCTGAACAGTAACGCCCGTGAAACTCATCGAATTGAGTGTCACCTTTTCCCTGTCTATATCTGATCTTTAATTGCAGGCATACTGATAGGGTTTTCGCCAATAGCCAAAGACGCCTGCCATGATACTCTTCAATTCGCTGCTCCCGGGCAGATATAAAAAAATGTTCACAGCACTGTTGTTTGCTGCCTGCTCAATCATTCCTCAGTTGGGCATCAGTAATGAACAGGTGGCAACCGAGGCAGAAATCAAAGCCATTGAAGGTGATATCCAACATACGAAAGAACTGTTGGAATCCCTCAATGCGGCACGAACTTCTGCCCAGAAACAGGTTCAGAAGAACGACAAGGCCATTCAACAACTGAACACCGATATCATCACTCTGGAAGCTCGCCTTAAGGAGGGGCAGGGCGAAATAAAAAAGCTCCAGAGCCGTCAGCAGCGACTGACGGCAAAGAGTGAGCAGCAGAAGGTTCAGGTTGCCCGGAGTCTGCAATCGCTTTATAAGAGTCTGGGTGACAGCCGCATCAAGCTATTGCTGAACCAGGAAGATCCGGACAGTGTTTCCCGACAACTGGTTTATCTTGATTACTTTCAAAAGGCACAACTTCAGTCCATCCGGGAGTATGAGAAAACCGTTGCGGAACTGAAATCTGTGGAACATGACCAGCAAACCCTCATCACCCGACTGAATCAGGAAAAAGCCGTGATTGACCAGAAAAAACAGTCCCTGGTCAAACAGCAGTCTGAACGTAAACAGCGGCTGAGTGAGTTGGCGAGTCGTTATCAAAAGGGAGGAAAAGCGCTTAAACAGCTAGAACAGGAGCGAGAGAAGCTGGATAAGGTGCTGGCCAGTATTATCAGTCGGCAGCTCGGTAACAGTGAGTCTTTCAACAGTCGTAAAGGCAAGCTGTTATGGCCGGTAAAAGGACGTGTGTTGTTTAAGTTCAACGATCAGAATCCGGAAACACGCATGCGCTGGCAGGGCATGTTCATTGCCGCAACCTCCGGAACAACGGTTAATGCCGTTCATGATGGCCGGGTTATCTTTGCCGACTGGCTGAGCAGTTATGGCCTGTTGGCGATCGTTGACCATGGCGATAATTTCCTGACGCTGTACGCTCACAATGACACCCTTCTCAGGCAGGAAGGTGATACCGTGCTGGCGGGTGAGCCACTGGCATTAAGCGGTCAGAGTGGAGGGCAGCAGACTGAGGGGGTTTATTTTGAAGTGCGCCTGAAGGGCAAACCCCAGAACCCATCTTTATGGCTTGGCCGTAAGTGAGAAAGGGAATCCAAACCATGTACCACTGTCGGAGAGTATCCCGAACTCAGTGTAGTTTCAAACGGTGATACCGATAAGTAATTTCTATACTTCACTGAATTAAATAATGCTCGGGAGCATTCATGAATTTGATTTTTAACCTTCACCGGCTTATCAAGGCATCGGCTTTGGTGCTGGCTACCGGACTGGCATTCAATGGCTGGGCTGATACGGCTGTTCAGGAAGAGCAGACCCCAAAGGCTCCTGCCGCTGAAATCAACAGCCAGTCTCCAGTAGACAAGGACACCGGGCATGGTGAGCAGCCAAGAGGAAAGCTGCCTCTTGATGAACTTCGGGCCTTTACCGAAGTCATGGAACGCATCAAAAAAGCCTATGTTGAGGAAGTCGATGACAGGACGTTGCTGGAAAATGCCATTCAGGGAATGCTCAGCGGGCTTGATCCTCATTCTGCTTATCTGAAACCGGATGACTTCAAGGAGCTGGAAGAAAATACTTCTGGAGAGTTTGGTGGCCTGGGTATTGAAGTGGGCATGGAAGATGGCTTTATCAAGGTGGTGAGCCCCATTGATGACACACCTGCCGCAAAAGCCGGTATTCAGGCAGGGGATCTGATTATTAAGCTGGATGATGTGTCGGTTAAGGGCATGAGCCTGGGAGAGTCGGTGGATAAGATGCGCGGTAAGGCAGGCTCCCCGATCAAGCTGACGATTGTCCGTGAGGGTGTGGAAAAGCCCCTTGAGATTGCCCTGGATCGGGCGGTTATCCGAGTCCAGAGCGTCAGGGCCAGGCATCTTGAACCGGGTTATGGTTATATTCGTGTCAGTCAGTTCCAGGCGGATACCGGCCATGAGCTGGTGGATACCTTGAAAGAACTCAAGCAAGCACAGAAAGACGGCAAGCTTAACGGGCTGGTTCTTGATCTGCGCAACAATCCGGGTGGGGTGCTGCAGGCTGCGGTTGGCGTTACCGATGCCTTTATCAGCGAAGGGTTGATTGTTTACACCAAAGGTCGTATTCCAAACTCTGAGTTGAGGTTTAGCGCATCGGTTGATGATCCGTCAGAGGGCGTCCCATTGGTGGTGTTAATCAATGGCGGTTCAGCCTCTGCCTCCGAAATTGTTGCCGGTGCCCTGCAGGATCATAAGCGAGCTGTGCTGATGGGAACCGAGTCTTTTGGCAAGGGGTCGGTACAAACCGTTTTACCGTTGAGTGTTGATGCAGCCAAGGGATTAAAACTGACCACTGCCTTGTATTATACGCCCAATGGCCGATCCATCCAGGCCGAAGGGATTAAACCGGATATTTTGGTCCAGCGTGCCAAAGTAACCCCGATTGATGCCCCTCAGCAGTATAAGGAAGCCGATTTACAACGACATCTCAGCAATGGCAATAAAGATGATGTCTCCAACAGTAAGAAAGCCAGGGCCAGTAAGGCAGAGAAAGAGGTAGCGGAGCTATTGGCCCAGGATTATCAGCTGAATCAGGCGTTGAATGTATTAAAAGGGATGCACATTAATGCGATTACTGCCGTTAAACCGAAAGAAAAGAAGACGGCTGCGCTCAAGCCAATGAAAACCACGCCGTAGAAAACGCCTGCGCCTCGTTGCCGAGGTTCCTGATAGCTGTGTGGTATTAGCGCCTATGTGCACTAGCAGCCTGTCGGACTGACGGTCACAGGCTGCTCATGATGTGATTTTTGACCAGTCTGGCCTCAGAAGTCCCCACAAGCCTTCTGAAGCCCGTCATTTTAAGCAACGTGATTTTGCTTTTGTTGGTAACCAACCAGATACACGCTAAAAACAAGCCAATAGAGCACCAGTGCAAGCCATTTTTCTTCATTTTCCTGTTTTAGGCAGAACATCAGTCTCAGATTAAATGCCAAGCACACCAAAACATTCGATGCGCTGAAGTAGCCTGTATCTCCCAGAAGTCCTTTGGCTTTACCAAGTACCGGCTCCAGAACTTTTAGCTGGTTCAGTGAAGGGGTAACTTCTTATTTATCGTTGGGTGACGGACTCACATGGCGGGTGATGATCAGACCGCAGTCGACGTGAGTAATGTGAAAATTGCGTCCGGAGACGTTTCTTTCACACAGGTTCATGTAGGGTACGGAGCCTGAAGCCATTAATTGTTGCGTTTTTTGATATGCAGATATTTATCAGCCGAGGGCGGGAGCATCAGCGTTATTTCCTGCGTTTCTGTCTAGTGGGAGGATCAGGGTTTGTAGTGGACAGCCTGTTGTTAATGATCCTGATGAAAGCGGGTATGGCGGTGATGGATGCCCGGATTATTGCTTTCTGGGGAGCAGCAAGCTGTAATTGGCTCTGCAACCGGGTGTTTACCTACGGGCAAACCCTGACAGGCCAGACTGTTTTATCCCTTATAAGGCAGTGGTTCAGTTATATGGTGCTGTCGGGAGCAGGTTTTCTGCCCAATGTAGGTACATTCTGGCTGTTGATCCACTTTACGCCGCTGTCGGACTGGCCGCTGCTGGCTCAGGCACTGGGTATTAGTGTGGGTCTTATTTTCAACTACCTGTTAACCCGGCGGTTTATTTTTATGAAAAACTGAGGAAATGCCTTGTAGCATTTCGAGGCTATTGGTCAGGACCGGGATTGAACTGTACCGATGCGGTACAGCCCGGTTGCCCGTTGTTACCGGTCAGTGAAAATGTCCAGCCATATTTACGACATATGTCATTAACGATCAGCAGTCCGATACCATATCCTTCATGGGTCTGTGATTGTGTGTTCAGGCCACTTCCGCTATCAATGACCCTGAGGTATTGATCATTGACCTCCACAGTGACACTGCCGTGGGACGTATGGGCCATTGCATTACGCACCAGGTTAGAAAGCAGGATCCGTATAACCGATTCTGGTGCCCGGACAATGGGTTTGCTGATTAGAATAACCCCGGCATCAACCGCTTTGCTGGTCAATAGCTGACGGTTATCTTCCAGCACCTGCTCCAGAATATCCCTGCCAATGCTTGTCGGGACAGATCGTTCCTGTCCTGCGTCACGAATAAGACCCAGCAGGGTTTCTACAACGTCATTCATGTCTGTTGTGGCCTTGATCAGACGCTGCTGCTGTCGCTGGATAAACGATGGTTCGGTAGAGATCGTCAATAATGTCGCGACTCCACGCATAACCGTCAGTGGTGTCCTCAGTTCATGGCTTGCGAAACTGGTAAAAGATCTTTCACGTTCAATCAGGTGCTTCAGACGTTGTCGGTAATGATTGAGGTTAGTAACCAGTTGTCGTACTTCTTCCGGCGCGTACTTTGGAATATCCAGTAATGATAAATCGTCGGATTCAGCATGATGCAGCTTATGACTGAGTTGTATTAAGGGAGCCGTCAGCCTCCGAACAATAAAAACCATGGAAAGGCAGGTCAGGGCAAAAAGAATAATACCGACGATGGAATATACACCGACTTGCAGTGCACTCTGATGTTCATTGGCTTCCAGCTGGGAGATATTTTCAATAATATAAATCAGCTCGTCCCTGGCTACCGACGGTTCATAAACTGTCAGCGCCATATATTCTTCTGAGTCGTTGTTCAGGGAGATTTCCTGAACTCCATGCCACCCTTGATTAATGTTCTCGCGCAAATGATCCGGTAAATGAGCGTGCCCTTTGTAGGCTGTGGTCAGCGAATCTATGGATAACACTCCGTTATTATCCATATGGTATTGGAATCCACGCAGGGCGATATCCCGGTATAAGCTCAGGCGGCGTTCTATCACGGCGTCTTCAGAGTCCTTGATGGCCGCGCCAAAAAGAAACATTTGAATCAGCACAACCACGGAGGCCATCAGGATAAATGTCGAGGTGATCTGAAACCGGAAAGACCGCCTTGAGTATTGATCAATACCTTTACGCCCCGTGTTATTCATTGCAGTCAAGCCGGTAACCGGTTTTGGGTACTGTGACAATCAGTGCTTTATTGAAGGGCTTGTCTACCTGGCTCCGGAGTTGATAGATATGGTTGCGCAGGATATCACCATCCGGAGGATTGTCCTTCCAGAGGCTATAACTTATCTCTTCCCGGGTAACCGTAGCCGGGGCTTTACCAGCCAACAGGGCCAGAATGCGGAATCCGGTGGGGTTGAGGATAATTCTCTGTCCCTCGCGGAACACTTCCCGTGTGCGCATATCCAGTTGCAGTGAGCCACAGCGTAATGTCTGCTGGAAACGTTCCGGGTGAACCCGGCGGGCCAGTGCTTCAATCCGAGCCTGCAGGATATTCAGATCGAAGGGTTTAATAACGTAGTCGTCTGCTCCCTGTCCAAAGCCACATAAGGTATCTTCCCGGGTATCCCGGGCGGTTAGCATCAGAATGGGGGTGGTGATGCCCTGCTGGCGCAGCTCGGTGCAGATTTCGAAGCCATCCATGCCCGGCAGCATGACATCCAGAAGGATGACGTCATAACTGTTTTCCAGGCCTAAAGTCAGACCCTGTCGTCCATCGGCGGCATAGTCCAGCTCGTAATCAAGGGCTTCAAAGTAGTCGAAGAGGATACCGGCAACATCACGGCTATCTTCCACCAGTAGTAAGCGCATAGGGCGTATCCTCTCAACGCATCTGGGTTTATGTTCGGATGGATTGATTCATTCCAGGGGTGTACCGAGGCGGAAAATATCATAAAAAAAGTGAAATTTATGTCTCGGACATTTTTTTCACGCCCTGCCAATTAAGATGCTGACCATCTATTAGAATTCAGGGTGTACGTTTATGTCCCTCTATGCAATGTCCTCTTACCAGTCAAAGGAATACGACTATCAACTTATAAAACAACAATCAAAAACGGATGTTGAGTTATCTATAATAGTGCCTTTGTTCAATGAAGCGGCGGTGGTTGACCAGTTTCATCGTCGTCTGACTTGTGTTCTGGATGCCATGTCCACCGGTTCGGAAATTATCTACATTGATGATGGCAGTAGTGATGAAACCTGGCGCAAACTCCAGCTGTTATCCCAGAATACCAGCGAGCAGGTGTTAATCAGGCTCAGTCGTAATTTTGGCAAGGAAGCCGCCATGAGCGCTGGTATTGAAGCTGCCCGGGGCAGCGCAGTGATCCTGATCGACAGCGACCTGCAGGATCCACCGGAACTGATTCCCGATATGGTGGATATATGGCGTAAAGGCTACGACATTATCAATATGCACCGTCGTGAGCGCCACGGTGAAAGCTGGCTGAAAAAAACGTCGGCAGCCGTTTTCTATCGGTTGCTAAACCGCCTCTCGGATATACCGATCCCGGAAAATGTTGGTGATTTCCGCCTGCTCAGTCGCCGGGTGGTTGATCATATCAATGCACTGCCGGAAAAGACCCGGTATATGAAAGGGCTTTTCTCCTGGCCGGGATTCCGGCAGAAAGCACTGTTCTTTGATCGCGATCCCCGGGCAGCCGGAGAGACCAAGTGGAACTACCTTAAGTTACTTGGCCTGGCATTTGAAGGGATTACCTCATTCAGCATTCAACCCCTGAGGCTGGCGTCCTGGGGTGGTTTTCTTACCGCCACCCTGGCGGTGCTTTATGCCCTGGTGATTGTGTTCAAGGCGCTTACCCTGGGTATCGCACCTCCGGGATACGCTTCACTGATGGTGGCAACACTGTTTTTGGGCGGCGTTCAGCTGCTGGCCATCGGCCTGTTGGGGGAGTACGTCGGGCGTATTTTTATTGAAACCAAACAACGCCCCCTTTACCTGGTGATGAAAAAAATCATTAAACCTGCAAATCGTCGTCTAACTGGGGTTGCTTCATGATGCACAGTCAGAAGTCGTTGGCATTACGTATAATTCAGTTATCCATAATGGTGGTTGTGGTTGCACTGGCGGTTCGTTTAATCAGTCTCGGTCTCTATCCGCTGATGGATACCACAGAAGCGCGGTACGGTGAGATTGCCCGTATTATGGCTGAAACAGGCAACTGGATTACGCCCCAGTTTGACTACAATGTCCCGTTCTGGGGTAAGCCTCCCCTGCACACCTGGCTTTCTGCTATCAGTTTCAAACTCTTCGGTGTCAGTGAATTCAGCGCCCGTTTTCCACACTTTCTGACAGGGATGCTGGTGCTGGCGCTGGTCTGGAAACTGGCCGCTGACCAGGGTGACCGTATCCGGGCAGCCATAGCGTTAGCTGTGCTGGCAACCACCGTCGTTTTTTCCATCAGCATTGGTGCGGTGATGACCGATACGGTTCTGTTAGCCGGTACCACCCTGACCCTGGTGTCATTCTGGCAGTCCTGGTTTCGTCCCGGTGCAGCTATCTGGGGTTACCTGTTTTTTGTGGGACTGGCCATAGGCTTGCTGGCAAAAGGTCCCATTACTTTTATTTTAACGGGAATACCTGTGTTTCTCTGGTGCCTGCCTGAACAACGGTTGTTGACTATCTGGTCTAGGCTTCCCTGGATAAAAGGCACTTGTTTAATGCTGGCAATTACCGTTCCCTGGTACGTTCTGGCAGAGCGGGCAAGCCCCGGTTTTCTGGATTACTTTATTGTTGGTGAACATTTCCGCCGTTTCCTGGTAGGGGGCTGGGAGGGCGACCTTTATGGCTCTGCCCATATTCAACCCAAAGGCATGATCTGGCTGCTCTGGCTGGGAGCCGCCCTGCCCTGGAATATTGTATTACCCCTGGCCTGGTGGAAAAGTCGACAGATGACGGATAGTCATACCAGTCAGTGTACAGAGGCTGCTAACCAGACCCGGCAGTGGCGGCTGTTTCTCTGGTGCTGGATGTTAAGCCCGATGCTGTTCTTCACTATGGCCAGTAATATCCTGTGGACATATGTATTGCCGGGTATTCCAGCTCTGGCTTTGTTGATCGCCGACTACCTGGGCGACATGGTTAATAAGATGTCCGCCACTGGGCGGACTGTGGGAAATCCTCGGAAACTCCGTTACTGGCTAGCCTTGCCCGGCAGCCTGGTGCCACTATTGATCCTGGTGATCTGTATCACCATCAAGGATCACAAAAACTCCGCCGCAGGCATCCTCGATGTGTACAGGCAGCAACCGGATTTTTCATTCTCCGCCCTCTATTTCTGGCCGAAACGACCTTTCTCCGGACAGTTTTATTCCAGTGGCAAAGCTATAGAAATCAGGGACGAAAAGGCACTTCTTGCAATACTGGATAAAGCGGTTACCGAACCTTCTTCACAACCCATTTATCTGGCTCTGAAACCAAAAGATTATCGTCGTCTTCCCCCCGGAGTTCAGCAACAACTCAGGCTGATTGTGGAAGGCCGTGAGCGAAGTCTGTGGACAACAAACGCTATCCAGCCTGTAAACGGAGCCAGAGAAAAAAAGGACACCCATAGACTTTTCGACCGATAAAAGTGGGTGTCCTTTTTATGTTTTTTATGTTCATTTTTATGGGGTATGGAAGCCGGATCACACCTGCGGCCATATATTGGCCCGGAACAATCTGATGTGGTACATCGAGCTACTGGAGAAATTCGATCTGATGTATTTCTCTGAATCTGAAAAAACCTGTTGTCGTTGGCGATCATCTATCATGACGCCGCAGCGGAAGATGTCCCCAGGCGATATGAAAAAGTTCAGGGGGTAATCCGTTTACTGACTGAGCGCTGTCCGGGATATGAACTGACTTCAGGCTCTTTTGTGGAACATGGGAATCTGTCGCTCTGGTTATAAAGGAGCCAGGCAGCTGAACTGCGGAGGCCATGGACTTATGGGAAAAAATTTTCCTTCAGAAGTGCATTTTTCAAACAATAAGGCAAATTTAAAGAAGATATTGTTCGTCTATCAAGCAAATCATGCAGCCTCCTCTTGCACAAACTTTCCAGACTGAGAGTAGTTTCTTGCGGGTTGAAGCCAAATTTCTGAGTAACTGTACTGATAACATTCGGTGCCAGACTTCTCTCTGGACAGCTGCCGTAGTGGATCAGTTCAAAAGCAATTTTCCAGAACCCTCGTTTGTTGGCCCAGAACAGAGGAGTACGATCTCTAACGTCACGACTATGAACATCCGCCTTATACCGCAACAATAACAGCACCACCCGGTAATGTCCTGCAATAGCCGCCTGCGTCAAAGGAGTAGCAAGACCAGAGGAGTGACTATTAACATCCGCCTTATGCCGCAACAATAACTGCACTACCTGGTAATGCCCTTGAGCCGCCGCCTGCGTCAAAGGAGTACCATTACCCTTGGCACGGCTATGAACGTCCGCCTGATGCTGCAACAATAACTGCACCACCTGGTAATGTCCTGCAGCCGCCGCAAGCGTCAAGGGCGAATTCTTCCCAAAGGTATGGCCGTGAACATCGGCACCGGATTGCAACAGCAGTTCAACAAATTCAATTCGCCCAACTTCAGCCGCAGTGGCCAGCGGATTGGGGGGATAGACACCACCTAAGGCATTGCAATCAGGATCTGCACCGAATTGCAACAGAAGTTTCACTAAATCAATATCCCACTTTTTGACTGCCCCTGACAGTGGTGAAAGTGGTCTGAATCCTCCGCCGTTTACATCATCCGCATTATGCTTCAACAGCAATTTCACGGTTTCGATGCAACCTTTCTCAACAGCTACTCTCAGCAGACCTTTCTCCATACCCGGACCTTGCCAATGCGCGCCATGTTCCAGCAACAGCTTCACCAGCTGAACATGCCCATGCTTGACAGCTTCGCTCAGGGAATTTGACCTGAAATAGCCGCCATCAAAACTGTTAATGTTGGCTCCATGACTCACCAGTAGCCGGGCAATCTCAATATATCCCTTGCCCGCAGCCTTGCACAGTGGCGTCCTCCTTCCAGAACTATTACTGTTGGCATCGGCTCCCATAGTCAGCAACATTCGTACGCTCTCGGTATGCCCATGCATGGTAGCCTGAGTCAATGGCGTTCCGCCTCCGTAGGCAAAGCTGTAAATATCCGCTCCATGCTCCAGTAACAGGCTTATCGCCCCGACCTGTCCGTTCTTGGCAGCCTGAGTCAGGGGAGTCGGCCAGCCAAGGGTATTGCCGTTAATATCCGCCTGGCAATCAATCAACAGTTGCATAAGTTCAGTGTTACCCAAGGCAGCAGCCGTGGCCAGTGGCGTCATGCCCTTGCAATCGTTGTGGTCAACACGAGCTCCAGACTCAAGCAGTAACTTTGCGATGTCAACTAACCCGTACATGGCTGCCCGGGTCAATGGGGTAAACCCTTCTCTGCCGGGGAACCTGAGGGCTTTATGCTGCTTCCGCAACCCTTCCTCGCGGCCATTAACCTCGGTGCCATTGCGCAACAGCCATGCCACCATATTGATATCCCCGCACTCAACTGCGCAATTCAGAGGGACCTTACTGGCAGCGCCGGTGCAATGTACGACCATACAACGGTTGTCGCCGGTTCCTGCAGCAGCCAGACCGTCAGTCCTGACTCCGGATTGCACGGCCACAGACCGATTATGACCATAAGTGGGCTGTAACCCGACTCTGCCGGATATTCCCGGATCGTCGGGAACAGAGATACGGGAAATCTGTTTTGCATAGGTCGGTAAAGAAGTGTCGTCTACTTTCTCCAAAGTTTTCGAGGTTCCGGCAGCACTGGCTGGTAGCAAGCCAGGGTAACCCCCGGTATTTAGTGGTTGCATGGTCACTTGCCATCTGTCCGAATAGGTGGATGCTTAGAGCAATCGCTCTGTAAAAAAGTTCCGCCTTGTTATCCGGGGTCGGTGATTTTTGCCTTGATGTGACACGAAAGCACGAGACGAAAGCAGGGTTCAGGTCTTTATGGCGACAGGCCAAGCCTGAGAATGTGGGAGGTTCTTCTGAGTAACTTAACCCAACTTGCCGACAAGCACGCTACCAGTTATGAGGCCGTTTCAGCAGGCACCAGAGTGAATCCCATTTCCATGGCTTTTTGTTTCAGGTTTTTCATAACCCGATCCTTGTACTTTCGCTCATACTAATCCTGACCTTCATCCACATACTGGCTGCCATGTTTGAACATACTGTAAACCAATCGCGCCAGCTTATGCGCTGTGGCTGTGATTGCTTTGGGGGCACCCAACTTGCCTCTCATCCTCTGATAGTAGGCACCCAAGGCACTTTTGGAATTGGCCAGTGTGAACGCTGCCACCCTGAATGCTGTTGCGGCGCTACTGGGAATTCGTTTAGCTTTCTTGTTTAACACTTTCCCTCCGGATATTTTCGTGCCCGGACAAAGACCCAGCCAGGAAGCAAAGTGTTTGGCTGATGGCCACCGACTTATTTTTGCTTTCTTTCTGCTCGAGAATTGCTGCTGCGAGACATGGTTCACCCTCTATACTTCGTGGCGAAGGGTTTCACAGTACACAAATACTTAAACTGACGGAAGATGATCAGCTGACCGCACGACCTTATTCAACCGTTTTTTCGGTCGCAGTAGGAATGCCAGTCACCCGGCACCCCCTTGCTCAGATCCGTACGTGCACTGCTAATGCATACGGCTCCTACCTCGAGTATTTGGCGTCAAACCGTTGCTCAGGCCATGGGTGAAGAATTTTTCGCTTTCGGCAGCACTGCCCTCAGGAAACGTCCGAACTTAGACCAGTTCAATCGATTTCCCTGACTGCGCCGCTTTAACGCTTTGAGCCAAATTTTCCCGACTGCTGTTAACAGGGCAATAAGCTTACGACTGTTGCCCGGAACCGCAAAATAGTTCAGATGTCCTTGCAGGACACGCTGTAACCATTTCGCCTGCTCCATAACTGGGCGGTGTCGATATTTCACCAAATATTCTTTGATGGCTTGCAAGGTTGCCCTCAGCCTTTTGACACTGGTTTCACGGCCTACCATAAAGCGGCGGCCATTCCGGGTTTTTGCGCAGTAGTAGGTGAACCCCAGAAACTCAAACGTTTCCGGGCGTTTCCCGGTACTGGCCTTTTCATCCCGCTGTGCGAACATGCCAAAGCGAATCAGGCGAGTCTTATCTCCCTGCAGGGACAATCCAAAATCACTGAGGTGCTTCTTCAGTTCAAACAGGAATCGGTTTGCATCATGTTGGTTTCGCCCCCGGCGGAAGCCGTAAGAGAAGCCAAGGAAATCTTCTTCGTGCGACTGTCCCTTGCCGCAGCTTGACGCACACCCAACAGACGTCACGTAGCGTTTATCCCGCACTGGGTCGGGACACTGGCGCACTGTTGAGTGTTCCTCTTGGTCAAGCCCCGTTCGGCTGCTTCTCCGGTACTACGGGCTTGTCCGACTTCCCTGCCCGCCATAATAGGCTTATGGTGATTAACCTTCTCCATCAGGCCTCCTGTAGCTATTGCAGGAGGAACAGGCAGGACCTCCCGGCTCTTGTAGATTAAGAGAGCACAAGATGCGTACCTGCATGCACAAGGTCTACGACTGCGCGAGGCCTGCAAACCGCTTGCGGTTAAACGTGGTTTGCAGTTTTGCTTTCTGTTTCGCTTAACAACATCAGCACTCCGGACGATATTTGATTTCGCAGCTCGATACTCAGCCTACAGGCCCCCCTGTCAACGCTTCACCGGCCACCTTACGATAACCGGCGCATGACTCGAGGCTGGGGCGACCCGCCAGCCTTACCCCACAGGGACTTTCACCCTTAACATCTTGCCGATTTATCTCGGCACTCTAAGCGCGCTAATTTAACCTGCGTATGTTGCCATTTTAACTGTAAAATGCTTGAGTCAGGGCAACTGGTTTATCCTTGTAGGAACTCTTCCATCCAGTCATTGTTGTTGACCCGTTCTGACTCGGTCGCCAATAAATCAAAATCCGGCGACAATAAATCAGAATCCGATTCCCAAATGTCAATGTCAATTCCGTTCAGCCCAAGAGGGTCTTTTTTTCTGCATTCCAAGGCTGAATGCCAGGCGTTTTGTGTCTGTTTATCCACATCATAATGGTTGATCTTTTGGAGAACACTCATTAACTGCGGAAGTATCATCTCTTTCCGATAGGGTTCCAATAGT
>NZ_JAGHQW010000050.1 GCF_017744115.1 Salinisphaera sp. G21_0 | reverse complement strand
AGAAAGACCAATTTCATGCCCAGGGTATCACCAACCTGCTGTGGGCCATGGCGAAACTGGTGGACAATGTGCAGGGGCTCAACGAGACCGTGGCCACGCTGTTGCCCCGGGTGAGCGCACATAAAGACCACTTTAATGCCCAGGGTATTGCCAACCTGCTCTGGGCCACGGCAAAACTGGTGGACAGTGGGCTGGAGCGGACACCAGGGTTCAATGCGACCCTGGCTGCGCTGTTGCCCCACGTAAACGCACAGAAAGGTAATTTTAATCCACAGGAAATCGTCAACCTGCTGTGGGCCATGGCGAAACTGTTGGACAGCGGTCAGGAGCGGGCACCAGGGCTCAACGAGGCCGTGGCCGCGCTGTTGCCCCAAGTGAACGCACAGAAAGACCAATTTCATGCCCAGGGTATCACCAACCTGCTGTGGGCCATGGCGAAACTGGTGGACAATGTGCAGGGGCTCAACGAGACCGTGGCCACGCTGTTGCCCCGGGTGAGCGCACATAAAGACCACTTTAATGCCCAGGGTATTGCCAACCTGCTCTGGGCCACGGCCAAACTGGGTGAACTCGTTGAGCTGAAACTGGCTACCTCTACGTTCGAATCGCTTGTCTATCGAATCAGTGAGAACCTTCAGTTTTCCAGGAAAGAGATATCAATGTCTCTCTGGGGAGTCATGGTATGCTGTGCCAGGCTGGCTCTAGACTCCAATGCCAATAAAAATAATGTGCTTGAAAAGCACATGGATGACCTGTTGAATCGCCTGGAAAATACCTCGCCAGATAATAAAGAGTATCAAGCCATCATGATCATGGCCGCCAGTTGGCTTGGCAGAGCCTGTCCGGTCGCCTGCCATTACCAGACAATCATTTCAAAACCTCAATCCGGCTTCCGCGATCAACTCCAATCATCTATTCCATCTTTGAAGATTGAAGAAGAAAAGAGTTTGAACTCATTACCTCCGGTTGACCTGCTTCTGCCAGAACACAACATGGTGATTGAAGTTCAGGGACCGTCTCATTACGTGGGTGGTGATTTCAAAACTAGGAATGGTTCGACTCTGCTGAAAATCGCACTGCTACAAAAATCAGGATTTGAGGTCATTGAAATCCCGGCTAACCAGCTTTTGAAGAAAGATTTAATGAAGCTATATATTGATCAAATAAAGATCAGGGTAAGCATCCCGCCACAGGGTCATGACTCTGTTTCACTTAAAAGAGGGTGGGCAGCTGCTGCATACGTAACTGTCGAAGAACATTTACAAGAGCAAACCAACCCAGCAAGGTAAAAGAAAACAAACAGCCAGTAATCGCCTTCCTCCCACCATGACTCAAGTAAACTTTTCTGCAAAATGAACTTCTGAGCAGAACAGCAGTCTGCTTTTCATATTTTCATGAATGAATGAAATATAATTATGGATAAAAGTTCTGCTGGTATCAGTGGTCAATACACAAGATCAAATAACAGTTACAACCAACCGAATGGCCTTGCACCTTCTTCAAGGCGTGGGCGATACAGACATGCCACAGTCAGACCATGGGATAATCACCACCGTACTGCACCGGGTCGCAATGAATTTCACCATTCTTCTGGCACACCCTCTTCTCAACATCTACAGTGCCGTTCAGTAAACCCTGCTCAAGATTTTAATGCCCTCATCAAACAGGAAATAATGGATGATCTGTTGAGTAAATCGGATCACTTCGGTCATCGCTATAATGGAAAAAATCACAGTCAATTTGCCTGTTCAATTAAAGAATACACGTCAGCTGCTAAAAGACCGTTAAACCGGGCAGAACAAAGCCAGCTGATACGTATGCTGCAAAACTTTACCCCAACACGGAGCTGGAATTGGCGAAGCCTGACGACAACACTTCATTCATTGACTTCAGCGGGTGTTTTTACCCCTCATTACCCCATGGATGAGCGTGTTAAGCTTACTCAAGCTCACTTATTGTCAACGCTACTGGATGCAATAATATTTAACTGCTGCCAAAAACCTCAAGCCAGGAATATTGATGCCCGGGGTATCGCCAACCTGCTGTGGGCCATGGCGAAACTGGTGGACAACGGGCAGAAGCAGACACCGGAGTTCAACGAGGCCGTGGCCGCGCTGTTACCCCACATGAACGCACAGAAAGACCAATTTAATGCCCAGGGTATCACCAACCTTCTGTGGGCCATGGCAAAACTGCTGAACAACGGGCAGGAGCGGGCACCAGAGCTCAAAGAGACCCTGGCCGCATTGTTGCCCCATGTAAACGCACAGAAAGCGAACTTTAAACCACAGGAAATCGCCAACCTGCTGTGGGCCATAGTGAAACTGGTGGACAACGGCCAGGAACGGACACCAGGGCTCAAAGAGGCTGTCACTGCACTGTTGCCCCAGGTAAACGCACAGAAAGCAAACTTTAAAACACAGGGTATCAGCAACCTGCTGTGGACCATGGCCAAACTGGTGGACAACACAGAGGAGCGGACACCGGGGCTCAACGAGGCTATGGCCGCGCTGTTGCCCTACGTGAATGCACAGAAAGCTAACTTGAATCCACAGGAAATCACCAGCCTGTTGTGGGCCATGGCGAAACTGGTGGACAACGGGCTGGAGCAGACACCAGGACTCAAAGAGGCCGTGGCCGCGCTGTTGCCCTACGTGAACGCACAGATAAACCAATTTAATGCCCAGGGTATAGCCAACCTGTTGTGGGCCATGGCGAAACTGGTGGACAACGGGCTGGAGCAGACACCGGGACTCAAAGAGGCCGTGGCCGCGCTGTTGCCCTACGTGAACGCAAAGAAAACTAAATTTAAACCACAGGGAATCGCCAACCTGCTGTGGGCCATAGCGAAACTGGTGGACAACGGCCAGGAACGGACACCAGGACTCAAAGAGGCTGTCACTGCGCTGCTGCCCCAGGTCAACGCACAGAAAGCTAACTTTAACCCACAGGCTATCAGCAACCTGCTGTGGACCATGGCCAAACTGGTGGACAATGGCCAGGAACGGACACCAGGGCTCAAAGAGGCTGTCATTGCGCTGCTGCCCCAGGTCAACGCACAGAAAGCTAACTTTAACCCACAGGCTATCAGCAACCTGCTGTGGACCATGGCCAAACTGGTGGACAATGGGCAGGAACACACACCAGACCTCAAAGAGGCCGTGGCCGCGTTGTTGCCCCACGTGAACGCACAAAAAGCTCACTTTAAACCACAGGAAATCTCCAACCTGCTGTGGGCCATGGCGAAACTGGAGGACAACGGGCAGAAGCAAACACCAGTACTCAAAGAGGCTTTAGCCGCGCTGTTGCCCCGGGTAAACACACAGAAAGCTCACTATAAACCACAGGCTATCAGCAACCTGCTGTGGGCCATGGCGAAACTGGTGGACAACGGGCTGGAACCGACACCAGAGTTCAAAGAGGCCGTGGCCGCGCTGTTGCCCAGCGTGAACGCACTGAAAGACCAATTTAATGCCCAGGACATCGCCAACCTGCTGTGGGCCATGGCAAAACTGGTGGACAACGGGTACGGACAGACACCAAAGTGTAACGAAGCGGTGGCTACACTGTTGACCTGCGTGATCGTTCAAAAAGCGAACTTTAACCCACAGGAAATCGCCAACCTGCTATGGGCCATGGCCAAACTGGTGGATAACGGGCAGGAGCAGTCACCAGGGCTCAACGAGGCCGTGGCTGCGCTGTTGCCCCGGGTGAGCGCACAGAAAGACCAATTTAATGCCCAGGGTATTGCCAACCTACTGTGGGCCACGGCCAAACTGGGTGAACTCGTTGAGCTGAACCAGGCTACCTCTTCGTTCGAATCGCTTGTCTATCGAATCAGTGCGAATCTTCAGTTTTCTCAGCAAGAGATACTGATGTCTCTCTGGGGAGTCATGGTATGCTGTGCCAGATTGGCTTTAGACTCCAATGCCAATAAAAATAACCTGCTTGAAAAGCACATGGATGACCTGTTAACTCGCCTGGAAAATACATCGCCAGATAATGAAGAGGATCAATCCATCATGAGCATGGCCGCCAGTTGGCTTGGCAGAGCTTGTCCGGTCATCCGCCATTATCAGACAACCATTTCAAAAACCCAGGTCGACTTCCGCGATCAACTGCAATTATCTATTCCATCTCTGAAGATTGAAGAAGAAAAGAGTCTGAACTCATTACCTCCGGTTGACCTGCTTCTGCCAGATCACAACATGGTGATTGAAGTTCAGGGACCGTCTCATTACGTGGGTGGTGATTTCAAAACCAGGAATGGTTCAACTCTGCTGAAAATCGCACTGCTGCAAAAAGCAGGATTTGAGGTCATTGAAATCCCGACTAAGCAGCTTTTGAACAACGATTTAATGAAACCATATATTGATAAAATAAAGATCAGGGTGAGCACCCCGCCACAGGATCATAGCTCTGAATCACCTAAAAGAGGATAGGCAGGTTCTGCATAAGTAGCTAACCAACCCGGCAAAGAAGAAGAAAACAAACAACCAGTAATCGCCTTCCTCCCATCATGACTCAAGTAAACTTTCCCGCAAAATGAACTTCTGAACAGAACAGCAGTCTGCTTTTTATATTTTCATGAATTAATGAAATATAATTATGGATAGAAGTTCTGCCGGTATCATTGATAAATACGCAAGACCAGGTAATGATTACAACCAACCAGATGACTCTGCTGCTTCAGGGCGTGGACGGTATAGACAGTGTACAGTCAGACATCAAGATAATCCCCCCCACTCTACCCCGTGGCATAATGAATTTTACCATTCTTCAGGCCCATGCCCTTCTCAATATCTAGTGCACCGTTCTGTTAACCCGGCTCAAGATTTTAATGCCCTCATCAAACAGGAAATAATGGATGATCTGGTGAGGAAATCGGACCGTTTCGGTCATCGCTATGATGGGAAAAAACACGCGCAATATGCCAGTTCAATGAAAAAATACACGACAACTGCTAAAAGACCGTTAAATCGAGCGGAACAAAGTCAGCTGGTACGCTTGCTGCAAAATTTTACCGCAACACGGAGCTGGAATTGGCGAAGCCTGACGACAACACTGCACTCATTTACTTCAGCGGGTGTTTTTACCCTTCATAAACCCGTGGATGAGCGAGTTAAACTTACTCAGGCTAACTTATTGTCAACGCTATTTGATGCAATAATATTTAACTGCAACCAAAAACCTGAAGCCAGGGATATTGATGCTCAGGGAATCGCCAACCTGTTTTGGGCCATGGCGAAACTGGTGGACAACGGGCAGGACCGGATACCAGGGTTCAAAGAGGCCGTGGCCGTGTTGTTGCCCCATGTGAACGCACAGAAAAAACAATTTATTCCTCAGGGAATCGCCAACCTGCTGTGGGCCATGGCAAAACTGGTGGACAACGGGCAGAAACGGACACCAGAGTTCAACCAGGCCGTTGTCGCGCTGTTGCCCCACGTGAACGCACAGAAAGACCAATTTAAGGCCCAGGGCATTACCAACCTGCTGTGGGCCATGGCGAAACTGGTGGACAACGGGCAGGAGCGGACGCCAGAGCTCAACAAGGCCGTGGCCTCGCTGTTGCACAACGTGAACGCACAAAAGGACCAATTTATTGCCCAGCATGTTGCCAACCTGCTGTGGGCCATGGTGAAACTGGTGGACAACGGGCAGGAGCGGACACCAGAGCTCAACGAGTCCGTGGCCGTTCTGTTGCCCCACGTGAACGCACAGAAAGCTCACTTTAAACCTCAGGAAATCACCAACCTGCTGTGGGCATTAGCAAAACTGGGGGACAAGGGGCAGGAGCAGACACCAGAGTTCAACGAGGCCGTAGCCTCGCTTTTGCCCCGCGTGAACGCACAGAAAACTAATTTTAAACCACAGGAAATCGCCAACCTGCTGTGGGCCATGGCGAAACTGACGGATAAAGGGCAGAAGCAGACACCAGAGCTCAAACAGGCCGTGGCCGCGCTGTTGCCCCACGTAGACGTACAGAAAGAGCAATTTATTCCTCAGGCTATCGCCAACCTGCTGTGGGCCATGGCGAAACTGGTGGACAACGGACAGGAGCAGACGCCAGAGCTCAACGAGGCCGTGGCTGCCCTGTTGCCCTACGTTAATGCACAGAAAGGCCAATTTAATGCCCAGGGTATCGCCAACCTGCTATGGGCCATGGCAAAACTGGTGGACATCGGGCAGGAGCGGACACCAGAGCTCAACGAGGCCGTGGCCGCCCTGTTGCCCCTCGTGAACGCTCAGAAAGCTCACTTTAGACCACAGGAAATCGCCAACCTGCTCTGGGCCATGGCGAAACTGGTGGACATCGGGCAGGAGCGAACACCAGAGCTCAAAGAAACCGTGGCCGCACTGTTGCCCCACGTGAACGCACAGAAAGCCGACTTTAACCCACAGGAAATCGCCAACCTGCTGTGGGCCACGGCGAAACTGGTGGATAACGGGCAGGAGAAGATACCAGGGCTCAAAGAGGCCGTGGCCGCGCTGTTGCCCCTTATGAATGGACAGAAAGACCATTTTATTCCACAGCATATCGCCAACCTGCTGTGGGCCATGGCAAAACTGGTGAACAACGGGTACGAACAGACACCAGAGTTCAACGAAACGCTGGCTGCGCTGTTGACCTGCGTGATCGTACAAAAAGCCAACTTTAACCCACAGGAAATCACCAACCTGCTGTGGGCAATGGCGAAACTGGTGGACAACGGGCAGGAGCAAACACCAGGGCTCAACGAGGCTGTGGCCGCGCTGTTACCCCTCGTGAACGCACAGAAAGACCAATTCAATGCCCAGGGTATTGCCAACCTGCTGTGGGCCATGGCCAAACTGGGTGAACTCATTGAGCTGAACCCGGCTATCTGTACGTTTGAATCGCTTGTCTATCGAATCAGTGAGAACCTTCAGTTATCTCAGGAAGAGATATCGATGTCTCTCTGGGGAGTCATGGTATGCTGTGCCAGGTTGGCTCTGGATTCCAATGCCAATAAAAGTGACGTGTTTGAAAAGCACATGGATGACCTGTTCACTCGCCTGGAAAATACATCGCCAGACAATGAAGAGGAACAATCCATCATGATCATGGCTGCAAGTTGGCTTGGCAGAGCCTGTCCGCTCGTCCGCCATTACCAGACAATCATTTCAAAAAGCCAGGCCGACTTCCGCGATCAACTCCAATCATCTATTCCATCTCTGAAGATTGACGAAGAAAAGAGTCTGAACTCATTACCTCCGGTTGACCTGCTTCTGCCAGATCACAATATAGTGATTGAAGTTCAGGGACCGTCTCATTACGTGGGTGCTGATTTCAACACCAGGCAGGGTTCGACTCTGCTTAAAATCGCACTGTTGCAAAAAGCAGGATTTGAGGTCATTGAAATCCCGGTTAACATGCTTTGGAATCAGGATTTAATGAAACCCTATATTGATCAAATAAAGACCAGAATAGGCATCTCGCCACAGGAGCATGGCTCTGTTTCACTTAAAAGAGGGTGGGCAGGTGCTGCATACGTGACTGGTGAAGAACATTTACAAGGGCAATCCAGCCTGGCAAAGAGGAAGAAAACAAGCAGCCGGTAATCACCTTCCTCCCATCATGACTCAAGTAAACTTTTCCGCACAATGAACTTCTGAACAGAACAGCAGTCTGCTTTTCATATTTTCATAAATTAATGAAAGATAATTATGGATAGAAGTTCTGCTGGTATCAGTGGTCATTACGCAAGATCAGGTAATGGTTACAACCAACAAGATGACCATGCCGCTTCATCAAGGCGTGGACGATATAGACATGCCACAGTCAGACAGTGGGATAATACTCCACGCACTACACCGGGGTGTAATCAATTTTACCAATCTCCTGCCGCAGGCCCTTCTCAACATCTTCAGTGCCGTTCAGTGAACCCGACCCAGGATTTTTATGCCCTCATCAACCAGGAAAGAATGGATAGTCTGGTGAGTCAATCTGAACGTTTTGGTCATCACTATAATGGGAGTTATCATGGTCAATATGCCAGTTCAGTTAAAAAATACACGTCGGCAGCTAAAAGACCTTTAAATCCAGCGGAACAAAGCCAGCTGATGCATTTGCTGAAAAATTTCACAGCAACGCGGAGCTGGAATTGGCGAAGCCTGACGACAACATTTCATTCATTGACTTCAGCGGGTGTTTTTACCCCTCATAAACCCATAAATGAGCATGTCAAGCTCACTCAAGCTGCCTTATTGTCAACGCTACTTGATGCAATAATATTTAACTGCAACCTAAAACCTGAAGCCAGTGATATTGGTGCTCAGGAAATCGCTAACCTGCTGTGGGCCATGGCGAAACTGGTGGACAACGGGCAGGAGCGGACGCCAGAGCTCAACGAGGCCGTGGCCGCGCTGTTGCCCCACATGAACACAAAGAAAGACCAATTTAATGCCCGGGAAATCGCTAACCTGCTGTGGGCCATGGCGAAACTGGTGGACAACGGGCAGGAGCGGACGCCAGAGCTCAACGAGGCCGTGGCCGCGCTGTTGCCCCACATGAACACAAAGAAAGACCAATTTAATGCCCAGGGGATCGCCAACCTGCTGTGGGCCATGGCGAAACTGGTGGACGACGGGCAGGTGCAAACAACGGAGCTCCAAGAGACCTTAGTCGCTCTGTTGCCCCACGTGAACGCACAGAAAGACCAATTTAATGCCCAGGAAATCGCCAACCTGCTGTGGGCCATGGCGAAACTGGTGGACAACGGGCAGGAGCGTACACCAGAGCTCAACGAGACCGTGGCCGCGCTGTTGCCCCAAGTGAACGCACAGAAAGCTAGCTATAAACCACAGGAAATCACCAACCTGCTGTGGGCTATGGCAAAACTGGTGGACAACGGGCAGGAGCGAACACCAGAGTTCAAAAAGGCCGTGGCCGCGCTGTTGCCCCGCGTGAACGCACAGAAAGACCAGTTTAGTCCTCAGCATATCGCCAACCTGCTGTGGGCCATGGCGAAACTGGTGGATAACGGGCAGGAGCAGTCACCAGGGCTCAACGAGGCCGTGGCCGCGCTGTTGCCACGGGTGAGCGCACAGAAAGACCAATTTAATGCCCAGGGCATCGCCAACCTGCTGTGGGCCACGGCAAAACTGGTGGACAACGAGTACGAACAGACACCAGAGTTCAACGAAGCGGTGGCTGCGCTGTTGACCTGCGTGATCGTACAAAAAGCTAACTTTAACCCACAGGAAATCGCCAACCTGCTGTGGGCCATGGCGAAACTGGGTGAGCTCGTTGAGCTGAACGTGGTTAAATCTACGTTCGGATATCTTGTCTGCAGAATCAGTGAAAACCCTCAGCTCTCTCATCAAGACATATTGATGTCTCTCTGGGGAGTAATGGTATGCTGTGCCAGGTTGTCTCTAGACTCCAATGCCAATAAAAATAATATGCTTGAAAAGCACACCGATGACCTGTTTACTCGCCTGGAAAATACATCACCAGACAACGAAGAGGGTCAACGCATCATTGCCATGGCCGCAAATTGGCTTGGCAGAGCGTGTCCGGTCGTCCCCCACTACAAGACAACCACCTCAAAACCTCAATCCGACTTCCGTGATCAACTCAAATCATCTATTCCATCTTTGAAGATCGAAGAGGAAAAGAGTCTGAACTCATTACCTCCGGTTGACCTGCTTCTGCCAGATCACAACATTGTGATTGAAGTTCAGGGACCGTCTCATTACGTGGGTGGTGATTTCAAAACCAGGAATGGTTCGACTCTGCTTAAAATCGCACTGCTGCAAAAATCAGGATTTGAGGTCATTGAAATCCCGGTTAACCAGCTTTTGAACAAAGATTTAATGAAACCATATATTGATCAAATAAAGATCAGGGTAAGCATCCCGCCACAGGGTCATGGCTCTGTTTCACTTAAAAGAGGGTGGGCAGATGCTGCATACGTTACTGCAGAAGAACATTTAGCAGAGCAAACCAACCCGGCAAAGAGGAAGAAAACAAACAGTCAGTAATCGCCTGCCTCCCATCATGACTCAAGTAAACTTTTCCGCAAAATGAACTTCTGAACAGAACAGCAGTCTGCTTTTTATATTTTCATGAATTAATGAAATATAATTATGGACAGAAGCTCTGCCGGTATCAGTGGTCAATACCCAAGATCAGATAACGGTTACAACCACCCGAATGGCCATGCCCCTTCTGCAAGGCGTGGGCGATATAGGCATGCCACAGTCAGACAGCAGGATACTCACCCCCGCTCTACCCCGGGATGTAATGAATTTCACCCTTCTTCTGGCACACACCCTTCTCAATATTTAATACACCGTTCAGTCAACTCTGCTCAAGATTTTAATGCCCTCATCAAACCAGAAATAATGGCTGGTCTGGTGAGGAAATCGGATCGTTTCGGCCATCGCTATGATGGGAGAGATCACGGCCTATATGCCAGTTCAGTTAAAAAATACACGTTAGGTGCTAAAAGACCGTTAAATCAAGCGGAACAAAGCCAGCTGATGCGTTTGCTGCAAAATTTCACAGCAACCCGGAGCTGGAATTGGCGAAGCCTGACGACAACACTGCACTCATTTACTTCAGCGGGTGTTTTTACCCCACATAAACCCATGGATGAACGTGTTCAGCTCACTCAAGCAGCCTTATTGTCGACGCTACTTGATGCAATAATATTCAAGTGCAACCAAAAACCTGAAGCCAATGATATTGGTGCTCAGGAAATCGCTAACCTGCTGTGGGCCATGGCGAAACTGGTGGACAATGGGCAGGAACTAACACCAGGGCTCAACGAGGCCGTGGCCGCAATGTTGCCCTGCGTAAACGCACAGAAAGACCACTTTATTCCTCAGCATATTGTCAACCTGTTGTGGTCCATGGCGAAACTGGTGGACAACGGGCAGGAACTAACACCAGGGCTCAACGAGGCCGTGGCCGCAATGTTGCCCTACGTAAACGCACAGAAAGACCAATTTATTCCTCAGGGTATCGCCAACCTGCTGTGGGCCATGGCGAAAATGGCAGACAACGGGCTGAAGCACACTCCGAGGCTCAAAGAGGCCGTAGCCGCGCTGTTGCCCCACGTGAACGCACGGGAAGACCAATTTAATGCCCAGGGTATCGCCAACTTGCTATGGGCCATGGCGAAACTGGTGGACAACGGCCAGGAGCGGACACCAGGGCTCAACGAGGCCGTGGCCGCCCTATTGCCCCACGTGAACGTACAGAAAAACCAATTTATTCCTCAGCATATCGCCAACCTGCTGTGGGCCATGGCAAAACTGGTGGACAACGAGCAGGGGCTGACTCCAGAGTTCAAAGAGGCCGTGGTCGCGCTGTTGCCCCACGTAAATGCACAGAAAGCCAACTTTAAACGACAGGAAATCGCCAACCTGCTGTGGGCCATGGCAAAACTGGTGGACAGCGGGCTGGAGCAAACACCAGGACTCAAAGAAGCTGTGGCCGCTCTGTTGCCCAACGTGAGCGCACAGAAAGCTAACTTCAATCCGCAGGAAAGCACCAGCCTTCTGTGGGCCTTGGGGAAACTGGTGGACAACGGGCAGGAACGGACACCTCGTCTGAAAGAGGCCATAGCAGCGCTGTTGCCCTGCGTGCACAGACAGAAAGACCAATTTGTTCCGCGGGGAGTCACCAACTTGCTCTGGGCCATGGCGAAACTGGTGGACAACAGCCAGGAGCAGACACCAGATTTCAACAAGGCCATGGCCGCACTGTTGCCCCTCGTGAAAGCACAGAAAGCTGACTTTACACCACAGGGAATCGCCAACCTGCTGTGGGCCATGGCGAAACTTTTGTACAACGGGATGGAGCAGACACCTGCGTTCATAGAGGCCGTGGCCGCGCTGCTACCCCACGTGAACGCACAGAAAGGCCAATTTATTCCTCAGCATATCGCCAGCCTGCTGTGGACCATGGCGAAACTGGTGGACAACAGACAGTACCGGACACCAGAGCTGAATGGGGCCGTGGTCGCGCTGTTACCGCTCGTGGACGCACAGAAAGACCAGTTTATTCCTCAGCAAATCGCCAACCTGTTGTGGGCCCTGGCAAAATTGGTGGATAGCGGCCAGGAACAGACACCAGAGTGCAAAGAGGCCGTGGCCGCGCTGTTGCTTCGCGTGAACGCACAGAAAAACCAATTTAATGCTCAGGAAATCGCCAACCTGCTGTGGGCCATGGCGAAACTGGTGGACAACGGGCAGGAACGAACACCCGGGTTCAACGAGGCCGTGGCCGCACTGTTGCCACACGTAAACGCACACAAAGACCAATTTAATGCCCAGGAAATCGCCAACCTGCTGTGGGCCATGGCGAAACTGGTGGACAGCGGGCAGGAGCGGACAGCAGAGCTCAAACAGGCTGTGGCCGTGTTGTTGCCCCACGTAAACGTACAGAAAGACCAATTTATTCCTCAGGCTATCACCAACCTGCTGTGGGCCATGGCGAAAATGGTAGACAACGGGAAGAAGCACACACCAAGGCTCAAAAAGGCCGTGGCCGCACTGTTGCCCCACGTGAACGCACAGAAAGACCAATTTAGTGCCCGGGGTATTGCGATCCTGCTGTGGGCAGTGGCGAAACTGGGTGAGCTCGTTGAGCTGAACCTGGCTACCTCTTCGTTCGAATCACTTGTCTATAGAATCAGTGCGAACCTTCAGTTTTCTCAGCAAGAGATATTGATGTCTCTCTGGGGAGTCATGGTATGCTGTGCCAGGTTGTCTCTAGATTCCAATACCAATAAAAGTAACGTGTTTGAAAAGCACATGGATGACCTGTTCACTCGCCTGGAAAATACCTCGCCAGACAATGAAGAGGAACAATCCATCATTACCATGGCTGCAAGTTGGCTTGGCAGAGCCTGTCCGGTCGTCTGCCATTACCAGACAAACATTTCAAAAACACAGGTCGGCTTCCGCGATCAACTCCAATCATCTATTCCATCTTTGAAGATCGAAGAGGAAAAGAGTCTGAACTCATTACCTCCGGTTGACCTGCTACTGCCAGATCACAACATGGTGATTGAAGTTCAGGGTCCCTCTCATTATGTGGGTGGTGATTTCAAAACCAGGAATGGTTCGACTCTGCTTAAAATCGCACTGTTGCAAAAAGCAGGATTTGAGGTCATTGAAATTCCGGTTAACATGCTCTCGAGTCAGGATTTAATGAAACCATACATTGATCAAATAAAGACCAGGATAGGCATCCCGCCACAGGAGCATGGCTTTGTATCACATAAAAGAGCGTGGACAGGTGCTGCATACGTGACTGGTGAAGAACATTTCGCAGAGCAAACCAACCCGGCAAAGAGGAAGAGAACAAGCAGCCAATAATCTCCTTCCTCCCATCATGACTCAAGTAAACTTTTCCGCAAAATGAACTTCTGAGCAGAACAGCAGTCTGCTTTATTATATTTTCATGAATTAATGAAATATAATTATGGATAGAAGTTCTGCTGGTATCAGTGGTCAATCCCCAAGATCAGATAACGGTTACAACCAACCGAGTGGCCATGCCCCTTCTTCAAGGCGTGGGCGATACAGACATGCCACAGTCAGACAGCAGGATAGTCCCCCGCGCTCTACCCCGGGGTGTAATGAATTTCACCATTCTTCAGGCCCATGCTCTTCTCAATATCTAGTGCGCCGTTCTGTCAACCCGACTCAAGATTTTAATGCCCTCATCAAACCAGAAATAATGGATGATCTGGTGAGTAAATCGGGTCGTTTCGGTCATCGCTATGATGGGAGAAATCATGGGCAATATGCCAGTTCAATTAAAAAATACACGACAAATGCTAAAAGACCGTTAAATCGAGCGGAACAAAGCCAGCTGGTACGCTTGCTGCAAAATTTTACCGCAACACGGAGCTGGAATTGGCGAAGCCTGACGACAACACTTCACTCATTTACTTCAGCGGGTGTTTTTACCCTTCATAAACCCATGGATGAGCGAGTTAAACTTACTCAGGCTATCTTATTGTCAACACTTCTTGATGCAATAATATTCAAGTGCAACCAAAAACCTCCAGCCGGGGATATTGATGCCCGGGGAATTGCCAACCTGCTGTGGGCCATGGCGAAACTGGTGGACAACGGGCAGGAGCAGACACCAGAACTCAAAGAGGCCATGGCCGTGCTGTTGCCCCACGTAAACGCACAGAAAGACCAATTTATTCCGCAGCATATCGCCAACCTGCTGTGGGCCATGGCGAAACTGGTGGACAACGGGCAGGAGCAGACACCAGAGTTCAAAGAGACAGTCGCCTCGCTGTTGCCCCTGGTGAACGCACAGAAAAACCAATTTACTGCCCAGGGGATTGTCAACCTGCTGTGGGCCATGGCGAAACTGGTGGACAAAGGGCAGGAACGGACACCGGGACTCAAAGAGGCCGTGGCCGCGTTGTTGCCCCACGTGAACGCACAGAAAGCTAACTTTAAACCCCAGGAAATCGCCAACCTGCTGTGGGCCATGGCGAAACTGGTGGACAACGGGCAGGAGCAGACATCAGAGCTTACAGAGGCCTTGGCCGCGCTATTGCCCCACGTGAACGCACAGAAAGCTCACTTTAAACCCCAGGAAATCGCCAATCTGCTGTGGGCCATGGCAAAACTGGTCGACAGCGGGCAGGAGCAGACACCAGATTTCAAAGAGGCCATGAGCACGCTGTTGCCCCACGTGAATGCAAAGAAAGCTCACTTTAAACCACAGGAAATCACCAATCTGCTGTGGGCCATGGCGAAACTGGTGGACAACGGGCAGGAGCAAACACCACGGCTCAAAGAGGCCTTAGTCGCGCTGTTGCCCCACGTGAACACTCAGAAGGACCAATTTATTCCTCAGCATATCGCCAACCTGCTGTGGGCCATGGCGAAATTGGTGGACAACGGGCAAGAGCGGACACCGGGGCTTAAAAAGGCTGTAGCCGCGCTGTTGCCCCACGTTAACGCACAGAAAGCTAACTTTAAACCACAGGAAATCGGCAACCTGCTGTGGGCCATGGCGAAATTGGTGGACAACGGTCAGGAGCTGACACCAGAGCTCAACGAGGCCGTGGCTGAGCTGCTGCCCTACGTAAACACACAGAAGTACCAATTTATTCCTCAGCATATCGCCAACCTGCTGTGGGCCATGACGAAATTGGTGGACAACGGTCAGGAGCGGACACCAGAACTCAAAGAGACCGTAGCTGCGCTGTTGCCCCGCGTGAACGCACAGAAAGAGCAGTTTAATGCCCAGGGCATCACCAACCTCCTATGGGCCATGGCGAAACTGGTGGACACCGGGCAGGAGCAGACAACAGAGTTCAAGGAGGCCGTGACTGCGCTGTTGCCTCGCGTGAACGCACAGAAAGACCAATTTATTCCTAAGCATATCGCCAACCTGCTGTGGGCCATCACGAAACTGGTGGACAACGGGCAGGAGCGGACACCAGATCTCAACGAGGCCGTGGCCGCACTGTTGCCCCACGTGAATTCACAGAAAGACCAATTTAATCCTCAGAATATCGCCAACCTGCTGTGGGCCATGGCGAAACTGGTAGATAACGGGCAGGAGCGAACACCAGGTCTCAACGAGACCGTGGCCGTGCTGTTGCCCCACGTGAACGCACAGAAAGCTAACTTTAACCCACAGGAAATCGCCAACCTGCTGTGGGCCATGGCGAAACTGGGTGAACTCGCTGAGCTGAATGTGGTTACCTCTACATTCGAATCTCTTGTCTACCGAATCAGAGAAAGCCCTCAGCTCTCTAAGCAAGATATATCGATGTCTCTCTGGGGCGTAATGGTATGCTGTGCCAGGTTGTCTATGGTCTCCAATGCCAATAAAAATAACGTGCTTGAAAAGCACATGGATGACCTGTTTACTCGCCTGGAAAATACATGCCCGGACAATGAAAAGGATCAACACATCATTGCCATGGCCGCCAGTTGGCTTGGCAGACCATGTCTGATCGTCCCCCATTACCAGACAACCATTTCAAAACCTCAATCCGACTTCCGCGATCAACTCCAATCATGCATACCCTCTTTGAAGATTGAAGAAGAAAAGAGTATGAACTCATTACCTCCGGTTGACCTGCTTCTGCCAGATCACAACATAGTGATTGAAGTTCAGGGCCCCTCTCATTACGTGGGTGGTGATTTCAACACCAGGAATGGTTCGACTCTGCTTAAAATCGCACTGTTGCAAAAAGCAGGATTTGAGGTGATTGAAATCCCGGCTAACCAGCTTTTGAGCAACGATTTAATGAAACCCTATATTGATCAAATAAAGATCAGAATAGGCATCCCGCCACAGGGTCATGACTCTGTATCACTTAAAAGAAGGTGGACAGGTGCTGCATGGGTTACTGGTGAAGAACATTTCGCAGAGCAAACCAACCCGGCAAAGAGGAAGAAAACAAACAGTCAGTAATCGCCTTCCTCCCACCATGACTCAAGTAAACTTTTCCGCAAAATGAACTTCTGAGCAGAACAGCAGTCTGCTTTTTATATTTTCATGAATTAATGAAATATAATTATGGATAGAAGTTCTGCCGGTATCAGTGGTCAATACGCAAGATCAGATAATGATTATAACCGACCAGGTGGCCATGCTACTTCTTCCAGGCGTGGTCGATACAGACATAGCACGGTCAGGCAGTGGGATGATACCCCACGCACAAACCCGGGGCGTAATAAATTTTACCGTTCTGCTGACACACGCCATTCTCAACATCTACAGCGCCGTTCAGTAAACCCTGCTCAAGATTTTAACGCGCTCATCAAACCAGAAATAATGGATGATCTGGTGCGTAAATCGGACCGTTTCGGTCATCGCTATGATGGGAGAAATCACGGCCTGTATGCCAATTCAATTAAACAATACACATCCGCTGCGAAAAGACCGTTAAATCGAGCGGAACAAAGCCAGCTGATAGGTCTGCTGGAAAATTTTACCATAACACGGCGTTGGGACTGGCGAAGCCTGACGACAACACTCCATTCATTGACTTCTGCAGGTGTTTTTACCCCTCATAACCCCATGGATGAGCGTGTCAAGCTTACTCAAGCTGCCTTATTGTCAACGCTACTTGATGCAATAATATTCAAGTGCAACCAAAAACCTCAAGCCAGGGACATTGATGCCCGGGGAATAGCCAACCTGCTGTGGGCCATGGCGAAACTGGCGGACAACGGGCAGGAGCAGACACCGGAATTCAACGAGACCGTGGCCGCGCTGTTGCCCCACGTGAACGTACAGAAAGCTCACTTTAAACCACAGGAAGTCACCAACCTGCTGTGGGCCATGGCGAAACTGGTGGACAACGGGCTGGAGCGGACACCTGGGCTCAAAGATGCTGTGGCCGCCCTGCTGCCCCTCCTGAACGCACAGAAAAACCAACTTAACGCCCAGGGTATTGCCAACCTGCTGTGGGCCATGGCGAAACTGGTGGACAACGGGCTGGAGCGGACACCAGGGCTCAACGAGGCCGTGGTCACCCTGTTGCCCCTCGTGAACGCACAGAAAAACCAATTTATTCCTCAACATATTGCCAATCTGCTGTGGGCCATGGCGAAACTGGTGGACAACCGGCTGGAGCGGACACCAGGGCTCAACGAGGCCGTGGCCGCGCTGTTGCCACAAGCGAACCCAGAGAAAGCTGACTTTAAACCACAGGAAATCGCCAACCTGCTGTGGGCCATGGCGAAACTGGTGGACAACGGGCAGGAGCAGACGCCAGAGCTCAACGAGGCCGTCGCCGCCCTATTGCCCCTCGTGAACGTACAAACAACTAACTTTAAACCCCAGGGTATCGTCAACCTGCTGTGGGCCATGGCGAAACTGGTGGACAACGGGCCACAGTGGACGCCAGGGTTTAACGAAACCATGGCCGCGCTGTTGCCCCAAATGAGCACACAGAAAGCCAACTTTACACCACAGGGTATCGCTAACCTGCTGTGGGCCATGGCGAAACTGGTGGACAACGGGCAGGAGCACACACCAGAACTCAAAGAGGCTGTGGCCGTGTTGTTGCCCCACGTAAACGTACAGAAAGACCAATTTGTTCCTCAGGGTATCGCCAACCTGCTGTGGGCCATGGCAAAAATGGTAGACAACGGACAGGAGCGCACACCAGGACTCAAAGAGGCCGTGGCCGCACTGTTGCCCCATGTGAACGCTCAGAAAGACCAATTTAATGCCCGGGATATCGCCAACCTGCTGTGGGCCATGGCGAAACTGGTGGAAAGCGGGCTGGAGCAAACACCAGAGCTCAAAGATGCTGTGGCCGCACTGTTGCCCCACGTGAACGCACCCAAAGACCAAGTTATTCCTCAGCATATCGCCAACCTGCTTTGGGCCATGGCGAAACTGGTGGGCAACGGGCTGGAGCGGACGTCAGGCCTCAACGAGGCCGTGGCGGCGTTGTTGCCCCACATTAATGCACAGAAAGCTCACTTTAAACCACAGGAAATCGCCAACCTGCTGTGGGCCATGGCGAAACTGGTGGACCGCGGGCAGGAGCGAACACCAGAGCTCAAAGAAGCAGTGACCGCGCTGTTGTGCCAAATGAACGCAAAGAAAGCCAACTTTAAACCTCAGGAAATCACCAACCTGCTGTGGGCCATGGTGAAATTGGTGGACAACGGGCAAGAGCAGACACCAGAGCTCAACAAGGCCGTGGCCGGGCTGTTGCCCCACGTGAACGCACAGAAAGCCCAATTTAATGCCCAGGACATCGCCAACCTGCTGTGGGCCATGGCAAAACTGGTGGACAGCGGGCAGGAGAAGATACCGGGGCTCATGGAGGCCGCGGCCGCGCTGTTGCCCCACGTGAACGCACAGAAAACTAACTTTACACCACAGGCAATCGCCAACCTGCTGTGGGCTATGGCGAAACTGGTGGATAAAGGGCAGGAGCAGACACCAGGGCTCAACGAGGTTGTGATCTCGCTGTTGCCCCGCGTGAACGCACAGAAAGATCAATTTACTGCCCAGGGTATTGCCAACCTGCTGTGGGGCACGTCCAAACTGGGTGAACTTGTTGAGCAGAACCTGGTTACCTCTACGTTCAAATCGCTTCTCTATCGAATCAGTAAGAACCTTCAGTTTTCTCAGAAAGAGATATCGATGTCTCTCTGGGGAGTAATGGTATGCTGTGCCAGGTTGTTTCTGGACTCCAATACCAATAAAAATAACCTATTTGAAAAACACATGGATGACCTGTTCATTCGTCTGGAAAATACATCGCCAGATAATGGAGAGGATCAATCCATCCTTGCCATGGCTGCAAGTTGGCTTGGCAGAACCTGTTCGGTCGTCCGCCATTACCAGACAACCATTTCAAAAAACCAGGTCGACTTCCGTGACCAACTCAAATCATCTATTCCAGCTTTGACGATCGAAGAGGAAAAGAGTCTGAACTCATTACCTCCGGTTGACCTGTTTCTGCCCGATCACAACATGGTGATTGAAGTTCAGGGACCGCGTCATTACGTAGGTGGTGATTTCAAAACCAGGAATGGTTCGACTCTTCTGAAAATCGCACTGTTGCAAAAAGCAGGATTTGAGGTTATTGAAATCCCGACTAACCAGCTTTTAAACAAAGATTTAATGAAATCATATATTGATCAAATAAAGATCAGGGTAGGCATCCCGCCACAGGGTCATGGCTCTGTATCAATTAAAAGAGGGTGGGCAGGTGCTCCATACGTTACTGCCGAAGAACATTTAGCAGAGCAAACCAACCCGGCAAAGAGGAAGAAAACAAACAGTCAGTAATCGCCTGCCTCCCATCATGACTCAAGTAAACTTTTCCGCACAATGAACTTCTGAGCAGAACAGCAGTCTGCTTTTTATATTTTCATGAATTAATGAAATATAATTATGGACAGAAGCTCTGCCGGTATCAGTGGTCAATACCCAAGATCAGATAACGGTTACAACCACCCGAATGGCCATGCCCCTTCTGCAAGGCGTGGGCGATATAGGCATGCCACAGTCAGACAGCAGGATACTCACCCCCGCTCTACCCCGGGATGTAATGAATTTCACCCTTCTTCTGGCACACACCCTTCGCAATATTTAATGCACCGTTCAGTCAACTCTGCTCAAGATTTTAATGCCCTCATCAAACCAGAAATAATGGCTGGTCTGGTGAGGAAATCGGAACGTTTCGGTCATCGCTATGATGGGAGAGATCACGGTCTATATGCCAGTTCACTTAAAAAATACACGTCAGCTGCTAAAAGGCCGTTAAATCGAGCAGAACAAAGCCAGCTGATGCGTTTGTTGCAAAATTTCGCAGCAACACGGAGCTGGAATTGGCGAAGCCTGACGACAACACTTCATTCATTGACTTCAGCGGGTGTTTTTACTCTTCATAAACCCATGGATGCGCGAGTTAAACTTACTCAGACTAACTTATTGTCAACGCTATTTGATTCAATAATATTTAACTGCAAGCAAAAACCTCCACCCAGGGATATTGATGCCCAGGGTGTCGCCAACCTGCTGTGGGCCATGGCGAAACTGGTGGACAGCGGGCAGGAGCGTACACCAGAGCTCAAAGAGGCCGTGGCCGTGTTGTTGCCCCATGTGAACGCACAGAAAAAACAATTTATCCCTCAGGGAATCGCCAACCTGCTGTGGGCCATGGCGAAACTGGTGGACAATGGGCAGGAGCGGACGCCAGAGCTCAACGAGGCCGTGGCTGCGCTGTTGCCCCATGTGAACGCACAGCAAAACCAATTTATTCCTCAGCATATCGCCAACCTGCTGTGGGCCAT
This sequence comes from Salinisphaera sp. G21_0, assembly GCF_017744115.1. Classification (GTDB taxonomy): domain Bacteria; phylum Pseudomonadota; class Gammaproteobacteria; order Pseudomonadales; family Endozoicomonadaceae; genus Endozoicomonas. Next base: position 18,797 of record NZ_JAGHQW010000050.1, on the reverse strand, counting down.
GGCGAAACTGGTGGACAACGGGCAGGAGCCGACACCAGGGCTCAAAGCGGCATTGGCCGCGCTGTTGCCCCATGTGAACACACAGCAAAACCAATTTATTCCTCAGCAGATCGCCAATCTGCTGTGGGCCATGGCGAAACTGGTGGACAACGGGCAGGAGCGGACACCAGAACTCAAAGAGACCGTAGCCGCGCTGTTACCCCGCGTGAACGCACAGAAAGACCAGTTTAATGCCCTGGCTATTGCCAACCTGCTGTGGGCCATGGCGAAACTGGTGGACAACGGGCAGAAGCCAACACCAGAGCTCAAAAGGGCCCTGGCCGCGTTGCTGTCCCACGTGAATGCACAGAAAGCTCACTTTCAACCACAGGGTATCGCCAACCTGCTGTGGGCCATGGCGAAACTGGTGGACTACGGGCAGGAGCAGACACCAGGGCTCAAAGCGGCAGTGGCCGCGCTGTTGCCCCATGTGAACGCACAGCAAAACCAATTTATTCCTCAGCAAATCGCCAACCTGCTGTGGGCCATGGCGAAACTGGTGGACAACGGGCAGGAGCGTACACCAGAACTCAAAGAGACCGTAGCCGCGCTGTTACCTCGCGTGAACGCACAGAAAGACCAGTTTGATGCCCTGGCTATTGCCAACCTGCTGTGGACCATGGCGAAACTTGTGGACAACGGGCAGGAGCAAACACCAGAGCTCAAAAGGGCCCTGGCCGCGCTGTTGTCCCACGTGAACGCACAGAAAGCTCACTTTAAACCACAGGGTATCGCCAACCTGCTGTGGGCCATGGCGAAACTGATGGACAAAGGGCTGGAGCGGACACCAGGTCTTAACGAGGCCGTGGCCGTGCTGTTGCCCCAGGTGAACGCACAGAAAGACCAGTTTATTCCTCAGCATATCGCCAACCTGCTGTGGGCCATGGCGAAACTGGTGGACAAAGGGCTGAAGAAAACACCAAAGCTCAAAGATGCTGTGGCTGCGCTGTTGCCCCACGTAAATGCACAGAAAGACCAATTTATTCCCCAGCATATCACCAACCTGCTGTGGGCCATGGCAAAGCTGGTGGACAACAGGTACGAGCAGACACCGGAGCTCAACGAAGCGATGACTGCGCTGTTGACCTGCGTGAACGGACAGAAAGACCAGTTTAATGCCCTGGCTATTGCCAACCTGCTTTGGGCCATGGCGAAACTGGTGGACAACGGGCAGGAGCAGTTACCAGGGCTCAACGAGGCTGTGGTCGTGCTGTTGTCCCTCGTGAATGCACAGAAAGACCAATTTAATGCCCAGGGCATTGCCAACCTGCTGTGGGCCACGGCCAAGCTGGGTGAACTCGTTGAACTGAACGTGGCTATCTCTGTATTCGAATCGCTTGTCTATCGAATCCGTAAGAACCTGCAGTTTTCTCAGGAAGAGATATCGATGTCTCTCTGGGGAGTCATGGTATGCTGTGCCAGGTTGGCTCTAGACTCCAATGCCAATAAAAATAACGTGCTTGAAAAGCACATGGATGACCTGTTGACTCGCCTGGAAAATACCTCGCCAGATAATGATGAGGATCAATCCATCATGATCATGGCTGCAAGTTGGCTTGGCAGAGCGTGTCCGGTCGTCCGCCATTACCAGAAAGCCATTTCAAAAACCCAGGCCGACTTCCGCTATCAACTCCAATCATGCATTCCATCTTTGAGGATTGAAGAAGAAAAGAGCCTGAACGCATTACCTCCGGTTGACCTGCTGCTGCCAGATCACAACATGGTGATTGAAGTTCAGGGCCCCTTTCATTACGTGGGTGGTGATTTCAACACCAGGAATGGTTCGACTCTGCTGAAAATCGCACTGCTGCAAAAAGCAGGATTTGAGGTCATTGAAATCCCGGCTAATCAGCTTTTGAACAACGATTTAATGAAACCCTATATTGATCAAATAAAGACCAGGATAGGCATCCCCCCACAGGCGCATGGCTCTGTATCATTTAATAGAGGGTGGGCAGATGCTGCATGCGTGGCTGGTGAAGAACATTTAGAAGAGCAAACCAGTCCAACAAAAAAGAAGAAGAAGAAGAGAAGAAGAAAACAAGCAGCCAGTAATCGCCTTCCTCCCATCATGACTCAAGTAAACTTTTCCGCACAATGAACTTCTGAACAGAACAGCAGTCTGCTTTTTATATTTTCATGAATTAATGAAATATAATTATGGATAGAAGTTCTGCTGGTATCAGTGATCAATACACAAGATCAGATAACGGTTGCAACCAGCCGAATGGCCATGCCCCTTCTTCAAGGCGTGGGCGACACAGACATGCCACAGTCAGGCAGCGGGATAGTCACACCCGCTTTACCCCGGAATGTAATAAATTTCACCATTCTTCTGGCACACGCCCTTCTCAATTTTTAATGCACCGTTCAGTAATCTCTGCTCAAGATTTTAATGCCCTCATCAAACCAGAAGTAATAGCTGGTCTGGTGAGGAAATCGGATCGTTTCGGTCATCGCTATGATGGGAGAAATCACGGGCAATATGCCAGTTCAATTAAAACATACACGTCAGCTGCTAAAAGACCGTTAAATCAAACAGAACAAAGCCAGCTGATGCGTTTGCTGCAAAATTTTACCGCAACACGGACCTGGAATTGGCGAAGCCTGACGACAACACTGCACTCATTTACTTCAGCAGGCGTTTTTACCCTTCATAAACCCATGGATGAGCGTGTTCAGCTCACTCAAGCTGCCTTATTATCGACGCTACTGGATGCAATAATATTCAAGTGCAACCAAAAACCTGAAGCCAGTGATATTAGTGCTCAGGGTATCGCTAACCAGCTGTGGGCCATGGCGAAACTGGTGGACAACGGGCAGGAGCAGACAGAAGAGTTCAAAGAGGCTGTGGCCGCGTTGTTGCCCCACGTAAACGTACAGAAAGACCAATTTGTTCCTCAGGCTATTGCCAACCTGGTGTGGGCCATGGCGAAAATGGTAGACAACGGACAGGAACACACACCAGAACTCAAAGAGACCGTAGCCGCACTGTTACCCCGCGTGACCGCACAGAAAGCCCAGTTTAGTGCCCAGGGTATCGCCAACCTACTGTGGGCCATGGCGAAACTGGTGGACAACGGGCTGGAGCGGACACCAGAGCTCAAAAAGGCCGTGGCCGTGTTGTTGCCCCATGTGAACGCACAGAAAAAACAATTTATTCCTCAGGGAATCGCCAACCTGCTGTGGGCCATAGCGAAACTGTTGGACATCGGCCAGAAGCGGACACCAGGGCTCAACGAAGCCGTGGCCGCCCTGTTGCCCGAAGTGAACGCACAGAAAGAGCAATTTATTCCTCAGGGAATCGCCAACCTGCTGTGGGCCATGGCAAAACTGGTGGACAACAGGCAGGAGCAGACACCAGAGCTCAACGAGGCCGTGGCCACGCTGTTGCCCCGTGTAAAGGCACAGAAAGACCAGTTTATGCCTCAGAATATCGCCAACCTGTTGTGGGCCCTGGCGAAACTGGTGGACAACGGGCAGGAGTCGACACCAGAGCTCAACGAGGCCGTGGCCGTGCTGTTGCCCCAAGTGAACGCACAGAAAGACCAGTTTATTCCTCAGCATATCGCCAACCTGCTGTGGGCCCTGGCGAAACTGGTGGACAACGGGCAGGAGCAGACACCAGGGCTCAAAGAGTCCGTGGCCACCCTATTGCCCCGTATAAAGGCACAGAAAGCGAACTTTACACCACAGGAAAACGTCAACTTGCTGTGGGCCATGGCGAAACTGTTGGACAACGGGCACGAGCAGACACCAGAATTCAAAGAGGCCATGGCCGCGCTGTTGCCTTGCGTGAACGCTCAGAAAGGCCAATTTAATGCCCAGGGTATCCCCAACCTGCTGTGGGCCATGGCGAAACTGGTGATCAACGGCCAGGAGAGTACACTTGGGCTCAACAAAACGTTGGCCGTGCTGTTGCCCCATGTGAGCGCACAGAAATACCACTTAAATGCCCAGGGTATCGCCATTCTGCTGTGGGCCATGGCGAAACTGGTGGACAATGGCCAGGAGCTGACACCGAGGCTCAATGAGGCCCTGGGAGCGCTGTTGCCCCTCGTGAACGTAAAGAAAGACCAATTTATTCCTCAGCATATCGCCAACCTGCTGTGGGCCATGGCAAAACTGATTGACAACGGTCAGGAGTGGACACCAGAGCTCAACGAGGCTGTCGCCGCGCTATTGCCCTACGTGCACTTACAGAAAGCTAACTTTAAACCACAGGAAATCGCCAACCTGCTATGGGCCACGGCGAAACTGGTGGACAGCGGGCAGGAGAAGATACCAGGGCTCATGGAGGCCGCAGCCGCGCTGTTGCCCCACGTGAACGCACAGAAAGCTCACTTTACACCACAGGCAATCACCAACCTGCTGTGGGTCATGGCAAAACTGGTGAACAGCGGGCAGGAGCTGACACCAGAGCTCAAAGAAGTCGTGTCCGCGCTGTTGCGCCACGTGAACGCACAGGAAGCTCACTTTACACCACAGGAAATCACCAACCTGCTGTGGGCCATGGCGAAACTGGTGGATAACGGGCAGGAGCTGACCGCAGGGCTCAAAGAGGCTGTGGCCGTGTTGTTGCCCCACGTAAACGTACAGAAAGATCAATTTGTTCCTCAGGCTATCGCCAACCTGCTGTGGGCCATGGCGAAACTGGTGGACAACGGGCACAAGCAGACACCAGAGTTCAACGAAGCGGTGGCTGCGCTGTTGACCTGCGTAATCGTACAAAAAGCTAACTTTAAACCACAGGAAATCACCAACCTGCTGTGGGCCATGGCGAAACTGGTGGACAACGGGCAGGAACAGACACCAGGGCTCAACGAGGCTGTGGTCGCGCTGTTGCCCCTCGTGAACGCACAGAAAGACCAATTTAATGCCCAGGGTATTGCCAACCTGCTGTGGGCCACGGCCAAACTGGGTGAACTCGTTGAACTGAACGTGGCTACCTCTACGTTCGAATCGCTTGTCTATCGAATCCGTAAGAACCTTCAGTTTTCTCAGGAAGAGATATCGATGTCTCTCTGGGGAGTCATGGTATGCTGTGCCAGGTTGGCTCTAGACTCCAATGCCAATAAAAATAACGTGCTTGAAAAGCATATGGATGACCTGTTGACTCGCCTGGAAAATACCTCGCCAGATAATAAAGAGGATCGATCCATCATGATCATGGCCGCAAGTTGGCTTGGCAGAACGTGTCCGGTCGTCCGCCATTACCACAAAGCCATTTCAAAAACCCAGGCCGACTTCCGCTATCAACTCCAATCATGCATTCCATCTTTGCGGATTGAAGAAGAAAAGAGCCTGAACTCATTACCTCCGGTTGACCTGCTTCTGCCAGATCACAACATGGTGATTGAAGTTCAGGGACCGTCTCATTACGTGGGTGGTGATTTCAACACCAGGAATGGTTCGACTTTGCTGAAAATCGCACTGTTGCAAAAAGCAGGATTTGAGGTCATTGAAATCCCGGCTAATCAGCTTTTGAACAACGATTTAATGAAACCCTATATTGATCAAATAAAGACCAGGATAGGCATCCCCCCACAGGCGCATGGCTCTGTATCATTTAATAGAGGGTGGGCAGATGCTGCATACGTGACTGGTGAAGAACATTTAGAAGAACAAACCAATCCAGCAAAAAAGAAGAAGAAGAGAAGAAGAAAAAGAACAGCCAGTAATCGCCTTCCTCCCATCATGACTCAAGTAAACTTTTCCGTAAAATGAACTTCTGAGCAGAACAGCAGTCTGCATTTTATATTTTCATGAATTAATGAAATATAATTATGGATAAAAATTCTGCTGGTATCAGTGGTCAATACACAAGATCAAAAAACAGTTGCAACCAACCGAATGGCCATACCCCTTCTTCAGGGCGTGGGCGATACAGACATGCCACAGTCAGACAATGGGAAACCCTTCCCCGCACTGCACCGGGTCGCAATGAATTTTATCAGTCTTCTGGCACACGCTCTTATCAACATCTACAGTGCCGTTCAGTAAACTCTGCTCAAGATTTTAATGCCCTCATCAAACAGGAAATAATGGATGATCTGGTGAGTAAATCGAATCGTTTCGGTCATCGCTATGATGGGAGAAATCACGGGCACTATGCCAGTTCAATTAAAAAATACACGTTAGCTGTTCAAAGACCGTTAAATCGAACAGAACAAAGCCAGCTGATGCATTTGCTGCAAAATTTCACAGCAACCCGGAGCTGGAATTGGCGAAGCCTGACGACAACATTTCATTCATTTACTTCAGCGGGTGTTTTTACCCTTCATAAACCCATGGATGGGCATGTTAAGCTCACTCAAGCTGCCTTATTGTCAACGCTACTTGATGCAATAATATTTAACTGCAACCAAAAACCTGAAGCCAGGGATATTGATGCCCCGGGAATCGCCAACCTGCTGTGGGCCATGGCGAAACTGGTGGACAACGGGCCGGAGCGGATACCAGAGTTCAAAGAGGCCGTGGCCGTGTTGTTGCCCCATGTGAACGCACAGAAAAAACAATTTATTCCTCAGGGAATCGCCAACCTGCTATGGGCCATGGCAAAACTGGTGGACAACGGACAGGAGCGGACACCAGGGCTCAACGAGGCCGTGGCCGCCTTGTTGCCCCAGGTGATCGCTCAGAAAGCTGACTTTACACCACAAGAAATCGCCAACCTGCTATGGGCCATGGCAAAACTGGTAGACAACGGGCAGGAGCGGACACCAGGGCTCAACGAGGCCGTGGCCGCCTTGTTGCCCCAAGTGATCGCTCAGAAAACTAACTTTACACAACAGGGTATCACCAACCTCCTATGGGCCATGGCAAAACTGGTGGACAACGGGCAGGAACGGACGCCAGAGCTCAACGAGGCCGTTGCCTCGCTGTTGCACCACGTGAACACACAGAAAGACCAATTTATTCCTCAGCATATCGCCAACCTGCTGTGGGCCATGGCGAAACTGGTGGATAACGGGCAGGAGCAGACGCCAGAACTCAACGAGGCTGTGGTTGCGCTGTTGCCCTGGGTGAACGCACAGAAAGCGCACTTTAAACCACAGGAAATGACCAACCTGCTGTGGGCCATGGCGAAACTGGTGGATAACGGGCAGGAGCGGATACCAGAGCTCAACGAGGCCGTGGCCGTGTTGTTGCCCCATGTGAACGCACAGAAAGAACAATTTATTCCTCAGGGAATCGCCAACCTGCTGTGGGCCATGGCGAAACTGGTGGACAACGGGCAGGAGCGGACGCCAGAGCTCAACGAGGCCGTTGCCTCGCTGTTGCACCACGTGAACACACAGAAAGACCAATTTATTCCTCAGCATATCGCCAACCTGCTGTGGGCCATGGCGAAACTGGTGAACAACGGGCAGGAGTGGACACCAGAGTTCAACAAGGCCGTGGCCGTGCTGTTGCCCCACGTGAACGCACAGAAAGCTAACTTTAAACCTCAGGAAATCGCCAACCTGCTGTGGGCCATGGCGAAACTGGTGGACAACGGGCAGGAGCCGACACCAGAGCTCAAAAGGGCCTTGGCCGCGCTGTTGCCCCACGTGAACGCACAGAAAGACCAATTTATTCCTCAGCATATCGCCAACCTGCTATGGACCATGGCGAAACTGGTGGAAAATACGCAGCAGCAGACACCAGGGCTCAACGAGGCAGTGGCCGCCCTGCTGCCTCTCGTGAACGCGCAGAAAGACCAATTTATTCCTCAGCATATCGCCAACCTGCTGTGGGCCATGGCGAAACTGGTGGACAACGGGCAGGAGCAGACACCAGGGCTCAAAATGGCTGTGGCCGTGCTGTTGCCCCTCGTGAGCGCACAGAAAGACCAATTTAAGGCCCAGGGCATCGCCAACCTGCTGTGGGCCCTGGCAAAACTGGTGGACAACGGGCAGGCACAGACACCAGAACTCAAAGAGACCGTGGCCGCGCTGTTGCCCCACGTGAACGCACAGAAAGCTCACTTTAAACCACAGGGTATCGCTAACCTGCTGTGGGCCATGGCGAAACTGGTGGACAGCGGGCAGAAGCAGACACCAGAACTCAAAGAGGCCGTGGCCGCGCTGTTGCCCCACGTGAACGCACAGAAAGACCAATTTTTTCCTCAGCAAACTGCCAACCTGCTGTGGGCCATGGCGAAACTGGTGGACAAAGGGCTGGAGAAAACACCAGAGCTCAACGAGGCCGTGGCTGCCCTGTTGCCCCACGTAAATGCACAGAAAGAACAATTTATTCCCCAGCATATCACCAACCTGCTGTGGGCCATGGCAAAACTTGTGGGCAACGGGTACGAACAGACACCAGTGTTCAACGAAGCGGTGGCTGCGCTGTTGACCTGCGTGAGCGGACAGAAAGACCAATTTAATGCCCAGGGTATTGCCAACCTGCTGTGGGCCACGGCCAAACTGGGTGAACTCATTGAGCTGAACCTGGCTACCTCTACGTTCGAATCGCTTGTCTATCGAATCAGTGAGAAGCTTCAGTTTTCTCAGGAAGAGATATCGATGTCTCTCTGGGGAGTCATGGTATGCTGTGCCAGGTTGTCTCTAGACTCCAATGCCAATAAAAATAACGTGCTTGAAAAACACATGGACGACCTGTTTACCCGTCTGGAAAATACATTCCTGCACAATGAAGAGGATCAACGCACCATTGTCCTGGCCGCAAGTTGGCTTGGCAGAGCGTGTCCAGTCGTCCCCCATTACCAGACAACCATTTCAAATACCCAAGCCGACTTCCGCGATCAACTCCAATCATCTATTCCATCTTTGAAGATTGAAGAAGAAAAGAGTCTGAACTCATTACCTCCGGTTGACCTGCTGCTGACAGATCACAACATGGTTCTTGAAGTTCAGGGACCGGGTCATTACGTAGGTGGTGATTTCAAAACCAGGAATGGTTCGACTCTGCTGAAAATTGCACTGTTGCAAAAATCAGGATTTGAGGTCATTGAAATTCCGGTTAACAGGCTCTTGAGTCAGGATTTAATGAAACCATACATTGATCAAATAAAGACCAGAATAGGCATTCCGCCACAGGAGCATGGCTCTGTATCACTTAAAAGAGGTTGGGCAGGTGCTGCATACGTGACTGCCGAAGAACATTTAGAAGAAAAAACCAACCCGGCAAAGAGGAAGAAAACAAGCAGCCAGTAATCGCCTTCTTCCCATCATGACTCAAGTAAACTTTTCCGCACAATGAACTTCTGAACTGAACAGCAGTCTGCTTTTTATATTTTCATGAATTAATGAAATATAATTATGGACAGAAGCTCTGCCGGTATCAGTGGTCAATACGCAAGATCCGATAATGATTATAACCGACCAGGTGGCCATGCTACTTCTTCAAGGCGTGGACGATACAGACATGCCACGGTCAGGCAGTGGGATAATACCCCACGCACAAACCCGGGGCGTAATAAATTTTACCGTTCTTCTGACGCACGCCCTTCTCAACATCTACAGCGCCGTTCAGTAAACCCTGCTCAAGATTTTAGCGCGCTCATCAAACCAGAAATAATGGATGATCTGGTGCGTAAATCGAACCGTTTCGGTCATCGCTATGATGGGAGAAATCACGGCCTGTATGCCAATTCAATTAAACAATACACATCCGCTGCGAAAAGACCGTTAAATCGAGCAGAACAAAGCCAGCTGATGCGTTTGCTGCAAAATTTCGCAGCAACACGGAGCTGGAATTGGCGAAGCCTGACGACAACACTTCACTCATTGACTTCAGCGGGCGTTTTTACCCTTCATAAACCCATGGATGAGCAAGTTAAACTTACTCAGACTACCTTATTGTCAACACTTCTTGATGCAATAATATTCAAGTGCAACCAAAAACCTCCAGCCAGGGATATTGATGCTCAGGGTGTCGCCAACCTGTTGTGGGCCATGGCGAAACTGTTGGACAATGGGCAGGAGCGTACACCAGAGCTCAAAGAAGCCGTGGCCGTGTTGTTGCCCCATGTGAACGCACAGGAAAAACAATTTATTCCTCAGGGAATCGCCAACCTGCTGTGGGCCATGGCCAAACTGGTGGACATCGGGCAGGAGCGGACGCCAGAGTTCAAGGAGGCCGTGGCTTCGCTGTTGCCCCATGTGAACGCACAGAAAGACCAATTCAATACCCTGAGTATTGCCAACCTGCTGTGGGCCATCGCGAAACTGTCGGACAACGGCCAGAAGTGGGTACCAGAGTTCAATGAGGCCGTAGCCGTGCTGCTGCACCACGTGAACGTACAAAAAGCAAACTTTAAACCACTGGGTATCGCCAACCTGCTGTGGGCCATAGCGAAACTGGTCGACAACCGCCAGGAGTGGACACCAGGGCTCAACGAGGCCGTGGCCGCCCTGTTGCCCCACGTAAACGCACAGAAAGACCAATTTATTCCTCAGGGTATCGCTAACCTGCTGTGGGCCCTGGCGAAACTGGTGGACAACGGGCAGGAGCAGACAACAGAACTCAAAGAGGCTGTGTCTGCGCTGTTGACACACGTAAACAAACAAAAAGCTTGCTCTAAACCACAGGAAATCGCCAGCCTGATATGGGCCATGGCGAAACTGGTGGACAACGGGCTGGAGCCGACACCAGAGCTCAACGAGGCCGTGGCCGTGCTGTTGCCCCAGGTGAACGCACAGAAAGATCAGTTTATTCCTCAGCATATCGCCAATCTGCTGTGGGCCATGGCGAAACTGGTGGACAACGGGCAGGAGCCGACACCAGAGCTCAACGAGGCCATGACCGTGCTGTTGCCCCAAGTGAACGCAAAGAAAGACCAGTTTATTCCTCAGCATATCGCCAATCTGCTGTGGGCCATGGCGAAACTGCTGGACAACGGGCAAGAGCAGATACCTGGTCTCAACGAGGCCGTGGCCCCGTTGTTGCCCCGGGTGAACGCACAGAAAGCTAACTTTAAACCACAGGAAATCGCCAACCTGCTGTGGGCCACAGCGAAACTGGGTGAGCTCGTTGAGCTGGACGAGCTTACCTCTATGTTCGAATCGCTTGTCTACCTGATCAGTGAAAACCCTCAGATCTGTCAGCAAGAGCTATCGATGTCTCTCTGGGGCCTAATGACATGCGGTGCCAGGTTGTCTCTGGTCCCCAATGCTAATAAAAATAACGTGCTTGAAAAGCACATGAAGGACCTGTTTACTGGCCTGGAAAATCTCCCCCCGGACAATGAAAAGGATCAACGCGTCATTGCCATGGCCGCCAGTTGGCTTGGCAGACCGTTTCCGTTCGTCCCCCATTACCAGGCGACCATTTCGGAACCTCAAACTTTCTTCCGCGATCAACTCCAATCATGCATTCCCTCTTTGAAGATTGAAGAAGAAAAGAGTTTGAACTTATTACCTCCGGTTGACCTGTTTCTGCCAGATCACAACATTGCGATTGAAATTCAGGGACCATTTCATTACGTGAATGGTGATTTCAAAACCAGGAATGGTTCGACTCTGCTGAAAATCGCACTGCTGAAAAAATCAGGATTTGAGGTCATTGAAATCCCGGTCAACATGCTTTGGAATCAGGACTTAATGAAACCCTATATTGATCAAATAAAGACCAGGATAGGCATCCCCCCACAGGAGCATGGCTCTGTATCATTTAATAGAGGGTGGGCAGATGCTGCATGCGTGGCTGGTGAAGAACATTTAGAAGAGCAAACCAGTCCAGCAAAAAAGAAGAAGAAGAGAAGAAGAAAACAAGCAGCCAGTAATCGCCTTCCTCCCATCATGACTCAAGTAAACTTTTTTGCAAAATGAACTTCTGAGCAGAACAGCGGTCTGCTTTTTATATTTTCATGAATTAATGAAATATAATTATGGATAGAAGTTCTGCTGGTATCAGTGATCAATACACAAGACAAGATAACGGTTACAACCAACCGATTGGCCACGCCCCTTCTTCAGGGCGTGGGCGGTATAGGCATGCCACAGTCAGACAGTGGGATAGTCACCCCCGCTCTACCCCGGGATGTAATGAATTTCACCATTCTTCTGGCACACGCCCTTCTCAATATTTAATTCACCGTTCAGTCAACTCTGCTCAAGATTTTAATGCCCTCATCAAACAGGAAATAATGGATGATCTGGTGAGTAAATCGGAACGTTTCGGTCATCGCTATGATGGGAGAAATCACGGTCGGTATGCCAGTTCAATTAAAAAATACTCATCAGCTGCTAAAAGACCGTTAAATCGAGCGGAACAAAGCCAGCTGATGGGTTTGCTGGAAAATTTTGCAGCAACACGGAGCTGGAATTGGCGAAGCCTGACGACAACACTTCACTCATTTACTTCAGCGGGTGTTTTTACCCCTCATCAACCCATGGATGAGCGTGTTAAGAGTACTCAAGCTGCCTTATTGTCAACGCTACTGGATGTAATAAGATTCAAGTGCAACCAAAAACCTCCAGCCTGGGATATTGATGCCCTGGGAATCACCAACCTGCTGTGGGCCATGGCAAAACTACTGGACAACGGGCTGGGGCTTACTCCAGAGTTCAAAGAGGCCGTGGTTGCGCTGTTGCCCCACGTGAACGCACAGAAAGCTCACTTTCAACCACAGGACGTCACCAACCTGGTGTGGGCCATGGCAAAACTGCTGGACAACGGCCAGAAGCATACAGCAGAGTTCGAAGAGGCTGTGGCCGCTCTGTTGCACCTCGTCAACGCACAGAAAGACCAATTTAATGCCCAGGCCATCGCCAACCTGCTATGGGCCATGGCGAAACTGGTGGACAACGGCCAGGAGCAGACACCAGATCTCAAAAAGGCCGTGGCCGCGCTGTTGCCCAGCGTGAACGCACGGAAAGACCAATTTATTCCTCAGGCTATCGCCAACCTGCTATGGGCCACGGCCAAACTGGTGGACAACGGCCAGGAGCAGACATCAGATCTCAAAGAGGCCGTGGCCGCGCTATTGCCCAGCGTGAACGCACAGAAAGACCAATTTATTCCTCAGGCTATCGCCAACCTGCTGTGGGCCATGGCAAAACTGGTGGACAACGGGCAGGAGCAGACACCAGAGTTCAACGAGGCCGTGGCCGCGCTGCTGGCCAATGTGAAAACCAAAGCCGAATCAAAAGAAGAGAAAGGCCACTTTATTCCTCAGCACATCACCAACCTGCTGTGGGCCATGGCGAAAATGGTGGACAACGGGCAGGTGCACACACCAGAGCTTAAAGAGGCCGTGGCCGCGCTGTTGCCCCACGTGAACGCACAGAAAGACCGATTTAATGCCCAGGCCATCGTCAACCTGCTATGGGCCATGGCGAAACTGGTGGACATCGGGCAGGAGCATACACCAGAGCTCAAAGTGGCCGTGGCCGCGCTGTTGCCCCACGTGAACGAACAAAAAGACCCATTTAATCACCAGGGTATCGCCAACCTGCTCTGGGCCATGGCGAAACTGGTGGACAACGGGTACAAACAGACACCAGAGCTCAAAAAGGCTGTGGCCGCGCTGTTGCACTGCGTGAACGAACAGAAAGACCCATTTAATCACCAGGGTATCGCCAACCTGCTCTGGGCCATGGCGAAACTGGTGGACAACGGGTACAAACAGACACCAGAGTTCGACGAAACGGTGATTGCGCTGTTGCACCACGTGAACGTACAAGAAGCTAACTTTAAACCACAGGAAATCGCCAACCTGCTGTGGGCCTTGGCGAAACTGGTGGACAACGGGCAGAAACGGACGCCAAAGATCGAAGCGACCGTGGCCGCATTGTTGCCCCTCGTGAACAAACAGAAAGCTAACTTTAAACCACAGGAAATCGCCAACCTGCTGTGGGCCATGGCAAAACTGGGGGACAACGGGTACGGACAGACACCAAAGTTCAACGAAACAGTGGCTACGCTGTTGCCCCATGTGAACAAACAAAAAGCTGACTTTAAACCACAGGAAATCGCCAACCTGCTGTGGGCCATGACAAAACTGGTTAACAGCGGGCTGAAGCGAACACCGGAGTTCAAAGATGCTGTGCCCGCGTTGTTGCCCCAGGTGAAAGCACAAAAAGACCAATTTATTCCCCAGCATATCACCAGCCTGCTGTGGGTTGTGGCAAAACTGGTGGACAACAAGCAGGATTGGACACCAGGTCTCAAAGAGACCGTGACCGTACTGTTGCCCCTCGTGAACACACAGAAAAAACAATTTAATACCCAGGGTATCGCCAACCTGCTGTGGGCCATGGCGAAACTGGCGGACAACGTGCAGGATAAGATACCGGGGCTCATGGAGGCCGTTACCGTGCTGTTGCCCCACGTGAACGCACAGAAAGCTGACTTTACACCCCAGGCAATCACCAACCTTCTGTGGGCTATGGCGAAACTGGTGGACAAAGCACAGGAGCACACACCAAAGCTCAACGAGGCTGTGGTCGCGCTGTTGCCTTTCGTGATCAAACAAAAAGCTAACTTTAAATCACAGGAAATCGCTAACCTGCTGTGGGCCATGGCAAAACTGGGTGAACTCGTTAAGCTGAACGAGGCTACCTCTGTGTTCGAATCGCTCGTCGGTCGAATCAGTAAGAACCTTCAGTTTTCTCCGGAAGGGATATCGATGTCTCTCTGGGGCGTAACGGTATGCTGTGCCAGGTTGTCTCTGGTCTCCAATGCCAATAAAAATAACGTGCTTGAAAAGAAAATGGGTGACCTGTTGACTCGCCTGGAAAATACATCACCGGATAATGAAAAGGATCAAACCACCATTGCCATGGCCGCCAGTTGGCTTGGCAAAGCGTGTCCGGTCGTCCCCCACTACCAGACAGACACTTCAAAAACCCAGGCCGACTTCCGCGATCAACTCCAATCATGTATCCCCTCTTTGAAGATTGAAGAAGAAAAGAGTCTGAACTCATTACCTCCGGTTGACCTGCTACTGCCAGATCACAACATAGTGATTGAAGTCCAGGGCCCCTCTCATTACGTGGGTGGTGATTTCAACACCAGGAATGGTTCGACTCTGCTGAAAATCGCACTGCTGCAAAAAGCAGGATTTGAGGTCATTGAAATCCCGACTAACCAGCTTTTGAACAACGATTTAATGAAACCATACATTGATCAAATAAAGACCAGGACAGGCATCCCGCCACAGGGTCATGACTCTGTATCACTTAAAAGAGGTTGGACAGATGCTGCATACGTGACTGCCGAAGAACATCTAGCAGAGCAAACCAACCCGGCAAAGAGGAAGAAAACAGGCAGCCAGTAATCGCCTTCCTCCCATCATGACTCAAGTAAACTTTTCTGCAAAATGAACTTCTGGGAAGAACAGCAGTCTGCTTTTTATATTTTCATTAATTAATGAAATATAATTATGGATAGACGTTCTGCTGGTATCAGTGGTCAATACGCAAGATCAGGTAACGGTTACAACCAACCGAATGGCCATGTCCCTTCTTCAGGGCGTGGGCAATATAGACATGCCACAGTCAGACAATGGGATAGCCACCCCCGCTCTACCCTGGAATGTAATGAATTTCACCATTCTTCCGGCACACGCCCTTCTCAATATTTAATTCACCGTTCAGTCAACTCTGCTCAAGATTTTAATGTCCTCATCAAACCAGTAATAATGGATGATCTGGTGAGTAAATCGCATCGTTTTGGTCATCGCTATGATGGGAGAGATCACGGCCTATATGCCAGTTCAGTTAAAAAATACACGTTAGCGGCTAAAAGACCGTTAAATCGAGGGGAACAAAGCCAGCTGATGGGTTTGCTGCAAAATTTCACAGCAACCCGGAGCTGGAATTGGCGAAGCCTGACGACAACAATGCACTCATTGACTTCAGCGGGTGTGTTTACCCTTCATAAACCCATGGATGCGCGAGTTAAGCGTACTCAAGCGGCCTTATTGTCAACGCTACTTGATGCAATAATATTTAACTGCAACCAAAAACATCCAGCCAGGGATATTGCCCCCCAGGCTGTCGCCAATCTTCTGTGGGCCATGGCAAAACTGGTGAACAACGGGCAGGAACGAACACCAGAGTTCAACGAGGCCGTGGCCGCCTTGTTGCCCCACGTGAACGCACAAAAAGCTCACTTTAAACCACAGGAAATCGCCAACCTGCTGTGGGCCATGGCGAAACTGGTGGACAACAAGCAGGAGCAAACACCAGAGTTCAACGAGGCCGTGGCTGCGCTGTTGCCCCACGTGAACGCACAGAAAGACCAATTTATTCCTCAGCATATCGCCAACCTGCTGTGGGCCATGGCGAAACTGGTGGACAACAAGCAGGAACAGACACCAGAGTTCAATGAGGCCGTGGCTGCGCTGTTGCCCCACGTGAACGCACAGAAAGACCAGTTTATTCCTCAGCATATCGCCAACCTGCTGTGGGCCATGGCGAAACTGGTGGACAACGGTCAGGAGCGGACACCAGAACTCAAAGAGACCGTAGCCGCGCTGTTACCCCGCGTGAACGCACAGAAAGCCCAGTTTAAAGTCCAGGGTATCGCCAACCTACTGTGGGCCATGGCGAAACTGGTGGACAATGGGCAGAAGCAGACACCTGAGCTCAACGAGACAGTAGCCGCGCTGTTGCCCCACGTGAACGCACAGAATGACCAGTTTAGTCCCCAGCATATCGCCAACCTGCTGTGGGCCATGGCGAAACTGGTGGACAACGGGCAGGAGCGGACACCAGAGCTCAACGAGGCCGTGGCCGCGCTGCTGCCCTACGTGAACGCACAGAAAGACCAATTTACTGCCCAGGGGATCACCAACCTGCTTTGGGCCATAGCGAAACTGGTGGACAACGGGCAGGAGCAAACACCAGTACTCAAAGAGACTGTGGCCGCGCTGTTGCCCCAGGTAAACGCACAGAAAGCTCACTTTAAACCACAGGCTATCACCAACCTGCTGTGGGCCATGGCGAAACTGGTGGACGACGGGCAGTTGCAAACAACAGAGTTCCAAGAGCCCGTGGTCGTGCTGTTACCCTACGTGAACGCACAGAAAGCCAATTTTAACCCACAGGAAATCGCCAACCTGCTGTGGGCCATGGCGAAACTGGTGGATAACGGGCTGGAGCGGTCACCAGGGCTCAAAAAGACCGTGGCCGCGCTGTTGCCCCACGTGAACGCACAGAAAGACCAATTTAATGCCCAGGAAATCGCCAACCTGCTGTGGGCCATGGCGAAACTGGTGGATAACGGGCTGGAGCGGACACCAGGGCTCAAAAAGAACGTGGCCGCGCTGTTGTCCCAAGTGAACGCACAGAAAGCTCACCTTAAACCACAGGAAATCGCCAACCTGCTGTGGGCCATGGCGAAACTGGTGGACAACGGGCAGGACAGGAAACCAGAACTCAAAGAGGCTCTGGTCGCGCTGTTGCCCCACGTGATTGCACAGAAAGCTAACTTTAAACCACAGGAAATCGCTAACCTGCTGTGGGCCATGGCGAAACTGGTGGACAGCAGGCAGGAGTGGTCACCAGCGTTCAAAGGGGCTGTGGCCACACTGTTGCCCCACATGTACGCACAAAAAGCTCACTTTAAGCCACAGGAAATCGCCAACCTGCTGTGGGCCATGGCGAAACTGGTGGACAGCAGGCAGGAGTGGTCACCAGCGCTCAAAGGGGCTGTGGCCGCACTGTTGCCCCACGTGTACGCACAAAAAGCTCACTTTAAGCCACAGGAAATCGCCAACCTGCTGTGGGCCATGGCGAAACTGGTGGACAACGGGCAGGTGCAGACGCCAGAGTTCAACGAGGCCGTGGCTGCGCTGTTGCCCCACGTGAACGCACAGAAAGCTAATTTTAAACCACAGGAAATTGCCAACCTGCTGTGGGCCACTGCGAAACTGGGTGAGCTCGTTGAGCTGAACATGGTTACATCCACATTTGAATCGCTTGTCTACCTAATCAGTGAAAACCCTCAGCTCTCTCAGCAAGATATATTGATGTCTCTCTGGGGAGTCATGGTATGGTGCGCCAGGTTGTCTCTGGTTCCCAATGCCAATAAAAATAACGTGCTTGAAAAGCACATGGATGACCTGTTTACTCGCCTGGAAAATACATCCCCAGAAAATGCAGAGGTTCAATCCATCATTGCCATGGCCGCAAGTTGGCTTGGGAGAGCGTGTCCGGTGGTCCCCCATTACCAGACCACCATTTCAAAAACCCAAGCCGACTTCCGTGATCAACTCCAATCATCTATTCCATCTTTGAAGATTGAAGAAGAAAAGAGTCTGAACTCATTACCTCCGGTTGACCTGCTACTGCCAGATCACAACATGGTGATTGAAGTTCAGGGCCCCTATCATTACGTAGGTGGTGATTTCAACACCAGGAATAGTTCGACTCTGCTGAAAATCGCACTGCTTCAAAAAGCAGGATTTGAGGTCATTGAAATCCCGGCTAACCAGCTTTTGAGCAACGATTTAATGAAACCCTATATTGATCAAATAAAGACCAGGACAGGCATCCCGCCACAGGGTCATGGCTCTGTACCACTTAAAAGAAGGCGGGCAGGTGCTGCATACGTGACTGGCGAAGAACATTTAGTAGAGCAAAGCAACCTGGCAAAGAGGAAGAAAACAAGTAGCCAGTAATCGCCTTCCTCCCATCATGACTCAAGTAAACTTTGCCGCACAATGAACTTCTGGGCAGAACAGCAGTCTGCTTTTTATATTTTCATGAATTAATGAAATATAATTATGGATAGAAGTTCTACTGGTATCAGTGATCAATACACAAGATCTGATAACGGTTACAACCAGCCGAATGGCCATA
>NZ_JAGHQW010000004.1 GCF_017744115.1 Salinisphaera sp. G21_0 | reverse complement strand
GTTACGCACCCGTCCGCCGCTCGTCGGCAAAGAGCAAGCTCTTCCCGCTACCGCTCGACTTGCATGTGTTAGGCCTGCCGCCAGCGTTCAATCTGAGCCATGATCAAACTCTTCAGTTTAAATCGTTTTGTCATTTTATTCCGAAGAACAAAACAACGGCTCAATGTCACAATTAAACGTACATGAATTTACAGGTATGTTCGCTTGATCAATTAAGCATCTTAAAGTGTTCAAAGCCGAAGCTTTGTTACCGATGCAATCGCACAAGCGCCCACACGAATTGTCTGATATCTTGTTAAAGAACTTGACCAAGTCATTGAGACCCAATCTCTAACCGGCGATGATGCCGATCAGCGAGGCCGCTATCATACCGAAGCAGCTTTCGTTGTCAAGCGCTCGTTTTTCCCGTAGAAGTAAAGAAGCTTTCCAACTCGCTAACGTTGCTCTCAAGCCCTGTCAGCGGAGGCGCATCTTAACGCGCCAGTTTGATTTGTCAACCGATTGTTTTTCATTCACTTCCAAACAACCCATTTTCAAACCGCACTTCCCGGTCAGCGATGATGATTCATTCTGCCGATCCGTGGATGACCGTTTGGGTCAGTCCGTGGAAGTGGGGTGTATTATACGGCAGATGTTTTATGTAACAACCTGAGGACAATACCTATAATTAAGCCACAGTCCGAAGCAGGGCGGGCTGATAGCCTCCATATGGGGGAGAGCCGTGACATTGCCTTTACAACCCCCCTTCTTTAGAATGCCCTTCACAAAACAGACAATAGTTTGCGCCTGATTTAAAAGTGGCAAGCGGCTTCAGGATACTCAATCGTTCCAATATGGCAGCAATGCTCCCAGCCAGCTTGCCAATACCCTATGTGTCTCGTTTGCTCCCGGTTCTTTTCACAATAACCAACCGGTCAGTCAGACAGATAGCAGCTCTACTATTCTCCAATAGTAAACAATCAATACCGGCACCTATATGCCGTTAACACCTTTCAAGACTCATATATATTGCTGGAGACACCACTTGTTCGAACCCCACGCCAGAAACGTTGCCACCATAAAGAATGATCTTCTTTCCGGTTTAACGGTAGCACTTGCTCTTGTTCCAGAAGCTGTCGCCTTTGCCTTTGTTGCCGGGGTCGAGCCTCTGGTCGGCTTATATGCTGCCTTTCTTGTTGGTCTGATTACTGCAGCCATTGGTGGCCGCCCGGGAATGATATCCGGAGCAACGGGTGCCCTGGCCGTGGTTATGGTCAGCCTGGTTGCCAGTCACGGGGTACAGTATCTGTTCGCAGCGGTGGTTCTGATGGGCATTATTCAAGTGCTCGCCGGCATATTCAAACTCGGCAAGTTCATCAGAATGGTCCCCCATCCGGTGATGCTTGGCTTTGTAAATGGTCTGGCCATCGTGATCTTTCTGGCGCAGCTCAGTCAGTTTGGTGTTCAGGGTGAAGCCGGCTGGTTAACCGGCTCTTTCCTGGAAAACAGTGTTATTGATGTTGCCTGGATGAAAGGCAGTGAGCTTTATTTGATGCTCGGGCTGGTTGCCTTAACCATGGCCATCATCCATTTTCTGCCCAGGCTGACCAAGGCCATTCCTTCTTCTCTGGCCGCCATCATTGTGGTCACCGCTCTCGCCCTCGGTTTGAATCTTGATACCAGAACCGTTGGCGATGTTGCCGGTATTGCGGGCGGGCTTCCGGCATTCAGTATTCCTTCAGTGCCGTTTACCTTTGAAACCCTGACGATCATCTTACCCTACTCTCTGATTCTGGCCGCTATCGGTATCATTGAGTCACTGCTGACCCTGAGAATGGTTGATGAAATCACCGAAACACACGGCAGCAGTAACCGGGAGTGTGTGGGTCAGGGTGTGGCCAATGTGGTTACCGGTTTCTTTGGCGGCATGGGTGGCTGTGCGATGATTGGCCAGAGTATGATCAATGTGAACTCTGGTGGTCGGGGCCGTCTGTCTGGTATTTCGGCAGCGTTATTCTTGCTGACCTTTATCCTCTTTGCTTCTTCATTAATTGAAATGATTCCGGTGGCTGCCCTGGTTGGTGTCATGTTCATCGTTGTTATCGGAACCTTTGAGTGGAGCAGCTTCCGAATCATGAACAAAGTGCCCAAAGGGGATGCCTTTGTTCTGGTGCTGGTTTCGGTAGTCACCGTTCTGACCGACCTGGCGGTGGCGGTTATTGTCGGCGTTATTGTTTCTGCCCTGATTTTTGCCTGGGATCACGCCAAACAGATCCAAATCACAAAACTGGAAGACCAGGATGGTTCAACCATTTATAAGGTGCATGGTCCACTCTTCTTTGGTTCCACCACACACTTTCTGACGCAGTTTTCGCCAAAAGACGACAACAAGGATGTTATTATCGACTTCCGGGACTCCAGGGTCTGTGACCATTCCGGGCTGGAAGCCATCGATACGCTGGCCGAGCGCTATATGAACAGTGGCAGAACGCTACACCTGCTTCACCTCAGCAATGACTGCAGAAAGCTGCTGAAAAAGGCGGGTAACCTGGTGGAAGTGAACGTCATCGAAGATCCCAAGTACTTTGTTGCTACCAATGCCTGATTATCATCCAGCATGACTCAGAGCCCGGACTGAACTCCGGGCTTTTTAATAGGTGCAACTCTTCTATGCCCGTGAATAGCTGACCAGACACCAATTGAGAACCGTGGCACCAGATGATAAATTACCTCCTCGTGTCAATAATAAGAATATAAAGAGGCGTCATAGCTATGAAAACCGTCGAGCAGTGGTTCACGGAATATGGCGAAAGCCACCAGAATCCTACCAATAAATTGATCCACTGGATCTGTGTGCCATCCATCCTTTTCAGCATTATCGGTATAATATGGGCATTCAGCCCTGTTGCCACCTGGGCGATGATGGCCGTTACCCTGCTGTTCTATTTCAAGCTCTCCTTCAAACTGTCGCTGGCCATGATTGTTGTCTTTGCCGCATCAGCAGCCATCTCTCAAGCGCTTGGAGCTTATGTCTTACACGCCAGTATTGCGATTTTTGTCGTTGCCTGGATCTTTCAGTTTATTGGTCACAAGGTTGAAGGGAAAAAGCCGTCGTTTTTTGAGGATCTGCAGTTTCTGTTGATTGGGCCATTGTGGTGCCTGGGCTTCCTGTTTAGAAAGCTCAATATTAATTATTGAATCCCTTCTTTTAAAGGGTTGACCACTGTCGCTCATCCCTCCCTTACCATGGCAATGGCCTCTTCAGCCTCTTTCCAGCCACCCTGGCTGGATAAGATCTGATCGAAAGCAGGTAACGCCTGTTTTATCGGTCGCTTTCACAGGTGTAAACAGTTGGTTGCGGAAAAGTACGACATTTGTTCTGTTAATTCTCCCTCGCAGATCGTGCCTGATCATCCTTGCAGCAGGACTATACTTGACTGCCTGAGTCACCTTGGGGGTTTAACATTATGCCACCTGCAAAGAGGTTAAAGACCAGTACCGATATCGATACATTGAGCAATGAAATCAAGCCTGAAGTAGCCCGTGATATGGCTCGCTTTGATCACCGGTGGGTTCGTGTATCCCAGGAAGTGTTCGCCAAAATCGCCAGCTATTTATCAATCAACGAAATCAATAATTTTGCGCAAGCATCGCCGGCCACGGCTGATCGTCTGCGGTCATGCGGCCTGGCAGAGGTCCAGTACTTCCTCTCCCTGACCAGGCAAAGGCAGTCTTCGTGCCGGGCAATCATTCAGTCCAGTCAGCAACTCCTTGAGCACCTCAGAACGTTGTCCATATTTTCTGTTCGACGCTTTCCTGTGCAACTGGGCCCGGCTTTCTACTCATTTTATGCCAACCATTTGCGCCAGCAGATTCTTGACGGGGCTGCACTGACCCTTACACCCAGTGGCAGCTTAAATGTTAAACGCTTTACCCATCATCTGCATGATCATATTCCCATCCTCACCGAGAGAAAGGCGAAGAATTACAGTGATATTCTGGCTCTGGAGCATGGTCACTGGGTCAGGAAAGCTGAAATCAAACACGATCACATTGCCAGTTTTAGTCATCAGAATGCCGACCATATTTTATTTGTCGCACAATCCGTTCCGGTAAGCTTTGGGAGTGCGGGATTTTTTCACTACGATTACAGTGGTGAAGAGCACTTGCTGTCTGTTTATGAATGCAGGAATGGGGCGTGGATTGAGCAACAGCAACTGACAACGGGTGACGTTTTTCCTCAATGTGGGTCAAAGTTTATGACTTCCATGCACCTGTCACCTGATGCCAGGTCACTGGTCTGTATTAACATGGGACAAGCTGGTGCTATTCTCGGTCGGGGTACCGATGGCCGGTGGGTCAATAGAGGTAACATTCATACAGGTCTTAATCATAATTTACTGTTCAGTGCCGACTGCAAACATCTTGTGATTTATAGTGGATCATTCATTACGGTGATGGGCAAGGCAGACGATGAATCCTGGTCACAAACGGGTGACATTGTTGTTAAAGATCCTGATGATGACCTGAAACTCACACCCAGTGGCGATAAAGTGAGCGAGTATGATTTTGATCTCCAAGTGCTATTCAGCCCGGATAATCGCCATTTTGCCACATGGTTTGAAGATGCCGGCGATGATTGCTACAACGCTTCTATTCGACGAGATTATTTCTTTGTCGTCATTTTTGCCCCGGACCCGGAAGGGCAATGGCGTGAAAAACAGAGAATTATTAAAACCTGCGATTGCCCAAGTCGTTATTACGATATTCAACCTGATTTCAGCCCCGATGGTCGCTGTCTGATTATCACCACTGAAGATGGTCTGGATATCTGGGAATTAAATGCTGACGACCAATGGCTGCCTTCTGTTCAGGAGCCCCCACCTTGCGGTGGTGGTAAGATTTATTTTTCTGTGGACCCTTGTGAATTCATTAGAAAGAGGTGGTGGTGCGTAACAATCTGGCGCAAGGCGGAGTCCGGAATGTGGGGCCGGACACAAACATTTCCCGCTGAGTCCCTGACAATCATCAGCCCCAGCGGTGAAACCATTGTTTGTAACGATCCTGCGGGCCATACGGATATCTATCAACGTAAGTCTGTTGCCGGTGAGTGGGCCAGGCAACGCATCGAATTTTCCATCAAAAAAGCAGATTTCAATCAAGAAGATTACCTGCTGGCAGTAGTTCCTGAAACAAATACTCACAGCCTGATTTTGTTCGGGTTGACGGCAGACGGGAGCTGGCAGGAAAGGGCCCGTTTGCAAACAGAAAACAGGATTGCAAAATTTAGCTTCAGCCCGTGCAGCCGTAATCTTCAGGTCACCGGTTTGCCCCCTGAGAATGGTGATGTTTCAGTGTCAGAGGTTGTTTCCTTCTGGCAGATCATGCCCGATACAGGTTCACGGGAGGCTGACCAATAATTAACTGACCTACTGCGGATTCCCCTGAATCTGGCAAATTTGTCAAACATTCGCGTACTCTTCCCCCTTGCTCAGCCAGCGATTCACCAACGGCTCTACTGCTTCTGGTGACTGGTGCATTAATTCCTGAGCGGCCGTGCGCACAGCCACCAGCAAGTCACGATCCCGCTCCAGATCGGCAACCCGGAATTGTGCCAGACCTGTTTGCCGGGTACCTAAAACCTCACCCGGGCCTCTTAGCTGCAGATCTTTTTCGGCGATCACAAAGCCATCATTGGAATCTCTCATCACCTGCAAGCGTTCCCTGCTTTGTCGCGATAACGGCGCGTGGTACATCAGCAGACAGTGGCTGGCGATTTTACCACGACCCACTCGCCCCCGAAGCTGGTGCAACTGGGCCAGCCCCAGCCTTTCCGGGTTTTCAATGATCATCAGGCTGGCATTGGGTACATCAACACCCACTTCAATAACGGTGGTGGCCACCAGCAGGTGCAGATGACCTTCCTTGAAAGCGTTCATCACCTCCGCCTTTTCGCTGGCTTTCATCCGGCCATGAACCAGACCTATAGACAACTCTGGAAGTGTTTCTTGCAATTGCTCTGCCGTCACTTCTGCGGCCTGACACTGCAATGCTTCAGACTCTTCGATCAGCGTGCATACCCAATAAGCCTGGCGTCCTTCAAGGCAGGCGGCCTTGAGGCGTTTAATGACCTCTTCACGACGGTCGTCACCTATAACGACAGTGTTGATGGGTGTCCGTCCCGGCGGCAGCTCGTCAATCACAGAAACATCGAGATCGGCGTAAGCACTCATGGCCAATGTTCTGGGGATCGGGGTAGCGGTCATAATCAGCTGGTCAGGCAGCCCGCCATTTTTTGCCCCTTTTTTCCGCAGTGCCAGGCGTTGGTGAACGCCAAATCGATGTTGCTCATCAATCACCGCCATACCCAGCTTATGGAACACCACATCGTCCTGAAACAGGGCGTGAGTGCCGACCACAACCATGGCTTCGCCAGAAGCGATCCGGGCTAAAATCTCCTGGCGTTTTTTACCTTTGGTTTTTCCGGACAGGAACGCCATGGAAATACCCAGCGGCTTAAGCCAGTTTGAGAAGTTAAGCTGATGTTGCTCAGCCAGAATTTCCGTTGGAGCCATCACTGCGGCCTGATAACCATTTTCTACCGCCTGCAGTGCTGCCAGTGCGGCGACAACGGTTTTGCCCGAACCAACATCCCCCTGCACCAGTCGCAGCATGGGCTTTTCCATGGCCATATCCTGACTGATATCATCGGCCACTCGCTGCTGGGCAGAGGTCAGGGAAAAGGGAAGTTGCGCCAATAACTGTTGGGTTAACCGGCTTTCCGGTGGCATGGCAAAACCACCAATTGCCTGTACCCGCCTTCTGAGCTGCTGGAGGCTGAGGTTATGGGCCAGTAACTCCTCAAAAGCCAGACGTTGCTGGGCAGGATGCCGCCCTTCGCTGAGCAGTATCATCGACTCTTCCGGTGGCGGCTGATGCAGTAGTCGAACGGCTTCCACCAGTGAGCTGAGGTGATATTTCTGCCGGATCTGCTCCGGGAGAAGTTCCTGCAGAGAGCTTTCATCGGCGAGCAGCTTTAATGCCTGCTCACACAAACTGCGGATTCGTTGTTGAGTCAGACCTTCTGTTGCCGGATAGACCGGCGTTAATGTCTCTTCAACGTCCGCCGGGGCATCGGCTTTGATCACCCGGTACTCAGGGTGATACATCTCAAGCCCGGTAGCACCTCGCCGGGGCTCCCCGAAGCAGCGAATCTCAACCCCATGCCGGAGGTTATTTTTCTGGGCAGCGGTAAAGTGAAAGAACCTCAGACTTATGGATCCGGACCCGTCACCAACCCGGCAAAGCAGGCTGCGACGCTTTCCCATCACGATATCCGATGCCAGCACCTTCCCCTGAATCACCACATCGGTTTGAGGCTGAAGTGTGCCGATGGGTGTCACCCTGGTTCTGTCCTGATAACGCATTGGCAGGTGAAAAAGCAGGTCCTGAATAGTGACAATGCCTATTCTGGCCAACTTTCCGGCCAGGGCATCACCAACGCCTTTTAACGTGGTTACCGGAATATCGTGTAATGACCTGTTCATACTCACCATAGGCCCACTTATTGATTAACCGAACACTGCCTCAAGGCATCAGAAAGCACATCAATTGCCTTCGGCCTCGGGAAGCTGGCGCGCCAGGCCAGGGCCACCGTCCTGCCAGGTGCTGGCGAACGAAATGGCCGGGTGCTGAGAATATCGGGCGCGTAGTGATGATCGACAACGGCTGACTGTGGCAGCACACTGATCCCCATACCCGACGCCACCATATGTCGGATGGTTTCCAGTGAGGTTGCTTCAATACCACTGCCATCATCGCCAACCTCTTTTTTACTGGCCAGCATCGGGCAGGCCTCCAGTACCTGGTCACGGAAACAGTGGCCTTCGCCCAGCAGCAGCAGCTTTTCTTTGACCAGATCAGCCGGATCAATTTCGTTCTGACGTTCCCAGGGATGACCACCTGGCAACAATACCCGGAAAGGCTCATCATAAAGCGGCCTGGTTAACACATCCGGTTCATTAAAAGGCAGGGCAATGATAATGGCATCCAGCTCCCCCAGACGCAGTTTTTTGCGCAAAACAGCGGTAAAGTTTTCCTCAATATACAGCGGCATATTGGGGGCGGACTGTGCCAGTTGAGGAATCAGATGGGGAAAAAGGTAAGGACCAATGGTGTAGATCGCACCTACTCGCAGGGGAGAACTGAGCTGATCCTGACCGGTTTTCGCCAGTTGTTTGATAGCCGATGCCTCTTCCAGAACTTTCTGAGCCTGACTGACGATCAATTCACCCATTGGGGTAACACGAACCGCATTCCGGGTTCGCTCAAACAGGGCAACACCCAGTTCATCTTCCAGCTTTTTGACCCCGACACTCAGTGTTGGCTGACTGACAAAGCACTTACTGGCAGCTCTGCCAAAGTGCTGCTCCTGAGCAAGGGTGACAATGTAGCGAAGTTCTGTCAGTGTCATAATGATTTTCAACTGTTTTGATAAGACAGCTCGATGAACAGCCCTGAGTTCATATAACGCTTTTAGCTCTTAAAAGCCCTGAAAGACTGGCAAGGATGCTCGTGCCATCTATAATACTGTAAATTTATACAGCCATATAAACGAAATTGCCATTATGTTTTTTCCGAAGATTATACCAACCAATAGACTATAGCTATGAATAAGCTCAACATACTGATTGCGGGTTGTGGCGATGTTGGTTGTGAACTCGCCCGGCAGTTAACCGCCATGAAATGCTTTAATGTCTGGGGGTTACGGCGAAATATTGCCAGGTTACCTGCTGACGTTAACCCCATCCGGGGTGACCTGTTTAATGCCGAAATGCTCGGTGACTGGCCTGAACAGATTGACTACGTGGTCTATGCCGCCGCCTCTAATGGAAGAACGGAAGCGCATTATCAACAGGCTTACATTGATGGGCTGCAGAATACTCTTAACCGTCTGGTGAACGAGCAATACCAACCAAAACGTATTTTTTTCACCTCCAGCACCAGCACTTTCCACCAGAGTAATGGCGAATGGGTGAACGAAACGTCGGCAACCCAGCCGGTGAAATTCAATGGTCAAATCATGCTGGCTGCAGAAAAACGCTTACAGCATGCTCCCTTCCCTGGTACAGCCATACGTTTTGGCGGGATTTATGGACCCGGCCGAAACCGGCTGATCAGCCGGGTGTTGAAAGGTGAAGGCTGCCCGATAAAGCCTGCCGTGTACAGTAACCGAATTCACCAAAAAGACTGTGCCGGCATCATCGCCCACCTTATTCGGCGCGATATGGACCATCTGCCGGTGGATAACTTATATCTCGGCGTTGACAGTACCCCGGCGACAACGTTTGATGTGCTGCAATGGCTTGGTGAGCAATTGAATGTGGCATTAGACAATATCAATTATCCATCACCTCAAAGGGGTAATCGACGGTGCTCTAATCAGCGGATTATTGAGACAGGTTATAAGTTTTACTTTCCTGATTATAAAAGTGGTTATACCAGCCTTCTCCATAACAGGGATTAAACCAGGCAGGTTCTGCGGGCAGGCTGACAGCCAGCAGAGCCTGATCATCCACAGGCTAAAAAAACCTGAACCACCGTTAATACAGGCTTATTAACGGTTTACCAAGATATAATTCACAGAGTTATCCACAAGACAGATTTATGGGCATATCGAACTACAATTCGCTTCATTATTTTTGAACTATCGCTTTAAAAATCTTTCTAATGGTTAGCCGGATATTTTTAACCACTGGAAAGAGCACAAGATTGTGAGCGCCGCCCCATCAACTTCTGTCGCACCAATACACAACAGGGTGCAGAACCTCAATGCAGAAAACAACAAGAGCACTTTGTCCGCTCATTGCCACTCAGGACGATCTGTTAATGAAATTTCCGGAGGGCAGGGTGATATAGCAATGCACTCATTACCCGCAGGGCAAGGCTGTATAAAGAATGAATCAGGCAAACATCACTCAGAAATTTTCGATATGCAATGGCAGAGCCACTGCCAGTTCTATTCCGAGTGCTCACACTGCCTGAGACTCCAGACTAAACCCAGTATCGACAATGCAACTCGACCAATTGTGATTATTGATACATCAGAAAGCTGCAAACGAATCAAACCAAAAAGCGATGTTAGCCGCAGAATATTCGTAAAGCCCCTGGCTCAAAATGACCAGGAGCTTCTATCACTGCAGAAACTTATTTCAGTTCCAGAATAGCCTCCACCTCGACCGGTACACCTTTTGGCAACTCTTTGACACCAATAGCGGCACGGGCGGGATAAGGCTGTTTAAAAAACTCAGCCATGACCTCATTGACTTCAGCAAAGTTCGCCATATCGGTCAGGTAAATTGTCACCTTGGCAGCATCGCCAAGGGTTCCGCCAGCCGCCATGGCAATGGCTTTCAGGTTTTCAAAGCAGAGGCGGGTCTTCTCCTTAAAGCTTCCCTCCAGTAATTCCATGGTGTCTGCAACCAGTGGAATCTGGCCCGAGATATAAACAGTGGTTCCTGCTTTTACCGCCTGAGAATAGGTGCCAATAGCCCTGGGAGCCTTATCAGTATTAATCGTCTGTCGGTTACTCATCGATCTACTCTCTTAAGCTTGGGATTCAGAAGCCCATGGAAAAAAGAAAAAGAAGACACCCGATACTAGGGTGTAAACATTATTTTTCAAGGATTTAGAGCGATATTTACGGGATACTGTGTTTTTGCGGTGCAGTATCCGGTTTTTTTCTTGTAATGCTTTAATTCACAGAAGTTTATGCATCCCGACGTCGTCGAATAATCGAGTAAACCCCTTTAATAACCCGAAGTCGTTTAATAATTTTGGCCAGATGCACCCGGTCACGAACACTGAGAAGCAGCTGAACAATGCTGCAACGGGAGTCCTGCTCTACCATACTGATCTTCTCGATATTGCCTTCCACCGCGGTAATGGCGGTAGCCAGAGAGGCAATCATTCCACGGTGATGCTCCAGCTCTACGCTGAGTTCTACGGTAAACTCACCGGAGACTTCCTTATCCCACTCAACTTCCAGAACCTTCTCCGGGTTATGTCGAATTTCAGAGACATTCGGGCAGGTATCCGTATGAATAACAATGCCGCGGCCCGAGCTGACATGGCCAACAACCGGGTCTCCCGGTATTGGATAGCAGCATTTGCCAAAGCTGATGACCATGCCCTCAGAACCACGGATAGACAGCGGTTTCTCACTGTTGGACAGGTCCAGCTGACTCTTGTTCTCAGGCAGGCTACCGGGCTCAACCAGCATCTTGGCAACGATATAGGCCATCCGGTTACCGAGACCAATATCTTCCAGCAGCCCATCAAGGTCATCCAGATCAAACACGGACAGTTGCTGGCGAATAACCTGTTCACTGATTTGCTCAAGGCTACTGTCAAAACTGACCAGTGCTTTGCTCAGCAAACGTCGGCCCAGGGCAATTGACTCATTTCTGCGCTGATGCTTGAGGAAGTGGCGAATATTGGATCGCGCTTTACCCGTGACAACAAAATTCAACCAGGCTGCATTGGGTCTTGCGCCGGGCGCGGTAACCACTTCAACGGTTTGGCCACTCTGCAACGGCTGACTGAGTGACGCCAGACGTTTATTGATACGACAGGCTACACAGGTATTCCCCACATCGGTATGGACGGCATAAGCATAATCAACCGCTGTCGCACCTTTGGGCAGCTCAAGAATATGCCCTTTGGGGGTAAATACATAAACCTCATCCGGGAAGAGGTCGATTTTAACGTTCTCAATAAACTCCAGTGAGTCTCCGGCATTTTTCTGCAGTTCCAGCACACCCTTGAGCCACTGCCGGGTTCTGGCATGACTGCCTGACAGCGCTTCTTCTCCGGACTTGTAAAGCCAGTGGGCAGCAATGCCATTATTGGCCATGTCTTCCATTTCCTGGGTCCGGATCTGGATTTCTATGGGCACACCGTGCATACCAAACAGGGTGGTATGAAGCGACTGGTAGCCATTGGCTTTCGGGATGGCAATGTAATCCTTGAACCGCCCGGGAATGGGCTTATAGAAGTTATGGACAATACCCAGTGCCCGATAGCAGCTGTCAACCTTGTCCACAATGATTCGGAACGCAAACATGTCCATGATGTCGTCAAAGGACTTACTCTGGTTCTTCATCTTGCTGTAGATGCTGTACAGATGCTTTTCACGACCCACTACCCGGCCTTTCAGGCCTTCTTCCTCCAGGCGGGCAGCAATCGCCTGCTGAACCTGGCTAACCAGGTCTTTACGGTTGCCACGGGCATTGCGCACCGCCTGTCGAATCAGCCGGGCCCGCATGGGGTACATGGCAAAGAAGCCCAGATCCTCCAGCTCTATTCGGAGCGTGTGCATGCCAAGACGGTTGGCAATCGGCACATAGATATCCAGCGTTTCCTTGGCTATACGACGGCGCTTGTCAGGCCTCAGCACACCTAGCGTGCGCATATTATGGAGGCGGTCTGACAGCTTAACCAGAATGACCCGGATATCCTTGGCCATGGCCAGCGCCATTTTCTGGAAGTTTTCGGCCTGGGCCAGCGTCTTGTTTTCAAAATTCATGTGGGTCAGCTTACTGACCCCATCCACAAGGTCCGCAATCACATCACCGAACTGCCCGGCAATGTCCTGCTTTTCGATACCGGTGTCTTCAATGACATCGTGCAACATGGCAGCCATCAGGCTCTGATGGTCCATGTGCATATCGGCAAGAATGGAGGCTACTTCCAGGGGATGAATAATGTACGGATCGCCGCTGCGGCGGGTTTGTCCGTCATGGGCCTGCTCCGCATAATAGTAGGCCCGACGAACCAGATTGACCTGCTCGGGATTCAGATAGGACTTCAAGCGGCCGGCAAACTCATCGATGGTCAGCAAAGTCCGCTCCTTAAGCGCAGATCATCCATTGCACCTTCTTATCTTCTAAAGCCTGTGATCCAAAGATAGTACGAAGGTAAAACGCTTATTGTTCTACACCAGCGAGAAACATTGCTGCTTCGTCGTCATCAACCGTGCGGTCGTCAATGGAAAGAGGGGTTACCAGACCTTCGGCGATTTCACGCAGAGCAACCACGGTTGCCTTATCATTTTCCCAGTCTACCTTGGGGTCCTTACCACCAATGGTCAGCTGGCGGGCACGCTTGGAGGCGACCATCACCAGTTCAAAGCGGTTATCTACGTTATCAAGACAGTCTTCTACAGTTACTCGAGCCACGTTTTACTCCATCAATTAGAATCAGGTTCAGAAACAGAACCTTAATGCCGGTTTGCCTGACCCTTTAGTGTACTTTACGACCTGTAGCCAGACAAGCTTTAGCAGGGTTAGTGTTTGCTCCATGAAGGGTGCGGATTATAGTATTCGTAAGCATCATCTAAGTAGAAAAAAAACCCTGCCCAAAACTAACTCGCCGAATGGCCAAAAGCCTGGAATAGATACATGGTGAATACCCCGAACCGCTCTGACTTAACCAAGAGCCCAAAGAGCACCAAAAAGCTGCAAGATCTGCGTGGTGCAATGGCTGAATATGGCATTGACGTCTGGATTATCCCGTCTTCCGATGCCCATAACAGTGAGTATGTAGCCCCCCACTGGGAAGGGAGAGCCTGGCTCTCTGGCTTTACTGGCTCTGCTGGTACGCTGGTAGTAACACAGGATAAAGCAGCCCTGTGGACAGATGGCCGCTACTTTATTCAGGCCTCAGAGCAGCTGGCAGGCTCAGAAATCACCCTGATGAAAGATGGTCAGCCCGGCGTCCCATCAATGGTTGACTGGGTGACAGAAGCCGTCGCTGAGCAAGGTTGCATTGGCTTCGATGGTGCCACTCTGAGTCTGAGCCACGTCAGAAATCTTGAAAAGAAAGTGGTGGCTAAATCCGTTACGTTGAAATTCGATCACGATCTGCTGAATGATATCTGGGCCGACAGGCCAGCACTGCCTGCTGAGCCCGTCTTTATTCACCAGGACGCCTATGCCGGTAAAACCCTCACAGAGAAAGTCGCTGAAGTTCGGGAGATTCTCAAGGAGCGAAAAGCAACAGAGCTTCTTATCACCACACTGGATGATATTGCCTGGCTGTTTAATCTGAGGGGCTCTGATATTGACTGTAACCCGGTATTTCTTGCCTATGCACTGATTTCACCGGACAGCATCACACTGTTTACCAACAAAGAGCGAATGGCAGCAGATGCGCTGTCAGCCCTGGCAAAAGCTGGTGTAGAGCTGGCGGCCTATGATGAAGTCCTGGACAGGTTGTCAACGCTTGCGGATAACACTCACCTGATGATCAACCCGGCCACCACGGGTTACCAACTGGCCTCCGCGATTCCTGCATCGATTCACCTGATCGAAGACAGATTGCCCACCACCGACCTGAAGGCCATCAAAAACAGCACTGAGATAGAGCGAATGAAGGAGTGTCATCGCCGTGATGGTGCTGCCATGGTCCGCTTTATCCGGTGGCTGGAAAGCAATATTCCCACAGGGCAGCTGAATGAAGTCAATATTGATAAACAGCTGCTGCAGTTCCGCTCAGAGTCAGAGCATTTCCGGGGGGTCAGCTTTCCCTCGATTGTCGGTTATGCTGCCCATGGTGCTATCTGTCACTATCGGGCGGATGAAGAGTCCGCTTATTCCATTCAAACCAAAGGTTTGCTGTTAATCGACTCAGGCGCTCAGTACCCCGATGGAACAACGGATATCACCCGCACATTTGCCTGCGGGGAGATGACGGATGAAGAGAAGAGAGACTATACCCTGGTGATGAAAAGCCATATTGCCCTGGCGACGGCCAGGTTCAAGGAAGGAACACGGGGAATACAGCTGGACGCCATTACCCGTCAGCCTTTGTGGAGTGAAGGTATTGACTTTAATCACGGTACCGGCCACGGGGTGGGCTATTTCCTGAATGTGCATGAAGGCCCCCAGAGCATCAGCCCGAGATGGTTTGACGTTGCCCTGAAGCCCGGCATGCTGGTGACCAACGAACCCGGCATTTACCGTGATAACAAACATGGTGTCAGGCTTGAGAATATTATGCTGATCGCGGAGGACATCGAGAATGAGTTTGGCAAGTTCTATAAACTCGTCCCGATGACCCTTGCGCCCTTTGACACTCGCCCCCTGTTGAAAGATTTGATGACTGATACAGAAATTAACTGGCTGAATGGATACCACGAAATGGTCAGAGAGGCGCTTTCACCTGAACTCCAGGGGCAAGATTTTGAATGGCTGAGGGAAGCTACCAAGTCTTTATAAATAAGGAACCAACACTGTATCGCTCGTTGGCATAACAAAAGGCCAACGGGCATACTTGGTTTATAGCCAGATCGATTAACGCCCAGGGAATCCCATATTCTGTAGTTGGGCAAATGAAACCCAATATTATTTCATTGGGTTTACTACTTATCCTCAATTCTGTGCTTCTCAGCAACGTCTTCAAATAACTTGATCAGATCCTTAACTGCAACCTGGTTCTTAACATCAGAAGACTTGTGCTGAATAGCTGCGGGAGCTTCTATATTTTGATCCTGCTTAACAACAGCTTCTTTTAATACTTGCGTTACTGAGGTCGACAGTTTATTGGCTTCAGAGCCCTTCTTCTTGTGCACAGGCTTTCGTGACTCACTGTTTCTATCAAAACTTTTTCCATCATCAACTTTATGGGCTGGCACTGCATCATTTTTATGCACAGGTGTAGATTTTAAGTCAGGAGATTCTTTTATACCACCTCCAAGAAGCCCTGAAACCTCTTCATTCAGAAGTAAAAAAAGGTCTGTTCTTTTTTTCTGATAAACATCTTCCGCTTGAATACCCTTTTTTTGGTTGGCTGCATTTTTAGCAATAGACTCAGCTTTACTACGAAGGGTTGAATCCATCTTCTCCATTATTTGGTTAACCAACTTCACTCCTTCATCAAAATTTGCTTTATTTTTTTGCTTTAATTGTTTCTTTAAACCAGACCTGATTTCAGTCCTGACTTGCTTCATCATAATTTCATAGCAGCTTTGGAAAAACTCTTTTTGGCCATGCATCCCCCCTACTTCTTTAGACACCAGCAGCTGATGCTTTCTCTCTAAATCAGCCCGTTCAATACCCGCAGATTTGATTCTGCGCTGCAGGCCTTCTGCCTCATCTTGCTTTGAACCAGCTAACTTCGTTTTCAGGCTAGAAATTTTATTGTCTAAATTTCTTATGTCAGCAGTGTATTTATCCACAGAAACAATCTGAGTATTCAGGCAGGAGCCAAAAAGAAACTCTTTATCCTCTGGGGTCATCATTCCAAGGGAAAGAACGGCTGTCACCTGGCTGTTTACAAACTCAGCAGAAGAGGTTTCCAGGCCAGTCAGCATTTGTTGAAGAAGCTCTGCAGTTAAACCAAGCGCTTTTTCCTTATCCTTATCCCGACCAGCGGTAAATTCAAAGCTCATTACCTTAGCAGACAGTTTTACAACGTCATTATATAACTGCTCTCTTATTTCTGGTGAAGGAGGTGCGTCTCTGGAGTAAGATCTCCTCAGTAGCTGGAAATACTTTTTTATTGCACCTCTTGCCTCTTCTGCAGATTTAGCCTTGATCCCCTTGTTAGCGACTTTGGAAAGGAATTTTGGTGGTTTGTCTCGATCAAACTGATTACTCTTATCATCATTTGGGTTCATAAAAGTATCAGAAAGATGATCTAGAGCATCTACCTGCTTTGGCTTTATTACTGTGTTATTAACCTGGTAATGTTCATTATTCGTTTTTCTAATTTGACTATCACAGGATACTCTACCTACTTTATGTTGCTTATCCTGTACGGAATTCTGACCATTAACAGGCTTTTTATATTTTTGATAATAACTTGGAATGGTACTATCAGGTACTCTGTTAACACTCATAACATTACTTCCTTTTAATTCTTTGGATTTAAATATAGCTTGTTGCTTAAAGCTGATAAGTAGCCGACCAAATGGAATCATATATTTCTACCTGAATGAACAGTCGCTATGCAAGGACAACACAGGGAGCATAGCCGTTATATGACCAAAGTTGTAACGCCACAGAGTGACTGACACCTGGACAGAAAATATGATCTCTTTTGATCAACTACTTACCCTTAATTACTCAGTTTATGAGACCTTTAATCAGATCTTCTTTGTAGTGCTGCATCCAATTAATTGACAGGCGCTGGCTTCGAATAATGGTTTGCAGATCCCGTAAGGCAAGATCAAACTCATCATTGATTACCAGGTAGTCAAACTCACCATAGTGGGACATTTCACTGACCGCCTGAGACATACGTCTTTCAATGATCGAAAGATCATCGGTAGCCCGCCCGATCAATCGTTCCCTCAGAGCCTCAAGAGAAGGCGGCAGGATAAAGATTGATACGGCATCAGGCAACAAACGGCGAACCTGCTGCGCCCCCTGCCAGTCAATCTCCAGAATAACATCTTCACCTTTGTTCAGCTGTTCACGAACCCAGTGTGCCGAGGTTCCATAATAATTACCAAAGACTTCAGCATGCTCAAGAAACATGCCTTTGTTCAACATATCCCGGAAGCCTTCGACAGAGGTAAAGTGATAGTTTACGCCATCCTGCTCACCTGGCCGGATACCCCGGGTGGTATGAGAGACAGATACACGCACATGGGGCGTAGATTCAACCATGGCCTTTACCAGGCTTGTCTTTCCAGCGCCGGAAGGGGCAGCGATAATATAAAGTTTGCCAATATTCATGAACACTCCAGGGAAAACTCCCTGTTTTAAACCTATGTACTATAGGATAAGCCAGACCTGTTATTTACCACAAAGCAAAAATAGCTTCTTGATTAAATAGGGTTTCCTATTCAATATTCTGGACCTGCTCGCGCATTTGCTCGATCAGGACCTTGAGGTTTACAGCAGTCTGGGTAAGGCCAGCATGAATGGACTTGGACGACAGGGTATTTGCCTCCCGGTTGAGTTCCTGCATCAGAAAATCCAATCGCCGTCCGACCGCTCCCTGCCCGGGGTTTTTCAGTGTTCGGCGCACTTCAGCTATATGCGTTTCCAGACGATCCAGCTCTTCATCGACATCCATCTTCTGAGCCAGTATCACCATTTCCTGCTCCAGCCTCTCCGGATTTAGCTCCTGTCTGGCTTCAGCTAGTCGATCAAGGATTTTTTCACGCTGGCTTTGCAGAATTTCCGGCAGCAGCCCACGAAGCCGCAGCACCTCATCCCCCATTTTATCCAAACGGGCCTCAATGAAAGACTGCAGCTCCTGACCTTCCCGCTGTCTCATCTCATTCAGTTGAATAAGCGCTGTGTTGAACCCTTTTATGGCAGCCCGATGAACAACGGCCATTGCCGTCTCTTCATTGCTCTGCACGCCGGGCCAAAGCAGAACCTCAAGAGGATTGACCGGTGCAACACGGGAAAAATGGGCCTCAACCTCACGCACGGCCAGTTGCAGCTTTTCCAGCAGGGCACGATTCAGGTCCAGCACCTGCTCTTTCTCAACCAGCTGAAATTTCAGGCTGCATTCAACCTTACCTCGCTTCAGTTGCTTGCGAATCAATTCTCTCAACGCAGGCTCGATCTCCCGTGTCTGCTCCATGAGACGGAAGTGGGGCTCAAGGTAACGGTGGTTAACGGATCGAATCTCCCATACCAGGCTTCCCCAATCCTCCTGTATCTGAACACGGGCGAATGCAGTCATGCTGGAAGTCATGAAATACTCTTTAATCGGTGGGCTAATAAACACCCATTATTTCAGAAGTTTATCCACAAAATAAACCGATGAGATAAGATTTTGGAAAAACTATAGTTCTAAAAATACTGACCACTTGAATGTATGTCATTGATTTAATGATGCAGCATCAACAAAGAGAGCTGATTATTCAAACTCTATTTTCCCGAAAACCCACTGAACAGTTATAATTCCGCAAATTTTGCAGTGCTCACGTTTTTTCAGACATACCAAGGTAACCCAAATGCGCCCTAGCGGAAGAACGGCAGACCAATTACGTGATGTAAACATCACCCGCAACTATACCAAACACGCAGAAGGATCTGTGCTCGTTGAGTTTGGCGATACCAAAGTCATCTGTACCGCGTCGGTAGAACGCGGTGTACCCCGGTTTCTCAAAGGAACCGGCCAGGGCTGGATCACCGCCGAGTACGGCATGCTACCCAGGTCCACCACGGAACGAATGGGAAGGGAAGCCTCCAGGGGCAAGCAGGGTGGCAGGACGCTGGAGATTCAACGCCTGATCGGCCGTGCCTTGCGTGCGGCGGTAGACATGAAAAAGCTCGGGGAAAACACCATTAATATTGACTGTGATGTGATTCAGGCCGACGGTGGCACACGCACAGCCTCAATTACCGGAGCCTGTGTGGCACTGGTGGATGCACTGCGCTATATGCAGGAGAAGAAGATGGTCAAAAGTGATCCTTTCCTGCACATGATTGCCGCCGTTTCCGTGGGAATCTACAAAGGCAGCCCGGTTCTTGACCTTGATTATCCTGAGGACTCCAGTGCCGAAACGGACATGAACGTGGTGATGACCG
Source organism: Salinisphaera sp. G21_0 (assembly GCF_017744115.1). GTDB lineage: Bacteria > Pseudomonadota > Gammaproteobacteria > Pseudomonadales > Endozoicomonadaceae > Endozoicomonas. Next base: position 169,077 of record NZ_JAGHQW010000004.1, on the reverse strand, counting down.
ATGCTGGCGGCTTTATCGAGGTCCAGGGAACGGCAGAAGCAGCCCCTTTCAGCCAGAATGAAATGCTGGCCATGATGGCCTTGGCACGATCCGGTATTGAGGAAATTATTGAGTTACAGAAAAAAGCGTTAGCAGAATGACACTTTACTACCTGTCCTTTTGCTTGAGCTATTTTTAATAGAACCCGGCTATATGCCGGGTTCTTACTCTGTAACAGGTCAGCAGTATGATTATTTCACTTATTGGTTCCCATGGAACGGGTAAAACAACACTCTGTAACGCTCTCGTAAAAGAGCTTGGGAGTGAGTGGTCGGTATTCACCGACTATTACCGAAAAATCGCAAAACATCTGAAGTATAAGACGCCCCGTGACGCAATAGTTGAAGATCAGGCAATCCGTCAGGTTACTTCCACGGCCATGGCGGGATCGGCACTGGGTGCCATGCTTGAGTGGACAGAGAATCTGCAAGGTCATGGCATTATCGATACAGGTCCTCCCTCATTACTTGCCTACCATCGATATTGGCTGAAAATATGCGATACCCCTATCAGCCCTTATATGCTCAAGCTGGCCAACGCCATTAGCCAGAAAATTGATGCTTACTGCTATCTGCCAACAGGAAAATTTGCACTGGCGAGTGATGGCATTCGCAGTGACGATATCATTTTTCAGAAAGATATTGATCAGTGGGTACTGTGCAACACCGTCGATCCCGGAATATCTGAAAAAAAGATCCTGATGATGGAAAGTACTGATATTGAAAAAAGAACCGACGAATGTATCCAGATGATCCAAAACTTCATCAGAAAATAACAGTACATTAATCTTTTCTTATTAATTGATGAATTGCGGTTCTTTAGAGCCTGAATCAACTTCACGAACACTCATTTTACGACAAAGTACCCAATGTTCTGTTTACTCTGTCGGGCGGGCCATTTTACTGGAGTGCGGAACAGTATCATCGCTATTTGCTGGTCGTTTTCGCGTACCGTTGTCTGAGTTAGCTATAAAGCCCGGGCCTGAACTGCTGCCAGGTTGGTTATTCTGGTGATACTCCGGGGCGTATTGGGGGGTAATCTTTAATTTCTCACAAACCCATGGGTTATTAATCATCCTGAAAAAGTTTGTATCCGGTACATACGTCAGTTGTTTACCACACTCTTTGACCAATGATTCCATGTCGTCTGATGTTTTTATGTACGATAAAACTGATAAGATCCTGCTGCTTTGCGACCAGGCATGCAATAAACTTTCCCAGGAGATCTCCACCTGTTGGATTTTCTGATTCCGTCTTGCAAGTTGATGCATATTCAGGCAGCCAACAATTACCGAAGACAGCGCTTCTGGATCCAGGCCTGAAGACATCAGACTCGCCCTGAACTCAAATGCAAACTGCAAATAAAACAGACATGCCTCAGGGCCAGGTATGGGCATTTGTGCGTGGTGACGGGTCAACGCTGCTCTGAGGATTTGTTTGTCGCCATCTGCCAGAGTGCCAGCAGCGCGTTTATCCTCCAGCATCATACTGACCAGCTCTGAGTCAGGGTCGGTCATTTGTGCCAGCACCCGGGTCATTTTTGCCTTCAGGACACCCCGGATTTCCTGTACGCCGGATTCATCCCCCGGAAACACTCTGTTAGCCTCAATATCGATGATTGTTTGTGGGGAACTCAGGTCGAATAGTTGGGGTGTCCGGGGGTATAGACCCAGAGCATTCTGATAGGCTAACTGATGTCTGAACAGGTTGAGGGCTTGAGTTGTTTTTTCAGTTGCTGCATCGTTAACAAAGAGTGTCCGGTTTTTCAGAATATAGTTCTTGACCGCATCTTTCCGGTCACTGTTCAGGTTTTCGTACGGAATGGTGATTCGCGTTTTTTCATAAACCAGGTTTTTCTTCAGACGTTTCGATGCTTCTAAATTCCACCCCTCTACCATCAGAGTTTCCAGGCTGTTAATACACTCACCCAAATATTGAAGATCTCCTCCTTCCAGTCTGCCCTCCGTTTTACCGATAGGCATTTGCACATTAATGGCAGTGGCGATGGCACATTCGGCAATAAATCTTTTGCCTTGCTCTTTGGCAATGCATTTGGACAAGCCATATTTAGCCAGTAAGGCAGTCTCAATCAATGGAAAATTAATCAATGACGCATTTGTTCTGATAATTTTGATTTTTCGGGACAACTCATCCTGGCATACTTTCGTTCTTTGGTAAGGAAAACAGGTATTATACAAATAACGGGGAGCAATAAGTTTCACCTCCTTTCCAAGGTGATTGATAGCACTTTTTTCTGTTTGTGTGGCTATATCCCGAGTCTGGACGACAGAACAGAATGATTGAGCGGGTTTGGTCAGAATATTCACGGCATCCGGCACTCCTGAATTAACCTGTCAGCAATTTTTTTACTGTACCATTGACCGTGCGTCTATTAAAAAGTTCCATACAATGGACGACAAATCGACACACTGTAGAGTGATTACTCAAATCAGAAACTTTATTCTTTTTCAGTAAAAGTGAAAAAAGGAGGTTGCCAACGTTGTTGACTCTCTCCTTCTTCAGTGATGTTCCTATCCGGGAACAAAACGATTAATCAGGTCCCGGAACAGGAAATAGTCAGAACCCCAGCTCCCAGTCATAATCAATGATGACCGGTGCATGGGATGAGAAGACCTGCCCCTTGTAGATACCACCATTCAGCACGCGGTGACGCATGCCCGGAGTGATAATCTGGTAATCGATACGCATGCCAACATTGTCATGGCGCAGATACTCATCTTGCCACCAGCTGTATTTGCCCGCTTCCCGGTCAACCTCACGATAGGCATCAAAGAAGCCCATATCACCCAGCAAACCTTCCATCCAGCCACGCTCGGCCTGATTGAAACCTGAGACCTCCTGGGCATCACGCCAGTTAGCCACATCAATCTTGCGGTGTGCAATGTTCCAGGTGCCGCACATAAGGAACTCACGACGCTTACGACGTTGTTTGCTTAAGTGGTGCGAATAGCCATCCAGGAAACGGTACTTGAAATTCAGGTTTTCTTCACTGTCACCTTCCGGTACGTACAGGCTGACAAGACTGATCTTGTCAAAGTCTGCCTGAAGGTAACGGCCGGTTTCATCAACCTCAGGAATACCAAGGCCACTGATAATAGCCTTGGGAGCATGACGGGTATAGATGGCTACACCGCCTCGCTCAACCCTGTTGTAACCACTGAAAGCATAACCAAAGTAGCCATCAAGAAAATACTGATCCTCAATCACCTGCTCGTCTTCACGAGTATCCTGCAGACAGATAAGGTCAGCATCCTGCTCCAGAAGCCAGTCAAACAGGCCTTTTTCCCGTGCGTTTTTAATGCCTTCGCAATTTAAACTGATAACTCTCATCGAATACACCTTACCAGGCCGTTTACACGCTCTGGCATTAAGCTTGTTACCTCGGCAAGACAGTAACCGGAAAAACAGAAACTGAAGACCTGCAAAACCATTTGAGCAAATCTCAGCCTGAGCAGCAGTTGCTTTGATCAGGATGAACGACGGCTAAAGTCTAAGCTTTTCAAGGATACAGTTACTCAACCGGGATTAACCCTGCATCAACTGTACGACAGAGTTGGTAAGAGCCCTCACCCCTATTATAAGGCATGATTAACATTCTTATGGTACGGTTGAACACAGAAATTTATGGATTATATCGGACAAATGATAACCGGTCGCCTCCCGTATGTTTATCCGCATAAATCCGGTCTCTTCTACAGCAGCCTGCAGTTCTGACGAAGTGACACCTGACGGTTTCCGTAATTTCACACCTGCTGACCGGGATGCAACCAATATTATAAATTGCACAATATCTCTGAAATAACACCTCACACAGGGGATTTAGGGTCATATATTGGTATAAGATCAGCTCTTGAGTCCGGCACTACGGGCATATAGCAAACAGGACCCTCCCGATGCATCAGTACCAAAAAGAATTTCTGGATTTCGCCATTGAGCAGCAGGTGCTCCGTTTTGGTGAGTTCACCCTGAAGTCCGGAAGAAAATCTCCTTACTTCTTTAATGCCGGGTTATTCCACAGTGGTGAAGCCATCAGCAAACTCGGTCAGTTTTATGCCTCAGCCATGGTCAATGCCGGGCTTGAATTTGACCTGCTGTTTGGGCCCGCCTACAAAGGTATCCCATTGGCCACTGCGACCGCTGTCGCATTATTCGAAAAGCATAACCGGAATGTGCCGTGGTGCTTCAATCGCAAGGAGGCCAAAGATCATGGTGAAGGAGGGAATATTGTCGGTACGCCCCTGGAAGGGCGGGTCGTGATTGTTGATGATGTTATCACGGCAGGCACAGCGATTCGTGAAGTGATGACCATTATTGAGCAAACAGACGCGACACCCGCAGCCGTTGTGGTCGCCATGGATCGTCAGGAAAAAGGGCAAGGGGAGTCCGCAACGCTAAAAGAGCTTTCTGCCATCCAGGAAGTGGAGCGTGATTTCAATATTCCGGTGTTGAGTATTGTTTCCCTGTCTGACTTGCTTGAGTATAGTGAACATCATCCGGAAATCCGTCGATACGCGCCGGAAATTAAAGCCTATAGAGATGCCTATGGGGTATAAGACTTAAACTGGCATTCCTACTGTTTTTACAGGAATGCTATCTGCGACCGTAGCCAATCAGGCTGCGGCGCAGGGTATGTACGAATATAAAAAAACTGACGACAAATGCCTGCGGATTAAAAAAATATTTTGATGAGTTTTTAGCGCCAAATAAGAAACTGACACTGCCGGGGGAGGCACACGTGATTAGCTTTAAGTTAAATGGACAAACGGTAAATGTCGACGCTCCGGGAGATACACCGTTGCTCTGGGTGGTTCGTGAACATTTGACCATGAAAGGCACAAAATTCGGTTGCGGTATGGGCTTATGTGGTGCCTGTAGCATGTTAATCGATGGTGTGAGTACCCGAACCTGCATCATGCCGGTTCAAGCCGTGGCCAATCGACATATCACCACCATTGAAGGCCTTGGTAACCCACAAATGATGTCCACTTTGCAAAACGCCTGGGTTGAAGCCGACGTTCCACAATGTGGCTATTGCCAAAGTGGGCAAATCATCAGTGCTACCGCATTGCTGAGCCAGAACAACAACCCCAGTGACAGCGATATCGACATCGCCATGAGCGGCAATATCTGCCGATGCGGCACCTATCCCAATGTGAAAAAAGCCATCAAAAATGCAGCGGCAGATTTAAGAAATGGCAAAGGCCGTTTGCAAGCGGTTCAGGTATTTGATCCAACGGCAACTGCATCACCGGAGACACAGGAGGTGCAATCATGAGCGTCACTGAACAACCACTAACGCAAAACAAACACACATTACAAAACAGCTCCCGCCGCAGCTTTCTCAAAAAAATGGGCATTGTCGGTGGTGGTTTAGTGGTGGGAATTCCACTGACGGGCTGCGCCAGTGTTAAATTCCCCAATGCCATGGACGGTGATTTGCAACCCAATGCATTGCTGCAAATTACCGCCAATAATGACATTTATTTTTATCTTCCCCGTTCCGAAATGGGCCAGGGCGTGTACACGGGCCTGACCACCATGCTGGCGGAAGAACTCGACGTTCATCCGGGTAAAATCAATGTTAAAAACGTTGGTGCTCACGAAGAATATGCAAACCCGGAATATAAACTGCAGCTGACCGGTGGTAGCAACAGCATTCGTGTGCATTTTATTCCGCTGCGGCAAATGGCGGCAAATGTCCGTATGGTTATTCGACAGGCGGCCGCACAAGTACTGCAACTGCCGCTGGATCAAATTCAAACGGATAACGGCATGATTGTCGCCAATGGTAAAAAACTGCCTTACGGTGACTTTACCAAAGTGGCGGCTCATTTGAGTCTTCCTGAAGAGACACCGCTCAAGAAAAAAGCAGACTTCAAATACATTGGTAAACACTCAAAACGTTTGGACGCCGTAGCGAAAAGCACAGGCTCAGCGGAATTTGGTTTGGACGTGGAGTTTGCAGGCCTGCACCGGGCGGCATTAAAACGCTGCCCCGTATTGGGTGGCACCGTGAAAAGCTTTGATGATAGCAACGTGAAAAGCCTGCCCGGCGTCAAAGCCGTGGTCAGCATCTTTAACGGTGTGGCCGTGGTGGCGGATCATTACTATCAGGCAAAAGCCGCCTTGCCTGTGCTGGACGTGCAATGGGAATTACCGGAAACCCTGTCTGACTTTTCCAGTGACTCCACTGAAGCAGGCAACGGTAAACAATTATTTAAAGCCGCATTGGATAGCGATGAATCCGATAATGCACACGAAGAAGGCAACGGTCGTGATGCATTAAAAACCTCTGATACGGTTGTGTCCGGAGAGTATTGGGCTCCCTACCTGGCCCACGCCACAATGGAGCCGATGAATTGCACGGCGAAATTCACCGGTAATAAATTAGAAATCTGGACAGGCTGCCAAAACCCTGGTGTTGCCGCCAAATTAGCTGCCTTTTACGGTGATGTAGCAAAAGACGATGTGACTGTTCATAGTACGTTCCTGGGGGGAGGGTTCGGACGTCGTATATCAAACGACTATGTTGCAGAAGCCGTTTCCATTGCCAAGGCATCCGGTCTTCCGGTGCAACTGATCTGGAGCCGTGAAGACGATACAAAACGCGATTATTATCGTCCTGCGTCCATGGCTAAATTTCAGGTTGGCCTGGATAAAGACGGTAATATTGACAGCTGGAACGTTAAGCGTTCTGGCCCGAACATCCTGCCCTATACCATTGATGAGGTGGCCGATGCCATGATGCCGGGATTCCTGCCTGGTGGCATGGTTGATTGGATCAGTAAAGCGGGTTACGGCCTGTTTGACGGCTGGACGGTAGATCCTACTTCCGTAGAAGGCTTATTCGAAGATTATGATGCCAACCATAAATCCGCTGACCACGTTACCGTTGATCCGGGACTACCGGTAGGTTTCTGGCGCAGTGTTGGTCACTCATTCAGTGGCTTCTTTAAAGAAAGCATGATGGATGAAGTGGCCATTTTGCAAAAACAGGATCCTGTCGCCTATCGCCTGAAACACTTAAAAAATAATCCTCGACTGGCGAACACGCTGAAGCTGGCAGCCGAAAAAGTGGGATGGGGAAAACCTTTACCTGAAGGACACTATCACGGCGTAGCCGTTCATGCTTCGTTCCTGTCTTACGTAACTCAAATCGCAGAGGTATCGGTGAACAACGGTCAAATCAAAGTTCACAAAGTGACCTGTGTGCTGGATTGCGGTTTGGCGGTTAACCCTGAAATCGTTATCCAGCAAATGGAAAGTGGCATCCTGTTTGGCTTAACCGCTGCCCTTTACGGTGAGATCACCGTTAAAGACGGTGCAGTGGTGCAAAGTAACTTCCATGATTACCCGATACTGCGAATGAATGAATCTCCAGACATTGAGGTAGTCATTGTAGAAAGTGATGAAGCACCAACGGGTGTCGGTGAACCCGGTTTACCACCCATTGCCGGTGCCGTGGGCAATGCCATCTTTGCCGCAACGGGTAAGCGTTTAAGAAGCTTGCCTCTTAAACTGAGTTAATTTGAGTGTGGTGCTTCGTCCCTTGGGAGGCTACCTGAGGGACGAAGACCAGTTATGTGCAAAGGTTTAATTAAAACAATATGCAAGGCTCACAATTAGAAGTATTAAACGGTTGTTTATCCTGCCTTGAACAAGGCGAGAATATTACACTCGTCAGTGTGGCTAAAACCTGGGGTACTTCCCCCCGCCCGGTAGGCTCCCTTTTAGCGGTAAGTTCTTCTGGTCGTTTTTTTGGCAGTGTCAGTGGCGGTTGTGTTGAAGAAGATTTGATCGAACAGCTGGCCCAACATCCGGTCAGATTTGTACAAAAAATCATGTACGGAGAAACGGCCGAAGAGCGTCACCGTTTTGGATTACCTTGCGGCGGTGCTTTAGAACTTATGGCGGAACCTCTCAATGACATTAAAGATGTTAAATTTCTGATTGATCATATTGCCGCCAGAAAAACCTGCTTAAGAAAGGTAAGCCTTGAAACGGGTCAGGTGACTTATCTTCCCTGGCAGCAACAGGCACCCGAGCTGTCACCAACCCACTGGCAAAACGTATTTGGCCCAACCTGGCGATTAATGGTGATTGGTGCCGGTGAAACTGGCCGATATCTGGCTGAATTTGCCCAGGGCCTTGGGTTTGAAGTGTTGGTTAGCGATCCCAGGCCTGATTATCGGAGCAACTGGCCCTTGAAAGACTTACCGCTGCTACAAGGTTTTCCTGACGATATCATTCAGGATTTAAACGTGGATGTTCGTACAGCCATTGTCGCCGTCGCCCATGACCCGAAAGTAGACGACATGGCATTACTCACCGCATTAAAAAGTGATGCCTTCTATGTTGGTGCCCTTGGCTCAAAACTCAACAACCAGGAACGTCGCGCCCGCCTCAGGGAACACTTTGATTTCAGTGAAGCTGAAGTTAACCAACTCCATGGCCCGGTGGGATTAAATATCGGCAGTAAATCCCCGGCTGAAATTGCGCTGTCTATTCTTGCTGAAATCACAGCCATTAAAAATGGCATACAGCCTGGTAAGGCACTGGAAAAGAAAGAAGATCAAATCAGTCAGACGGCCGCCTGTGACATCCGTTAGCATTGCAGCATCGAACACTGGCGAGAAAATAACCGCAGTTATTTTAGCCGCCGGTAAAGGTACGCGATTTAACGGCCATAAAATGATGCATGATATTAACGGCATCCCTATGGCCATTCGCAGTGCATTGAATGCTCAGCCCCATGTTCATCACGTTTTAGTTATTGTCAGGCCTCAGGATCACCGCCTTAAACGTGCGTTGGATAAATACCAGCTTTCCTACACGGACAATCCTGATTTTGAACAAGGTATGAGTTCATCCATTGTGCACGCCATTGACCATATTCCTGACGATCAGAATATCCTTCTCTGTCTCGGAGACATGCCCCACATCGAACCTGATACTTACCAGCGCCTTATTGCAGGTTTTAGAAAACATGAATTCAATAAAATCATCAGGCCGATCTATCAATCTGAAGATCCCATTCCGGCTCACCCCGTGTTATTTCCGGCGTCTCTTCAGGCAGATTTGAAATTACTCAGTGGTGATGCAGGCGCTAAATCTATTCTTAAGATCCACCAACCGATTTTGCTGGAAACATCTGACGAAGGCGTGATCAAGGATATTGATTACTATACCGGTCATAACGAAATAGTTGGTCAGGTATCCGGTGCCTGACCATGGCCAGACACCAGGAAAACCAGAACTTATCTGAACGCCGCCGCAGAAAGAATTAGCCACTGATCCGCCCAGTTTTCCGTGGGCTTGCGCTTGAATTCACTGCGAACATACTGGGCAATCCGGCCTTCGGCAGCAGCCAGCATCAGATTTGCGGTCACGCTGACGGTCAGGCGGGGTCGCACACCTTCCTTGATTTCCGCTTCACGCAACGTCTGCTTCAGTTGTGTCTCCAGACGGTCAAACAGCTGAGTCACACGCTGGCGCAACCGCTCAGTCTCGCCAGCCAGTGCGTCCCCGGTCAGGATACGGGTCAAGCCGGGGTTTTTCTCACAGAAGCCAATCAGCAACAGCAGGATCTTCTCACATCGTGCATTCACATGAGGCTCGTCAGAAAGAATCAACGAGATTCGGGAAAACAGCGTCTCCTCAATAAACTCGATCAGCCCTTCAAACATTTTTGCCTTGCTCGGGAAGTGACGGTACAGGGCCGCTTCGGAAACACCCACCGCTCTGGCCAGGGCCGAGGTGGTAATCCGGTTACCCGGAGCCGTCTCCAGCATATGAGCCAGGGCTTCCAGAATCTGCTGCTTGCGAGAAATTTTCTGAGACATATCCATTATGAGTACTAAACACTATCTCCGGTTATCAGGGTGCCCACTCCCCGGTCAGTTAACAGCTCAAGCAGAACGGCATGTGGCACCCGGCCGTCAATGATGTGCGCTGTTTTTACACCGCACTTCACGGCATTAAGCGCGCATTGTATCTTGGGAAGCATACCGCCATAAATAGTTCCGTCAGCAATTAATGCTTCGACCTGCTCTGAGTTCAGTCCGGTCAGCAGGTTGCCATCCTTATCCAGCAGGCCTGCAGTATTGGTCAGTAACAACAGCTTTTCTGCCACCAGCTCCTCGGCCAGGCGTCCGGCCACCAGGTCGGCGTTGATATTGTAGGAGGCACCGGCATCATCCACCCCGATAGGCGCAACCACCGGAATAAAGTCGGAGTTTTGCAGCATGGTGATAATGTCGGTGTCGATGGATTCCACTTCGCCCACCTGACCAATATCAATAATCTCCCGCGCGGTTATTTCCGGGGTCATCTCGGTCACCAGCAACCGTTTGGCACGAATAAACCGACCATCCTTGCCGGTAACACCAACGGCCCGCCCGCCATTGTTGTTGATAAGTGTCACTATCTCCTTGTTCACCAGTCCGCCCAATACCATCTGTACCACATCCATGGTATTGGAGTCAGTGACTCGCATGCCCTGGACAAACCGGCTTTCGATGTTCAGCCGTTTCAGCATGTCACCTATCTGTGGACCGCCACCGTGGACCACCACAGGATTAATACCCACCGCCTTCAGCAAGACCACGCCCTGGGCAAAGCTGTTTTTCAGTTCGTCGTTTTCCATGGCATTGCCACCGTATTTAACGACAACGGTCTTACCGGCATAACGTTGCAAATAGGGCAGTGCCTCGGTCAGAACCGTGGCGATTTCCTGAGAGGATAAAGCAGGCTTATCCATGACTCCTCCACATTGCTCTTACAGATTGAGCATGGTGTCCGTTATGGTTTATTGGTGGCGGCATGGCTCAGCCATACCTTTCTTAAAAAGCAGTAATCAGTGGGTTCCGGAGTGCCCAAAGCCTCCGGCACCACGGTCACTCTCGTCAAAGTTTTCCACAATCTCCAGTCGGGCCTGTACCACGGGAACCAGTATTAACTGGGCAATACGCTCACCCGGCTGAACCGTGAACGTGGTATTTCCCCGGTTCCAGCAGGAGACCATCAGCTGCCCCTGGTAGTCAGAGTCAATCAGTCCAACAAGGTTACCCAGAACAATGCCATGCTTATGACCCAGGCCGGAGCGGGGAAGGATCATCGCCGCCAGGGACGGGTCTTCAATATGGATAGCCATACCGGTAGGCAGCAACTGGGTTTGCCCCGGCTCCAGGGTCATCGGTTGATCAAGACAGGCTCGCAGATCAATACCAGCTGAGCCTTCTGTGGCATATTCCGGCAATGGAAACTCTGTGCCCAGCCGTGGGTCCAGAATACGGGTTTTCAGTGTTCTCATGTCGTTTAATTCCCTGTGTATTTACCGTGAAATGCCTTTCAAGGCTGTTCAACTGTCTCAGTTACAGGCTGTTGGCTTTTCCACTTTCTGAAACGGCGGGCAACAATTTGCAGCAGCTTGCTGGACACCACTTTTTTCGATGCCCTCGGCAATGGCTCTTCCAGCGCTTCGCCGATGACAGTGACTTCATTGCTGTCACTGCTGAAGCCAATCTCCCGATCACCCACATCATTGGCCACCACCAGATTCATCCTCTTGCGGCGCATCTTATCCGCAGCGTAGCCCAGTACATTGTGCGTCTCTGCGGCAAAACCCACCACAAAGGGTGGTGTGTCCAAAGCGGTGACCGAAGCAATAATGTCGGGGTTACGCACCAGTTTAATCTCCAGGGTTTCACTGCCATTGTCAGGGTCTTTCTTGATCTTTTCCCTGGCAACCTCGGCAGGGCGATAGTCACTGACAGCAGCACAACCGATAAAGATATCCACACCGGCTATCCGGTCATGAACCGCCTGATGCATATCCCTGGCACTGACCACATCCACCCGCCTGACCCGATCCGGTGTGTCCAGATTCACCGGGCCACTGATCAGGGTAACCGTTGCCCCGGATGCAACAGCCGCTTCGGCAATGGCAAAGCCCATTTTTCCGGAACTGTGGTTGGAAATATACCGAACCGGATCAATATCTTCGCGGGTACCGCCAGCGGTGATCATGATATTCACCCCGGTGAGAATATCATGGCTGAACAGCCCCGATGTTTTTTCCACAATCAGCTCAGGGTCGAGCATCCTGCCCGGGCCGATATCACCACAGGCCTGGCTGCCATCGCCCGGGCCGAACAAATGGATATTCCGCTCCAGCAGCTCTTCGCAATTTCGCTGGGTCACACTGTCACGCCACATCCCCTGGTTCATGGCCGGTGCCAGGCAGATAGGTGCACTGGTGGCCAGGCACAGGGTGGTTAACAGATCATCCGCATGCCCTCCGGCCAGTCGTGCAATAAAGTCAGCAGTGGCAGGGGCAATGAGAACCACATCCGCCCAGCGGGCCAGTTCGATATGCCCCATGGCCGCTTCCGCCCCGGTGTCGAGCAGATCCAGATGCACCGGGTTGTGGGACAGTGCCTGCAAGGTTAACGGGGTAATAAACTCACAGGCGGCACTGGTCATGACCACACGGACATCAGCCCCCAGTTTGGTCAGCAGACGAATCAGCTCTGCACTCTTATAAGCAGCAATGCCACCGGTAACACCAAGAACAATGCGTTTGTTACTTAGCTGTTGCATAGGTTGCAAATTTCCTCAGGGAATTAAACCGGCAATTTTTTGTCTGAGTAGTCAGGAACCGCACAAAACGCCATAGGCTACTCACCATAAATCCGCTCCATCATAGCAGTGAATAGCTGACGGTATAACCACCATACAAGCCCGGAGTTATCATTTGCTGCCAAGAGAAAAGATACTGGCCATGGGCCCTTCAGCCCTGACTGAAGCGGAGCTATTGGCGCTGCTGTTAAGAACGGGGTGCCAGGGTATGAACGTGATGGAACTGGCCAGCCATCTGCTGGAACAGTTTGGTGGCCTGGAAAAACTGCTGACCACCCGCCATCAGCATCTTATGTCAGTTAAAGGCCTTGGGCCTGCCAAAGCCACGCAGCTCAGCGCCACCCTGGAGCTTTGTCGAAGGGTACTGCGTGAAAAGGTAGCCAACTCCGATGTTATCTCCAGCCCGGAGTCAACCCGGGAATACCTGCAGCTGCACTTCCAGGGTCTTCAGCGGGAGCAGTTTGCCTGTCTTTTTCTGGATACCCGGCACCGTGTTATTACGCTGGAAACACTCTTTCAGGGCACCTTGAACACAGCCACCGTTCATCCCAGGGAGGTGGTGAAGCAGGCGCTGGCGTTGAATGCGGCATCACTGATTCTCTGTCACAACCACCCATCGGGCGATCCTGAGCCCAGTCAGGCTGACATTCGCATTACCCAACGGTTGAAAGAGGCGTTGCAACTGGTGGATATCCGGGTGCTGGATCATATGATTGTGGGTCAGGGAGAGATACTATCCATGGCGGAACGTGGTCTGGTTTAGCTTTCATGCCCAGCAATGAAACCTAATCATCAGACGCCAGGTGCTCGTCATCGTCATAAACATCATCGGGCTCAGGCGCGAGAAACCACTCATCCAGTTTCATAGAGAGCTGATCAACACCGGTTTTCTTGAGCGAAGAGAATAACTGCACGCTCACCTGTGGGAATCGGGACAGATCCTTTTTGAGGGTGTTCAGAACCTGTTTGGCAGCACCCTGTTTCAGTTTGTCCGCCTTGGTGAGCAGTATGTGCAGAGGTAAGTTTGCACTCACACTCCAGTTAAGCATCATCTGATCGAACTCTTTCATCGGATGACGAATATCCATCAACAGCACCAGACCAACCAGTGCCTCACGGCGCTCCAGATAATCGGTCATGTGATGCTGCCACTCTTGCTTCATGGCTTCAGGCACTTTGGCATAACCATAGCCCGGAAGATCCACCAGAAAGACACCATCCTGCACTTCAAAGAAGTTGATGAGCTGGGTTCTTCCCGGCGTCTTACTGGTACGAGCCAGCTTGTTGGAACCCGTCAGCGCATTCAGGGCGCTGGACTTTCCTGCATTAGAGCGACCTGCAAAGGCCACTTCACGACCTTCATTCTCCGGACACTGGCTCAGCCTGGCCGCACTCTTGTAAAAAGAGGCCTGGCGGTAATTTAATGAAGATCTGGTATCACTCATGGGGTTTCATCTATTCCAGTAATCTTTGCTGATTGCCAATAAGCCGGTGATAAATAAGCACGGGACTCAATAAATCACGTAAAGGAGATCAGCAAACGGGCGACGGGAGCCTGTCCGACTCCCGGATATCACTTCCAACGGATCGATATCGCTCTGCCTGTACCGGTCGCCGGTTGAGTAGTTTATACTATCGTCGTTCAAGGTACATGCCGTCATGTCACCTGATGCTGAAGCAGACACAACGCAGATGCGAATCACTGCGTGGGTCTGTTGCGCTAAATAATAAAAGCTGTCAGGTCTGATGAATAATAACAGCCATTTGAGGCAAACGCCGTAACTGGGTCAGGTAATGAAAAAAGTCATTCTCACTCTGGTAATTTCTTTGGGGATAACGGGCTTCGCCTTTGCCAAAGGCGATGCAGCAGCAGGCAAGAGCAAAGCGACGACCTGCGCTGCCTGCCATGGTGCCACAGGGATCAGTCCTGCTCCAAACTGGCCAAATCTCGCCGGTCAGGGGGAGCGTTACCTGATCAAACAGATCACTGAAATCAAGGACGGCGCACGCTCTGTGCCAGAGATGATGCCCTTCGTCAGCGCTCTGACCACGCAGGATATTGCTGACCTGGCGGCTTACTTTGCCAGTCAGCCAGCCCCTCAGGGAGCAACAGACGCCAAGTATGTCACATTGGGTCAAGCACTTTACCGCGGTGGGGATGCCAAAAAAGGCATTCCGGCCTGCTCCAGCTGTCACTCTCCCACGGGCAAGGGTAACTTCCTGGCGGGCTTCCCCTTACTGGCGGGCCAGAATGCAGAGTACACCGCCAAGCAGCTTCGTGACCTTCGTGAAGGTGATCGAACCAACGATGGTGACACCAAAATCATGAGAACCATTGCCGAGAAGATGAGCAATAAAGAGATCGAAGCGGTTTCTCACTACATCAGCGGTCTTCGTTGATCGTTTCTTATCCTTGATAACTGACAGAAGTCTGAGCTTTACCGGCTTCTGTCATTTTCCTCTCATCCAGACCTGCCTGTTTGATCAGACTTCCTTTTCGTCAGACACTGGCGTAATGTGTCGTCTATAAAGCGCCATATCCTTGAATAACAATGAAAAACAGAGGACTTTCGTATGATAAAAAAAACGAAGGGTATATTAGGTATCGCTGTATTCCTGGGAATCGCCACGGTCGCAGCGGGTTATCTGATTAATGATGCCCAACACAGTCAGGAAGTGACCGTTACTCAAAATACCCCGGTAACTCAGGCCAGTACGACCAGGCACTCAGCAGCCAGTGAAACCTCATCAGCGTCAGCCATCACTCAATCCGGTACTCCGCAACTATTTCAGCCAGGCCAGCACTATCGGGTTTTATCCAATCCGGTTACCACGGATGCCAAACCGGAGAAAGTGGAGGTGGTCTCCATTTTCTGGTACGGGTGCCCCCACTGTTACGCACTTGAACCCAGGATTGAACAGTGGCAACAGACCTTGCCTGCCGATGTTGAGTTTATTCGAACACCCGGTTTCTTCGGCCCTAACCTTTGGCAGACCCACGCCCGGCTTTACTATACTGTGCGCAATATGGGACTGGAAGAGAAGGTTCATGCCGGTATCTTCAGTGAAATACAGAACCGCCGAAATCAGCTCAGGGACAGTGAACAAATGGCCGAGTTCCTGAATCGGGAGTTTGGTGTTGAACCTGAAGCGTTTAATAAAGCGTTCAAGGGTTTCGGTGTCAATAATCAGCTGCAAAAAGCCTTCTCCAAACTGAAAGGCTATAGGCTCTCTGGTGTACCCGCCATCGTGATCGATGGGCGATATGTGGTTGAGCCCGGGCTGGCCGGATCACTGGCTAATATGCCGGTGATTGCCGACTACCTGATCCGAAAAGTTAAACAGGATCGAAAGGGTTAGTGACATTGCAGCAGTGGTTAAATGTCAAACATTTTGGCTTTTAACCACTCTCATTTGGTAAATCATCGATCAT
Source organism: Salinisphaera sp. G21_0 (assembly GCF_017744115.1). Taxonomy (GTDB): domain Bacteria; phylum Pseudomonadota; class Gammaproteobacteria; order Pseudomonadales; family Endozoicomonadaceae; genus Endozoicomonas. Next base: position 152,946 of record NZ_JAGHQW010000004.1, on the reverse strand, counting down.
TCTTTGCAGGAAATCGGATAAAAGGCCTGTAACATCTGTCTATCAATTTCCCTTGTCCATTTCTGGCGGTAAAGCACTATGCCCATTCGAACCCTTACAGGTGCCATTCGACGACGTTTACACCGACAGCGTTGTCAGTACCGTTCCGGGCATATTCATCACTCGGCACCGGGCGGCTCCCCCCGTCAGCTCAACAAAAAGACCCTCAAGCTGCTCAGCTTTAATATTCAGGTGGGCATCAATACTCAGCAATACCGCCATTATCTGACCCGCAGCTGGCAGCATATTCTGCCTCACGCCAAACGCCAGGCTACCCTTGACCGGATTGCCAGTGTTCTTCCTGACTTTGACCTTGTTGCCCTGCAGGAAGCTGACGGTGGCAGTATTCGCAGCAGCTTTATCAACCAGACTGAATATCTGGCTCTCAAAGGACACTTCCCTTACTGGTATCACCAGATCAACCGCAACCTTGGCAAGCTGGCACAACACAGCAATGGCTTCCTTAGCCGGTTTGAGCCTCTATCACTGGAAGACCATAAACTGCCCGGACTGATTCCCGGCCGGGGTGCCATTGTCGCCCGCTTTGGTAACCCTGAGGAGCCTCTTACAGTGGTGATGATGCATCTGGCCCTGAGCAAAAGGACCCGAAATATCCAGCTTTCCTATATCCGTGATGTTGTGCAGCACAACCAGCATGTGGTGCTGATGGGTGATATGAACACCCACGCGGATCAATTACTCAATGACTCACCACTGAAAAATACATCCCTTCATGCGGCACACTGGGGGCAAAATACCTTTCCCAGCTGGCAACCAACCCGTTCTCTGGATCATATTCTGATCAGCCCATCCCTGATTGTTAATCGATTTGGCGTTATCAATATGCCCATCACAGACCATTTGCCGGTATCTGTGGAAATCCGGGTGCCTGACTCCGTATTGAGCAAAGTGTGATTCATCGAAATATGGCCGAAGCTTCTCTGGCTCTGCTGGCTGGGTATATGAGAAAGGTTGGTTGACTACAACAAGGCAGGAAAAAATAAAAAAGGCCCGATATCAAGGGGGAAGTAAGGAGGGAGATATCGGGCCTCGAAGAAAAAGCCATCACTGTTCCAGTGACAGGGAGTCATTCCAGAAGGTGCATCTTACCTGACACACATTATTTGCCTATCAGTAAAAAACCCGCACCGGGTACGTAATGAATCTTGAACCGCTTCGGAATAAACCCACGGTCTGGTTGCCTTCGGCAGACCCTGTAAAATCGATATAATGAGGCCACGCTTTTGTCAGCGCGGATACCATCAAAAACGGAGACTCAATGATGAGCCCTATCAAGCTGGGTGTTTTTGGCTCAGCATTTGACCCACCAACACTTGGGCATCTGGATGTGTTACAACAGGCAGCCACCTGCCATGACTGCATCCTGCTGGTTCCCAGTGCCTTTCATGCTTTTGACAAAAAACCTCTGCCATTCGGCCTCCGTTTGCAGATGCTGCAATGTTTTATTGATGAAGCAGAGGCTGGCTGTCCCCTGGAGGTATGTGATCTGGAGGCAGAACTGCTGGAACAGAATCCCGGCAGGCCGGTATACACCTATGACCTGATGGCAGCCTTGACCAGTCAGTACCGGGATAAAGCCACACTGTCTTTCATCAGGGGACCGGACAATGCCAGGCCTGAAACCTGGAACCGATTTTATAAATCGCAGGAAATTGAAGAAACGTGGCCGATCTTTACCGCCACTGAACGGGTTGCCATCCGCAGCAGTGATGTCCGCAATATTCTTGAATCCGAAAAAATAGCCGATGATCTTCAGCAGGGGTTGAATATGCTGCTACCTTCTGTTCAGGCTTTTATTATCAATAACAACTTATACCAGACAGGGAACCCATGAAGCTTTCAGGTCTTGATGCCCGCGATGTACAGGTTCAGGAAGAGGCAAAGGTTTACTCAGGCTTTCTGAAGCTCTTTAAATACACGATTACTCATCGACTCTTTAACGGGGGAGTCAGCCGTCCCCTGATCCGAGAAGCCACCGTCAGGCCACCCTCTGTGGGCGTTGTATTATTTGACCCGGTTCATGACCAGGTGGTTTTGGTGGAGCAATTCCGCATGGGGCCTTTTTTGAGCGACGATGACCCCTGGCTGCTGGAAGTTGTTGCCGGCATCAGTGAGCCCGGAGAAACCCTGGAAGAAGTTGCCCTGCGCGAAGTAGAGGAAGAAACCGGTTATCAGATTACCTCATTAATGCCGGTCTCGGATTTCTATGTCAGCCCCGGTGCCAGTAACGAAAAACTCAGGCTTTTCTGTGGTCTGGTAGACGCCACGGCTGCTGGCGGCATTTTTGGTGTTGCCGATGAAGGTGAGGATATCAGGGTTCATGTTCTTCCCTTCCGGGAAGCTTATGATATGGTGGAAGACGGAAGGATTGCCAATGCTCCAGCGGTCATTGCATTGCAATGGCTTAAGCTGCATCACCATGAGTTATGCCAACATGAAAAATAACATTTTCCCAAACTGGCTCCGGCAACGGTATGCCTTCATATTTATTGTCAGTTTTTTTGCGGTGATGCTCGCTGGGTGCCAGACGAACGGCAAGATGTTCCCTGAACTTAAGCAGGAAAAGCTCACGAAGGATAATAATTGGACCGTATTACCTTTTATTAGCCACGCTAAAGTTCCAGCCGAGGACCTTATTCAGCTTGAACGTATGTTGTTGGTCCAACTGCCCTCGAAAGGTATAAAAAACCCTACAATTTATCACTTACCTAAAACTTTCTCGGTTCCGGATTACCTTTCCGAGGTCTTCCAGGTTGAGCAAGCGCGCGTGTGGGCCATCAGTCAACACATCAAGTACTCCATATCTGCTGAAATTCTTGAATGGCAATATGACCAGCAGAATCGCTTTTCCACAACTCTTAGCTTGAAAGTTAATGATTTATCATCGGGAGACCTGGTTTGGAGCATAGATGGCTTGGGAGAAGGCCGACCTGGTGAAGCGGCCTACGATGTGAGCCGAAAACTGATTGCTGATCTGGTGGCTGCCATGCCGCTTCAATAAGTACAGTGGCACCGGAAAACTGATACCAATTAATCAAAAACGAGAGAAAAGGACATGCTCTACGTACTCAGGGATGATAACAATCAGGTGTGTGCCGTTTCAGAGAAACCACTGTCCAATGAGTGGCAACAGGCCGGGATGGACGACGAAAGCCTGATGCTCTTTCTGCACAATAATCCGGAAATCAGCACCGGCATCATGGCGTCTTCCGATGCCGATTTCATCCGGGTACTTGAGGATGTGATTGATCTATTAATTGATAAGCAGATCATCCAGTTCACTGAGTTTCCGGATGTTGTTCAGGCAAAACTTCTCCATCGCCGCAGATATCGTGAAAGCCTCAGAAGTAATGCAGATACTACGCGGCTTCTGGAAGACGGTGATGACAGCATCTTTTAATTGAAAATCTGCGGTCGTCAGAGTCAGATGTCTTCCACATGAATTCTTAATGCCTGGTCAGCAGGCTATCTTTCAGCCGAAATCATTCCAGGTGGAGTCATTCGGGCATTGATGGTTGGCCAGTTCTCCGGCCAGCGGCTCTGGTTTTCCATTGATATGTTGGGCACCATCAGCGTCGTTTCATCAACCCGTTCCGGAAACAAGATCCCGTTCAGGTGATCAATTTCATGCAGCATAACCCTGGCGGCAAACCCATTAAGAACAGCCTCAATGGTATTGCCCTGACCATCAAAGCCCCTGACTTTCAAGTTTGCCGGTCTGTTCACCCATCCTCTGATACCAGGAACGGACAAACACCCCTCCCATGTCCAGCAGGTTTCCTGACTGACTTCTATGATCTGAGGATTGATCCAAAATGAAAGCGGAATATCGGGCACGGCGGGATAACGTGATTTCGTCTCTTCAGTCACTCCTATGCACAATACCCTTGCCCCCCAGCCAATCTGAGGCGCAGCAATACCGATACCGTTTGCCTCAATTTGCCTGTTACGCAGAGTCTGGAGATTATGCTGAAAATCATCGGTCAATATATCATCAACACAAATCTGTTGATGTTGCTGAAAAAGCAGGGGATCACCCATGATGACCAGATCCGGGCTATCAGGCAAACGCATCATAATAAGAACCACTCCACATCTGGTTATGATGAATCAGTGTAACTTAATGACCCCGCAGAACGGTGAAAATTCCACGGAAGCACTGATCAGCATCCGGCAAAATATGATTTCATAGTGACTACTACTTATAATTGCTTCTCAATTTACGTTTATTAAGCACCATGAACAGAACTTATCGTTTACTTGTTTCCTGCCCGGACGCTACAGGCATCGTAGCCACCGTCAGTGACTTTATCGCCAGACACGGCGGCTGGATTGTTGAAGCCAATCATCACTCTGATCCAGTGACCGGGCGCTTTTACATGCGCAACGAAATCAAAGCGGACAGTCTGCCTTTTTCTCTGGATGAATTTAAACATCATTTCACCCCTGTTGCTGAAAAACTCAGTCTGGACTGGCGCATCAATGACTCAGGAATTCCCCAGCGTGTTGCCCTTCTGGCCAGTAAAGAGGCCCACTGCCTGTCTGACCTGCTTTACCGCTGGCGAAGTGGCGACCTGAATATGGAAATACCCTGTGTCATCTCCAATCATGAAGATTTGCGCAGCTATGTAGAGTGGCATGGTATTCCCTACCACCATGTACCTGTGGATAAAGGGGATAAAGCATCGGCCTTTGAGACAATGACAGCGCTGCTGGAACAGTACAGTGTTGATACAGTTGTACTTGCTCGTTATATGCAAATTTTGCCACCGCAACTGTGTGAGCAGTATGCCGACCGTGTCATTAATATCCATCACAGCTTTCTGCCTTCCTTTGTGGGTGCCAAGCCCTACCATCAGGCCTACGAGCGAGGCGTTAAGCTGGTGGGTGCCACCTGCCACTACGTGACGGAAATCCTTGATGCTGGCCCGATCATCGAACAGGACGTAATCCGGGTTGGGCATCACCACCTGCCTGAAGATATGGTGCGTTTAGGAAAGGATGTCGAGAAAAGTGTACTGGCACGAGGATTGAGGTATCACATCGAAGACCGGGTTATTGTTGATGGCAGCAAGACCATTATTTTAGGATTATAAAGAATAACGATTGCCGCCATCCTGTGGATAAGCTGTTAAAGTCTGTGCATAAGCTATGAATACACCGGGTATAACCAATTAATGATGCAGATATCGCTCAGGGAAGAGTCATGAAACTACAGTCCTGCCCCTGTTGCCGGGGTAAAGCCATATTTGCCGACCTGATCGTCGGCAAAGGCAGTCAACGGATAAAAATGTGGCAGGTCAGCTGCAGTGGCTGTGGTTTGTCCACAGAGATGGATGAAGATAAAAGATATGTGGCAAAACGCTGGAATCTTCGCCAGGAATACGCAAATCTGAAAATGTGGGTAACATTGCTGGCAGCGCTGCTGCCAGCGTCGATCATCATCAGTCTGCTGCTTGGCAACCTGATGGGTATCAGCCTGATCAGCTGAGTTTATCACTCTTCTTCGCTGTACCCTGAATACAACTGGTGATGTTATCCACAAGCTGGTTGATAAACTTCGCATAGCTTTCAGGTCCGGATTGAATGTTTTCTGCTAATGGGTCAAGCACACCAACTCGGACGGAAAGCCCTTCTGTCAGCCGCTCAATATAAGCAGGCTGGAACTGTGGTTCCCGGAAAATGCAAGCTGACCCCGCTTTGTTCAACTGTCCTTTCAGGCTTACCAGGTGCCGGGCCCCGGGTTGCTGCTCAGGATTCAGGGTGAAATAGCCAGCAACTTCCAAGCCATACTGCTCTTGTAAATAGCCATAGGCATTATGAAAAACGAAAAATGGCTGCCCGCCTGATTGTTCTACTTTTTGACCGTTGCGCACGTCCGTCTGGTCCATGCTGTTCAGAAAAAGAGCAAGATTATGCTGATAACGAGACTGGTTAACCTTGTCCACAGACATCAACACACGGGCCATCTCTCTGGCAATAACCCTGGCGTTATCGGTGCTCAACCAGATATGAGGGTCATAGTCACCATGATCATGGTGCTCTCCGTGCTCATGAATATGATGCTCATGCTCTTCACTGCTGCGCAGGCGAATGCCATGCATGTCCATCGCGGATACGGCTTTTACACCCTTTGCCGAGGCCAGCATTTTTGGCAGAAAAGTCTCCATTGAAGGGCCTACCCAGAAAATGACATCCGCACTTCTTAACTTGCGGGCATCAGAGGGCTTAAGGCTATGGCTATGAGGTGAGCTTCCCGGAGGCAACAATACCTCAGTATGAGTCACCCCTTCCGTCACCGCCTGGGCAATCAGCTGCAATGGCTTGATGCTGGCCAGAACTTTTGGTGATTCTGCACTCGCACAAAAGCTGGCAGTCATTAGCAACACTGTTATCAGCAACTGTTTAATGGGGGCAAACTGCATACGAAAACCGCTTCTTTTGGAAAGCGTTATAATATAACACTTCAATCTAAATAGGTATCAGGATGTGTGGTCTACACTGAAGGCGATTAATTTTGCCCCAAGGGCTAACGGCATAAGCAAGTTTCAAACTTAAAGAGTTCTATTGTCATACAATTAGTCTCTCTGGATTCGGGGAATATTCATGCCATACTGGACCAAACTTCCATGTAAGTATTCGAGCCTGATTTCGCTTTGTAATGGCCCCACCCTGGCTACCCGAAGTGGTGATATCGGATTCTATGTAACGGTCTCTGGTGATGACAGCTTCGTGTTTGAGCACACTGTGATTGTTGGTCGCAGTAACAATTTGCTGGTTCACTCGAACAAGTTGCTGGGAGTGTACACAAGTAATCTGAACAAACACAGGCAAGCCGTGTTTTTTCGTTTCAAGGGTGACCCTCTCACTGCTTTAGGGGCCTGCGATATCGCTCACCTTTGGTCTCGTGGGCATCGCCACTCGGGTGTTAAGGATTTTGAAGGAACAACACAGCAACGAGTTGGATTCTCCAGTGCTCACTGGAAAGGATATCGTTCGGCTATCGCAGGGCTTGGCTCGTGTGCTTTTGGAGACGCAGCCAGAAGGCGATTGGAGAAGTACCAAAACAGATCACAACTCACGCCCAAAAATGTGATCTGTTCAGAAATGGCCACTCTTCTCTATCAACTCTTCGTTATTGAAGAAGACGAGAGTAAAGGTTTCATCAAACTTGATGCCAAGCATACGCTTCCCGGGACGCTGGCTTTATATCTTTTTGAGAGCCCTTTTTGGAATCTCGTTGGCCGGGGAAAATAATAGACCGTTAACGAAGGGTAAACAAACCTCTACCCGGGAGTAAGCAGAGGCTTGTAGTTATTTGAATTGGTTAATTGCCTTCCCAGTAATCTTCACCAAAGATGGCGCTGAGGCGCTTGTCTTCTTCCCGATCTTCAAGGGCTCTGCGGATTTGCAGGGAGCGCTTGGAACCTTTCTGCTCAAGTTCTGGACGGATCAGGTGCTCATCCAGAATGAACTCTTTCTCGGCTTTTTTACCTTTTCCCATAACAGCATCCTCTTCTTGTATTTGTTATTAAATGATGCCTGATTACGATTACCAAAATATTAAATAACTGATCATAGGACAACTACTCATGTCGTATAAAAATGTGCGATAAATCGCACAAATCAACCATTACAAGACCTCATGGCGCAGTTTCGCTAAACTCTCACTGTTCTGGAAAATACTCTCCCCATCACCAGGGGGCATCGAATTCTGACTGAAAGATTCTTATGGACGTAACCTCAATACTTGATTCACTGAATGATGCACAGCGCAGTGCTGTTGCAGCTCCCGTCAGCTCTATGCTGGTTCTGGCCGGTGCCGGCAGTGGTAAAACCCGCGTACTTGTCCACCGGATCGCCTGGCTGGTGCAGGCTGAAGCCATGTCCCCCTATTCTGTGATGGCCGTAACCTTCACCAACAAGGCCGCGGCAGAGATGCGCTCACGTATTGAGGAACTGCTGGGCATCGCCCCCAGGGGAATGTGGGTAGGTACTTTTCATGGTCTTTCCCACCGTCTGCTCAGAGCACACTGGAAGGAAACAGGACTGCCCGAAAACTTTCAGATTCTGGACAGTGACGATCAGCTGCGAGTGCTCAAGCGGATCATGAAAGCCATGCAGCTGGATGAACAAAAGTGGCCTCCACGTCAGGCCCAGTGGTTTATCAACGGCAAAAAAGATGAAGGGCTTCGCCCCGATTACATCGATCCCGGTTACGATCCATTCGAACGCACCATGGTTGATGTTTATCGACGCTACCATGACTACTGCGAGCAGGCGGGAGTGGTGGACTTCGGGGAACTGCTGCTGCGGGCACACGAGCTGCTGCTGAAGCGGGCCGATATTCTCCAGCATTACCGCGAACGTTTCCGATACATTCTGGTGGATGAGTTTCAGGATACCAACGCCGTGCAATATGCCTGGCTGCGATTACTGGCGGGAGACCAGGACAAACTGATGGTGGTGGGTGATGATGACCAGTCCATTTATGGCTGGCGCGGTGCCAGAATTGAGAATATACGTCAGTTCACCCATGACTTCCCCAATGCACAGACCATCAAACTGGAACAGAATTACCGCTCTACCGGCAATATTCTGCAGGCCGCCAATGCCGTTATTGCCAATAACCCGGATCGTCTGGGAAAAGAGCTTCGTACCGATGGTGATAAAGGTGAGCCAGTGCACCTGTACGCTGGCTTTAACGAAATGGACGAAGCCCGATTTATTACTGACCGGATTAAAGATGCCATCACCAAAGGCACGGCCCGCAGCGATATTGCCATCCTCTACCGGTCCAATGCGCAGTCCCGTATTCTTGAAGAGGCGATGCTCAGGGCTGCGATCCCCTATCGAATCTACGGTGGGCAGCGCTTCTTTGAACGGGCAGAGATCAAAAATGCCCTGGCCTATCTCCGCCTTGTCCGTTCGCCTGATGACGACACCTCTCTGGAGCGGGTGATCAATATTCCCACCCGGGGTATTGGTGAGAAAACCGTAGAAAAGCTCAGAGAGGCGGCCCGAAGTCAGGGTATTTCACTCTGGCAGGCACTGAAAAACCTGGTGGCAGCCTCTGCGGTTGGTGGTAAGGCGGGTAAATCCATGGCCGCTTTTGTGGAACTGATCGAGTCCATGAACCATGCGGGAGAAACACTGGATCTGGGTGAACTGTCCGATCATGTGGTCACTATGAGCGGGCTGATTGATCACCACAGCAAAGAGAAAGGCGAGAAAGGTCAAGCCCGGGTGGAAAACCTGGAAGAACTGGTGAATGCCTGTCGTCAGTTTGATATGGACGAACTGTTCCTTGACGAGCAGGGTGAAGCAACCGAAACCATGACGCCTCTGGATGCCTTCCTGGCCAATGCCGCACTGGAAGCGGGTACCAGTCAGGCCGATCAGTTCCAGGACAGCGTGCAGATGATGACGCTTCACTCTGCCAAGGGGCTGGAGTTTCCGCTGGTCTTTCTGGCCGGTATGGAGGAGGGGTTATTCCCTCATAAAATGTCGTTGGATGAAGGCAACCTTGAGGAAGAGCGTCGGCTTTGTTACGTGGGTATTACCCGAGCCATGGAAACCCTGTATCTGACTTATGCCGAAAGTCGACGCCTGTATGGCAGTGAAACCATGAACCGCCCTTCCCGTTTTATTCGGGAAATCCCCGGTGAACTGCTTCAGGAAGTGCGCCTTGGTGGCACCATTACCCGACCGGTAGTGACTCGCATGGCACCGGCATCGGATGACCATGGCCTGTCACTGGGCCAGCGCGTCCATCACAACGTGTTTGGTGAGGGTGTTGTGATTAATTACGAAGGTGATGGCAACCAGGCCCGGGTGCAGGTCAATTTTGATTCTGAAGGCGCTAAATGGTTGATGATGGCCTACGCCAACCTGTCTCCAATCTAAGGGCATTCTAAGGGCATTGCTGATGGTGCATTGCCTCTTGCCTTTTTTCGCCGCCGACGCAGGCAGCCTCGTAAACCCTGGAGCAGGAACTTTTGTTAAATTGCCAGATCTTAATGCTCAGGAACTAAATAAATGATCAGGCAGGTAATAGATGATGATTCCAACAACCTTGGGATACTAATCTACCATGCCCGTATAAATTCCATTCCTGTGTCAATTTGACCGGAGTTATCATGCAACCAATTGCGCAAGGCAGTTCAGCCGCAAGCAGAATAGAAACCAATGAACGGCAGTTATTTAATGATCTGAAAACGCTGAATAAATCCGTGGCTGCCTATAACAAACAGGTCTCAGAAATTTCTGGACCGGACCAGTTCAAATCGCTTGAACGGTTGAGGCTGGATTCACCACCCGAATTGACGTTCATCACCGCTATCGGTAAGCGAAAGCTGGAAATTATCGGACTGAACGTTTCCATGGTGCCGCAGTCGCCAGACATTGGTTTGGCCGATGCATCGCAACAACATGATGAGCAACAGAATATTCCGTACGATAGTTACACCGAGCCTGAACCGACAGATAATACTATGGGGCCAGCTGGTGCCATTTCAGCAAATAGTGGCCATACCCTGACAAGGCCATCAACTGACGACTCATATACCGAATCATCAACTGACTACTCAGACACCGAATCATCAACTGACGACTCATATACCGAATCATCAACTGACACCTCAGACACCGAATCATCAACGGACATCATTTCACGCACCAAACCATCAACTGACTTCATCTCAGGCACCAAAGCTATTGACCCTATCAAGGCTCGTATTATGCAATGCCAGGCCAATTATCTGGAACTCCGACTGGCGACCGGCGTCGGTTGTTATATTCGTGATGTCAGCTTCAGCCCAACGAGTAAGAACCTGATTATCAATGGTCGCGATGATGAGAACGAGTTTAGTCTGAGCGTCTGGCGACAGGGCGCGGATGGCAACTGGTTGCCAAAAGGGAAGGTCAAGAGCTCTGATGCAATCTTTCGTTACCAGCTTAACCAGTCGGAAAATACGCTCCTGAGCATGAGCTACGATGGCAAGCTCACGATGAGTACGCTGAACAAGGATGGCCGTTGGCAGGAGGCGGTGGTGCTTGAGCACACCACCACTAATGAAAACGATCCGAGGGTGAAGGCAGACTTCAGCCCCTTGCAGGACAAAATGATCTCCTACGATCCACAGTCCGGCGAAATCAACGTATTGCGCGAGGATAGCAACGGTCGGTGGACCCCGCTAACCCAGACTAAAGAGATCAGTCACTGTCAGCAAACTGTGCCACATCAAGTGCCTTTCGAGGCCACGAACCATTATTTACTGACTTACCAGGGTACAACAGCGACCATTTGGGGCTGTAGTGATGAGACTCACTGCCTGGAGGAGCAAAAGGTCATTGAGTGCAATAGGCAAATTGCCGGTGCTCAGCTGAGTCATGATGAGCGGCATACCGTGATCTTCACCGAAGGTGGCCAGGCTATCTTTCTGGGTTGTGATGTCGATGGCAATTGGTCACAGATCGGGGAGATCTGTCATCCTGAATGGAGCATGAATGAAGACAACCAACCTTGCGCCAAACCTATTTGCGAAGCCGCCTTTAACGCCTCTGGGCACCTTGCGCTGACCCGTGATACAGACAATACATTTATTATTTCAGGTTATGACGCCAACTGTGACGCTAACGATAATCCCTGGGTAGTAAAAACTAAAATTCACAGGTGTGCAGAGGCCAAATTCAGCGCCTCCGGGCGTAAATTATTGGCCAACTCCGGTATTGGCTCCTTTAAACTCTGGGACTACAACAGTACTGACCATCGGCTGGTTAATGGCCAGACCTTTTACCACAGTGGCAGTCACAAAGCTATCTTCAGTCCCTCAGAGAACCTTCTTCTGAGCTATGGCAATGAAACAAATTTCGCCTGCATTTGGGGGAATTACGAGGAAGGTGATCTGGTTGAGAAAACGAGGATATATCATCAGGGGGGGATTGACTATGCTGCCTTCAACGCTCAGGAGGACTGTGTGCTGACCCGCAGTCGTGACCGGACGGTAAAAATTCAGGCTCTCGACAGCCAGGGCAAATGGCAGGAACAATTGGTGGTTCAACATCGAAACAGTATTATGGATGCTCGGTTTTCCCGTTCAGGGCGGCTTGCCTATACCATTAGCCTGGACGACACCGCTTGTATCCTGGGGCACAACGATAATGGCCAGTGGGTGAAACTGGCGGTGACGGACTCTGATGCCGACTTCATCAGGGACGCTAGTTTTAATGAATTGGAAAACCATTTTCTGACCTATGGCAACAAAATGAACCGGAAGGACAAACACCAGCCTGGCCTTGTGCAACTCTGGGGTATTGGTGATGATGGCAAATGGTCAAAAAAAGAGCAGATAAAACTGGATCATCCCGTTAAATTGGCCAAATTTAGCCCTGATGGTGATCATTTATTGATCTACTGTAACGATGGTATATTTTCCTTTGCTGGCTTTTTAAAAGGCGGTATTGCATTACTCTGGAAGATTCCTGCCAGCCCGGGGCAGGAATAGCTCACACGTGAGGCTTTGCAAGGCAAGATGGCGTTATACATTTCTGGTTATTCCGTGCCCGATTTTTCTCCCTCATATCAGACGGCATTCCTGCTCCTTTCTTGCCTCTTCCTCCAGTGCTTTCAGCTCCAGCGACGTTTTTGCCCCTTTGGCAATCAGGCGTTCTGCGCACGCAGGGTTGCTCCTGTTCCTGGCGAGGTCCAGTGGTGTGGTGCCGGGGCGATCAGTAGCAGCGGCATTGACATTCGCTCCTTTACAGAGCAGCGCTTCCACGCAATCGACCCTTGCCCACTTGGCTGCGTGGTGCAAAGGAGTGAGGCCAAGTTTACAGGTAACGTGGATATCTATCCGCGGGGTGTCGAGCAGCAACTTCAGGCTATCGGTGTTACCCTTTGCGGCGGCCCAGTGTAAAGGAGTGAGACCATAGACATCCTTGGCATTGATATCCACCCCGGGGTGAGCAATCAGCAATTTCAGGCAATCCGTGTGACCTGGGTTACCATTTGTGGCAGCCCAGTGTAAAGGGGTGAAACCATCTTCTTCGAGGGCACTGACATTCACTCCCGGGATCTTGAGCAGCACCTTAAGGGAGTCGGTGTCACCATAAAAGGCGGCCATGTGTAAAGGGGTGGATCCATCGATTAAGGCAGCGTTGACATTCGCGCCCGCCATGCACAAAAGTTCCAGGCATTTGCTATTCCTTTCCTGCACAGCGATAAACAACAGACGTTTATCCACATGTATGCTGACACCATGATCGACTTTAATCTTCAGCATCAGTGCCAGTGCTTGCCAATTTCCGGAGTGACAGGCGTACTCCTCCAGGGATTTGGATCCGCAAAGCAATGGCAGCAAGGGAAGCTTCTGACATTCGGAACAGCTGCGTTGGCCCAGTTTGAGCTGCTGATCAGTCAGTTGGGGAATACAACCAAGGTGAAGCTGGCATCCGTACTGACACGATGCTTTGACTTGCAACTTGCCAGCAAATTCGTTTGTGGTGCCGCCATCATGCCTATGACAGATATTGCATTTAAACGAATGATCACTAGTACTAGCCCTGGCAATATACATGTTCGTACCTGTATTCGTGACTGAGTTACTGTCATAAGACAATAAACGGCAAAGCAAGTTCCTTAGCAATTGAGCCTGAAAAACCTCCATTTTTTTCTTGCTCGCAACAAAACCTCAACAGGCCCTGAGGCTCCTGCTTAAAAGCCTCCCTATTAATGGAAGCTTGTCAGCTTCCACCTATCCAATTACTATGCTTCTGTCGTGTTCCCCATAAATAAGACTAAGAACAAACAGGGTCCTTGCATGAAACGTCGTAATTTATTGTCCTCTTTCGGGGTCGCTGCCGCAGTGGCAGCACTGGCAGGCTGTGGCCAGGGTGAACAACCGCAGCAAACCACCAATACCGAATCAGTAGCACCAGAAGCTCAAAAAGCCATCGAGTGGAAGCTGGTGACTTCCTGGCCAAAAAATTTCCCGGGTCTGGGTATCGCGCCTGAGCGCTTTGCCGAGTCCGTTAATAAAATGAGTAATGGCCGACTGACCGTCAAAGTGTATGGCGGCGGTGAACTGGTACCACCGCTGGAAGTCTTTGATGCCGTATCCAGCGGCACGGCGGATATGGGGCACAGTGGCGCTTATTACTGGAAGGGCAAAGACCCGGCCACCCAGTTCTTTACTGCCGTTCCCTTTGGCTTGAACGCCCAGGAAATCAGCAGCTGGATTCACTATGGTGGCGGGCAGGCGCTCTGGGACGAGGTGTATAAACCATTTAATGTGAAACCGATGGCTGGTGGCAACACCGGGGTTCAGATGGCGGGCTGGTTCAACAAGGAGATCAACAGCCTGGATGACCTGAAAGGTCTGAAAATGCGCATCCCGGGTATGGGCGGTGAAGTACTGCAGCGCCTTGGCGGGGTCCCTGTGAATATCCCCGGTGGCGAGCTATTTACGGCGCTTCAGACCGGCGCTATTGATGCGACCGAGTGGGTCGGCCCATACAATGACCTGGCCTTTGGTTTCTATAAGGCCGCTTCTTACTATTACTACCCGGGCTGGCATGAGCCAGGCAGCATGATGGAATTCACCATCAATCTGGATGCATGGAATAAACTGCCAGAAGACCTGCAGGCCATTGTCAAAACGGCAGCCCGCGCAGCAAATCAGGACATGATTGATGAATACACCGCGAGGAATAATGCGGCGCTGCAACAGCTGGTGAATGAGCATGGGGTAACCGTAAAACGTTTGCCGGATGACGTACTTGCTGAACTGAAAAAGGTGGCGGATGAAGTTACTGAGGAAGTTGCTGCCAGCAGCGATGTGGCTGGACGGGTTTATCAATCGTTCAGCGAGTTCCGCGAGCAGTCCAAGGCTTACCACAGTATTTCAGAAGTCGCTTTTTATGAAGCCCGCTCCTTTGAGTAATTGACAACGTTCTCGCCGCAATGGACGCCACCGTCACCCTGTGACGGTGGCGTCATCACCTCTGGCCCGACGGGTAAATTTCTCAGGGCAACAAATCCCATTTTCTCCAACGCTGGAATCAGAGCACTGACCTGATCATCCAGCCCTGTGTGCATAAAGAGATCGTGTGGTGCTGACTCTGCATCAAACCCGGCCGGGTCCAACAGGCTGACAACCCTGCGGGCAATAGCAGAGCCTGAGTCGATCCAGTGAATGTCGGCAGATACCTGCTGCAACGCTGTTCTCAGCAAAGGGAAGTGGGTACAGCCAAGAACTACCACATCCGGCACCTGTTCTTCGGCAAAAAAAGGGCCAAGAATCCGGTGCAGATCTTGCTCTGAAACCGGCTCACCCCGAAGGTGCTGTTCAGCCATCTGTACCAATTCGCTGGAACCCACTCTAATCACCTGACAGTCCCCGGCAAAATCATCAATCAGCTGGTCGGTATAGCTGCGGGCAATCGTGCCAGGTGTCGCCAGAAGCCCAATGCAGCGTTTTTTTGAGTACTCACTGGCCGTCTTGATGGCTGGCACCACGCCAACAACGGGGAAATCCAGCTCTTCGCGTACCCTCGGCAGAGATATGGTGCTGGCGGTATTGCAAGCAATGACGGCGAGCGAGGGATCAAACTGCTCGGCTAACGCATTCAGGCAGAGGCTGGTACGCTCAATCACTTCCTGCTCGGGCTTTGGGCCGTAGGGAAACCCCTGAGTATCGGAACAGTAAACCACCGGAGCATAAGGTAAAGCCTGTTTTATTTCCTGATAGATACTGAGGCCGCCGACACCGGAATCGAAAATAACGATCGGCTTTCCCTTTTTATTCACGGCTGTTTTCACAAGATGTTTCCACAAAAATGGTTTATTTAGCTTTTGACCATCAACAGAGTGATGAAGTTTCTCCAACCGCCATTGATGACGCAATAAGCGTTGTTCCCCATTAATACAGTAAGTCTGTTAGACGGTAATCTGAAGGAAATGCATTATCTTTGGTCACATGCCGCCCTGCAACCCGCCTGCATCGGGACAACTCTGCGGGTGAGGGAGGGAGAAAAGCAAGAAGGATGGGGGAAGAGACCTCCCCCGAAGGGGCTTAAGACGCTATAACTAATGTCTGTCATTTAGCCAGAGACTCTAGCAGTTGAAGATCGTTATCAATTTGTACTGCCATTGCTCCGAGTGTGGTGAGGTCAAGTCTATCTTGACTGAAGACCGTTTCAGGATTCTGGATACCATCACCCATTTTTTCCGCTTTTTGCTCACCCTCCATACGGTTTATAACCGGTCTCATATTCAAGAGTTTTGGCTCAAGCTCGCTCTGTTGAGCCAAAATAGCCTCCCCTAATTGATCCCTGACATCCCGGGGTATCTTGCTGAGGATATCTTCGCAACCAATGAGACTGCCGCCGTGTTGCAAAAAGGCTTTTGCCGCCTCATAGTTGCCGGAGCTTAACGCATAATGAACGGGTGTACCTGAATGACACCACCAGCCTGCCTCATTTAACTCGCCCTTGTGGAGATTATCTTCGATATAGTCGCTCATAGCAGCATCCTGAAATACCGGGACCGTATAGAAACTTCTGGGAGCGATTTTATCGGCGGTGCACAGCGCGGCAACCATCTCAGGACTGCCGGATTCTGCCAGGGCATAAAGCAGGGGCTTATTGTTGACTGACAGTTGCTGTACAGGTTCCTGCAACAACTTTAGTTCTGATTGCCGATTATTTTCCACACATCCTTTATTATGTGCTATCACTTCATTCTTCATCGCCTCAAGATGTTTGGTAAACTCCTCGACATTATTTTCCTTCAATGCCTTTGAGATGTCTGCCGCCCTGGCGGACTGACCGCACATCCTGTTATTGATGCTGCTGGCGATCCCTGAGAGTGCTTTGGTGATAGTCCAGGCACTTTTATCACTGTGCACCGCTCCACCGACTCTCGGAACATGCTGTTGACTGGGGGTCGGACTTATTGTTCTCCCATTCCAACTGCCCTCTTTGCCGATTTTGCCGGATTTTTCCGGAAATTCGCCTTCTTGTTCAGGGATTTTTGGTGGGACATTCCCGGGTTTATGTAGTCCATTGGTGTGGAAGGTCATAATCAAATCCTTTTTTAATCAATCCTCGATTAACTTTAGCTAAAGTGTGATTCCGTTACTGTTACTGGTAAATCCATATCTCTTCTGGCCCTGTAAACCATTGAAAAAGAGCAATGGAAATTCTCTCTTTTCCGTAGTACATAAGCAGCCTTGAATCCTGTCACAGGAGTAACGCTATGAATCACAGAGCTTTTCAGGATCAACTGGCTCAGTTCCCGGATAATGCTGCGGATATCCTGCAACAGTTGATTCACCAGCAGGGCTGTCTTGAGCCAGAACAAGTGAATGAGCTTCAGGGATTAATGGAGTTGCCATCGGAGCATCTTCTCAAAGCACTGCTTCCTCTCGCTGCGGCCATGAGCACCTGCCCGATCTCAAATTTTTCCGTAGGGGCGATTGTTGAAGGCTTTCGCCCGGAAGGACAAGGGCCTGTCTATCTGGGTGCAAACCTTGAAATAGCCGGGCAGCCTCTGAAAATGGCCATTCATGCCGAGCAGGCAGCTATCTGCAATGCATGGCACCAGGGAGAAACCCGACTGCGCCGTCTGATGGTCAATGAAGCCCCCTGTGGGCACTGTCGACAGTTTATGAACGAACTGAATGGGATCGACCAGGTGGATATTCTGGTCAGTCAGCTCAATAGTGATCAACAGCGGCACTATAGGATTTCAACCCTGCTGCCCGACGCCTTTGGCCCCGGCGACCTGAAACAAAGCACTCGACTAATGAGCCCATCGCTGCTCTCCTTCGAGAGCCCGGACCCTGCTGATAAGCTGGTCAATGCAGCAACAGAAGCGGCCCGCCGGAGTTATGCGCCTTATTCTGGCTGTCACTCCGGTGTTGCTCTTCTTATAGATAATGGAGATATCATTTCTGGTAGATATGCTGAAAACGTAGCCTTCAATCCGGGAATGACCGCCGTAGAAGCCGCCCTGGTTAATCTCCGCCTATCCAGCCTGACCAAGGCACCGGGTAAGATTATTGACGCTGTTATGGTTGAAAACCAGGCCTCTATCTCTCATAAGGCCATGGCAGATTCAATCATTAGTCATGCAGGAACAGAATTACGCTATTTCGTTGTATAAACTTATAGGAACTCATTGAGCAAGGAGGCCAGATTGTGAGTTCCGGTTACAGAATTGATTCATCATCCTCACCCCATCTTGACTACGGCCAGGGCAGTGGCGACAGTACGGGTCACAATGAGAGCAGTGCAAATGCTTCCTCTACAGACCACAAGTCTTACATTGACCGCTCAGGCTCAAGAAAGGGTCGGGATAAATCTCTGGAAATGCGTAAAGCCCGTAAAAAAAACCGGCGCAAAAAGAAAAAAATCTCTGAGAGAAATACCAAAGAGTTTAATGATGGCCAGACCGATGAGTGAAGGCCATCAACGGACTGCCGTTAACGTCCTCTCACAATAATCCCTTCTCAGCCAATAGCATCTTCGCCCAGAAGGCCCCCCGGACACTTCATTTGACTAATTCCATTCCCGGTGAAAAGATCCTGATCGGGAAGATAAATGGTGTGCGCTGCTGCACGGGTTTATGACGCTTACATACAATGCTTGCTTATGAAAAGAACAGACGCTTCCGGACAAAGTGATGACCAGCAACACTACGATGTACTTATTGTCGGTGGAGGTATGGTGGGTGCCACGATTGCCTGTGGCCTCGGCCAGCAGGGAATAAGGGTTGCCGTATTTGACCAATGTAAGCCATCGCCATTACCGGCGGAAGCACTACCCGAATTGCGAGTATCTGCACTAAGCACTGCATCGGAGGAAATTCTTCGCCAACTGGGTGCATGGCCACATATGCAGTCCATGCGTATGACGCCGTATCGTCGTATGGCGGTCTGGGAAAAACTGCACTCCCCTTTTGGCAAAGAGATAGATTCAAGGGCAAACCGGGTGATGTTTGACGCCAGACAGATTAATCACTTGCAGCTGGGTTTTATTGTTGAAAACCGGGTGACTCAGTCAGGTCTGTTAGAAGCCATCAAATCCTACCCATCCGTCTCTTTTTTCTGCCCGGTCAGTATTCAAACCATTCATACCTCTTCGACGCCCCCGGTGATTGAGTTGTCCGATGGCCGTCGCTTTTCCGGTGATCTTTTAGTGGGGGCAGACGGTGCTAACTCACGGGTTCGCCAGGCTGCCGGGCTGGCCATGAACCAACGGGACTATGAGCAGCAATGCCTGGTAGCAACGGTTGAAATTGCCGGTGGTTGTCAGGACATTACCTGGCAGGCCTTTACCCCGACAGGCCCGGAGGCCTTTTTGCCACTGCCGGATATTAACGGCAGAAGTTACGGATCGATTGTCTGGTATAACCATCCGGAGAAAGTTCGGGAACTGCTGGCACTGTCCAAAGAGGCCTTCATTGAAGCGCTGGCAACCACATTTCCTGCTGAACTGCCTGATGTTATTCAGCTCCATGAGCGTGGTGCTTTTCCTATTGCCCGCCGCCATGTTACTGAATATTTTCGCCAGGGGGTCGTGCTTGCCGGCGATGCCGCTCACACGATAAACCCCTTGGCAGGACAGGGGGTAAACCTGGGTTTGCAGGATGCCGCCTGGCTGATTGAAATTCTGGTGGATGCCTTGAGGGCCGGTGAAAACCCCGGAAGCACGGAGGTTCTTGCCCGTTATGAACAGGCCAGGCGAAGCGATAATGCCTTGATGATGAATACCATGGATGCTTTTTACCATACCTTCAGTAATCAGAGTAAACCGCTGCAGCTTCTGCGAAATCTCGGCCTGACTCTGGCTGGCAAGCTGTCACCCGCGATCAACCAGGTGATGAAGTACGCCATGGGACTTTCTGGCAAACAGCCCAGGCTGGCCACTGGAAAAAAACTATAAATCCAACATTGGTCTTGTTGTTATGGTTTGCGGTGTGTTCAGCGCCTTGACCTCTGAACAGATGACTCATTTACCTGTCCCAATCGGTAAATTGTCCTGACTGGTTTATTGATCATTATCAGGTTTTTGCCGATTACCAGCATGACTGAAAAACAAAAATAACACAGGAAGAAAGCTTCTATCTAAAGCACGCTCATTGTGCGACTGCCTCCTGGGAGGCTGTCCGAGAATAGACTGCCCTACTGCGGTGGCAGCAATTGTTATGAAGGATTGATTTCAAGGATGATCATGGCTAATAACCCCTTTTTCATCGTCTTAAGTCTGCTGTTTTTGCTGGCTGGCTGTGATTTTTCCGAAGACTCTAAGAATCGGCCTGCTTATGAACAGTTCCAGACGGGTGAAAACATGCCTGGTGGCGCTGCTTCTGTTTGGGTTTCCGGGTTTAATACCATTGCCAAGCCTTCAGCCAATATGCCGGTATTTAACCGTTTAAACTTTCATAAAGGCAATGCGCTGTTCCGCCAGGACTGGCAACCGGAATCCGGGGATGATCTGGCTTCGGATGGGTTAGGGCCTCTGTTTCATACCGCCAGCTGCAGCGGTTGCCATATTCATGATCGAAGAGGGCATGCACCAGAAGATGGAGAGGTGACCGATGCATCGGTTCTGGTTCGGCTCAGCATTCCCGCCATCACTGATGAGCAGAAGAGACGCTTGAAAAAATCAGGCGTGATTCCTGAGCCTACCTACGGTGGACAGCTGCAGGTTAATGCCCTTGAGGGTGTGAAGCCTGAAGGGAGGGTCAGGGTTACCTTTGAATATTTCAAGGTAGCTTTCGCAGATGGCCATCAGATTGAGCTTAGAAAACCCATATTCACCATGGAAAACCTTGGCTATGGTCCCATGGCTGAAAACACCATGATATCCATGCGGATTACGCCGTCAATGATTGGCATCGGTCTGCTGGAAGCCATTTCCGAGAAGAGTCTGCTGACTAATGAAGACCCTGAAGATCAGAATGGTGACGGTATTTCAGGCAGGGCCAACCGGGTCTGGGATATCCAGAAGCAGAGAACATCCATTGGCCGGTTCGGTTGGAAAGCAGGGGTTCCAACTCTGCGACAGCAGTCGGCTGCGGCATTCAACGGGGATATGGGGCTGACCACCAGCCTGTTCCCGGATGAATCCTGTACTGAGTGGCAAAAGGATTGCCTGGCGGCTCCCAGCGGTGCGGCACCAGATGTGTCTGACTTTGTTCTGGATAAAGTGGTATTTTACAGCCGTAATGTGGGGGTTCCTGTTCGCACCAATGCCAAAAAGCCAGAGGTGCTAAAGGGCAAGAAATTATTTAATGAAGCGGGTTGCGCGGGCTGTCATCAACCCAGTTTCCGAACGGCGTCTATGGATGTTCAATCGGAAACCGCCATGACGGTTATTGAGGAGGAGCAGGCTAATCAGCTGATCTGGCCTTACAGTGATTTTCTTCTGCATGATATGGGGGAGGGGCTTGCTGATGGGCGTCCGGAGTTTCTGGCCACCGGGAGAGAATGGCGCACACCGGCGCTCTGGGGTATTGGCCATACCCAGCTTTTGGATCGAAGAACCGGCTTCCTGCATGATGGTCGCGCCAGAAGCTTAATGGAAGCTATCCTCTGGCATGGCGGTGAAGCAAAACAATCCCGGGGCAATGTGTTAAAGATGAATATCCGTGAGCGCAAGGCCCTGGTGGCTTTTATCGAATCTCTTTGATTTCTGCCAATGTGGTTAAAAAATCTTATTGTGATAACACCATAACTTTTAGAACAAGAAAGATACTTGTTATCATGATGGATTTATTATCAGAGTCCTGACACAGGTTTAAGCATGGCGGAGCAGATCATTATTGGCGACGATGGAGTTGAGCGTCAGTCCCTGAGAGCGTATACCGAGAACGCGTACCTGAATTACTCCATGTACGTCATCCTGGATCGTGCCCTGCCTCATATAGGGGATGGCCTCAAACCTGTCCAGAGACGCATTGTCTATGCAATGAGCGAGCTTGGCTTGAAAAATACCGCCAAGTTCAAAAAGTCTGCCCGTACCGTGGGTGATGTGCTCGGTAAGTTTCATCCACACGGAGACAGCGCCTGCTACGAAGCCATGGTGTTGATGGCACAACCTTTTTCCTATCGCTACCCACTGGTGGATGGACAGGGCAACTGGGGCTCGCCTGATGACCCCAAATCCTTTGCCGCCATGCGTTATACCGAGTCCCGTCTCGCTAAATATGCTGACTCATTACTGGGGGAGCTCGGCCAGGGAACAGTGGACTGGGTACCAAACTTTGACGGAACACTGGAAGAGCCATCCATACTGCCAGCCCGCTTACCAAACCTGCTGCTGAATGGTACCACCGGTATTGCTGTCGGGATGGCAACCGACATTCCACCGCACAATCTGCGTGAAGTGGCCAACGCCTGTATTCACCTTTTGGAGAACCCAAGGGCCGGTGTTGCCGAGCTTTGTGAACATATTCAGGGGCCTGATTTTCCAACGGAAGCTGAGCTGATTACCCCTCGGTCAGACCTGATCAAAATGTATGAGTCGGGCAGGGGCTCTTTACGAATGCGCGCGGTCTACCAGCAGGAAAGTGGTGATATTGTGGTGACGGCCCTGCCACACCAGGCATCCGGGGCAAAGGTTCTGGAGCAAATCGCAGCGCAGATGCAGGCCAAAAAGCTGCCAATGGTCGCTGACCTGCGGGATGAATCCGACCATGAGAATCCGACTCGTCTGGTGATCGTTCCCAAGTCCAACCGGGTAGATACCGACAGCCTGATGAACCACCTGTTTGCCACCACTGACCTGGAAAAAACCTACCGGGTTAATATGAACATGATCGGTGTTGATGGACGCCCTCAGGTTAAGGCGCTCGACAAAATGCTGGGCGAGTGGCTTACCTGGCGGAGTGAAACGGTACGTCGCCGTTTACAACACCGGCTGGATAAAGTACTCAGCAGACTTCATATTCTTGAAGGTTTGATGATCGCCTTTTTGAATATTGATGAAATTATCGAAATCATCCGTACTGAAGATAAACCCAAAGTTATTCTGATGGAGCGCTTTGGACTTTCTGACATTCAGGCCGAAGCCATCCTTGACCTCAAATTGCGACATCTGGCCAAACTTGAAGAAGTAAAGATTCGCGCAGAGCAGGACGACCTGGAGCGGGAGCGCAATTCACTTGAATTGACCCTGGGATCAGAAAGACGTCTTAAGACGCTTATAAAAAAAGAGCTCAAAGCGGATGCTGAAAGCTTTGGCGACGATCGTCGTTCTCCCATCGTCGTAAGATCTGAAGCCCAGGCATTATCACAATCAGATCTGATGATTTCTGAATCTGTCACCATCGTACTGTCAAATAAAGGCTGGGTACGCTGCGCCAAAGGTCATGATGTCGATCCATTGACGCTTAATTATAAATCTGGCGACGGCTATCGTTTATCTGCAAAAGGGCGGAGCAACCAGACTTCAGTATTTCTCGATTCTACCGGGCGAGCCTACTCCGTTCTGACCCATACGCTGCCTTCGGCAAGAGGGCAGGGTGAACCATTAACCGGACGAGTCAACCCTCCCTCCGGCGCAACCTTTGAAGGTTTGTGTGTTGGTGACGCCAGTGATTGTTATCTGCTGGCCAGTGATGCGGGTTATGGTTTCATTGTGCAATTTTCCGATATGGTCAGTAAAAACAAGGCTGGAAAAACCCTGCTGACACTGCCCAAAAATGCCCATGTACTGACACCAATACCCGTAAGCGGCAACAACCCGATGCTGGCCGCCATCACCAATGAAGGGCGAATGTTGGTATTCCCATTGCAGGACCTTCCCAAGCTTGGCAGGGGGAAAGGCAATAAAATTATTAATATTGCCTCTGCCCGTGCAGCCGAGAGAAGTGAGCTGATGACTCAGCTTGCCATCATCAATGACGGTGATGCGCTGACACTCTTTGCGGGCAAACGCCATGTGACTCTGAAAACCACAGACCTTGAGCATTATCGTGGCGAGCGGGGAAGACGTGGCAACAAGCTTCCCAGAGGTTTTCAGAAAGTGGATAAGGTTGAAGTGATGTCTGCAGGGTAACCTGCAGAATTATTAAGCGTCTTTTCGGATAAGCCTTTCAAGGCTTATTCCGATGATCTTCCCCCATGGAAAAATGTGACGACTGAAAGAGCGTTATAAAAGTTTTTATTAGTTATTGATTCCACAGCCACCCAGTATCATCTGGCAGACACTTTCGGTATAGGCTTCCACGTCCTCGGCATCCAGGTCCTCTTTACCCAGAACAGAAGCAACCTGGGGACCATAGTCGACGTAGTATTGAGTCGTTGCCCAGATGGTAAATAACAGATGAACAGGATCAACCGGTCTCATCTTACCCTGGGCAATCCAACCATTAATAACCTCGGATTTTTCCTGAATCCAGTCATTAAAAGGCTGTAAATGCTCTTTAATATGCTGCCCTCCATGCAGTATTTCACTACTGAATATGCGGGATGCATTTGAATGAGCCAGAACATATTTCATTTTGGCCCTGATAAATTGTCTTAATGACGTTTCAGGATCATCATCCGGGTTGAGGCCACTGAAAACAGACTGCCATAGCTCCATGATGTGATTGAGCACCGCACCGTACAGCTCAACCTTACTATTGAAATAGTAGTGCACATTCGCTTTTGGCAAGCCAGCCCGATGGGCAATATCGCGAATAGACGCTCCCTTAAATCCGCTGGCGACAAACTCATCTTCTGCGGCTTGAAGAATAATTTGAATGTTTTTCTGCCGGACCCGACTATTTTTTAATCCTGCCTGATCTGTTTTTGAGGGTGATGGTTGCATACTGAATACCGTACCTTGCATTGATTATACTCGATTTGAATATAGACAAGGGACGGGCTTTTTCCACGGCTTAATAAAAAACGACAGTTTTCAAATAAAAAATACTGTCGTTTTTATTAAACTATATGAATTTTCTACTGTCGATGTGATTAAGCCTTATCAAGATCTCGGCGCGTATGCAAAGACATCAGAGTGAATATTTTTCGCCTGGAAATTTTCCGCTACCAGTGCATCAAATGTTGCATAAACCATCTGCGGAGATCCGCTGATAAAGACTTCACTGCCAAGGAGAAGGTTTTTGTCGTCTATAACCGCCTCAAACAAAAGCCCATGACGCCCTTGCCAGCCCGCTTCTCCAAGCGCATCACTGACTACAGGGTGGTAGTGAAATTGAGAAGAAGCCCAGTGAATGGGAAGATTAGGCATATAAAACCCTTCTGGCGAACGAGCCCCCCAATACAGGTAGATATCTTGATGCCCTGGCTTGTTCAGTGAGAACTCAATCATGCTTTTCATCTGGGCAAATCCGGTACCCGCAGCGATAAACACCAGTGGTTTATCCGGAACACTGTCAAGAAAGCACTGACCTTTTGGCATTCGGATTGAAATGCTCCCCTGCTCAAGCTCATTGAATAGCTCAATGGAATTAGCGCTGGAAGATAACTTTTGAATATGTAATTCCAGCTCCTTTTGGCCGGGAACCGGAGGACTGGCTATTGAGAACGCGCAGGCTTCATCACCTGCCAGGAGAATCTCAAGGTACTGCCCTGCCCGATAGTCCGGGAAATAGCCCTGATGAGGCTTGAGGATGACACGGTAAATACCTTCCGATAACAACTGAAGATTTGCAACCTGGCAAGACTGGGTGGAAACTGGGTTGTTCTGCACGAATACCGCTACCTCTAACGCTTAAAACTTCAGGAACCCCGCGCTTCCTGAAGCTATATGCTACTTATCAATACCAAGCTGATCCCAAATAGCATCAACCCGATGTTTAATGGTATCTGTCATCGAAATGGCTGCTCCCCACTCTCGACTGGTTTCACCTTCCCACTTGTTGGTGGCATCAAAGCCAACCTTTGATCCCAGCCCGGCAACGGGAGAAGCAAAATCCAGGTAATCAATGGGCGTGTTGTCAATGAAGACTGAGTCTCTTTTCGGGTCCATACGGGTAGTCATTGCCCATATCACATCATTCCAGTCCCTGGCATTGACATCATCATCGGTCACAATCACAAATTTGGTATACATAAACTGTCGCAGGAATGACCAGACACCCAACATAACCCGCTTGGCATGCCCCGGATACTCCTTACGCATGGTAACGACTGCCAGCCGATAAGAGCAACCCTCTGGCGGTAAATAAAAATCAACAATTTCAGGAAACTGCTTCTTGAGAATAGGGACGAATATTTCGTTAAAAGCCAATCCCAGTATTGCCGGTTCATCCGGCGGGCGCCCTGTATAGGTGCTGTGATAAATGGGGTTACGCCGGTGTGTCACACATTCAACCGTAAACACCGGGAATGACTCAACCTCGTTGTAATAGCCAGTATGATCGCCGTATGGGCCCTCATCCGCCATCTCCCCGGGATAGATAAAACCTTCAAGGACAATCTCGGCACTGGCAGGAACCTGCAAATCATTCGTGCGACTTTTGGTTAACTCGGTTTTTCTGCCCCTCAACAGACCGGCAAACGCATATTCTGATAATGAGTCAGGGACCGGTGTCACAGCACCAAGAATGGTCGCGGGGTCAGCGCCTAAAGCCACCGATACCGGAAAAGGGGTATCCGGGTATTTTTTCTGCCAATCCCTGAAATCAAGCGCCCCACCCCGATGGGATAACCAGCGCATGATTAATTTATTCTTGCCAAGCAGCTGCTGACGATAAATACCCAGGTTCTGGCGTTCTTTTTCCGGGCCACGGGTAATGACCAGGGGCCAGGTAATCAATGGTGCGGCATCCCCAGGCCAGCAAGTCTGAATTGGCAGCCGGGTTAAATCAATATCATCACCTTGCAGTACCACCTCCTGACAAGGTGCCGATTTAACCACCTTTGGTCCCATGTTCAGCACCTGCCTGAACAGCGGCAGCTTTTCGATGGCATCTCTCAAGCCTTTTGGAGGATCCGGCTCTTTCAGGTAGGCCAACAGCTCACCCACTTCTCTCAGTGCACCGATATCCTTCTGCCCCATCCCCAGGGCAACCCGCTTCTGCGTACCAAACAGGTTCGCCAACACGGGCATATCGAAGCCTTTGGGGTTTTCAAACAATAGGGCGGGGCCCCCTTTTTTCAGGGTTCGATCACAGATTTCAGTCATTTCCAGAACCGGGTCAACTTCAAACGTGATTCGCCTGAGTTCCCCCTGTTTTTCCAGCTGATCAATGAAATCCCGGAGATCCTTGTATTTCATGAATATTTCTTCTTTGGCTCTGACTTTTTCAGGCTTTGGCAGTTTTCTCCTGAATAGGGAAAACTACGTCAGTTGAAACAGATGATAAAGAGGTTATTGCTGTCTGATTATGAGGATCAAATAACAGAAGCTTGCCTTTCACGGTCTTTCCAGGCAGCAAAATAAACGTACTGAAAGGTCAAAGTGTGACCAGGTAATTGTGCAATGATTCATAGGCTTGCAGGGAGCTTTTGGCCTTATCCCCCGCAGAGACTGTGATAGTGATCGATATCCTTATCACAGCCCTTCCTGCGGGAATAAAAATTACTTCCGTTTCATGGACTGGAAGAATTCTTCATTCGTCTTGGTGTGCTTCATACGGTCCAGCAGGAATTCAATGGCCTGAATTTCATCCATTGGGTGCAGGATTTTACGCAGAATCCACATACGCTGAAGCTCTTCTTCCGTGGTCAGCAGATCTTCACGGCGAGTGCCTGACTTGTTGATACCAATAGCAGGGAAGACCCGCTTTTCAGCCGCCCGACGGTCAAGATGGAGTTCCATATTACCGGTACCCTTGAATTCCTCAAAGATAACCTCATCCATCTTGGAGCCGGTATCAACCAGTGCGGTTGCAAGAATGGTCAGGCTGCCACCCTCTTCAATGTTACGGGCAGCACCAAAGAAACGCTTCGGACGCTCAAGGGCATGAGCATCCACACCACCCGTAAGCACCTTGCCGGAAGAGGGAATCACGGTGTTGTAAGCACGGGCCAGACGGGTAATGGAATCCAGCAGAATAACCACGTCTTTCTTGTGCTCTACCAGACGCTTGGCTTTTTCCAGCACCATCTCAGCAACCTGCACATGACGTGAAGGAGGCTCATCGAAGGTGGAGGCGACCACTTCACCGCGCACGGAACGGGACATTTCGGTAACTTCCTCCGGACGCTCATCAATCAGCAGAACAATCAGGTAGCACTCCGGATTATTACGGGTAATGTTTGCCGCAATATTTTGCAGCATCAGTGTTTTACCCGCTTTAGGAGGAGAGACAATCAGGCCACGCTGACCTTTGCCAATGGGAGCTACCAGGTCGATAATTCGAGCGGTTAAATCCTCTGTTGCACCATTGCCCATCTCCATAGTGAGACGGTCCTGGGGAAACAATGGCGTAAGGTTTTCAAACAGGATTTTATTGCGGGCATTTTCTGGTTGGTCAAAATTGATTTCATTCACCTTGAGGAGGGCAAAATATCTTTCTCCCTCCTTGGGTGGACGAATTTTCCCGGAGATCGTATCGCCCGTTCTCAGATTAAATCGGCGAATCTGACTTGGGGAAACATAAATATCGTCCGGCCCCGCCAGATAGGAACTATCAGCGGAACGGAGAAAACCAAAACCATCCTGGAGAATTTCCAGAACACCATCACCATAGATATCTTCACCACTGCGTGCATGGCGTTTGAGTATGGTGAAAATTACATCCTGCTTCCTGGAACGGGCAAGGTTTTCGAGACCCATTTCATTCGCTATCGCCAGAAGTTCAGGAACAGACTTTTTCTTCAGTTCGGTAAGATGCATAACCAGTAGTGTGCGAATGTTAAATTGAAAGGTAAGTGGCCGTTGTCTTTGCAGGAAGATCAGAAAGTATTTGACTTATTATGATAAAGGACAGCTAAGTATTGATTGATGCCTGCGAGTGTTTATAACGGCTGCCCTGTCTGGGCCATATCCCTGAGGTCAGAAGATTCCTGACAGCCCTGTGTAATTACAGTCTATATCCATTTCTGGAAAATAATCAAGAATTAAGATTTCGTCAACTGAATTGATTTAAAAATTTAATCAAATGGCTATAAAAATTGAGGCCAGCCAAGTGGCTGTAACGGTCTGTCACAACCACCAATGACCAGCAATTACAGATTGCTATCCAAAAATGCGGTCAGCTGTGATTTGGACAGGGCACCCACTTTCGTAGCTTCTACGTTGCCGCCCTTAAACAACATCAGCGTAGGAATACCACGCACACCGTATTTTGGCGGGGTTGCCTCATTCTCATCAATATTCAGCTTGCAGACGGTCAGCTTACCGTCGTAGTCCTGGGCAATTTCATCAAGAACGGGGGCAATCATTTTGCAAGGACCACACCATTCAGCCCAATAGTCAACCAGCACCGGACCTTCCGCCTTCAGAACCACTTCTTCGAAGGAGTCATCTGTCACTTTGACAATTTCGCTCATGGAATGGATCTCCTAACCAGGGTACTTAATTAGTACTTAAAAGTGTTTAAAGTAAACTCAGGAGCCTTGACCGAGGGCAAGCCAAACAGGCTGCCAAAAGATATCACCGGCCCAGAACTGACCTATTATGCCTGATTCATGGAATTTTGTGGCTTTTTTTTCTATAAAAATGCCATTGAGCATGGAGGCTTATAAGATTGCCATATGACACAGGCCTGTTTTTCAGTCATCAGTGTAGCTTTGCCCCGGGGACTGCAGCCAGTAGGATTTGTGTGCATAACTCGATTAAAGTTAACCTTTTGACATCGGTTATGCTCCGGTCTGCAACCCAGTATTGTCAGGTTGTTGAAACGAGCGTTGAAAGCACTGAAAAACATAACATTTTCAATATATTAGCTATGAAATATCATGACAAAACAAGGGCGTGAACAGTCCGGCAGCCTACCTCTGGTAGCCGCCATAGACCTTGGCTCAAACAGCTTTCACATGATCGTTGCCAGAGTGGATCAGGGTGAAATCCGACCAGTAGAAAGGCTGGGCAAAAAGGTTCAGTTAGCTGCGGGGCTTAACCAGCACGACGAGCTAACGGCTGAAGCAATGAAGCGGGGCTTCAGTTGTCTGGAACAGTTTGCCCAGTACCTCGCTGGCAATACCTTTCAAGCGGTCAGAGTCGTGGGTACCAATGCCCTGCGTAAGGCCCGGAACAGCGATGCTTTTGTTGACCAGGCCCAGTCTATCCTGGGCTACCCGGTTGAAATTATCGCGGGCAGGGAAGAAGCTCGTCTCATTTACCTTGGTGTTGCCCAAACCCAGTCCGATGATAATGAGCGCCGTCTGGTGATGGACATCGGTGGCGGGAGTACCGAGTTCGTTATTGGCGAACGTTTTGAGCCAAAGTTGATGGAAAGCCTGCACATGGGCTGTGTGGTCTTTACCGACCGCTTTTTTGGCACCGGAGAACTCACACCACAACGATTCCAGTCCGCTTATTACGCCGCACGACTGGAATTACTCAATATTGAACAATCATTTACCCGTTTGGGCTGGGTTGATGCCGTAGGGTCATCAGGTTCAATCCGTGCGGTCAGCAGCATTCTTCAGGCCATGGGGGAGAGTGATACCATCACCCGGGAAAATCTGGAGATGCTCAAGCTCAAAGTCCTGAAGTTTAACCAGATCGGCCGTGTTCGTTTTCCCGGGCTGAAGCCTGATCGTCAGGCGATTTTTCCAGCAGGCCTGGCCATTCTCATGGCAGGCTTCGATGCCCTTGGCATCGAACGTATGCATTACTCTGACGGTGCACTTCGGGAGGGTGTTCTGCACGACATGCTCGGGCGAGACCGCCATGAAGACGTTCGGGAGCGAACCATAAATGCCTTGATGAGTCGCTATCATGTTGATGAGCAACAGGCCTTCAGGGTCATGAATCACACCCGGAACTGCTTTGCCATGACAGCTGATATCTGGGAACTGGGCGACTGTGATCTTGAGCTGCTTTCCTGGGCTGCGCGCGTGTGCCA
Organism: Salinisphaera sp. G21_0; assembly: GCF_017744115.1. Classification (GTDB taxonomy): domain Bacteria; phylum Pseudomonadota; class Gammaproteobacteria; order Pseudomonadales; family Endozoicomonadaceae; genus Endozoicomonas. The sequence goes on along the minus strand of NZ_JAGHQW010000004.1, from coordinate 121,907 downwards.
GATAGGGCTTGATATCTCCCATACACAGTACCATCGACATGGTGCTTACCTGATTGACAATTCTGACCTGATGGGTTTCAGCAAGAGGGAACAACAGCAACTTGCGCTGCTCGTCAGGGGCCACAGACGTTCCATATCCAAATCACTCCTTTCCGCCTGGCCTAAGACGGTATCACGCAAGCTGATGCGGCTGATTATCCTGCTGCGCATTGCCAATGTGCTGAGTCATGGTCGCGACGATACCTTACCGGAATATTCCATAAGCTTATCCGACTCCACCATATCCCTGTTTTTCCCGGAAGATTGGTTAGAACAACACCCTCTGACCGAAGCGTACTTTGACTCAGAGAGAAGCTATCTGGCAAAAATAGGCTTCAAGTTAATGGTGGCATAACAACGTACACAACAACGTGCATAACAACGTGGTGAGGAACTAATCTGACCGTACAGTGTCAAAACAGTACGGACGAACTTTTCGGGTCCTTGACCTGACAGGTCTACATACGGTCAGTGCTGTTCACACAGCCTGCTTGATATAAATTAAGGATATCACTGGCTTTTCTAGCTTGCGTTTAGCTTATGGAAACTGGTTGTCCCTATTAATTAACAGGAGTTTTTATGTTTCCTTCAGCTACAGCTACCCGCACAATCCAGACCATCATGCCTCATCCTGTTCAACAGCAGCTGCCGGCGCAATCAACAAACCAGTACACGGCTGAAAGTTTTGGCAATCAACCGTGGGCGGAGGTGCTGGCCAACCGGCTGAATCAATTGGGTGACAATCTGAAAAATGTTCCTGCAGATGTACTCGCACAAATGTGTCACAACTTCACCACTTACTTTAAACTGCATTCAATCCTGGTTGCAGAACCCAGCCAGTTGAATGCCATAAAAATCCTGCTGGCCGCTAACAACTGCGCGGATCCGGAATCAATTCATTTTTTTGCTGAGAAATTCCATGACATTCCAGACCCCAATCCCAGCGTAATTTTAAGAGACAAAGCGGCGGAAGATAATCAGCTGGTAATTACCCAACCCGTGGGATACCAGGGTCCACCAACGACATTCAACCATTACCGACAACCATTATTGGAACACTTTATTGTCTACGCATTCCCGGAGCCAGAATTTACTCCGCAACAGCAGACGCTTCTGAAAGATGCATTAACCCTGGCAGGCAGGCAGATTACCGGCAATTTGGGCTTCGGATGTCTGGATGAGCCAGTACCCTATGGCGACTTTAACCGGGAAACCGTCGCCCACCTCGCTGCCTGTCTGAGCTACCCGAGGCAGCCTGAATGTGCCGAAAAGCTGGCTCAGATATACATGGGGCTTCAGGAGGCGTTGTTCAATCCGAAGTCAAGTTTGTTCGTGCTGCTGGAAGACAACCAGAATTGGCTCCTGAAAGCACTTCTGACGGAGGACAGCGACAACCCGGCCACCCTGAGCAATGAAGCGGCCTTGAGGTTATCACTGGCAGTCAGTAAGGATCATCTGAATGCTGAGAGATTGACGGATGAAGTTGAGGATGAAATTGAGAGATTGACGGAAGAAATTGGTATTTGTTCAACAGATCTGGGCCGTTTTGCCGACGCAAATCTCGTGTTGAATTTCGCTGGGGCTGCCAACAAAACCCAACTTGCTAATGACGAAATCAGGGCAGCAGAGTTAGCAGTTATCCGCTTCGCTGATGAGCTTCTGGGTGTGAAAATCCCCTTGGAGTCACTGCATACATAATAGTTGTCGCTTCTCCCGAGTCTGGAAACCTGAACGAGGTCGGTCAGTGAGTAATTCATGGCCCACTCATTTTTCAAAAGAACCAGCAACGTTTTTTGGAGGAGTAGAACGAGCCTCAAAATTAAGATCGATCTCTCGATATTCTTCGCGATCCCTGGTCAACATAATCACGGCTCCATCAATAAGACTGGTGCAGGCATCATGTACATGAGCACTGTCATTCATCAAAGAGCTGGCCATAAATGAGTCAACCTGGTTGGAGCGAATGAGTTCATTCAGTTTTCTGTGCATCTGCTCATCCTGCTCGCTAAGCTCCTGCTTTAACTGTTCCGCATGCTGACGAATATGATCATAATTTCGTCGGACTCCCAATACATCAATAAGCTTCAGGACTGAGGCAAGACAAAGTCTGAGCTGGTTGTATTGGTGGCGTATCTGCTCATTATCCGAATGCAGGTAATGCCCCATATTTTTATAGATATGCTTGACATGTTTGATGGCCTGGACAAAATCTCGACAGGCAACTTTTAGCGCAAATAACTCCTGCACCTGCGCTCTCGGAAGATTTCCTTCTATGGCTCCTGAGTAATGAATAATGTCCGCATAGATACCTTTGATATGCCGGATATACAGCTCTTTTATGGTCCAGGGCTGATCATCACGCATCCAGCTATTCACCAGATCCGTCAGACTGTCCGATTCCCTCAGCTTGTCTCCGGTAAGATATATCCCATAACAGATCAGTTCGAGTGTATTTCTGTATAAATGGTCACACTCCCGGGTCAGGGCTCTTAGCGCCGTATCCGGATAATTCAGTGTTGCCGGGGTTAAGTAGCGCGCCCGGTGAATGGCAGGATTATCCTCAGTGGCAAGATTCAGATGAGACTGCCTGTCAGGATCGACAAAAAGCGACTCCAGCCAACGGATAAGCAGCTGGAAAAAAGGAAGTTGAACGACTATTCCCATGACATTAAAGAGACTGTGGAACATCGCAAGCTTCAGAGTGTAGTCGTCTGCCCCGATCGGAAAAAATCCGGCAGTAAAATCCACAAGCACCTTTAACTGGGGCAACAAAAGGATAACCAGAACAGCGGTGGCCACATTAAACGTAATATGTGCCACAGCCAATCGTTTCCCTGCTGCATTTGCCCCCATCGCTCCCAGCACTGCTGTTATGGTGGTACCGATATTTGAACCGATAGCCAGTGCTAACGCATTATCGTAAGTCAGCTGACCCGCTGCCAGGGCAGAAAAGGTGAGCACCAGTACCGCATTGGTTGACTGCATGATGATGGTGGCCAGAACACCAAAGAGTGTGAATACCAGAATGCCCTGCATTCCTTCCATGGAGAAGCTGCTGAAATCAATCACAGTCTGGAATGCTTCAAAACCCTCTTTCATGTAATGAATACCAAGAAAGAGAAAGCCAATACCCAGCAAGATGCAGCCGAAGCCACTGAATGCTTTCTCCCGTTGACTCCTCAAAATCAAACCGAAAACGAGTAATGGCATTGCATAGGAAATCAGCTTTAACTTCATACCATACAAGGCAACTAACCATGCACCGACAGTACTGCCCAGATTTGCGCCAAAAATGATGCCAACGCCCGCAGTCAGCCCAATCAGGCCGGCACTGAGAAATGAAATAACAATAACGGAAACCAGCGAACTGGACTGCAGGACAGCGGTTGTGGTGATACCGAAGGCCAGACTTTTCCAGAGACTGTCAGTGGTTTTCTGAAGGAACGCCTCAAGCATCCCCCCCGTAAAGACCTTAAACCCCTTTTCCAGATAAACCATGCCCAGCAGAAAAATAACCACACCTGCCGTGATCACCTGAAGCTCTGAGCTAACCCAAAAGCCGTAAGTCAACAGCAGCAGTGCTGTTGGAAGAACAACGCGTCCGAGCATATTTAGTCACTTATCCAGGATAACCAGTAAGACCCATTCCCAATGCAGAAAATATGGGGCTATAGCGTCTGTTATCGACGGGTAAACAGGATCCCTCCAATGTATCTGATCTTCAATTAATCACCATCGGGAAAAAGGTTCAGCCCTGGCTGAAAAACGACGGAGCGAAAGAAAGGGTTTGGTCAAATATTGCAACATGGATGACAACAAAAAGCCTCATTGAGCCAAGGCTACGGCCCTGACTTACTCGATACAATCCAGCAAAGTATTTGAATAAAACATGTGCCTTATAACTTGATAAATAGAGGGCAGTAACCGACTGCTAACAGGAGTAACCAGTAAAATGAAGAGCAGTATTTTATAAGGGTCAAACTCACCATTTTCTTGCCAATCAAACAAAATACATTACTTTTATTCATATTGAACGAGTAATAAGCAGAACCACTCTGTGAATTACCCTATACCTGCGTAACTGACAGGTAACCGTTCCAGTCTTAGGTTATAGATATTTGTCGACTTTCTTAATGTCCGTGTTGATGCATTATTTACCGCCTCATACGGTCAAAGGCTCCAGTAGATTGAGGGTATACAATGAAATTACTGGATGAGTTACATCATCGGCTAGGTAGTAAATCCCGGATTCGCTCACTATTCAAAGATGTCAGTGTTCAGGAGCTGGAAAAGATTCTGGACCGCCTGAAAGGGGTACATAAGGAAAAATTGCAATCCAGGGTTAAAGAGGATGCAAAACGACAGAAAAAAATGAAAGACATTGTCGCTATACACAAAGAAATGGCGGAACTTGGTATTACGCTCTCAGATCTGGACAACATTAACGACCCGGGAAAAACGGGAAAACGTCGACGAACTGTCACAAAGCATACCTTTCAATATGAAAATCCAGCCGGACAAACTGTGTACTGGGAGGGCTCAACCACTGGAAGACTACCAAAAGACTTTCAGGAGTACCTGGAAAAAACTCAGAAAAAGCGGGCAGAGTGCATTATTAAGTAGATCCAGGAATTTGTGAAAATCCGCTTCTCATTTGTTGGTCAGTTATATCTGTTGCATGTGGATGACCATTGAGCGAATCCAGAGTGTCAGGTCATCCATATCTTCAAGGGACAGTAGTAAAAGAGCCATATCAAGAGGGTCCAACTCGCCTTCATGTTGAAAGACTTCACCTTTGCAGGCTGAAATCATATTCCGCAGCTCATCCACAGCCATTTTTACTTCCTGATTGACCTCCAGCAAAGCCAGGGATTGTCGCCTTTTAAATCCCGCGATACCCAAACGATCCTGTTTTGCAATACCCGACTTCAAGCTATATACAACGCTGGCAAAGTGCTGGTTCAGCTGTTCAACAGAACGTTGCAAATCTTCGGTAAGCCTGGGAGGTCGATAAGTTAATCGCTCAGCCAGTCGGCAGATCAGGTGTGCAAGGTTATTCTGAGTCTGTAAGAGGGAGAGCACCAGCCCCTTGGGCTGCGCGGTCAATGTTGGCTGGTTGAGCCTGGCCAGAATTTCCTGCTCCAGTTTTTCCACAGCTGGCAGAAAATCAACAAGCCATTTCGCCCGCTCATGCCACTGGTCATCGGCAGTTAACCGGCTCTGCAACTGCCTGTTCAATAACACCAGGGCATCCAGGATCACCTGTCGATGCTGGCTTAACGGCTTATAGGCAGAGCCGGAAAAAATACTGGTAAAGGTCGTAAGATCCATAACGATCTTATCGACTCAGAATATCACCGGATTAGGGCAGATTACGCACCAGCAGTGAGTGGGCATTTGGCAAAACACCGTCAGGCTTTGGTATTTTTACCAGGTGGCCCGATCCGGGAGCTACATCAATACGCTCACCACGACGATTTTCCAAATGCTCCAGATTGAACACATAGTTGCCTTTGGGGGTCATCAGCTCCAGGGTATCTCCCAACTCAAAGCGGTTTTTCACATCCACCGTTAGCTGCTGATCGTCAAAATCAACAATTTCACCGACAAACTGCTGCTTGCTTTCCCGGGAGTTACCAGTTTCATAATTCTGATACTCGTCGTGCACATGGCGACGATAAAAGCCTTCGGTATATCCTCTGTTGGCCAGATTCTCCAGAGTGTCCATCATGCCCATATCAAAAGGATTACCCGCTGCGGCATCATCAATGGCTTGACGGTATACCTGGGCGGTTCTGGCAACATAATAAAAAGATTTGGTCCGCCCTTCGATCTTGAGGGAGTGAATGCCCATCTCCGTTAAGCGACGAACATGCTGGACAGCCCTGAGGTCCCTGGAGTTCATGATATAAGTGCCATGCTCATCTTCAAAAGCAGGCATATATTGGTCCGGACGCCCCTTTTCCTGCAGCAGGAAAATAGAGTCAGATGTTTCGCCAGTCCCCAGGGTTGGAGTAACCATCGCAGGGCTACTACTGACCGGAATCACATCACCGCTCTCAGTCTCTTTTGCCTCATGGGCCTGATACTGCCAGCGACAGGCATTGGTGCAGGTTCCCTGGTTCGGGTCCCTTTTGTTGATATAACCGGAGAGCAGACAGCGGCCCGAGTATGCAATACAGAGTGAACCATGAACAAAGACCTCAATCTCGGTATCAGGGCACTCTTCCCGGATCTCCTGAATCTCCTCCAGGGATAACTCACGGGACAGAATAATCCGCTCAACCCCCTGCCTGGCCCAGAATTTTACCGTGGCAAAGTTCACCGCGTTCGCCTGAACTGAGAGGTGGACTGGCATATCCGGCCAGGTTTCACGCACCATCATAATCAAACCCGGATCGGACATGATCAGTGCATCAGGCCCCATGGCAATAACCGGCTCCATATCCCGGAGATAGGTTTTCACCTTACTGTTATGGGCCGCGATATTGCTGGCCATATACAGCTTTTTGCCCAGGGAGTGAGCCTCATCAATGCCTTTTTTCAGATTGTCCAGTTTAAAGTCGTTATTGCGGACTCTCAGACTATAGCGGGGCTGGCCAGCATAAACAGCATCTGCACCATAGGCAAAAGCAAAGTGCATATTCTTCAGTGTTCCCGCTGGCGAAAGGAGTTCCGGTTTCATCATGACCTACAGCTGATGTTCTTGAATGGCGCGCATTATAACAGTGCAACCACAATGCAACAGTAGTGAGAGCACACAGTTCCTAAGTGCAAAGCAGGGGATGGCAGGTTTTGATCCTGAGAGGAATATTAACAGAGGGGGGGATAGCGCAACAGAAGTGAGTGGCGGTCCGTATCAGTTTGCCTGATACGAACCAGAGCAAAGCAAACAAGATTTACTTGATCTTGTATTCCTTGTACTCAACGTGCTTGCGAACAACCGGGTCATACTTCTTGAACACCAGCTTGTCAGGCGTATTACGCTTGTTCTTGGTGGTGGTGTAGTAGTGACCAGTGCCTGCGCTGGAAACCAGCTTGATTTTCTCACGAATACCTTTAGCCATGATTTATGCTCCTGCTAAGTTAGCTGTCTCGACTTAAAAAGATTGACCGCTGGCGCGCAGATCAGCCAGAACGGCATCAATGCCTTTCTTGTCGATAATACGCATGCCTTTTGCAGAAACACGCAGGCGCACAAAGCGCTTTTCACTTTCAACCCAGAAGCGCTTGTGGTGCAGGTTAGGCACGAAGCGACGACGGGTTTTGTTCTGAGCGTGGGAAACATTATTCCCGGTAACCGGGCGCTTGCCGGTAACCTGACAAACCTTGGACATGTGGATGGCCTCTCAAACCGTCTCTTAAACCAAAATCACCAGCCATGAGGCCGGAAAACTTAACTGAATTCCAGTGTCTGCTTCGGGCAGATCTGCCCATGGTTACAGAGTCAAGAGACCTTCAAGACTCATCAGCAGCTACCCTCATACAAAGATCGGGCTTTATACCAGAATTGGATGCCGCTTGCAAATTCCATCAGGGCTACGGATTATGCTTAGCCCCCGCAAAATCAGCAATCCCAAGGCATTTTAGCTATTTCTCGACTATCTTGACGAGAGGCTTGACGAGCAGCTTGACAGAAAAGCTCAACAAGAAGGCTGTCAGCAAAGCCAGGCTGACATTGTTAACGCAACCAGACACTGTTTAATCGGCTCATTGCCAATAGAGCAAACGCAATTTTATACAGCGGTATTGATCGATGTCACCCAAAAGTTGTCACTGCGGAAAACCACTGACAGGACGTCGTGGTGATCAATTTATTCTGGCCCATAAGCATTGACAGTTATGGCATAACCCGGCAAATCCAGTGGGACAGTTTGTCGTACTCAATTCCAGTGACAGAGGAATATCATGGACCGCTTTACCGATTTTCGAGCCATCATCGTTAATCAGGTTCAATCGCTTCTGGCAAAGCGCATGTCAACCAAAGAATATGAGCAAATACAGGCGCTTGCTGATGCCTACTACCAGGGAGTTGCCAGCAAAGACCTGACCCGGATCAATACCGATGACTGCTATGGCGCACTCCTCTGCCTGTGGCAGTTTCTACAGGCCCGGCAGCCGGAACAAATCAAGATCCGCGTCTACAACCCGGAACCGGAAACCCACCACTGGCACTCCACACACAGCATTGTTGAAATTATCACGGATGATATGCCCTTTCTGGTGTCTTCTGTGTTGATGGAGCTTGATCGTCAGAAAATAAAAGTTTACAGCCTGAATCACCCCACTCTTCGGTTAGCGAGGGACAGTACAGGTCAGCTGCAAGCCATCAGCACGCCACAGGCAGAAATAACCGAGGCCGTTATTCGGGTTGAAATAGACCGCCAACCGGAACAACTGGATTTAGAAAAAGTCGCTGCCGGTATTCGGGCTATCGTTGCGGATGTTCATAAAGTGGTTTCTGACTGGGAGGCCATGCAAACCAGGCTGGATGACGCCATTCAATGGTGTCAAAGCCACCCTGTGCCATTACCGGATGCTGAACAGAAAGAAGCGCTTGCTTTTATGAAGTGGCTGAAAAAAGACAATTTTCTGTTCATCGGCTTCCGCTATTACGAGATCATCCATGGGTCCAACACACTAAGACTGCGCGCCAACAGCAAAACCGGTCTGGGGACGTTTCGGGAGGCCTCCCATCAGCATCCGGTAGAGCAAGAACTGTCCCCCTATATTGCCTCACAAATTCAGGCACCTGAGTTACTGGTTATCACCAAATCCATCAGCCGCTCAACGGTTCATCGACCCGCACACCTGGACTATATCGGGATAAAACAATTTAACGATGACGGTGTAGTCACCGGAGAATGGCGTTTTTTCGGACTGTTTTCCTCAACCGCCTACAACGTTCCGCTGGATAATATTCCGCTGATACGAAAGAAAGTGGCCAGGCTTTTAAAAAGTAACAGCTGCCCGATAAACAGCCACCGGGGTAATGCCCTGCGCCACATTATTCATAACTACCCAAGGGACGAGCTCCTGCAGACAAGTTTTGAACAACTTAAGGCCGTCATCAACGGGATTCTTGACTGCCATGAATTGCGGCAGTTGAAAGTATTCCTTCGTCCCGATCCCTATGACCGCTTTATTACGGTGCTTATTTACGTATCCAGAGATAATTTCAACACAGAACTTCGCTTACAGATGCAACAGATCCTGCTCAGTGAGCTGAGTGGCAACAGTATTGATTTCAATGTTCAGCTATCGGAAAACCCAATGGCGCAGTTGCAATTTACCGTGCATTGTCGTCATGCCAGCCAGCAGGATATCGATGTTGAACGGCTGGAAGCCATGATTCATGAAGCGATGCTGAACTGGACAGATCACCTGCAACAGGCGTTAAAAGAGGCATTTGGTGAGGCTTCGGGTAACCGGCTGGCACAATGTTATCTGCAGGCATTTCCCGCCGCGTACCGGGAGGATGTTACCCCCCGCCAGGCAGTAGCAGACATTCAACGTCTGGAATCGATAAAAGACAGTCATCAGATAAGAACCAGTCTCTACCGTCCGGTTACCGACCATTATCGGTGGCACTTTCGGGTGCTGGGTAAAGGCCCACTCCTGGCACTCTCAGATGTACTTCCCATTCTTGAGAAGATGGGTGTCAGGGTAAGCAGCGCAAGACCTTACGCCATCAACCCCTGCCGTCAGGAAAATGCCTGGGTGCTTGATTTCAGTATTGAGCCTGACGGCCATGATAACGCTCTGACAGTCAATATAAACGCACCGGAAGTTGACCCATCAAGCCACTCCAACCTTGAAGATACCCATCTGCGGGAGCAGTTCCATGAGGTGTTTATTCGCACCTGGAAGGGAGAAATGGAGAATGACGGGTTCAACGGGCTGGTGGTTTCAGCCGGTTTGAACTGGGAGCAGGTTGTGCTCATCCGGGCTCTGTCCAAATACCTGATGCAACTGCCAGTGCCCTTCAGCCAGAGCTATATGCAGAAAGTGCTGAACAGTAACCCATCGGTGGTGCGTGAAATCGTAGACCTGTTCAGCATCCGTTTTTATCCGGATTTCCGTGGTGATCGCCATGACATGGCCAATGCCTGCTCTGACAGGATTTACCAATTGCTGGACAGTGTCGCCAACCTTGATGAAGACCGGATCCTGCGTCACTTTCTCAGCGTCATCGAGGCCATGTTGAGAACCAGCGCCTATCAGAAACAGGGGGAGCCAAAAGGTTATCTGTCGTTCAAACTGCAACCGGAAAAGATTCCAACCTCACCTCAGCCAAGACCCATGTTTGAAATATTTGTCTACTCGCCTCGCTTTGAAGGCATCCATATGCGCTGCGGGAAGATTGCCAGGGGAGGATTACGGTGGTCAGACCGGATGGAGGATTTCCGCACCGAGATTCTGGGGCTGGTCAAAGCCCAGATGATCAAAAATGCCATTATTGTTCCCCACGGGGCCAAAGGGGGCTTTGTCACCAAAAATCTCCCGGCCAACGGCTCCAGGGAAGAAATACAGGCGGAAGGGATTGCATGCTATCGAGCATTTATCTCCGGACTTCTGGATCTGACCGATAACCTGCAGGGCGGACACATCATCCCTCCTGAAAACGTCATTCGCTACGATGATGACGACCCTTATCTTGTGGTGGCAGCGGATAAAGGCACCGCCAGCTTTTCCGATATTGCCAACGATGTATCAGAATCCTACGGGTTCTGGCTGCGGGATGCTTTTGCCTCTGGTGGCAGCCAGGGCTATGACCATAAAAAAATGGGGATCACTGCCCGGGGTGCCTGGGAGTCGGTAAAAAGGATCTTCAAAGAGCGTGAAATCGATACCCAGACCCGGGATTTTACGGTCATCGGTATTGGTGATATGTCCGGTGATGTATTTGGCAATGGCATGCTACTTTCCAGCCATATTCGTCTGATCGCCGCCTTTAACCACCAGCATATCTTTATTGATCCTGATCCGGATATTTCAGTCAGCTTCAATGAGCGTCAGCGCCTGTTCAATTTACCCCGGTCATCCTGGGACGATTACGACCGCAGCAAACTATCAGAAGGTGGCGGTGTATTCAGTCGCCAGCTGAAAAGCATTCTTTTGAGCAAGCAGGCCAGAACCGCACTGGCAACGGATAAAACCATCCTCTCACCCGCGGAACTTATTCAAACGATTCTGAAAGCGCCAGCGGATCTATTGTGGAATGGCGGCATTGGTACTTACATAAAAGCCAGCAGTGAAAACAATGCCGATGCCGGGGACCGGTCCAATGATAATGTCAGGATCAGCGCCAGCGAACTGAATACCAGCGCGGTAGGGGAGGGCGGAAATCTGGGCCTGACTCAGCTGGCAAGAATTGAGTTCTCCAGCAGAGGAGGCCTGATCAATACCGACGCTATAGACAACTCAGGGGGGGTCGACAGCTCAGACCATGAAGTAAACATCAAGATTCTGCTCAATCAGATGGTTGATGATGGTGATATAACCATAAAACAGCGTAATAGTTTACTGGCCAGTATGACGGATGAGATTGCCAGACTGGTTCTCAGGCATAACTTTTTACAGAGCCTGAGGCTAAGCCTGAGCCTGCAACAGAATATCCTGTTATTTAATGACCATCGCTTCCTGATCAGAAGGCTCGAACAGAAAGGGCGTCTTAACCGGGCTCAGGACGGCCTGCCATCGGATACAGAAATTAAAGCCAGGGTGAAAGCCGGTGAAGGGCTTACCCGGCCGGAAATAGCCATTCTTTTGTCTCACACCAAGCTGGAGCTGTTTGAATCCCTGGTCTCAGCCAATGTGGCTGACGATCCGACACTGGCAACAAAACTGCTGGACTATTTTCCATCACAGCTTCGTAACCAGTTCCCTGATCAGATCAGACATCACCCATTAAAAACTGAAATACTGGCGACCCATCTCAGCAACGAGGTTGGCAACCGGATGGGAGCGACGTTTATCGAGTATATCCATCAGGAAACCCGACAGTCGGAGCTTAATTGTGTCCGGGCATTTATGGCGATAAAAGAGATCTTTTCCATTCCAGCCATCTGGGATCAGTTTGAAAGCCTGGGTTTTGATGTCAAAGATGATATCCAGAGAATAGAACTGTTTCGGGTACAGCAGCATATCGAAAAAGCCTGCATCTGGTTGCTGAAGAATCATGGCAGCCCTATGGATATAGAGTCGCTTATCAGTAACTATAAACCGGGTGTCTGTGCCGTCAGTGGACAACTGGCGGAACTGCTGGGAGAGGAAGATTGCGCCTGGCTGGGTGGCAGGGTTACCCGGCTACAGGAAGCACAGCTGCCGCAAACGCTGGCGGAAACCTGTGCGGGCCTTCGGTATCTGTATTACGTACTGTTTATGGTCAGTGTGGCTAATGAATATCAATTTACCGTTACTGATGTGGCCTCTGTCTTTTTTGCCCTTGAGGATTACCTGTGCCTGCCGTGGTTAAGAGAACGTATTCGTCAACTGCCGGTTAACGACCTCTGGCAACGCAAGGCACAATCATCTCTGAAAGATCAGCTGGATCGAACCCTCAACGATAATTGTATCCATGTTCTGACCCATTCACAGGGAAAGCCGGAAGAGCGCCTTAAACGGTGGCTGGAAAAAAATACTGAGCTGATTGATCGCTGGAAAGCGACAATCCGGGAAATACAATCCGCCAGAGAGCAAAACCTTGCCATGCTGTCAGTAGCGGTACAGGAACTGTCGCTTATTGCCTCAAGCTAAGGAGACTGCCCTGCTGCTGCGGCAGCAAATTGGTCAATAGAGAGATAAAGAAATGAAAAATACAGGCGCAAAAAAAACGGTCATCAGGGGAAGATGACCGTTTCATGACGTCTCTATTGTTACAGCAACATCGACAAAGTACACAACTAAGGGTTTCTCGTGATCCGGGTGACCCAGCATCCCATGGAAGTAATCAACCAAGCCCACCGCTACAGGTTCTTTAACGGTCAACAATGGTCATTCTTTAGACTCGGTTGGATAAAAATTCGGCAAAAAAAAACCAGCATCCGGGGGAAGGATGCTGGCTATATAGCTTCGGCTACAGGGGAGCAGCCTACCACTCAAGTTACTGTCAACACAAAACACACAGTGAGCAACAAGAAACCAGAATCAAACTACTGACTTTTTCTCATCCTCATATACTCAGACAAGCAAAATTCCAAAAAGTTCCCTGAAAAATAAAAAAAATTAAAAAAAAGCCAGCATCCTGAAAAAGGACACTGGCTTTACACGATAGATGCGGGGAAACATATACCGCTTCAACATTAACAACACTTAACACACAAGGAGCAACTCATTTGAGACTCACTATATGAGACAAGCAATATGGTAATAAAGTTCCATCGTTTACAAAAAACTTACAAATGGTGACTACGCTGTTATAACACATAAAGCAGCTAGTGCATGGTTTCAATGAGTTTGATGTGTACAATCTCCGCTCAGGACGAACGGAGTTTGGAGGTCAATGAAGGAACCCATCAAATACATTGAAACCGTGTACTAATGGGCTTCATCCCAGTTATCCCCAATACCGGCTTCAACCAATAGTGGAACACTGAGCTGGGCGGCACTGGACATCTGCACTTTTATCCCTTCAACAACGGCCTCAACACTCTCATTGGCAACTTCAAGCACCAGTTCATCGTGGACCTGCATAATGACACGGGCATCAAGCCCTGACGCTTTCAGCCACTCATCAACCCTGATCATCGCCTTCTTGATAATATCTGCGGCAGTGCCCTGCATAGGTGCATTGATCGCTGTTCGTTCAGCACCCTGACGGCGCATACCATTTCTGGCATTGATTTCCGGCAGATACAGACGACGACCCAATATTGTCTCCACATACCCCTTTTCCCGTGCGAAGTTTTTGGTTGTTTCCATGTACCTTAAAACACCCGGATAACGTGCAAAGTAAAGGTCGATATATTCCTGTGCTGATTTCCTGGATACCCCCAGCTGTTTAGCGAGTCCGAACGAAGACATGCCGTAGATCAAACCAAAGTTAATGGCTTTGGCACTTCGTCGCTGGTCACCCGTTACATCATCAAGTGCTACGCCAAATACTTCAGCCGCCGTTGCCTTATGGATATCCAGCCCATGGGCAAAAGCATCCAGCAGACCTTTATCACCAGAGAGGTGTGCCATGATTCTCAGCTCAATCTGGGAGTAATCTGCCGCCACCAGCTGGTAACCTTCCGGTGCAATAAACGCCTGTCGCACCCGACGGCCTTCCGGTGTTCGAATGGGAATATTCTGCAGGTTAGGATCTGAAGAGGATAGTCGTCCAGTGGCGGTTACTGCCTGATGATAAGAGGTATGGATACGACCCGTCGCCCCATTAATCATCTGCGGAAGTTTCTCGGTATAAGTGGACTTGAGCTTGCTTAAGCTACGATGCTCAAGAATCAGCTTGGGCAGTTCATAGTCCAGGGCAAGCTCCTGCAAGACCTCTTCAGCAGTTGATGGCTGCCCCTTGGGCGTTTTCTTGATAACCGGCAGTTGCAGCTTATCAAACAGAAGCTCCTGCAACTGTTTGGGTGATGATAAGTTAAATGCCTGTCCTGCCACATCGTGGGCCGCTTGCTCCAGTTCCTTGAGACGCTGGCCAATCTCCAGGCTCTGTTGTTTAAGCAGGACACCATCCACCAGGGCACCATGCCGCTCAATACGTGAAAGAATATCCACCAGTGGCATTTCTACTTCCCGGAACACCGCCGTCAACGAAGGCTCAGCCTGCAACTGCTCCCAGATGGCAAGATGGAGACGTAACGTAATATCCGCATCTTCTGCCGCATAGGGGCCCGCTTTCTCAAGCTCAATCTGATTAAACGTCAGTTGTTTAGCACCTTTGCCGGCAATATCCTCATATTTGATGGTTTTATGATTCAGGTAATGCTCAGCCAGGGCATCCATATTGTGACGGGTGGCGATGGAGTTCAAACAGTAGGACTCAAGCATGGTATCAAAAGCGGCCCCCATGATTTGAATGTCATATCGGGCCAGCACGCTCTGGTCGTACTTAAAGTTCTGACCTACTTTCTGTTTTGCCGGGTCTTCCAGCAAAGGTTTGAGTTTTTCCAATACCCAGTTTCTCTCCAGCTGGGCAGGTGCTCCCAGATAATCATGGGCAACGGGCACATAAGCGGCCTTGCCGGGCTCAATGGCAAATGAAACACCCACCAGTTCAGCCACCATGTAATCCAGGCTGGTGGTTTCGGTATCGAACGCAAACAGCTCTGCAGATTCCAGCTGTGCTATCCAGTCAAGAAACTCGGTCTCTTCAGTAACTACAGAATACTCACCGGTAGCGCCTGATGCTTTTTCGTTAGCTTCATTGCTATCAGTAAAAGCGCCCTCTTTCTCCAACTCGGCAATCAACGTCCTGAATTCGTACTCTTTAAACAGCGCTAACAGTTGCTCTTTATCAAGGGGCTGCATTTCCAGACTTTCAATGGAAACCGGCAGTTCTACATCGGTCTTGATGGTGGCCAGCTGCCGGGATAACAACACAATGTCCTTGTGCTCGGTGAACTTCTCAGCGAAGTTTTTGCTCCCCCGAAAACCAAGCGCAGCCACTTCATCCAGCCGCCCGGCAATCTCATCGATACTGCCGATGCCATTGAGCAGAGCCAATGCTGTTTTCTGACCAACACCCGGCATACCCGGGATGTTATCGCTGCTATCGCCCATCAATGCCAGATAGTCAATAATCAGGTTGGCAGGAATACCAAACTTACTTTCAACACCCTGTTGATCGGTATACGCATCATTCATGGTATCAATCAGCGACACATGCTCAGTCACCAGCTGGGCAATATCCTTATCACCCGTGGAAATGATGGTGTTGATCTTTTTCTCGGTTGCCTGTCTGGCCAGCGTACCAATCACATCATCCGCCTCAACACCTTCAATCATTAACAGAGGCAGGCCAAGCGCACGAACAATGTGATGTATGGGTTCTATTTGTGAACGCAAGTCGTCCGGCATTGGTTTCCGGGTGGCTTTGTACTCGCTGTACAGGTCATGGCGAAAGTTTTTTCCCCTGGCGTCAAAAATGACCGCAACATGGCTATCCTGATATTGACGCATCAGACTGCGCAACATGTTTGTCATGACCCGGATAGCGCCCGTTGGTCGACCATCAGCCGTGCGCAGATTGGCCCGCTCAGAAGCATGAAAGGCACGATAAAGGTAAGATGAGCCGTCGACGAGTATGAGTGGCGGCGTACTGGCTTGTTCTGACATGGATTACGGACTCACTTACGATTCTGGGTAACTGGGTATAGAATGCTTCTAGGAGGCTGACCGAGAATAGCGCCCGTAGCGAGGATGGCAGAAAATTGAGGATAAAAATTCCGTTTTGTGAGGTGAATAGCGGGGCTATTTGCCGAACAAAACGGAATTTTTAGACCAATTTTCTGCCACCGCAGTAGGGCAGTCTATTCTCGGTCAGCCTCCTAGCAGTTTAATGGTTTCCACCGCAATTATCATGAGGCTCCTGATGAAACCCTTGATAAAAAGAGCGCAGTTGGGTCTGGTTTTCTTACCCTTGTTTCTTTGTGGCTGTGCGACACAAAGTCCGGAAGGTTCAAAGCCGGAGCAGCCAACAGCCCATAGGGGCCAGAGAGCGGTTGTTTTTACTGATGAAGCCATTAAAAAGATTCCCAGACACCTGCGCCCTGAAGCGCTGGAGAACAGGGACGACACATCGGTAGTGATTCGAGCCGGTGATTCCAGAACTTATAAAGAGTACCGGGTCGGTGGCCAGCTTTATGCGATTCAGGTGATTCCCAAGGTAGGTAAGCCCTACTACCTGATTGCCTCAGATAATGAAGGCAACCCCATTGATCCAACAAAACGTATCCTGTTAGTGCCTTCATGGACCATTTTTGAGTGGCACTGAGTACCGACAGAACCATAGATATAACCATCCAGGAACAGGGACTTCATGTCTGTTTATACCCATTTGACACAACAGGATATCGAGCAACTTCTGATTCGTTATGACCTGGGTAACTTAACGTCCTTCCAGGGCATTGAAAGTGGCGTTGAGAATACCAACTACTTTCTGGATATTGATAACAAGGGCAGTCACCAGCGCTATGTATTAACCCTCTTTGAGTATCTGCCCGCCGACACACTGCCATTTTTTATCCAGTATACGGATGAGCTTAAAGCGTTCGGCCTGCCTGTGCCCAACCCGATTCGGGATATGAGTGGTGCTGCTCTCCAGTCGGTGAAAGGCAAACCTGCGCTGATTGTGCAATGCTTTGCCGGGCAGCACCCTGACGCCGAAAACCTCTCTCTGGACCAGTGCCAGCAGATTGGTGCGATGCTGGCAAAAATCCATAAGGCAGGACAAGGTTCCTCCCTTTATCAGGAGAACCAGCGGGGACTTGCCTGGCTTGATGCCCAGCAGAAAAGACTCATTCCATTACTTGGCCAGGATGATGCCCACTTTATGGCTGAGCAATGGCAAAACATCTCTGACGCTTTGCAAGCGTTTGACAATCTGCCAACCGGGCTGATTCATGGCGACCTGTTTCATAATAATGTACTGTTTGATCAGGGCAGAATCTCAGCCGTGATCGACTTTTATCAGGCCTGTAATGACTGGCTGATCTATGATCTGGCGGTTACTGTAAACGACTGGTGTCTTACTGATACGCTTGAGCTTGATAGCCAACGCTTAAAAGCACTGACGGAGTCTTATGCGCAGGTCCGGCCTTTTACTGAGAATGAGCAAAAAGCCTGGCCAATCATGTTGCGGCTGGCCGCTTTCAGATTCTGGATTTCCCGGCTGATTACTTTTGTACACCCGGAAACTCAGGCAGACAATGAGCAGGAGGAAAACCTCCTGCGTCATTTTCTTGATCCGAATAAATTCAGGGATATGCTGAGAAAACGAACAAAGCTTGCGTTGGCAGAATTAAGCTGATTGGTTGGTATCTGTTGAATCAGTATCCACTTTAAGTTCTTTTAGTTTGGGGGATAGATCATCAATAACCTTTTGCAAACTAAAATCAGGGGATAACTGTTTCAACTCCAGGGGTTTTGCTGTGATCGGACAGCTGTTATTTTCCTCAAGCCACCGGGTAATTGATGCCTGGTCAAAAGTGTGTCCATAAGGAGTGATAACAGCATGTTCTATTATTTTCAGAGTTCTCGGGTCAGTAATGGATTTAGCAATATCTTTCTTTATGCCTAGTTTTAAAGCATTAATATCGGCCATCAAGTCCATTTTTCTCTTTGTAAGGGATATGACTTCTTTACCACGTTGCTCTTCTATAATTTCCAGTATTTCCGACAATTTCTGTTTTTTGAGCTCCAGAAAACTCTCATCAGCCATCTTTTTCAACTTTTTATCTACTTTGTCCATACACTCTTCAACTTCTGATAATGCTCTTACAGGACTTTTTTGCAACAACATCACAAAATCTGAAGAATCTTTATGGTATGTTGGTAAAGTTCTATTTAAATAGTCAAATAAACCATCAGCTTTACCTTTAAAATAATCACTCCTGCTGAAACTTTTCAATATAAAGATCAGCTTTTCAGGAAACATCATATGTTCGCACACTTTTGTACATTCGGTTATCTCAATTTCATTCAATAATGAACAGCTGTCTTCTGGCATGGCAAGAAGTTTACGAAGTTTCTGATAACCAGTAGTATCCATTCGCATGGCAATATATTTAATCAGATCCTCATCTTTATGCAAATCAATGCCTTGCTGATCATAAACGGCTTCTGTGAAACTGTTTAAAAAGCTTATATAACATGTATCCCAATAATTCAGAATTGAGAATAGCGCCCAAATCATCTGAACATTCATATTATTATCAAATTCAAAATTCATTTTCAATTTGGAAGGAGGAAAATCCACGCCAATATTTCTCGATAATTTTTCAAAGAGAACAAAATTCAGTCCGGAATCTATAGAAAATTGTCCATCCAGCAACAGATCAAATGCCAAGTAAACAGGCAATTTTTCTTCAAGAAAACATTCATATTCTTCTAAGGAATTTAGCAATATGTCGCAGAAGCCTTCGTCATTCTTATCAAAATCACTTACCAGCTTTTCAACAATAGATACAATATTATCGCATTTATAGTGCTTGCACACTAATAAGATCAGCTCTGGTTTTAAGCTATCATTAAAATAATTGATACTAACTAAATGACTAATGTGTGAAACAATATTATCAAATGTGTTTTTTACAGCCTTTACCCGTTCATTTTCTTCTATGTGCAACAGTATATTTTGATTTTTCTTATATCTGTAAACACCCACATCATCTTCAATAATTGACTTGAGTTGTGCTTTGCAATCTTCAACAGAATTCAAACAGCCATCATCCAGCCATGCTTTTATTTCCTCAAGCTCCACCTTGAACTGGCTAGATGATATGGCAGGTTGTATGTGAGTTGTCGTTAAAAATTTCTTCTGTTCGGGCTCTGGGGAATTTGGTAATCCAGCTGAACTAATAAAGGCCCCATTCTCATGGCAAACAGTAATTTTCCGGTTTAGAGACATACCACTTTGTTCAGTTTCTTCATTTCTTTCTTTTTCAAAAGATTCCGGAAATTTAACTCTATTATTATGTATTGAATAATTGCTTGCTTCCATTTTTTCTCTCAATATTTGTATTAATTTTTAGCCAATCTCACGAAGTGTAATTTTTCACTGGTTGGCTTAATCGACTTGTTAATTGACCGTAAATTCAGGAAAAAGTTCCACTTGGTTTTTTAATTTACTTTTGTAGCTATGAAACCCTGTAAAAGCGTTATATTATAACGTCCACAAGTTTATATGATCTGACCATGTCTTGCCTTAATCCCTACAGAGACCATAACCATCAGCACTGTATCAAAGATGCTTTGAATAAAGCCCGTTTGCTTTGCCGGAGCCGCAATATTCGCCTGACGCCCCTCAGGGAAAGGGTGTTAGAGCTGGTCTGGCAGAGCCATTGCCCGGTCGGGGCCTATGAAATACTGGCCGAATTGACTCAGGGAGAGTCCAAACCCGCCCAACCCCCTACCGTCTACAGGGCATTGGATTTTCTTCGGGAGCAAGGGCTGGTCCATCGCTTGTCATCCATCAATGCCTACATTGGCTGCTGCCATCCGAGCACGCCACATAACAGCTGTTTTCTGATCTGTACCCAATGCCGGACCACCATTGAAATTGAACACCCGGCCATTGAACATTCCCTGGAAGACTGTGCCAGTGAACACGGCTTTATCATTGCGGATACCTCAATAGAGCTGGCTGGTTTATGCACCAACTGCAAAACGAAGTGAATAATCACATATTATGAATCAACCATTAATAGAGTTGAGCAATATCTGGATGAAGTTCCAGAACAGAGAGGTACTGACCGGGATCAATCTGCAGGTGAATCCCGGTGAAATCGTTACCCTGATAGGCCCGAACGGTGCAGGAAAAACCACCCTTGTACGTGTAGCCCTTGGATTGCAGGAACCCACATCCGGCCAACGCTCCGTCAGAAAGGGGCTGCGCATTGGCTACATGCCGCAAAAGCTTCATATTGATGACTCCATGCCACTGACGGTCAACCGTTTCCTGAGGCTGACCGGTTGTCGTTTAACCGCCGTTCACGACGCCCTTGGGCGAACCGGCGTCAGCCATGTGCTCCAGTCTCCCCTGCAATCCCTGTCGGGTGGTGAGCTGCAAAGGGTTCTGCTGGCCCGGGCACTGCTGCATAAACCACACCTTCTGGTGCTGGATGAACCTGTGCAGGGGGTTGATGTCACCGGACAGAAGGAGCTTTACCAGCTGATCACGGAGATTCGTAACGCGTCCAGAGACCGGGAGCACTGTGCCGTTCTGATGGTGTCCCACGACCTCCATCTGGTGATGGCATCCACCGACAAGGTCATTTGCATCAATCAACACGTCTGCTGCTCCGGCCACCCTCACCAGGTTAAGCAACACCCGGCGTATCTTCGCCTGTTTGGTGGAGAGTCGGACGAACTGGCGGTATATACTCACCATCACGACCACCATCATGGCGTTGACGGGCATATTCTTGAGCCACAAAGCCCTGTATCTGAAGGAAAACAATGATGCCGGATATTCTCTTATCTGCCTTGCTGGCAGGCTATGGCGTGGCTCTGCTGGCAGCACCACTGGGCTGCTTTGTGGTCTGGAGGCGTATGGCTTATTTCGGCGATACCCTCTCTCACTCTGCTCTACTGGGGGTGTCACTGGGGCTGATGCTGGATATCAATATCAACCTGGCCGTTATCGCCAGTTCACTGATGATTGCCGCCATCCTGGTCAGCTTCCAGGAAAAACAACGAATGGCTTCCGACACCCTTCTGGGAATCCTTGCCCACAGCTCTTTGTCCATTGGTCTGGTCACCGTCAGCTTTGCGGATAATGTTCGGGTAGATATGATGTCCTATCTGTTCGGTGACCTGCTGGCAACCGGTCCCTCTGATCTTTACTGGATTTACGGAGGAGGAGCCCTGGTTCTGGCAACACTGGCATGGCTCTGGAAACCGTTGTTATCCATGTCAGTTCATGCCGAGCTGGCCCAGGTGGAGGGCATTCCGGTCAGGAAGCTCAGAATGACGCTAACCCTGCTGATGGCCCTGGTGATCGCCGTAGCCATGAAGATAGTCGGTGTCCTGCTGATTACCTCCCTGATGATTATTCCGGCAGCGACCGCCCAGCGGCTGGCGCGCACACCAGAGCAGATGGTGATTGTTTCAGCACTGCTTGGCATCCTTGGTGTTTCCGGAGGCTTGGCGGCTTCATGGTATCTGGACACGCCTGCGGCCCCTTCAGTGGTTGTGGCCAGCTTTTTATTTTTTTTAATCACCCGGTTGATAAAAAGAAAGTAATAAATAAAACCTGAGTCCGCGAGTTCACAACACAGAAATCTGCTCGAAAAGCCTGCTGCTTAAGGCTTTTCGTGTAAATTCACGGCAAAGTCAGGAAAAACTGATGAATATATCCTCTACAGCTAACACTATGTCTCTCCCCGCACGAACAGCGAACAACAGTATGGAGAAAAACAGCAGCGGCTCATTTGCAGGCAGGGAAACAAGTCATGCAAAGACGGTCAAGGTTTATATAAAGGAACCGTATACTCTGACACGTCAGTCATTAATAAATCCGGAAATTTCCAACAAAATAACACTCCAAATCTTTCAAATTGGGGATAAAACTGATGTCTCAATTTGTGGTGAAGGCGCTGATGAATACTTAATGACACTTTTTCAAGATAAAGACGACAAGATTTCTTTTGTTGTCAAAGGTCAGGATGAAACAGAGTGTGAATATCAGCCTCCAGTCACTTGGGGAAAAAGATTTGTAAAGTGGATTTCACAAGGCGCTCGTTACTGTACGACTTCCGAAGACAGTGAGCATGCGGTCCCAACATGTCATCAGTTCGAACGTTTTTTACACTGTGGAGCAGAAAAATATAATACCAAAATCCCTATAAACTATTATCACAAAACGGTAGTAACTGATATAAAAATAGTTGAGCCATTTAGCTATCTAAATTTGTCGGATACTTTAACACACGAATGGATTCATTCCATGACCTACATAGGCTCCGGTTTCTGCATTGGTAAATTTGGCACAGGTTCCATTGCCATCCAGACTGTTGAAAACTCTCTATTGTTTTGGAGTAATAAGGACCGTGAAAGCCCCAGGTCAATTACATTACGCACTGGTAAATTGGCTTAAAGCTTTATGAGAATTCCGACCTGACCAAACTCTCAGCCAGGAGGTAACGAGAGAAGTTATGAAAATAAATTTTCCGAATATTTCTGAGCACAGCAAATATGCTCAATCGTTTGCCAGATTACAGATTTCACCTAAAAAATTTGTCTCAACTGAACAAGATCCAGTTAAATCAGTTGATATTGATGAAGGAGAACATTATCTGGTCTGCGTTGAGCACGGCATTAGAAAAATTGGCATACTGCCTGCGGATACCCAAATATTACTAAAAAGAGATCTTGATACCAGTGCTCCATGGGAAGCTTCTCAAAAAGTACTGGAAAAAGCAGAACCAGCCTCACAGCAGCCCAGTGTTTCCGGAGAACAAAGTCCTGTAAAAACACCTTCACCAGCAGAAAATGAGAAGTTAAATCCATGGTTTATTAAAGGAATGGCAGGGAAACTTTTAACCAGAAAGATTTTGGTCATCGAAGAACCATTTCAACTTAAACCTACAGTAGGGGAATTGGCAATATATTTAGGAATGATCAGCGATCAAAAAGAATTACCACGATTTGCTAAAAATACAAAAGTGCTTACAGAAACATCGGATGGATCACTTGCAATGGCTGCTAAAGTGATTACTGATCAACCTTATAATCGGTATTCTGAGGTAACAATTTTAAAGAGCAGTACGACAACAGATAAAATAATTACTTTGAATACTCCTCTTAAGCGTACATTAGCGGACATTGCTATCGATGTGATCATCACAAAATATCATGACGCTGTTGCATACAAAAAGGAACTAGCCCGATGGTTGCCAAATCACCCATTAGTTGCCTACATGGAACAGTTGGTAGCTTTAACCACTAAAATTCCTGATTATAAACCTTTGGAGGATGAAGCAAACAGTAAAACCAATCAACAAAAAAGAGCAATTATCAATTATATAGAAAAAATCAAACAACCATTAATAAATTTGCTTATGGAGCATTATCATCTGCGTTTTATTGAAGCGCACACACCAGAGGAAGATATCCATGAAGCGATTGATTATTATCAAAGAACAACCAGCAATTCTGTTCTCGACCTGGTTCAGCTTGATGAGGAATTGTTAAAGCCACACGGTATTGAAACCTTTCTTGATATTCACGCCTTCTTCAAGACACCTTTAATGAATATGAATAAAAGAAATAATTTCAAACATAAAATACGAACGCCTGAGGAAGCTGAAAATTTCACAAAATTGGCGAATTTATCTATTGACCTGGTTTATGAAATAAGCAGATTTATTGAGCTTGAAGTGATTCGGACCGATTCTTGACCCATCGTACTTTCGATTTGACCGCTGCCCTGAAAAAACTTTTGGTTGGAACTCTCTATTAATTTGCAAAGCCAGCATCCGCTGGCTTTAACATCAAAAAGATAGTAAAAAATCAAGACTCAATGACTCTTGTCAATACTTAACAACGCTGCCCTAAGCTTACCGGGTTCCAATGGTGGCCGTATAAACCCGTGATAGTGTCCTTGCGGATTAATCAAGGCCAGGTTGGCACCATGATCCACCAGATAAAACTCATCCTCAGGGTCAACCACCGGGGTGAACGGGACATTCATCTGAACCGCCAGGTTATAAATACTGGCAACTTCTCCTGTGATTCCTGTGAAGTCCTTATTAAAGTAGGGCACATAGCCTTTCAGCTTGTCAGGGGTGTCTCTTCGTGGGTCCACCGTCACCATCAGGTACTGCATCTCTTTCGCAAGAACCGGCGACTTCTCCTTGAGCAGTGCGTCCAGCTTATTTAACTGACTGAGCGTTGCCGGGCAGATATCAGGGCAGAAGGTGAAGCCAAAATAGACCAGGCTCCAGCGCCCCTTAAGATTTTCTGCGACAAATGGCTGGCCGTTATGGTCAACCAGCCCATCCATGGTGAAAGCCCTGGGTGTTTCAAATACCACCGCCCCCATCTGTTGCAGCTGCTCTTTGGATAACGCTGGCTTGTTGATGAATTTATTCGCCGTCACCCCGAGCACGACAGCAACGGCTGCCAGTAAAATAGTGACCGTCTTTTTCACCCCTTTACTCCTTTCTGTGTCCACAGGGACTCCTTACACCCAGAGATAAAATGAATAGTGGTCCACCAGTAACACCACAAACAGCAGCATCAAATAGGTAATTGAAAACCTGAAGGTCTTGATGGCAGCATGAGGTCTGCTGTCACGCAGCAGAACAATGGACCAGTATAAAAAGCGTGCTCCCATAATGGTTGCACCCACCAGATAGATCACCCCACTCATACCCGTCAGGAATGGTAGCAAGGTGACCATAAACATGATGATGGTATAGAGCAGAATATGAAGTTTGGTGTAAGCCTCACCATGGGTAACTGGCAACATGGGAACATCCGCTTTGGCATACTCCTCCTTGCGATGGATCGCCAGGGCCCAGAAGTGAGGCGGCGTCCAGGCAAAAATAATCAGTACCAGCAAAAGGCCATGGCCTTCAAACTGTCCGGCCACGGCAGTCCAGCCGAGCAGGGGAGGAGCCGCCCCAGCCAAACCACCAATAACAATATTCTGTGGCGTTGCCCGTTTCAGAATCAGTGTATACACCACCGCATAGCCCATCAGGGATGCAAATGTTAACCAGGCGGTCAGAGGGTTAACCAGCACAAACAGCATGGCCATTCCCAGTGAACCAATAATAAAGGCAAAAATGACCGCCTGGAGCGGTTCAACCCGACCGGTGGCCACCGGACGATTATGGGTTCTCGCCATCACCGTATCGATCTGTCGGTCAACCACATGATTGATCACCGCTGCGGCACCGGCACAGAGAGCAATCCCCAGGTTGCCAAAAAACAGAATATCCAGAGGTACCCAGCCAGGTGTTGCCAGGTACATACCAATAACCGACGTTAAGATCATCAGCGCGACCACCTTCGGCTTGGTCAGCTCAAGATAATCCTTCCAGTGGGCACTCCCTGCCGGTAATACATTACTTTGACTCATGCTCAGCCCTCTATTTCCTGCAAATCCTGCAAACTGTTGTTCAAACCACTTTTCTTAAGAGCACCACCGAATAAGAAGTAGTTATAGGCCACCAGTGATAATAACAACAAGGCACCACCGAGATTATGGGCTACGGCAATACTCAACGGCAGGCTCCAGATGATATTGCTCAGGCCAAGACCCACCTGGACCGTCAACATGACCATAACCAGCAGCATCAGTTTTCGAACCGTTGAACCTATAGAACCACCAACCCTGAAAGATACCTTGAGCGCAATAAGCATTTGCAACGTCAGAAATATCACTATAAGTATCGCCCCCGCTCTGTGGGCAAAATGTATGGCGGTTCTGGCCTCAGCATGCAACTGCCCACCCAGATAATTCGGACCGATGTCCTGCCCGACATCGAACCCTTCTGCAAAATTCATGGGTGGCAGCCATTGCCCCTGACACATTGGCAGGTCAGGGCAGGCAAGGGCTGCATAGTTGGAGCTGGTCCAACCACCCAGACTGACCTGACCAACCACCAGTACCAGACTGAATACCGCCAGCCACCTCAGGAACAGGAACGGCTTTTCCGGCACCTTTTCTCGATGCGCGCCGGACAACCTCAACGTCAAGAGAAACAACAAACTGAAGGTGGCAAAACCGCCCAGCAAATGAGCAGTCACAACCTGGGGCCATAGTTTTAACGTGACGGTCCACATACCAAAAGCGGCCTGCAGAGTAATCAGTGCAAGGATCAGAATGGGCAGCTTGAACGGCTGACCCGGCTCACGCCGGTTTCTGAATGCCTGAATAACAATCATCAGCACCAGGAGCATCAGGGTGCCAGCCACATAACGGTGGATCATCTCTGCCCAACCCTTATCAACTTCAACCGGAGCCTCCGGAAAGAGTGACTCGGCATGGGCAATCTCCTGCTGAGTATCCGGCACGGTCAGAAAACCATAACAGCCGGGCCAGTCAGGACAGCCAAGCCCGGCATGTACCAGCCTGGTATAGGCCCCCACACCAACGACAATGCTTGCCAGCAGCGTTGCGATCAGCGCCAGATAAAATCCTTTTTTCTTCATTGCCACCCCAGTGAGTTGACTACCCATTACCAACCCTTTTTTTAACCAAAAAATACCACATTAAACAAAAACCAATGACTAAATAATCATTTAGTACCCATTAACCGATATTGGATGCTTTCAGCAGCTTTTGCAGATCTTTCAGCACATCACCACCAGGCTGATCAACCCGATATCCCATAATCAGATTACCCAGTGGATCAATGATAAAAATACGGTTCTCTGGCCAGTGCTTCAGGCCAAGTGCGGTTTGCACATGGTTTTTGTCCGCGTTCAGCCAGTAAATTCCCGGATGTTCCGTTTCAAGTTCTGAGGAGGGCACCGGTTTTTCCGGAGCAATATAAAACCGGGTCACTCGTTCAGACTCTTTTCCCAGGGCAATATGCACCTGACGGGTTTTGTACAGGCTTGCGACACAATCAGACTCTTCACAACGGGCACTGCCAAACACCACCACGCGCCAGAGGCCCTCTGTTGCTGAGGCATCTACACTCTTTTCACCGTCCTGAAGATGCAGCGCGGCAAACTGGGCCGGTGGTAATAAAAGCTCGCCTTTATTGGTTCTTCCTTCTGGTATCCATGCCCCGGTAAAGTACATCATCCAGGCCAACCCCATGGCCATGGATGGGATCAGAATGACAAGGGCAAGCTGCAGCCGGTTCTTATTCGTGGTTGTCTTGGTCATGATCACCTCACACGTCATGCTTGTTCTTAAGTAGTTAGCCGAATGGAATCATATTTTCTGGCTAAGTGGGCAGTTACTATGCAAGGCACAACGTAGGGAGCATAGCCGTAGCTATGTGACCGTAGTTGTAACGCCGCAGAGTGACTGTCCACTTAGTCAGAAAATATGATTTCATTTGGTTAACTACTTATGGTTCTTACCTGAGCGAATCATCTGGAACCCATACAACAAGAGCAGGACCAGTGCCATGGCAAACCATTGAAAGGCGTAGCCCAGGTGCTTCTCTGATTTCAGATTAATCACCGTTGGGCGCATCTGTTCAGCACCCGGCTGACCGGCTCTGAGCACCATGTAGAAATCCGGCATCGTGCTCTCTATGGCTTCGGATATTTTTAGTGAGTCAAACGCCTGGATGCGTTTCGGCCAACCATCTTCCCAGATGTCTTCCGCCAGCATAAAAGGTTTACCCAGGGGCTTATACGCAAAGCCGGTCAGTATCAGATGCTCCGGATCTGTCATCACCTCCGGCAGCCGTTCCCGATCACCTGCGACAATCCACCCCCGGTCAATCAGCAACCATGCTCCGTCATCGGTCAGAAACGGCATAAACAGCTCATACCCGGCCTCGCCCTGGAAAACCTGATTATCCAAAAGAAAGTAGCGATCCGGGTCAAACCGGCCGCTCACCGTAAAAGGGAGAAACAAAGGATCTTCGTGGCGTTGAACCTGGGAAAGTGGCAGCGGCTCAAGAGTATGGCGAGACTCATAAGCCTGCTCCAGCATCAACTTTTGCTCGTAACGTGATAGCTGCCAGAAGCCCAGACTCACCAGTACCGGCAGGGTGGCAATCACTAACAGGGTCAACTTCAATCTGAATCCAAACATCAAGTGAACGGTCTTTCTATGCTATTGTGTCCCAGAAAGTGCGGAAAATACTGAGTTCATCTCAGGAGTTTGCCTTGTGGATAACTTTCTTGAGCCAGGAATATGTGGATAAAACTCGTCGTTATTGTTCTTTTTATTGCCGTGGTTATCAGTCTGGGTACCGGCTTTTATTTTTTGCTGACTGAGAAAAAGAGTTCGCCCAAGCTGCTGAACTCCCTGAAAGTTCGTATCGGTCTCACTGTTTTGATTATGGTGATTATTGTCGCCGCCTGGCTTCATGGGGATATCCACAGCCAGGCACCCTGGTTGTATCGATAACCGTTAAATCAGATAAACGAAAATAAACAGTCCAACCCATACCACATCTACAAAGTGCCAGTACCAGCTGGCGGCCTCAAAGGCAAAATGGTTATCCGCCTCAAAATGCCCCTGAAAAACCCGCACCAGCATCACCGCCAGCATAATGGCTCCCAGGGTTACATGAGCACCGTGAAAACCGGTCAAGAGGAAGAAGGTTGAGCCATAAATACCAGCACTGAGGGTCAACCCCAGTTCGTTATAGGCTTCAATGTACTCTTCAACCTGGAAAAACAGGAATGCGGTGCCGAGTACCAGTGTCAGGATCAACCACAGTTTTATCTTGTAGCGGTCATTAGCGCGCAGTGCGTGGTGGGCCAGTGTCAGTGTGATACTGGAAGCAACCAGCAGAAGGGTGTTCAACAGCGGCAGGTGAAAGGGATCCACAACATCGGCAGCGCCAACAAAAAGGTCGTTGTCCGGATTCACCATCAGCGGCCAGCTCGCAGTAAAATCTGGCCAGAGCATTTCGTGAGTCATCGCCCCTTCACCCTCACCGGCGAGCCAGGGAACGGCCAGAACCCGAACATAAAACAGGGTTCCAAACAGTGCGGCAAAGAACATCACTTCGGAAAAAATAAACCAGAACATTCCCCAGCGGAATGTTCGGTCCATCTGCGCACTGTAAAGTCCGGACCGGGACTCCTGAATGACATTGCCGAACCAGCCAAACAGCATCCAGGCCATAATCAGGCCACCGGCATAAAACACATAATGTGCACTAGAGTCCTTAACACCGGCGCTCATGTCATTCATCATCATGCCGGCCCCCAGAAGGGTCAGAAAAAGTCCAATAGACGCAATGATTGGCCATTTACTCTGGGCCGGAACGTAGTAGGTACCTTCGGTAGCCATAATACTTTCTTTCACCTCTCCTGATCTGACAGGGAGTACGCCTTTTCTCCCGAACAATCTTCTTTAGAAAATAAAGCTCAAAACATTCAGTTCAAATGGGTTACATCAAACAGCGTATAAGACAAGGTTAGCTTTTTTATATGCTTCGGCAGATCCTGATCGACGATAATCCGCAGTGGCATCACCTTTTCTTCCCATGGCTGCAACGTCTGTGTGGTAAAACAAAAACACTCGACCTTATGCAGAAAGTTGGTGGCTTCAAATGGAGTCACACTGGGAATGGCCTGGCCCACTATGGTTTTACCCGTGGGGTTTTTCGCAACAAAGTTGAGCAGGCCCGGTTCGCCGGGATGCACAGTGACCTGGGGAGTGCTGGGGTAAAAGTCCCAGCTCATGCCCGCATTCTTCGTGGCCACAAACTGCACCTTGATATCGCGGCTGGTATCCACTTTGGCTTCCGCTGCCTTGTACATATATGGGTCAGGATCCGTCTTGCCGTTCAGGCCAGTCACCTGACAGAACACGTTGTACAGTGGCACCATGGCAAAACCAAAACCGAACATGCCACAAGCTACGAGTATGGAGCGAATGACAGTACGGCGAGTTGAATGCTCAATGGCCTCAGGCTGCTCTCTATCCTGTTCACTCATACAGACTCCTGTCGTTTACTTTACATCCGGTGGTGTGGTGAAGGTGTGATAGGGCGCTGGTGATGGCACACTCCACTCTAACCCTTCAGAACCTTCCCAGGGCTTGGCCTCAGCTTTTGCTCCCCCCCTGATGCATTTAATCACGATAAACAGGAACAGGAGCTGCGTGGTTCCAAACATAAAACCACCAATACTGGCCATTTCATTGAAGTTGGCAAACTGCAGTGCGTAGTCCGGAATCCTGCGTGGCATGCCAGCCAGCCCGACAAAGTGCATTGGGAAGAATGTCAGGTTCATCCCGATAAAGGACATCCAGAAATGCACTTTGGCCAGCGTCTCGTCATACATATAGCCAGTCCATTTTGGCAGCCAGTAGTAGCAGGCAGCATAGATGGCAAAAATTGCTCCCGGCACCAGTACATAGTGGAAATGAGCCACCACGAAATAGGTGTCGTGATATTGGAAGTCAGCAGGGGCAATTGACAGCATCAGTCCAGAGAAACCACCAATGGTAAAGAGCACCACAAACGCCGTGGAGAAGAGCATCGGGGTTTCAAAGGTCATGGAACCACGGAACATGGTGGTCACCCAGTTGAATATCTTCACCCCGGTGGGTACCGCAATCAGCATGGTGGCGTACATAAAAAACAGCTCGCCAATCAGCGGGATGCCCACCGTAAACATGTGGTGCGCCCAGACAATAAACGACAGAAAGGCAATACTGGCGGTGGCGTACACCATGGAGGTATAGCCAAACAGGGGCTTGCGGGCAAATGCAGGAATAATGGCGGAGACAATCCCGAAGGAGGGGAGAATCATGATGTAAACTTCCGGATGCCCGAAGAACCAGAAAATATGCTGGAACAGTACCGGATCACCACCACCACCGGCATTGAAGAAACTGGTACCGAAATGGATATCCATCAACATCATGGTTACTGCACCCGCCAGCACCGGCATTACCGCAATCAGCAGATAAGCCGTGATCAGCCAGGTCCAGACAAACATGGGCATTTTCATCATGGTCATCCCCGGAGCCCTGAGGTTCAGGATGGTCGCGATGATATTAATCGCACCCATGATGGAAGAGATACCGAGCATGTGGATGGCAAAGATGAAAAATGTTGTTGAAGGCGGTGCATAGTCTGTTGATAGTGGCGCATAGAAGGTCCAGCCGAAGTTGGGGCCACCACCTTCCATAAACAAGGTGCTCACCAGCATCACGGCAGCAAAGGGCAGAATCCAGAAGCTCCAGTTGTTCATCCGGGGCATGGCCATATCCGGTGCTCCGATCATCATGGGAATCATCCAGTTAGCCAACCCGACAAAAGCCGGCATAACGGCACCGAATACCATGATCAAACCGTGCATCGTGGTCATCTGGTTGAAAAAAGCCGGTTCGACAATCTGCAGTCCGGGCTGGAACAGTTCAGCCCGGATGATCATGGCCATGGCCCCACCGGTCAGAAACATAATGAAGCTGAACCACAGGTACATGGAGCCAATGTCTTTGTGGTTGGTGGTCAGAACCCAACGCATCAATCCTTTGGCAGGCCCGTGATGGTGCTCCTGATCCAGGGAAGAAGCAGTATCTGTTACCGAAGTCATATCTACTCTCCTTACAGGCTCGCCTGCTGGTTATCTGGCATGGTCTGCTTGGCTGGATCTTCTACGTATTCGCCAGTTTTCTTGTACTCCACAATCTCTTTAGGGGTCACCATTTCACCGGTGTCATTGCCCCAGGCATTCCGCTCATAGGTGATCACGGCAGCAAGGTCCACCTCACTTAACTGGCCGGCAAAGGCCTGCATTGCCGACCCCTTTTTACCATTCATAACGATATCGACATGTGCTCCGATCTGATCCGCTTCAGTGGCCATCGGGCTGCCTTTCAGCGCCGGGAAGATCGGCGGCATGCCGGCACCGTTGGGCTGGTGACATACAGCGCAAGCCTTGGTGTAGGCTTGCTCACCTCTGTCCATCAATTCCGCCATGGTCCATGTTTTATCGGTCAACTCACGCTCTTTGCCCGCTGCGGTTTTTTTCGCCTGCAGCCAGGCGTCATAGTCTTCCTGAGACTTGGCCTCAACCACAATGGGCATATAGCCATGATCCTTACCACACAGTTCGGCACACTGCCCACGGTAAGTACCGGGTACTTCAATATTGGTCCAGGCTTCGTTGATAAATCCGGGAATGGCGTCACGCTTGACTGCCAGGGCAGGCACCCACCAGGAATGAATAACGTCAGCAGCGGTCACCAGAAAGCGAACCTTTTTATCCACAGGAATCACCAGCGGCTCATCCACTTCAAGAAGATAGTTGGGGTTCTTGTCCCGAACATTCCGGATCTGTTCCCGGGGTGTACTTAGGTTACTGAAAAAAGAGACATCTTCTCCGACATACTCATACTGCCACTTCCATTGATAGCCGGTAATTTTGATATCAATATCGGCCTCGTCAGTATTGTAGATTTCCACCAGCGTTTTGGTCGCCGGAATGGCCATCAGCACCAGTATCAGAAAAGGAATGGATGTCCATACAATCTCAACCAGTGTGCTTTCATGGAACTGGTGAGCTACTGCGCCCTTGGATTTACGGTGCTTGAAAATGGAATAAAACATGACGCCAAAGACAATCAGGCCGATCACGACACAGATCATCAATATGGTCATGTGGAGTCCGTAGATATTCCGGCTGACCGCCGTCACACCTTCGGTCATATTGACTTCCCATGCAGCACGGCTACTACCCGTTACAACCAGTCCCGCAAGAAGAAGAAAGAGAGATTTCGCCTGCTGCATCATTATTCCCTTACATCCCCTGACTATCCGCTGATCGCAGCGGAAACTTCTTATTATTATTGTGCAGATTTGTTGTGCTGCTTTACTTCTCAGAGGTGCGACTGCCAACGGAGCAGTTTTTCGTCCGGTTGCCTGTGTCACGATACTGACCTTTCCAATGGTCTTGTGTTGTTACCAACGTTCATCGTCTCCACCCCATGATAAAGCCCGTTTGTGTCATTTACGCAGGTAAACCACAGATGGTTTATTGAGAGGAAGCGAGATTACTTATAATTATCTGATCTGAAAAACCCCACTACATCTATTCAAGAGCAGATATGCAATCAGTATTGAGACCAAAACAAACTGCTTAACAAACACATAACTGCAAATCCAACACCTCACGCCATAAAATGCTATAGCAAATCATTCAAAGCAGAACACTCTAGGTCTGACAATAATCGTTATAGAGTATAGTTCTAAAAAACCATTAAACAACATGCTGAAAGAAAATGAAATCGCCAATTTTAAAATACTATAAATGTCGTTTAATAGATTTCTGACATTTCCTATATCACGCCTGTAAAGGGCTGTAATTAAACAATATTTTATTCAGGTTCTATGGTGCAAAAAATTATGACCAAGACATTCTGTTGTAACTAAAGGCAATCCCCTCTGCAAAAATCAGAGAAGCAGTAAGTCTAACCAGGCTCTATCACCCTTTATAAACAGGGTTCGACGTTGCCTCTTTGGGATCTTATGGAATCAAACGTTAAGCCACCTGCAAAAATGACTGTGTTACGACATTTTCTCCTTCTGTCTCATAAACATTTTGAAGCGCTCATACATTTCCCAGTTTTCAATAACACTGTATTGACAGTTGTCGCAGACCGTTACACAACCGGCTTTTAATATGCCATAGTGGCACGTTTTAATGGGTTTACTCAGCTCCCTTTTCAGCCAATACCTTATAATCTTTATTTCATCCAGGCTCCAGCCATCACGCAGGGGCATGCACTCCTTGTTAAAAAATTCGTGAAATTCTTCGTCGTCTTTGCTCCAGAGAATGCTCAGGGGAATATTATTTTTAACAATAAAGTCGTTAACGTCTTCACACTCTTCGTCATTCACGAATGCCCACAAATAATTAATACGCTCATGTTTAGCCAGGATCATTGCACTGTGGAACCGGGCCAGTGCCTGATACTCTTCGGGAGCGAACAACTCTTTACCAGACCAGTCTTTGTTCAGGAACTCAGTCAGTTCTGCAGGCAACTTTGCTAATATTGAATCAGCCAGTGACTTTGTTTCATCCTCAGTAGGGCCATCTTCTCTCTTTCCGTCTATCCATCGTTTTCTCAAAAATTCAGTTATGTTAAATTCAAGCCTGTTTTTAAGTTTTTCCGGGTTGATCTCCAAATCGAGACCGGGAGCGCGTCCGAGGTGAGAATTACAGGGATAAACAAGTAATAAATCATTTTCCTGAAACTTTACCTTAGGTTGTTCTGGCTTTATTTTTACGGCACAAGACGTTAGAGCAGTGATCAGATGTTCATCCACCGACTGCTCTGGACTTCCTGCGCAGACCTGTTGATTGGGAATATAGCGTGCACAGGCAGGAGCCTCATAAACTGACCCATTGGATCCACCAGTGGCAATAATTGGACAATTGTCTGATTCGGGCATAAGTACAGGGGGCGGAACAGTGGAACTTGCTAACGGAGGCATAGCAATTCATATCCTTTAATTTGATAATCGGATTCTATCGATTTATCCGAACGGGTGGATTAATTTATTTCTGTCGATCCGGCAGTGACCAGAGACTTGCCATCTTTAATCATCAGTTACAGCAATCATTCACCCTGACTCATCAGCATTTTAATGCGTCCGTATGATTTCCAGTTTTCAGTAATACGGTAAATGCATTCATCACAAACCGTCACACAGTCGGCTTTGAATATACCATAATGGCACGTTTTAATGTATTCGTTCATCCGTTCAGCTTCAGGATAATCCTGACACCGCTTCAGTTCCTCATTCAACCAATGCTGAGTGAGTTCTAGTTCTATTTCGTCTTCTTCGTCCTCGCTCCAGCCAGTACGCAAGGGTAAGCACTCCTTTCTAAAAAATTCGTTAAATTCATCTTCCTCTTTTTCACTCCGGTATTCCAAATCTTCATCTTCAAGCAAAATAATTGCGCTGTGGAACCTCGCCAAGGCTTGATACTCATCGGGAGCAAACCACTCTTTATCGGACCAGTCTTTGTTCAGGAACTCAGTTA
Organism: Salinisphaera sp. G21_0; assembly: GCF_017744115.1. Lineage (GTDB taxonomy): Bacteria > Pseudomonadota > Gammaproteobacteria > Pseudomonadales > Endozoicomonadaceae > Endozoicomonas. The sequence goes on along the minus strand of NZ_JAGHQW010000004.1, from coordinate 86,537 downwards.
GTTCTGCAGGCAACCTTGCTAATATTGAATCAGCCAGTGATTTTTTTTCCTCCTGAGTAGCAAGACCTTTTCTCTTTCCACTTATCCAACGTTCTCTCAAAAATCCAGTTATGTGATAATCAAGCCTGTTTTTAAGTTCTTCTGGATTGATCTTCAAATCAAGAGTGGGTGTTGTGACTCTCCTCACAGAATTACAAGGATAAACGAGTAATAAATCATTTTCCTGAAACTTTGTCGGTGGTTGTTCAGGCCCTGCTTTCACGACACAAGACGTTTGAGTAGTTATTTGACGTTTATCCAGTGGGCGCTCTGGGCACTCTGTGGAATCAGGAAGATGGTGTAAAGAGGCAGGAATCTCCTGAACTTTACCATTCGACTCAGCAGATGCAATAGCTTGAGGGCTGTCTGATTTGACCAGAGGTAAATGTGGCCGAACAGGAAAATTTACTGATGAATACATAAGTACTTATTTCCTCTAGTTTGGCTCAAAGACACCACTTTTTCGGCAAACCAGTGGCAGTCTATGACAATTTTTCCAACTGGCTCTCAAGGTTTTTAATGCGATTATATGCAGCCTGTTTTTCATGCATGCAGTAACTATTGTCGCAGATTGGCACACAACCAGCTTTTAATTGGCCATAATGACAATAGTAGCGCTTCTCGCGATCTCGGTCAGGATACTTCTGAAAACTTCCCAATTCGCGTTTCAGCCACTCCTCAATATACTGCACTTCGTCTTCGCTCCAGCCTTTGCGCAGAGGCAAGCACTCCTTTATCAAAAATTTTTTAAATTCACTGCACTTTTCGTACCCGTAACTTGGGTATTCCCAACCTTGTTCTTCACATACCTCGTAATCCATAAGATCGTCTTCATTGAAAAAAATGAATGCAAAGTGGAACTTCGCCAGAGCTTGAAACTCCTCGGGGACAAACCAGTCTCTACCAGACCAGTCTTTGTTCAGGAACTCATATAACGCTGCAGGCAACCTTGTTAATATTGAATCCGCTAATGACTGTTCTTCTTCCCGGGTGGGTTCATCTTCGATCTGATCACATACCCAACGATAATCCAATATGTCATGGATATGCCGTCTAAGAGCATCTTTCAGTTTTCCGGGATTTACGTGAAAATCCAAGCTTGGGTAGTTAGAAAAACCTTTCGGGTAAACCAGCAATATATCATTTTCCTGAAACTTCGTCGGTGATATGCCAAGCTCTGTTTTTACGCCACCAGGCTTAACAGCAGTAATTTGTTGTTCATCCAGCGAGTGCTCTGGACGCTCCCCGGAATCAGGCAGTTGCCGTGAACAGGAGGCTGTTATCTGAACGTTGCTATTGAATGCAGTTGCCATAGCAACTTCACTGACCTCTGGTTCAGACGGTGGTAAAGGTATTGGCTGAGCATTGGAATTTGCTAACGGAGGCATAGCTCTACAGACCCTTTAGTTAATTTGAGGCCATAGATTACAGTCAGACAAAATTGACGAACTCCCTCGCTTATCGTTTCGCGATCATTGGATTAATTTAACAACAGATAGTTCCCGCTTGTTGAAGCATTTTTCTATTGATCATCCTGAGCCTTCAGGAAATACTGCAAGCTCTGCACTAACACTCCTTACCACAAAAGCAACTGCGCAGCCCCGCTTATCTGCGAGGCTGGTGTGAAGCTTTTACACCCAGCCGATCTTTTGAGAATTTCCGTAGTAAAGCACCCAATTATTAGATTCCAGACACCCCTGAGATGCCTCTGGGAAAAGCTGGCATGGCATATATTGTGTGCCATTTTTTTGACTGCACAACAGATTCCAAAATTTAGAAAAACCCTTATTTTGCAGTGTTTTTTATGTAATTTTTTATTTATAAAAATATTGAAATATATGAAAAAGGAATATTTAACATCTCTTGTTTTATGGTTGGTACTATGGTTTTTTAAACATCTACCAGACAGCCATTGCCAGTCATTCCTGCTGGCACGAATGGATGAACACAGGGGGTCAATATGGATGTACAGGCAATCCGACAGTTAATCATTCAGGTCAAAGAGCTGGAAGCGCAAAGCAGATATCTGCAAAAGCTTATCAGTGATCGGATTGAACAATTACATCGTACGATTGAGCTGCCTGATGACAATGCCTGTGAGACATTGCTGATCTTTACGATGGATTATATTGACCATGTGCCGGACTTTCTGGAAGCGCTTAATGAAGCCTCACGGCAAGTGGGTATTCACCGGTTTATCTCACCATTTCTGGATATTGCTGAAGAAAACTTTATGGCGGCCAAGACCCGGGACCAACCCGTCTCCGGGCTCGATTTATTGCTTGATAAAGCCTATTTTGCCCATCGGCTTATTGAAGAAGTAAACGACCAATATCTTGTAAAAACCGGATCAACGCTCATCCCCATGAATATGACCTGGGCGAACCTGATTGTTCATTCAATATTGGGGGAAAAGTTTGCCAATGCGCTGGATGTGATTGTGGATAAAACGGTGGATCAGATGATGCGCTCGCAAGCCATTTATCATGAAGAGAAATTCAGGGAGTTTATCCATGATCGCAGTGCTGAGGAGTGGATCAGGATCTGGTCACGCTGGAACTGCCTTTCCAATAACCTGGGTATTGAGCTTAAATTTACTGCTTCGGCCTGAATCCGTCAGCCTGATGAACTTTAATTTTATTTCACTGTCAAAAGGAGTATTAATCAGAAAATTTATAGGCAGGAGTTTTAAACAGTGAATACAGTCTCTCCGGTTTGTCATTATCCCTGAATGCTCATGTGTCAACGCAGCGCAAACACTGCCTCTTTTGCCGGACATACCCTGATGGCGTTATCAGTTGGTAAAGCTCTTTTTGATGTGTGCAGCAGCTATCGGAAATTCCAGCAAAATCAATTGACTGCCAGTGATTGTGTGAACCTCGCGGCCAGTACAATCTTTAATGCTTCTGTTTTTGCCTTTGCTTATACAGTTACCCCATTGCTTGGCAATTTTACCTGCCATCTGACCAGTGGGCAGTGTGGTAGCGACAATCAGATTTATAACCACATGGAAATTGAAGGCAAAAACAGTAAGATCTGTTTCTTCAATACTGATAATCACTCTACGGTCCCGGTATCCTGACAACAACTGAGTTCTTCGTTTGCAATATCAATCATTGTCGATCGGACTGATTCACTGGGAATGGGAGTTGTAACTCCGGAAGGTACCTGTATTTGATCAAGCTCGTCAGTACCGGATAGCCGAACCACGGGGTCTGATCTCTCTACAACTCTGTTCCTGATAAAGAAATTGTTTTTTACAATTTTGATGCCTGTAAGTAAGCCTAAGGTTGAACCAACAAGGCCTCCAAAAATAGCACCATCTATCGCACCTTTTGCAGCTACTTCTATTCCCAGGTCACCTTCCAGGAAAAAACCCACTCCACCTCCAATGCCTCCTCCCAGAACACCGTTAATGCCACGCATTAATGCTGTATTTCCATTACCCGAATGAACAACCACTGAACTTGTTGCACCACCAGCCATACCGCCTACTACGGCTCCTGCCATACCACCAGCTATAGCCCCGGCAATACCACCAGAAACACAGCCTGCAATGGCCCCAACAGCTGCACCCACTGAGGTATGTTCTACTACCAGCATCAGGCTTCTGAAAACGTCTAACCTTGTGACCTGAAGCCCACGAAACGTGCAGCATTTCTTCTCAAGATTGAAACACTGCCGGGAGGCCTGTAAACACAGCGCTTCTTCAGGACTCACGGATACCGGTGCTGGTGGTAACATATAAACTGAACTTTCCCCCGGTTGTTGCCGGGCAGCTCTGGTTGGTTTTCAAAATCCGATTATTTCACACAGTAAGGTAGACCATCATTAATGTACCCTCACTGCTTTTTTACAGGTGGATCATCAACAAATCGAATGATGTCGGTATGATCTTCCAGAATGCTCTCTTCCCGGGCAATACGGGCCTCTGGCAAATTCCCCTCCAGCCTCGGGTTCACTTCCATCTCATCACTGAAGCCGCATTCCACGCATTCCCGGTAATCCCGCTCAGTCTCACTGCGGAACATTCGAACTGAATCCATTGTGCCGCAGGAAGGACATACCGCTCCTGCAATAAAGCGCTTGGTTTTCATGGCTCTTAATCCCTGACTGATGTGACAGTTATACGCAACAGAAAGCACCTCAAGCTCTCTGCTGCGTATTTATTTCAAATAGCCGTCAGTTAACGGCAAAACTTATCATGGTTGGGGCAAAATAACTGCAAAGCCCAAGCCATTAAGCTGTTTGAATACCGCTGTGTCGCAGCAGCGCATCAATCTCTGGCGCTCGGCCGCGGAAGTTGACAAACAGCTCCATAGGTTCAGCAGAACCGCCTTTTTCAAGCACCTCATGGAGGAAGGACTCACCGGTTTCCCGGTTAAAAATTCCTTCTTCCTCAAAGCGTGAAAACGCGTCAGCGGATAATACCTCGGCCCATTTATAGCTGTAATAGCCCGCAGCATAACCACCGGCAAAGATATGGCTGAAGCTGTTCTGAAAACGGTTGAAAGATGGCGGCATCACCACTGCGACCTGCTTGCGCACCTGATCAAGCACGGACTGAACATCGATGTTATCCCGATATTCCTTGTGCAGTTTGAAGTCAAAGAGTGAAAACTCCAGCTGTCTGACCATCATCATGGCAGACTGGAAGTTTTTTGCCGCCAGCAATTTATTCAGCATCGCTTCCGGCAGCGACTCGCCGGTTTCAAAATGACCGGAGATAATGGCCAGCCCTTCCTTCTCCCAGCACCAGTTCTCCATAAACTGACTGGGCAGTTCGACAGCATCCCAGGCAACGCCACTGATGCCGGAAATCGCCGCATAATCCACTTTGGTCAGCATGTGGTGCAAACCATGACCAAACTCATGGAACAGGGTCACCACTTCGTCGTGGGTTAACAGTGCTGGTTTATCGCCCACCGGCGGTGTGAAGTTACAGGTCAGGTAGGCCACCGGCAGTTGTAACTTGCCATCCTGTTTCCAGCGGGAACGGCAGACATCCATCCAGGCACCGCCACGCTTATGCTCCCTGGCATAAAGGTCCAGGTAAAAGCGACCGATCACCTCGCCTTTTCTGGTGATGTTGAAAAAGCGAACATCTTTATGCCAGGTATCCACATTATCCAAAGTGGCAAATTCAACGCCATAGAGTCGATTGACCACGTCAAACATTCCGGCAATGGCTTTTTCCGCCGGGAACCATGGGCGCAGTTCTTCCTGGGAAATGGCGTAGCGCTGCTGCCGGAGTTTCTCGCCATAATAGCCAACATCCCAGGCTTCAAGGTCTTCAACGCCGTACTCTGCTTTGGCAAACGCTTTCAGTTCCGCCAGCTCCTGCTCCGCCTGAGGCTTGCTTTTTGCCGCCAGGTCTTGCAGAAACTCAATGACTTTATCCGGAGACTCCGCCATCTTGGTGGCCAGGGAGTATTCAGCGTAGTTCTCAAAGCCCAGTAACAGGGCCAGTTCATGGCGTAGTTTCAGGATCTGCCTGATGTTGTCCGTGTTATCAAACTCCCCGGCATTGGGCCCCTGGTCAGAGGCGCGGGTAGAGAAGGCGGTGTAAACCTCTTTCCTGAGTTCCCGGTTATCGCAATAGGTCATCACCGGAAAGTAGCTTGGAAAATCCAGATTTAACAACCAGCCGGCTTTCTCTTTTGACTCGGCCAGCTGCTTTGCCCCGGCCAAGGCAGACTCGGGTAATCCGGCCAGCTCTGATTCATCAGTAATCAGCTTGCTCCAGGCCATGGTGGCGTCCAGAACATTGTCAGAGAATTTGCTGGTCAGTTCCGACAGCTGCTTTTTGATCTCGCCGTAACGGGCTTTCTGCTCATCTTCCAGGGCAACACCGGCTAAACGAAAATCCCTGAGGTTATCGTTAATCACTTTCTGCTGTGCGCTGTCCAGCTGGTTAAATTCTTCAGAATCAGCCAGGGACTGGTAAGCCTCAAACAACTGACGATTCTGGCCAAGACGGGTAGAGTATTCAGATAGCAATGGCAAACAGTCATTGTAAGCGTCCCGCAGTGCTTCACTGTTGACCACCGCGTTCATATGGCCAACCGGTGACCATGCCTGCCCCAACCGGTCATCTAACTGATCCAGAGGCTCCTGCAAAGAGTGCCATCCAGTACCGGCACCGGAAGCCAGTAGCGCGGCAAGTGCCTTTTCATTATCAGCAATAATGGATTCAATGGCGGGTTTTACATGTTCAGGCAGAATTTTGGAAAATGGGGGAAGTTCACTGGATTCCAGTAGCGGGTTAGTCATAAGACAGCTCTCTATACTTTTTCATGGTAATTATTGGTAATAGATGGGTGCGTCACCCGGTGAATTCAAGCAGAATCCGGTCAATGCACTACCCATTATTTGCATCCACTGAGGCAGAAACACCAGAGGAGCCCTGCTCAATGAGTCAAGCCATCCGAAGCTTCAATCATAAAATGCCAGTTCTTGGCGAAAGGGTCTATATCGACGAGAGTTCAGTTGTGCTTGGCGATGTCACGATCGGGAATGACAGCTCTGTATGGCCAACGGCGGTGATTCGTGGCGATATGCATTCAATCCGTATTGGCGACAGAACCAGCATACAGGACGGTTCCGTTCTGCACATTACCCATGCCAGTGATTACAACCCGGATGGCCATCCATTGACCATTGGTGATGATGTAACGGTAGGGCATAAAGCGGTTTTGCATGGTTGTACCATCAATAACCGGTGTCTGATTGGTATTGGTGCCATTATTCTGGATGGTGCCGTGGTGGAAGAGGAAGTCATTGTCGCAGCCGGTTGTCTGGTACCGCCTGGCAAGCGTCTTGAGAGTGGCTTTGTCTACAAGGGAAACCCGGCCCAAAAAACACGGGAACTGTCGGAAAAAGAACGCAGTTTCTTCCAATACACCGCTGGGAACTATGTCAAGCTGAAAGATAGCTATCTTGAAAATCAGGCTCTTGATAAACAGGCTCTTGATAAACAGTAGAAGGGCTGAATCCAGCCCTTGAGCCAGTCCTTAATACCACTTAAAAATCATAACGTTAATTACTCTCCCTGCATTTTTTAATCATCCTTATGACTAAAGTAGAAATGACGCTCAGACTGGTCATAACTAATCTGAATTTATCAATACAAGCTATGACTGTTTTCAAGCACTGAGAAAAGGAATTTAATATGAGCCAACTTTACAATGTGAGCCAGGAAAACAACCCTATCTATAGACAAGCCGAGATAGCCGATGCGGCATTAGACGACGCTCAATTAAGGGAAGCCAGGAAAGCCGCCGATTTGCACCACACCAAGCTCCAGTTGGAAGAAATCATTGATCTTGATGGCAATGGTGATGGCAGGAGCAACGATTCCCGTCTACTGACTATCCTTGCCCGCCAAAGAGTCTTAGGCTGATTTATTGCGCTGCATATCACACCGGAGGCCTATCTATGCCTCTGGTGAATGTGTTATAAGCGCGCCCTGATAAACACAGCTGGCCTTTTCTACATGGACATTTATTCAACCGTAATACTGCTATTCCTGATCATGGATCCTTTGGGCAATATGCCCGTCTTTATCTCAATTCTGAAAGGGGTACCTGAAGAGAGGCGTAGCAAGGTTCTTATCAGAGAGCTGCTGATAGCCCTGGTTATTCTTCTGATCTTTCTTTTTGCCGGAAAATACCTGCTCCTCTCACTGCATTTGAAGCAGGAATCGGTGAGTATTGCCGGTGCGATTATCCTGTTTATCATCGCCATTCGCATGATTTTCCCATCCAGCCGGGGGGGCGGCATCATGGGCAGTACGCCAGACGGTGAACCATTTATTGTTCCCCTGGCGATTCCCCTGATTGCTGGCCCATCCATTCTGGCAACGCTGATGCTGGTCTCCAGCCAGCATCCGGGAAATCAGTGGCCACTGGCCATGGCCGTTTTTATCTCCTGGGCATTGAGCGCCGCCATTCTGATGATGTCGGGTAAAATTATGAAACTACTGGGTAGTCGGGGCATATTTGCCATTGAGCGGCTGATGGGGATGATCCTGGTGATGCTCTCGGTGCAGATGTTTATGGATGGTATTGCTCACTATTCTGCTTAGTAAATACTTACTGACTGCTTCCTGAAAACAATCAATAAACCGGAAGCAGTTCCTGTACAAACTCAACATATTTCCACTATCATCGAACTATTTGCCGCATAAGTTTTCTACCATGGATCTAGATACCTGCGCCAAGGCTCTGAAAGAGTTGGGTCACCCTTCACGACTTGGAATCTACAAACGTCTGGTCAGGTCTGGCCATCAGGGTGTGCCGGTGGGGGCCCTGCAAAAAGAGCTGGACATTCCCGGTTCAACGCTTTCCCACCATATTTCAGCCCTGGTCTCTGTGGGGCTGGTTAAGCAGAAGCGGGATGGCAGGACACTGTATTGCATTCCCCAGTTCGCCACCTTCAATGAGGTCATGGGGTTTCTCAGCGAGGAGTGTTGTGTGGATGAGTCAACGTAATCAGGTGGGGTAAGTTACCAGTGCCTGATGGATCAGGCACTGGTAACTGGATCATTAAGCAGCCATAGAGCGCTTTTTCATATAAACCAGCAATAGAGATACAGCAGCAGGCGTCATCCCCTGGATACGGGAAGCGCGGCCCAGTGTCTCCGGACGGGCATCAGTCAGCTTTTGCTTCAGCTCGTTGGAAAGCCCTTCGATCAATGTGTAGTCCAGCGCCTGTGGTATGCGTGTGTTCTCATAACGTCGCATACGGTCTATCTCTTCGGTCTGACGGTCAATATAGCCCTGATACTTGGTCTGTATCTCCACCTGTTCCGCGACCTGATCATGGGTTTCAGCGTCTCCCACCAGTCCGGCCACATCGTTATAGGTCAGTTCCGGGCGACGCAGCAGTTCCAGAAGGCTGTATTCACGGCTTAAAGGTTTGCTGAGCTTATTTTCCAGGGTACGGGCAGCATCATTACCGGGATGGACAAACGCCGCCCTGAGGCGCTCAGACTCCTTCTCAATACGTTCTTTCTTGTCACTGAATGCCATCCACCGTTGATCATCCACCAGCCCCAGCTCTCGGCCTTTCTCGGTCAGACGCAGGTCGGCGTTATCTTCCCGCAGGATCAACCGGTATTCTGCCCGGCTGGTAAACATCCGGTAGGGCTCACTGGTGCCATTGGTAATCAGGTCATCCACCAGCACACCGATGTAAGCTTCGTCACGACGTGGGCACCAGGATTCTTTATCCTGCGCCCTGAGCGCCGCATTCATACCCGCCAACAGCCCCTGTGCCGCCGCTTCTTCATAGCCGGTGGTCCCGTTGATTTGACCGGCAAAGAACAAGCCTCCAATGGCCTTGGTTTCCAGGGAGTACTTCAGTCCTCTGGGGTCAAAGTAATCGTACTCAATGGCGTAACCGGGACGGGTAATATGGGCATTTTCCAAGCCTCGAATGGATTGGATCAGGTTGATCTGCACATCAAAGGGCAAACTCGTCGAGATGCCATTGGGATACAGCTCATGGGTGGATAACCCTTCCGGCTCCAGAAAGACCTGATGGGAGGTTTTATCCGCAAACCGGGTAATTTTATCCTCAATGGATGGGCAATACCTCGGACCGATCCCTTCAATAACCCCGGTAAACATGGGTGAACGATCCAGCCCTCCACGGATGATCTCGTGGGTACGCTCATTGGTATGGGTGATATAACAGGACACCTGTTCAGGGTGCTGCTCAACCGTGCCAAGGTAAGACATCACCGGCATCGGCGTATCCCCCGGTTGTGCTTCCATCACGGAAAAATCCACACTTCGGGCATCAATACGGGCAGGCGTCCCTGTTTTCAGGCGTCGAACATCCAGAGGCAGTTCTCTCAGCCGGTTGGCCAGGGCAATGGATGGCGGATCACCGGCCCGGCCACCGCTGTGGTTTTCCAGACCAATGTGAATCCGACCACCCAGGAAAGTACCTGCGGTCAGAACAACGTTTGCGGCAAAAAAACGAACGCCCATGTTGGTTACGACACCACGAACCTGGCTGGTGTTGTCATCAACCACCAGATCATCCGCAGACTGCTGAAATATCCACAGGTTCTCCTGGTTTTCCAGAATCGAACGAATCGCGGCCTTGTAAAGCGCCCGGTCAGCCTGTGCCCGGGTAGCCCTGACCGCCGGACCTTTTCTGCCATTGAGCACCCGGAACTGGATACCGGCAAGATCCGTCGCTGTTGCCATGGCACCGCCAAGGGCATCCACCTCTTTGACCAGATGACTTTTACCGATCCCGCCAATGGCCGGATTACAGGACATCATCCCCAGAGTTTCGATGTTATGGGTCAACAACAATGTTTTAACGCCCATACGTGCTGCCGCCAGGGCGGCCTCCGTACCGGCATGACCACCACCGATCACAATCACATCAAATTGTTTTGGGAAATCCACTGCCAACGTCTGTCACCTGATATCAAGAGAAGATAAGGCTAGCAATTATACACCGGTTAGCCAGTGCTGTGACCCATCATTGGATAAGCGTGATCTGAAGACTTCGCAGTGCCAGCCCAATGACAAAGCCTGCATAACGGGCGTGAGTGGCAACCGGTCACGTAATTTTACTCACAGCCAGCAGATCTGCCCAAAAAGTTTGTTTTTTTCTTATCAAACGACGAAGTTCTTCCAGGTAAACAACAGTAATAACAGCGAATAGCTGTTTCTTAATGTTATCTTATTTTTTTTATTGATATTGGTGTTGATAAAATCTGTGGATAAACAGATAAAGATCTTTATTTTCAATATCTTATAGATTGAACAACCCTGTTGTATTGTTGGGCGTAAGGTTTAGTTAACCTGTCATTAAACTGTGGAAAAAAATGGCCTTATCCACAGGGCAATTTTATCAAAGGGTTATTCCCTGCGTTGTTCATAGCTTGTCTGTGTATATTTCCACATTTCCATAATGCCCGGGTACTTTGCCTGACAGCCAGCGGTTATGGGATCTACCGGGTAATCAGTGGATTTATCGCCATTGAATTTATCCACAGGGCAATAAAGCAGTTGCGAAGTCAGGGAAAATAAGTACAATTCGCAAACGATAATAATTCTTGTTTACAGACTGCTATGAAAAAACTCCTCTCTATTACTTCCGCTATTGCGATTTCCTGTTCTTCTTTGCTGGCCCAGGCTGCCGAAGAGGTCAATATCTACTCTTACCGTCAGCCTTTTCTAATTGAGCCCATGCTGAAAGACTTTGAAAAGGAAACGGGCGTCAAGGTTAACGTGGTGTTTGCCAAGAAAGGTCTGGAGGAGCGTATTGAGCGGGAAGGTAAATTCAGTCCGGCAGATGTCGTACTGACTTCCGATATGATCAGTCTTTTTGACCTGGTTGATCGCCAACTGGTGCAACCCGTGAACAGTAAAACCATTAATGAGAACATCCCTGTGCACTTAAGGGATCCGGATAACCAGTGGTACTCATTAACCATGCGGGTGCGTAATATTTACAGCTCCAAGCGCAGCGACAAGCCCGTTGATATCAACTATGAAGACTTGGCCAGCAGCAAGTTCAAAGGCAAGATCTGTACTCGCAGTGGCAAGCACCCCTACAACATTGGCCTGGTCGCCTCGATGATTGCCCATAACGGTGAAGCACAAACCAGACTGTGGCTGGAAGGGGTAAAAGCCAACCTGGCCCGTCGCCCACAGGGGAATGACCGGGCCCAGGTCAAAGCGATCAAAGAGGGGGTTTGTGATGTCTCTCTGGGCAACAGCTACTACTTTGGCAAGATGATGGAGAATGATGATCAGAAAGCCTGGGCTGACGCCGTTTATATTAACTTCCCGAACCAGAAGACGGTGGGTTCCCATGTCAACATCAGTGGTATGGTGATGGCAAAGTATGCACCGAATAAGGATAATGCCCTCAGGCTGATGGAGTACCTGGCCAGCGAAGAGGCTCAGTCCATTTATGCCCGGGACAATATGGAATATCCGGTCAACCCGAAAGTTCCAGTGTCTGACACCGTGGCTGCATGGGGAGAATTCAAGGCGGATCCACTGCCTATTTCAGACATTGCAGCCAACCGAACCAAGGCTCAACGTCTTCTGGACGAAGTAAAATTTGATCTTTAGATCTTGTCATTAGTACATGAATCACAACTTACCAACCTACTGGAGGGCTGGCAGCTGGCTGCTGGCCCTTTTACTTTTTTCCCCTGTTATCGCCCTGGTCCTGGAGGCTCTCGCCCCTGCCGGTGAGTTATTTGATCATCTTTGGGATACTGTACTAACCACCTACATAGTAAACAGTGTTCTTCTGATTCTCGGGGTAGGGGGACTTGGGGCTGTTCTGGCGATCCCTGCTGCCTGGGTGATGGCCAATGCCCGGATTCCGGCAAGAGATCAACTCCAGTGGTTACTGGTATTACCACTGGCCATGCCATCCTACGTTATTGCTTATATCTATACCGACCTGCTGGAATTTGCCGGACCAGTGCAGCGTTTTCTCAGAGCGCTCACGGGGTGGACGTCAGCAGCAGACTATTCCTTCCCGGAAATACGTAGCCTGGGCGGCGCAATTATTGTGCTTGCCCTGGTGCTTTATCCCTATCTGTATCTGCTGGCAAGAACCGCGTTTCTTGAGCAATCGAAAAGCCAGACCCTGGCCAGCCGACTGTTAGGTTGCTCACCACTGCACAGCTTTTTCCGGGTAACCCTGCCCATGGCCCGTCCCGCCATCATTACCGGTCTGGCGCTTATGGGCATGGAAGCCCTGGGTGATTTTGCCACGGTAAGCTATTTTTCCGTGCCCACATTAACCACGGCGGTATACGACACCTGGCTTGGTTATGGCAGCCTGAATGCGGCGGCAAAAATCTCGGCCATGATGTTGCTGGTGGTCATGTTGTTGATCAGCATGGAAAAATACAGCCGTCGTAAACAGCAGCTCTACCAGAAAAATACCGGACAGGAGCAGCGGGAGTTGATCGAGCTTTCCGGCTGGTCAAAATGGCTGGCTATCGGCTGGTGCTGGATGTTGGTTATTCTGGGCTTTTTGTTGCCATCACTGGTGCTGGTGGAGTACCTGATTGCCTATTTCGACGAGTCATGGAGCAGTGCGCTGTTTGAATACGGTATCAACAGCCTGGTGGTTTCCGGTTCCGCAGCTGCAATTGCCTGCTTTATAGCCTTGTTCCTCGGTGTTTATCAGCGTTTACAGCGCACGAGCTTTTCCCGTATCCCTGCTCGCCTGGCCTCCACCGGTTATGCCCTGCCGGGCAATGTTCTGGCCATTGGAGTACTGATCCCTCTGACGCTCTCGGATAATTTGCTCAACGAACTGCTGATTCACTGGCACCAGTCACCGATTGGGCTTATTTTCAGCGGCTCTGCCATTACCCTGGTGTTTGCCTACGTGGTGCGTTTCTCCGCCGTTGCTGTTGGCAGCGTTGAGTCCAGTCTTGGGCGAGTGTCTCCTTCACTGGATATGGCCAGCCGAACCCTGGGATGTAGCCCCCAGGAAATGGTCAAGCGTGTGCATCTGCCGTTAATTCGTAAAGGCATGCTGGCAGGGCTGCTGCTGGTATTTATTGAGGGTATGAAAGAGCTGCCTGCCACACTGCTACTGCGGCCCTTTAATTTTGAAACACTGGCCACCCGGGTATTCCAATACGTCTCTGATGAGCAGCTGGAATATGCGGCACCTGCCGCATTGGTGCTGGTTCTGGTAGGATTGGTTCCCCTGATTATGCTTAATCGCTCTCTGGAGAGACAGGAACAGCAATGAGTGCCCTGAACATCACTGAACTTGCCTGTGCTTATGATCGGTCTGCCAGAAAAAGCAGCGCCACTGCCGATCATCTGGTCCTGTCCGGGGTAAACCTGGCCATTGAGGATGGTGAAATTGTTTGCCTTCTGGGTCGCAGTGGCTGTGGTAAGTCGACCTTATTAAAAGCGATCGCCGGTTTGATTCAACCGGTATCCGGCACCATTGAGCTGCATGGCAGGGAAGTCAGCTCTGCTGCCAGAGTAATGCCGCCAGAGCAGCGGGGCATCGGCATGATCTTTCAGGATTATGCCCTGTTTCCCCACCTGACGGTGTTTGACAACATCAGTTTTGGACTTAAGGGTGCCTTCGGCCAGAACAAACAGACCTCCGAACAGGTCAGGCAGCGGGTTCAGGATATGCTGCAACTGGTGAACCTTTATGGTCTTGACCAGCGCTATCCACACGAACTGTCCGGAGGACAGCAACAACGGGTGGCCATCGCCAGGGCACTGGCCAACGAGCCTTCCATTCTGTTGCTGGATGAGCCGTTTTCCAATATCGACAGCCAGGTCCGCCAGCATCTGGTCAGGGAAATACGGGATATCCTGAAGCAACAAAAAGTCGCCGGACTGTTTGTGACCCACAGCCGTGAAGAAGGTTTTGCTTTTGCGGATACCATTGCCGTCATGGGGCAGGGCAGAATCATGCAGCAGGGGACGGCCTTCGATATCTATCACTCCCCTGACAACCGTTTTATTGCCGACTTTATGGGTGCCGGAAACGTTCTGCCGGCCACCATTGAAGATGAGTTTCATGTAAGCACCCCGTTAGGCGTTGTGGCATCCACCCAACCGCTCTCTGTGGAAAAAGCAGGGACAAGTCTTGAGTTATTTATCCGGCCACAGATGGTTGCCCTCTCGGCTGTGGATAAATCTGAAGGCTCACTGACTCAGGCCTCTACCGATACTTTTCCACAGGCAACCATCACCCGGCAGCAGTTTATGGGAAAAAGTATACGCAGCGAGATTCATCTGGACTGTTGCCAGGGGAGCTATCAGCTGGTGGCCGAGCATGCAAATCCGGTAGCCGGGAATGCCAACGTTCAACTGAACATTATTCCCCATGATCTGGTGTTGTTTGATGCTGATGGCCTGAACGCACGCCAAAAAGAAGAACCACACCATGACGCCCAGACATAGCCGATGTCAGGCTAAGAGTTTCGAAAATACGCTGGACATTGCGTTATTGTAGTGGTGAAGCGAGGTTTAAAGTCCTGAGAATTATTTCAGAAATGACATCTCTGGACTAACCTCTTAATCAGATTTTTCCGGAGTGATCTGATGAGAGAGTTTATCTTGCCATTGCCTCCTGCACAGGAAAAACCAGATAAACCTTGTCTGAGTGAAACGAATCCGGTTATTCCTGAACAATCAGCTCATTTCCACAGGTGGAGTATTACCTGGCTACCGGTGGAATTATTGTTGAAAATTACCGGTTATTTACCGCTTAAGGACGCGTGTAATCTGGCACTTGTTTCCAGAAGAATGCACACGGTCCTGAATGAATATGGATTATTTGAAGTTGTTCGGTACTACGGGAATCTGAGTAAGAATGAACAGATGTTTTACCGGGACCTGAGTATTACCAACCAACCACTGATTCATCATCTGCGGACATCAACAATACAAGTCATTGCCGGACAATCCTATTGTACTGACGATTTGCCGGCAATCTGTGCATATCACGCTGATCATTTACGCAACGAAACCATTAATGCCATCTCCCTTAAATTTGTGCTGCTAAACTCGTTTGGCAGGGAAGATAACATCAGTCATTACTTTCTCAATGAAAATCACAGTCAGCTGCTCATTAATGATCGTCACAGCTCTCAGTATTCTATCTGGACGGTGGGAAGTGATGGTTACTGGAGCATGGAATTCACCCTTAAAGTCCGCTGTTTCTTCGATTCCTTTAACAGCATTGATCGATACCTTGGCGATACTTTTTTTTTACCTGTTGATCCTCCCCCCTCTGAAAGACTTGTTTTTAAAACCTATGGCGCTAAAGACGTTTTACTGTCGATTATTCATCGGGATGGGAAAGGCTTATGGGAAACACAGCAAATGACTGTCGCTGAGCTTTTTCCCGATGCTGGTAATGAACAAAGGATTGATGTTACTACTTTATCTTATCAGGTTTCACCCGATGGCAAATCTCTGATTTATTCTGAAGACTCCCCGTGGAGACAGATTTTAAGTCGGGAATTGAATGGTCAATGGACAATCAAAGGTGATTGCCCCCAGGGTTACACTTATTTCAGCCCGGACAGCAATCATATTGCCATAGATATTGATGAATATATCGTATTCTTTAGAAAACAAAAGGATGGCTGCTGGCTAGACAACGGGGCACTGAAATTTAGCATGTATACAACGGCTCTGACAAAAAAAGGAATAGATATTGAGGATACAGGAGGTTTTGACTCAATTGCATTCAGTCCGGACAGTCAACATTTTGCTGCATGTTTCAATTATGCCGGGGAAGATTCCGACGACATGGAAATACATTTAGAGGATTTCTTCGTGGTTGTTTTTAGTCTTGGTGATAACGGTCGATGGTCTGAAACCATAAGAATCACTAAACATCAGCCCCACCCCGTCCAATGTATTTCACTGGAAGTAACCTTTAGTCCCGATAGTCGGTATCTGGTTGTTCATAGCGAAGATAATTTTGATATCTGGCATTTAACGGATAACAACGCTTGGATAGCGGAAATAAAAGATCATGACTATTTCCAGAAGTCCGGGAGGGTTTTGCCTAATTCAATGGTGACATTCAATGTTGACTCCTCGGTATTTGTGCTGTTTCAGGAGGGATCTGCAATGGTCTGGCAATTGGACGGGGCTGGAGTGTGGCACTGCCAGCATAATTTTATTTATACGTGTGACAGGAGAGGTAATCGCAGGTATGAAAACTCCGCTGTTCTTACTGCCCAGAAGCTCAGCCCGGACGGACACTCGATTATTTGTACTGATGATCGGGGGAGGCTGGATATCCGGGTACAAAAGGAAGACGGTGAATGGGTCCAGCAAACCCCGGACCCTGATTTACGACTCTGTAAACCTGTTTTTAATCACGGTGGGTACCTGCTTGCCGGCCTTGATGTCAACAACAAATCTTGCCTGGTTGTACTGGGCATAAACCCAAATGGTATCTGGCAGGAAAAGGGCCGCCTGCAAGCGGAGGGTTGCATTGACAGCTTCAAATTCAGTCCTTGCGGCCACTCCATACAGGTCACCTCTATAGATGGCGACCAGAAAATCCTGTCTTTTTGGCAGATAGAGCGGGAGCCTGACAGGCAACAAAGAATGTATTTACCGAGTTCCCGGGAGGCTGACCAAGAATAGCCACCGTATGAATGTAGCAGCAGCTGCCCGATAGTGCAGTCCATTCTCAGACAGCCTCTTACATCAGATTGAATGCCCTTCTTTAATCTGAATTTAAAGGACTATTCCCCCAACCTTGTAGATAGAGGCCGGTGGAAAAAGACTACCCATTTTCTCCTTTGCTATTGGGCAGAAAATCCGTATTACTCAGCCAGTTGATAAAACCGGGTGGTTGATTAACCGGAAAGACGTCTTCGTTCATCAAGTCATTGATGATGGTTGCTGAGCGCCAGGCTGTGAGGCTTAACTGCGGCTCAACAATGCCATGACTGTGCAAACCGGCATTCACCGCATAAATCCGGCGGTCCTCCGGGCCATCCCAGGCCACTTTGAAACCTGGGGATAGCTGGAATCGATTTTGCTGATCCAGCGTTAACCGTTCCCGAATCGGTTCCAGATACTCAGGCAGTGTATTCTGGAAACCAGTGCATAGAATAACCACGTCAGCGGCCAGTCTTTCATCACATTCTGACAATGCATTGAATAAACGCAGATCATAATAGCCTGTGGGCGTTAAGGACATATCCGCTAACGTTCGATCCGGCAGCAATTGCCAGCTTACATCATCATTGTCCAGATAGGTTTGGTCATAAAGCTCCCGGTAGAGTTCCAGCAGATAGGCCGGGGTAATCCCATCACTGGCCAGCTTTTGATAATTGACGATGTGCTCTTTTTTATCATCGGGTAGTGACAGAAACTGGCCGACATAGCCCGGGGTGAAATACTCATTGGTAAAGGGGCTTTCATCCAGAGGTTCAAAACCCGCTCGCCGGGATACCCAGTTCACCTGGGCAACCTTTCCCCATTGGCCTCGCAGACAGTTCAGGAAGACTTCGGCCCCGGTCTGTCCGCCACCAATAACCGCCACCCGTTTATTGGATAAATCTATATCCCGAGTCATCAGGCTACCGGCATGGAAGCAGTGCGGGCCGAGCCATCGCCGGGTACACTCAGGGGTATGGGGTGATTTACCGGTGCCCAGACAGAGATTTCTGGCTTTAAAGGATTGATGGTCAGACTTCAGCACAAAGTGATGATCAGTAAAGCTGACTTCCCGAATTTCAGTATCAAACGTTACCGAACTCAGGTTATTTGCCACCCAGCTCAGGTATTCAACAAACTCTGTACGGCTGATGACCATTTTTTCAGTCGACAGAAATGAATAAAAACGGCCTTTATTGACCAGAAATGAAATAAACGACCACGGGCTTGTAGGCTGAACAGCGGTAACCAGGTCTTTCAGGCAGGAAGTTTGCATATGAGCCCCCGGAAGCATTAAACCCGGATGCCAGCCAAAGGTTGCTTTTTTGTCAAAAAACCGGGTTGAAATGGCAGGCTGACTATCGAGCAGGGCGGCCAGGCTCAAATTGAATGGCCCGGCACCCAGTCCGGCCAGTTCCAGAATATCGGTTTCGCAATCCGTGATTTTTTGCAATCTCATGGCACTTCCCTGAATGTTGTTGCTAATGGGTTGTTAAGCGGTGTACCCAGTTCCGGCAGTGGACGTTCACTGGCGTCACCATAACCCTGTTTGAACCGGACTCTGTTCAGGCAAACACGGGCCATTTCCGGTTGGAACAGGTCAAAGATTTTAAATCGCCCGTTAAGTTCCGGGTGTGCTTTCATATACAACTGCAGTTGCTTACCAAGGAGTCCGTAAAAGTCCACCTCCGAAAACCCTTTTTCCGCCAGGCAAGCAGAAATAAAACGCAGAACGCTGACAAAGTGCCCCGTCTGCAGGTCATGGATAAGGTATTCAGCGGGCAGTCTCGCAGTTACTGAGCGGGCATAGTCACTCAGGCTTTCAAGCTCAGGAAAGTCCTGATCAACAAGACGCAAGTCACCCTGAAAATCTTTAAGAGCAACACGCACAGGCTGATGATGCTCAAGAACCACCGTGACATTCTGACCATGGGCCACAAGGCCAACACCGTATTTACAGAGCAAATGGTAGAGTGGGATGACCACCGAATCGAAGAGCCGGGTCAACCATTGCCTGGCAGACAGCCCTGAACGTCGTATGTACTCATGGATTAGCGGCTCATTGAAACCATCGCGCTGAAACAGGGTGGAGATCAGGACAGCACGTTCAGATGCCTTGATTTTGTCGTGTACACTCTGTCGCCAGATGCAGCCCAGCATCTCATGATAACGATAGGGGGCATCCTCAATCCGGGTAAATATCGGGTTGGGGTAGAAGGCTCCCGCGGGCTCTTCGAGGACGATGACTCCCCGGTCTGCCAGCGTTGGGTCACTATCCACAATATTGGCCAGCCACCTGGATATCATCGGCCCGGCCTTGATGTATTGACCGGGAATACCCCGATAGCAGGAGGTGTTTAAAATCGAGAGCGGCAACTTGATATTCAACTGTTTGGGTCTCTGCCGGTTTGATAGCGTACGCAGAGACTGTTGCGGCAACATGGGATCACCAAAAGCCCCCAGATGAACGATACGACCCGCAGCAATCTCACCAGCAAATAAATTCACCAGCTTGTTTTGCCATTGCCATGGGTGAACCGGCAGCAGGAAATACGCGTCTGCTGTTAAATTCATTCCATGAAAGACGCCTAAAAGCCTGGCCTGAGCCTCTGTATCAAGCACAGCAGACAATAATGCCTGCTCAGAAAGGTCGTCTATTTTGGATAGCTGACAATGCTCTCGGTTGACGGCCAGCCATTCCAGTTGAATATCCGGCAGAAATTCGGTGGCATAGGACTCATAGTCATTGAACCCCCAACCGATACGGCCTTTGCTGACGGTCACTTTCGGGTGACCATCCAGATAACATTGGAGCTCATCATCGGTCAGGTCAATCAGCTCAGCGGCGGTTTTTTGATGGTAGTTCTGCTGTACCCTGACTTCGGCCATCAGGGTGTTGGCCAGCTCTTCCAGAAAGTTTGCCAATATTACTGACGTAAGATGAAGTTCCGTCCGGGCATCAATAAAGAACTGACTGACATCGGAAAATGACCAGCGCTGACCATCAGGGCCGGTGCGAATAATGGAGGCCGGGTCAATGATCAATTGATCCCAGATGGTTCGCCAGGCGGCGAACTGATAGCTGGTGCCACTTTGCAGCTCCAGGGTGAAATCACCGTTATCAAGCTCCAGTGGCACAATCGCTTCTTCCCAGCTCAGTTCACTGAGACTTTTGGCCAGCAATCGTTGGTTAGCCTGTAACCAGAAAGAGGAGGGTTTGGTCTTCAGTGGACTCTTCAGTAGACATTGTGTGACTGCCTGATTCATAGCTGTACCTCCCTGAAAAACGTACGTCGATAACCGTTTACCAGGGCTGCCCGTTTATGGGGGAAATCAAACGTTTTAACAAACGACCAGCCGGCAGGTGCCAGCAATTTCAATAAACGCCGATTGTCAGCCCTTGGCTCGCCAACCAATCGGCCGGTTCTCGGATCATCCAGATAGAGGAAGTGGGTTATGGATTTGGTCCAGCTGTTGGAAAACCGTTTTCCCAGGAAGTCCGGGTTTCCCACCAGAAGATGAAAACCTCGGTCCCATGGCTGGCAGTCATAATAGGGAGCTATGCGATCTTCCATCGCCCAGTAAAGCTCAAAGTAACCAAAAGGTTCACCGTTAATGCTGCCGACCAGGGGCCAGGATTTTCTGTCTTTGAGCAGCGTTTGAAGGTAGTTGCGCAGCTCTTCCCTGCTCTTTGCCAGTTCCCAGAACTCAGCAACTCGCGGCTGATTCATCCACTGATGAAAAGTGGCCAGGTCTTCCTCTGGATCAATGGAACGGAACGAGATAGTGAGATCATTTTGATAATCATAACGCTGATAAACGACACCAGAAGGTTGTAATGGTCGCAGCGGATGGGAAATGCCATTGCTGTTTTCCGTCCAGATTTCCGGCGTCAGAACGCTGCTGTTCTGCCAATGCCAGAGCGTTCGATTCTGATAAAAGCCGGTTCTGACGTTAATGCTCTCCCCGGAAGTCTGATCGATAGCATGTAACCATGACTCTGGCTCCAGCCGTTCAGATAGCAGGGGGGACAAGTGAATTTGTTCCAGCATTGGATGGTTTGCATACAGATAATCCAGGCCTGCCGCCATAAGATGAGCGGGAATCCTGTCCTGCTGGTCGGAGCTATTGGCAGGAGAAATAACCAGCCTGTCGGTGCCATAGATGCTCAAATGCAGCGAAGTGGTAGCATCATTGATCAACAGTGTGTTGGCGCTGAGAGGCTTCAGTGTTATCTCCGGATTCAGAATACCCGGCAATGTTTTTCCCGGAAGTTTCATTGTTGTTGTCATTGCTGTCCCTGTTTACGGATTTTTGGCGATTGGCGATTAAGGTAGAAGTTCGTCCTGTGACAACCCGACCAGCGGGTTCGATAGTGGGTGATACACTGCCAGAGGATTCTCCAGGGTGTTCTCATTCATATCGCAGTAAGAGCAATAAAAGTTGCCTTTTGACCAGAGCTCAGGGCTATTGAGAATGTAGTCCAGACAACGGGGGTCTCTGGGATCAGACGCTCTGAGTTTCACCAGAAATTCCCTTAGAACAATCAGCAGTGAAGGCTCGGAGGTGACTTGTCCGGCCCCAAGGGCACTGATGACACCAAAGGTGGAATTGATGATCAGATAATAGGTAAACAGCCAGTTGCCCAGCTCACCATCCACATGATGCTCCTGCTGTCTGGTTTCTTCTGAGATCGTCTCCGCAAGAAGCTCACGGGCTATATGGCTGTAGCCCGTTCCCTGACAATCACGGAAATAGACTTTCCGGGGATAACCCTGTTTCAGGGTGATCAACAGGTTCTGCTGATGGGCACCAAATAAAAGACCAAAGTCTGACTGGCCAATCATTAGCGGTTCTACGACGGTTGACAGGTATTGGTTAAACCAGCGAAGAGCTATCCTTTCTGGCGAAAGCTGCTCTTTGTCAGCCAGTTTCCGGATAAGTGTAACCAGCCTTGATTCACCGCTGGGATTATCCTGGGTCAGGCTGGCCAGTAACTCGGTTCCCTTCAATGATTGAGGGTTATTGAATGGATTTTCCCGGAGAACCATCATGGTCTCTGGCAATATCTGCCCATCCGGCCCCCTGATAGCCCCATGGGCAGGCTCGGTGATCACCTCAAAGTCCGGGTAGCGCTGCTTCATTTCCGTGCCAATGGACCTATGATATTTCACCTGATGGATCTCTTTGCCGCGAATCACCTCTTTAGGCAACAGATGACGTACGGAGTTGGTCAGTTTTACGCTGAGTGAATACTTCAACATAAAAGACGCGTGGCTGGCATGTAGGGAACGTACAGATGATGTTGCTCTCCAGTCACTGCCCTTTAATCCATAATCAACCAGTTTCTTTTCCTGAATCAACTGACGTATGTAGCTGCTTTTCAGCCACTGCTGGGCCTGCCATGGGTGGGCGGGCAAGAGCGTTTGATGCTCAGGGGTTGCATGGAGTAACGCTGCAGGAAAGCTTTTGTCTTCTTCTGCCAGTTGTCTGGTCAGTTCACTGAACGACAGTGTATGAACACTGTCGTCATCGAGTAGGTCGGAGTCTATGGCAAACCAGTGGAGCTGGAAGCTGCGACCAAACTCCGGCATATATCGGGCGGCATCATCCTGACTGAATTGATCACGACTTTTCGGGCAGGGATGGACAGAGTGCCCTGTCAGCAGTGACTGTTCTGAAGTCTGAAAATCCCCGGGACCGTTAAAAATGTCGTCTAATGATGGCTGACGGGCTCTCAGATTGGTTTCAATATTGTTAACACTGTGATGAATCCGTTGCAGGAAATGTCTCCGGGTCTGTGGATCGCTCTGCCAGAGAATATCCCCGGTTACCAGCAACTGAACAGCCTCCATAAAAGTGACGGGAATAGCCGTTGCTTTTGCCGGGCTTGATAAAATCACTGGCATTAAAAACTGGTGACGCCCGGTAATTGAAAAGTGACTGATAAATACCAATAACGATGAATCATTGACAGGAATATTGATCACACGATCAATATTCTTCCCCGTTGCAGAGATGAATTGTGATCGATAACGCTCTATCGCCTTAAATTCACTGGCTTTATGAAATGTCCAGCCTTGCCATTCCCGCAGGAGCGCATTAAAAAAACAGTTAGCGCTCAGCACTTCAGCCTGGTTTCTGATCATAGCTGCATTACCAAGCCATTGATCATTCACGCCACCGGAGGATGTGCCGGACATTATTTTATCAGCCGAATGTTTTAGTTTTGAGTCTGAGGACATCATTATTATTTCAGTTTTTAAAGGTTCAACGAATTACGCTCTCATCAGCAACGTTGTTGAGAGTTAGTTATTAAAATTTTTAATACGGGTTAGTCATCAATTCTTAACTTATCCAGCAACCCATTTTCTTTTTCAACAGTCTGTTATTTCCATTTTTTAAAATTGAACCCATCCTGGATTGGGTTGCTATCCTATATGATAACAATTATCATTTGCAACAAATTGAATAATAAATGTGCAGTGTTGAGAATTAAACATGCCGGAAAATGCGTTATATCCCGTTTCAACAGACACACATTCCGGGCAACGCTCAGGCCGGAATAACTTTTGTCGTTTGATTGCGGTATTCCTGCTGGGAACTGGCCAGACAACGCTGCTGATCAGTCTGCCAGCCATTCTGGAAGAGACCGGAATTGGCTACGGTGTGCTCAGTGTCATGGTTGCTCTCGGTACCGGACTGTTTATCCTATCGGCCCCCATCTGGGGACGAATATCAGATAACTATGGTCGTATACCTGTAATCATCTCGGGTACTGTCGGCATAGCCCTGAGCTTTTTGATGCTGGCCCTGTCTATTCAGGGAGTTGTGTCTGGCGTGCTGAATCAACAGCAGGCAATTTTCTTGATGTTCTCTGCCCGCATCATCTATGGGCTGCTTGCATCTGGCTTGTATCCGGCGGTTCAGGCATGGGTAATTGACGACAGTGCCCGAGTAAATCGGGCCAGAATGCTCAGCCGCATCACAGCAGGTATTAATGTGGGTCGGCTATCAGGCCCCCTGGTTCCAGCCTTACTTATCGGTTGGGGAAGTGCTTTTCCTCTCGGTGCGGTATCGCTGCTGGCCATGGTTTTCCTCATTATGCTGGTCATTTTACCCGTGGTATCAGTAAGGCATGACAAGGTGTCAGGGGGCCGTAATGGCTATGTGCGCTTATTAATGGCAGAGACCTGGCCATTGCTGCTACTGGCGTGCTCAGTCACAACGCTGTTTGGGTTTCTGCAATACCTGGCCGGTCCCCGACTTCATCTTATTGTTCATGATGGAGTAACCACCACCCGATTACTGTCAATCCTGATGATGCTGGCAGCACTGTCGACCATTATTGCCCATCTGGTCGCTGCCCGGTGGGTTCAGCGAAATCTGGTCATGGCATTGAAGTGTGGGAGTGTGTTGTTGCTGATTGGCACTATGTTCATGGTGACTGGTAAGAACCTGTTCTGGCTGGCCAGCGGAATGACCATCAGCGCCGCTTCGGTTGCTTTATTAACACCAGCTTATACAGCGTTGGCATCTGCTCAGGCCAGCCGTCAGCAGGGTGCGCTTACCGGCATGCTCACTATGATTCATACCATTGGCTATACGCTGGGTGCATTGCTGGCCGGCACGATTAATAGTAATGGCTGGCAGCAGGAGTTGGTCGGGGTGCTGGTTGCCAGCGTATCACTGATGATCACTTTTTTATGGGTTGATCATGAACACGGGAAGTCATTATGTCTGCGATTCAAATGATGGGTTGGCCCATGGTTACCATCCGCTTTAATGCTCCGGCAACGGATCAGGATGCACGGGATTGGTTACATGAGTTATCCGGGCTTCTGGACAGAAAAGAGCCCTTCAGCATGGTAATACATGCACAGCCTAATAGTGAATTTTCACCCGTAGCCCGTAAATTGCTTGGGCTCTGGTTTAAGGAGAAGCGGGAGTTGCTGGGTTTATATTGTACTGGTGTCGCCAGACTGGTTGGCTCGGAACAAGAGGGCGACCGTGTAGTCAGTAAAAACATGCAAAGTGCCATGCCGTTTCCCATGAAGGCGTGCCTGGATTGGAGTGAAGCAAAGGATTGGGCAATGACCCGAATACAGGATAACAAGAAAATCACTTGAACGATCAAATGATAATCAATATCATTCGCAACCATCTCAAAGCAACTGATCAATAAACCAGCAGAAAACGGATCAGCCTGAGACAAACGACACAGTTCATCAAAAAAAGAAAAATGGATGTCTAATCATACACTCCGCCTTAATCAGGCAAGTTACCGTGTTAATGGCAAGCAGGTGATCAAGCCGATCAGCCTTGAGTTGGCTCCCGGCAGAATAACCGCCATTCTCGGCCCCAATGGTTCGGGCAAAAGCACGCTGTTAAAGATGCTTTCCGGTTTGATCACGCCGGATGGCGGAGAAGTGTTGCTTGCAGGAAAACCACTGCTTCAATGGCACAGAAAAGCGCTGGCCCGGAAGCTGGCACTGTTACCTCAGCACTCACCCGTACCTTTGGGAATGTCAGTTTCTGAACTGGTCGCCTGTGGTCGTTACCCTCATGCCGGCCCCTTTGGCCGGATGAAATCCAGTGATCATCAGGCAATCAACACAGCCTTGGCTCGGGTGGACATGGCGGACTTCGCAAAGACACGGGTCGATCACCTGTCCGGTGGAGAAATGCAGCGGGTATGGCTGGCGATGATCCTGGCTCAGGAGACCGGTATCTTATTGCTGGATGAGCCCACCTCATGGCTTGATATTGCCCATCAACTCCAGCTGCTTGATATTGTCCGGACGTTGAACCGTGAGCAAAATACGACAGTCGCCTGGGTTCTTCACGACCTTAATCAGGCGCTGCAGTTCAGTGATGATGTGGTGTTGATGAACCATGGAGATCTGCTGCGAAAGGGCAGGGCGGACCGGGTACTCGACACGGAAGTGATTGCAGATGTATTCGGTGTTAAGACCACCAGAGTTCAGCCGGAAGGCTATGATCACTGTCTGTTTTTGCCATCGGCTAACAGTACGACTGAGCATTTACTACAACCGGTGCTGAGTGTATCAGACAAGGAAGTGGCCTGAATGTCAGTTTCTTTCAATGCCAGGCTACACATTGCTTTTACCTTACTGTTGCTACTCGCCACTGTTCAGTCAGCCGGGGCATCCTCTTTCGATTCAGGTGAAAAAATACCCGATAAAATCGCCGCCCTTAATTGGACCCAGGCGGAAATGTTGCTGACTCTGGGTATTACACCTGCGGGTGTCACGTCAATCAAAGGGTATAAGGAGTGGCAATCCAATAGTCCGGTAATGCCAGACGGGGTTCAGGAGCTGGGCTTAAGATCCGAACCATCACTTGAGGCCATTGCGGCGCTCAAGCCGGATTTAATACTGGGCTACCAATGGCGACACAATCGAATTATTTCAGAGCTGGAAGCCATTGCTCCCACGGTGCTCTTTACCCAGTATCCCACAACAGACACCCCATCAAACTACTACCACAGGATGCAGAGTGTCTTTCGCTCTGTCGCCCGACTGATCGACCGGACGACTCTGGCAGAGCAAAAGCTGCGGGAAATGGAGCTATTAATGGATCAGGCACGACGTCGTATCCAGCAAGCCGGTATGACCGGACAGTCAGTGGTCGTTGGCAAATTTGTGGGAATGGGCCTTGGGCTCAGGGTCTATGCCGATGCGTCCATGGCGGGGGCCATCGTTAATGAGCTGGGTCTGGTGAATAGCTGGCACAGCGCTCTGCCAGGGCGGGACTTTACCCATGTTGACCTGTTAAAGCTGACCACCATCGGGAATGCCAGCCTGCTTATTATCGGTAGTCAGCCTGATGACCTTCCGGCCATGACCCGTTCTCCAGTATGGCAGGCTATCCCGGCGGTCAGAGAAGGGCGGGTTCACTATTTGCCGGCACTGTGGTCCTTCGGAGGACCGCTGTCCGCAAACCGCATGGCAACGGCAATCGTGTCACAACTGGTACCGGAGGCATGATGAGTTACTCCGTCCCCTTTAAAGCAACCACCGTCTTCCTGTCGGTATTTCTGCTGTATGTGGTGGCCGTGGCAATATCATTAATGACCGGCCCATCAGGAATTGACGCCAGTTTGCTGGTTGATATGCCATTTTTTCCATCGTCAGTACCGGGCGGGAGTATCCGCGAGCATCAGCCCCTCAATGCAACCATTGTTACCTGGTTGTTACTGCCCAGAACCCTGATGGCTTTACTCTGTGGTGCAGCCCTTGGTGCGGCCGGAGTACTGATTCAGTGCGCAACCAGAAACCCCTTTGCCAGCCCTGCAACCCTAGGCGTTAATGCCGGGGCCATGGTTGCGATTGTCATGGGATCGGTATTGCTGCCGGACATTACCGGGCAATACCCGGTCGTGGTGGCATTTACCGGTGCAATAATCACCACATTACTGGTCTTCCGTCTGGCCAGTGCCATCAGCCATTCGCCGGTTAACCTGGTACTGGTGGGGATGGCAATCACCCTGTCCTTCGGTGCCATCAGTGCTGGCATGCTGATGTTTTTCGAAAACCGTCTGGATGGGTTGTATACCTGGGGTGCCGGTAATCTCTCCCAGTTCGATTTTCAGGCGGTTCAGCACAGCGGGCCAATAATCCTGCTGTTCACCCTTATCGCGTTATTCTTTGCCCGGCAACTTGACCTGATTGCCCTGGGGGCAGAACAGGCCCAAACCCTTGGGGTAAATGTGCGCCATGCCGTTGGTTTTTCTTTGCTGATTGCCGTGATTTTGTCTTCTACCGTCGTCAGTCAGGTGGGGATGATCAGTTTTGTTGGCCTGATCGCACCTCATATTGCCCGGGGCCTGGGCTGTCAGTCGGTATGGTCGCGACTGCTGCTGGCTTCGGTGGTGGGGGCATTGTTGCTGCTCAGCGCTGATATTGCCGCACGATTGATCCCGATAATGGTCTCGGACTCCCATTACAGCTTTCCTGCCGGTGTCATGACCACCATTGTTGGAGCCCCGTTTATGATCTTTCTGCTGACGCGGAGAAACCGGGTCAGTGCACAGGTGACAACACCGGGAGAAACGGGGATCCGTGCGCTTTTCCCTATGAACCCCAACCGCACCCTGGCCGTTCTGTCCGCACTGTGCCTGGTGTTGATGGGACTGAGCCTGTTCAGCCAGATAGAGATGACGTTTATGCACCTGCGCTGGCCCAGGGTCATGAGCGCTGCATTTGCGGGTGCGGCACTTGGGGTTTCCGGTCTCGTTTTACAAACATTAACCCGAAATCCACTGACCAGCCCGGATGTATCAGGATTAACGACAACCGCTGTTTTATTTATTGTGCTGGGTGCCGTCCTCTACCCGGGAATAGACAGTTTTGGTTTGATGCTGTTAGCCATATTCGGCAGTGGTTTTGCGTTGGCTCTATTGTTGACCCTGAGCCGTCTGACCGGTTTCAATCCACTATTATTTGCCCTGGGCGGCCTGTGCCTTTCTGCGGTTTCCGCCACCCTGATCAGTATGGTGCTGGTTCTGGGCAGCAACCAGTCCAGTGAAGTGCTGATCTGGCTTTCCGGCAGCACCTATGCCGTGACGGATGAACGCACCTATCCCCTGTTTTCAGCCGTTATAATCCTGCTTCCCACTTTGTGGATGATGTGGCGCAGGCTCGATATTCTTCAGCTTGGTGCCTATCTGCCCACACTGCTCGGTATTCGTGTATCCGTCACGATTGCGCTGTTGCTGATAATCGTCGCGTTGCTCAGTGCAGTCAGTGTGGCAGCGGTAGGTGGGGTTTCTTTTGTAGGATTGATGGCTCCCCATATTTGCAGAGTGACCGGTATGTCCAGTCACCGTCATCTTATTCCCGCAGCAGCCATTACCGGGGCATTGTTACTGGTCAGCAGTGACTGGTTATCACGAACCGTTATCGCCCCCTTTGAAATACCCTCAGGCCTTCTGGTTTCCGGTGCCGGTGGTATTTACTTCATCCTTCTGCTGCTCAGCGGAAAATACATCCAGCGTCGTTAACTTAATAAAAGAAGTAAAGAGGCCTGCAGGAAGCAGGCCCTGAATAACTATAAGGACTCAATAAGAATGACAATCATTACTCATGGAAAAGTCGAAAAATGAACAGTAAAAAAATACCTCTGCCACTCATGGCGGCGATTTCTCTGGTTACCGCCGCTCAGGCAACAACGGCTTCAGAGACATCGGTGACTACCCTGGACCAGATAGTGGTTACCGCCTCCCGGTCAGAATCCAGCGTCTCCAATATTTCGGGGACTGTTCAGGTGATCGGCCAGCAGGAGATCATTCAGCAATCCCAGCCAGGACAGAAGCTGGCGGATGTTCTGGAACAGGTGATTCCCGGGTTTGGGCCCAGTACGCAAACGGTGACAGACAGAACCCAGAGTCTCCGTGGCCGTAGAGCATTGATCCTGATCGATGGCATTGCTCAAACGGAGAACCGTCAGATCAGTCGTCAACTGAACTCTATCCGGCCAGAAAATATTGAACGCATCGAGGTTATCTCTGGTGCCAGTGCGATTTATGGTGGCGGCGCTACCGGCGGGATTATCAATGTGATTACCCGTAAGCCTGAAACCGATGAGTTGCAGTTTGCTTCGGAAGCAGGGTTCAAGGTATCCGGTGATGAACTGACCACCTGGACACTTAACCAGAATATCAGTGGCCGCTCCGGTGATTTTGACTACCTGCTCAGTGGCACCTACGAAAGTCGCGGCGGTATTTTTGATGCAGACGGTAACCGGGTTAACCCTGATCCATCCCAGGTCAGCCGCATGGATACCGATAGCAAAGATGCACTGATTAAACTTGGGTATGACCTGAACGACCAGCAGCGACTGGAGGCAACGCTGCAATTCTTTGATGACCAGATGGATTCTGATTATGCCCCCGACATTTCATCCTTACCGACTGGCAATATTGCCGACTCACCCGCAGCCCTGAAAGGACTTGAGCTGGAAAATCAGCCTTACAGTCAGCGGCAGTCTATTGACCTTGTTTATAAAGACGACGATTTCCTGGGCAATAACCTTCAGGCCCAGACCTACTATCGTGAGCGTGAAGCCCGATTCTTTCCCTATCCCAACGTCATTCGAGGAGTAGGTACATTTATAAACCAATCGACGTCTACCGCTGAGGTTTTTGGAGTAAAACTGAACCTTGACCGTTCGCTGAATAATCAGCTCAAGCTTTCCTACGGCCTTGATTATGATGTGGACGATGGCGAGCAAAGAGGGCAGCTGCATGATTTAGCAAAATATATAGCCAGTGGTGGCAGAGTTATTGAGCCCACAGGCCCAGAGTATGAATATGGTCCTGATGTTGAAACCAAAACCCTTGGGCTTTATTTGCAAACCTCCTATGATTTAACCTCACAGCTGACGCTGAATGGCGGTATCAGGTATGAGCGTGCAAGGCTGGATATCAGTGATCATATGCCTCTCGCTGAAACTTGGATTGCACCACAATTAGGGATAACAAAAACTCCACTGGAAGGTGCCGTTAGAAAATACGACGATACGCTGTTTAATCTTGGCTTCGTCTTCCATCTGAATCAAAGTAATGAACTGTTCGCTAATTACTCACAGGGTTTTGATGTGCCCGATGCGTCGAGAATTCTTCGTAATACGGTCTCCCCGGATAGTGGTCTTCTTAATAACCTGCCACTTCAGAGAACCAATATTTCTGAAGCCAACCTCGATGCCATCAAGACGGATAGTTACGAGCTTGGATGGCGGGGTAACTTTGACAATATCATTGCCAATGTCTCCGTCTTCTACAATGAATCGGACAAAACCATCGCCTTTAATGCGGATCATAATGTAGACCTGCTGGATCAAAAAAGAAAAGTCTACGGTATTGAGGGCGCTATTGAATATTTCCTGAATGATTACTGGTACGTCGGGGGTACTTACGCCTTTACTGAAGGGCGCAGCTATTACAAGGAAATAGGAGAGTGGCTGGATCTGCAAGCGGCGGATGTCTCACCGGAGAAATTTACAACGTTTGTCGCTTATGATCAGGGAGATCTTAATGTCCGTCTGCAATCCATGACCTTCCTGGATTATGACAAGGGGAAAAGTTACAGTTCTTCCAGCCAGACGGTGACAGACCGTGAAATTGATGGATACACAACCGTTGACCTTCTGGTTTCCTATGACCTTCCCATGGGCACCCTTAAAGCAGGCATAACCAACCTGTTGAATGAAGACTACGAGACCGTATACAGCCAGTGGGCAAGGACAACCTACAGTGGTATCAGTGCACACAAGGCTGAAGGTCGAGCCTATAACCTGAGCTACCGGGTCGAGTACTGATAAGGCATCAAGAGCCTGTTGACATTTCGTTGCGGGCTCAGTTTGTCAGGTTACTGATATACGACAGCTTGTTTTTACATTATCAATCAACGAATTCTCTTCTTTTTCGTGGGAGGTGAGCAGGAATCCAGCCGCCCACCGGTCTGGGCTGATTTCAACCGGTTGTGTTTTCCATGGGGTGTCACCCTCCGTCGCTTCTTGTCGAGTTTGTTCAGACGCCACACCCTTATGGTCCCGTCAAGAGAACAGGAAGCCAGCCCCCCATCAGGCAATGCTGTGACGGATTTCACACAAGCTGAATGCCCCTTCAGAATTGCCACACATTGCTGATCGTCGGGCTTGCTCAGATCCCACACTCTTACGCTCAGGTCATAAGGACCCGAGCAGGAAGCCAGACGCCCATCAGGCAATTGCGTGACTGATAACACTATGCCGGTATGACCATTCAGCGTCACCACACATTGCTGGCCGTCGGGCTTGCCCAGATCCCACACCTTTACGGTATGGTCATAACAGCAGGAAGCCAGTTGCCCATCGGCCAATACCGTGACGGACTGCACCCAGTTAGTATGCCCGTTCAGCGTCACCACGCGCTGCTGACCGAGATCCCACACCTTTACGGTCTTGTCATTAGAGCAGGAAGCCAGCCGTCCATCAGGCAATACCGTGACTGAGTTCACCCAGTCGCCATGCCCATGCAGCGTCGCCACGCATTGCTGGCTGTCGGGCTTGCCCAGATCCCACACCTTTACGGTTCGATCATTAGAGCAGGAAGCCAGCCGCCCATCGGGCAATAACGTGACTGAGTTCACCCGATAGGTATGCCCATACAGTGTCGCCACACATTGCTGGCCGTCGGGCTTGCTTAGATCCCACACCTTTACAGTCCCGTCATCAGAACAGGAAGCCAGCCGTCCATCAGGCAATAACGTGACTGAGTTCACCCTTTCAGTATGCCCAATTAGCGTCACCACGCATTTGCGCCGACCTGACCTGCCCAGATCCCACAACTTCACGGCCCGGTCATCAGCACAGGAAGCCAGCAAACCATTGGCCAATGCCGTAACTGAGTTCACACTCCTGTTATGCCCTTTCAGAAATGCCACACAGGCTCTCCTGGCTTTGCCTCCCAGGTCAGCAAAGTATTGATTGCTTACGAATCGATAATAGGCAAGCCGTAATAAACGGTCATGAATTTTATTGCCAGGAACAGCGGGTACCTCCCTGTTTCTGATTATTTTTCTATAGGCTTCAAAGGCAGAGCCATAATATTGAATGGCTAGTTTTTTCAGTTTTTCTTCTGTGTTGAACAGTGTCATTAAACGCTTATTTGTTAAAGCCAGGCTTCTAACATCAACGAAAGACAAGTCGTTAGAAATTTTAACCAGGAGTTCATTTGGCAATACCATCAAAGACGACACCTGTTCCGGATGGACAACCGAAATACCCTCAGTCGTTTTTTCCCCTGTCTGGTTGCCCGATGGATGTGTTTCCCGGGGATAATGAGGGGAAGAACCGTTAGCGTTATCAGCGATACGATTAGCCATGCAGTCTCTGACCAGTGAATAGCTCTAAAGTTCTTTTCCCGGAAATAAAATAATCAGTCTGCTTGAATTCAGGTTATATCACTCCGCCCTGATAAAGAGTAAAACCCTATTCACCTCCTGACCCGACTATAAAAAAATCGTTAACTTAATAAATGAATTAATGAGCGCATGAATCCGGTCCTGAAGACAGAATAAGGGATCAAGACAGGCCACTGCGTGGCAACTTTCATAAGATACCACTGCTATTTTTTACATCTTTAAACGATTTTTCTTCTTTTATGAGGAGGGGAACAAGGAGCCAGCCGTCCATCCATAACTTTCGTTCACCCCGTCGGTGTGCACATTCTACGCCGCCACGCATGGCTACCCTACCCCGTCGGGCTCTCTCAGATCCCATACCTTTACAGTCTTGTCAAAAGAGCATGAAGCCAGCCGCCCACCGGGCAATGACGTAACAAAGACCACCCAGCCGGTATGCCCATGCAGTGTCGCCACACATGGCTCTCCGTCGGGCAAGCTCAGATCCCATACCCTTACTGTCTTGTCAAAAGAGCAGGAAGCTAGCCGCCCATCGGGCAATAACGTGACTGAGTTCACCACGCCGGTATGCTCACGCAGCGTCGCCACGCAGGGCTGCCCGTAAAGATTGCTCAGATCCCACACCTTTACGGTCTTGTCAGAAGAGCAGGAAACCAGCTGCTTACCGGCCAATGGCGCGACTGAGTTCACCCTGTCAATATGCCCATGCAACGTTGCCACGCAGGGAGGCCCCCGGAAATTGCCAAGATCCCACACCTTGACGGTCTCGTCCTCAGAGGAGGAAACCAGCAGCCCATCAGGCAATTGCGTAACTGAGTACACCCATGACTTATGACTATCCAGCGTCGCCACACATTGCTGCCCGTCGGGCTTGTTCAGATCCCAGATCTTTACGGTCCTGTCAGTAGAGCAGGAAGCCAATCGCCCATCGGCCAGTGTCGTAATTGATTTCACACTGCCAGTATGTCCATTCAGCGTCGCCACACATTGCTGCCCGTCGGGCTGGTTCAGATCCCACACCTTCAGGGTCTTGTCATCAGAGCAGGAAACTAGCCGCCCGTCGTACAATGTCGTGACTGAGTTCACCCTGCCAGCATGTCCATTGAGCGTCTCCACACATTGCTGCCCGTCGGGCTGCTTCAGATCCCACACCTTCAGGGTCTTGTCAAAAGAACAGGAAACCAGCCGCCCATCGGCCAACGCCGTGACTGAGCTCACCCTGTCAGTGTGCTCCTTAAGTGTCGCCACGCAGGTTTTTTGGGTATTAATTCCCAGAAACTTCAGGTATTTATTACTTGCGTTTCGATGATCAGTAAGCCCCAGGCAGGAAGTCCGTTGCCCATCGGCTAATGGTGTGACTGAGTTCACCCCGACAGTATGCCTTTTCGTTGCCACCCAGGCTTGCCAGGTATTATTTTCCAGAGAAGCCAGGTATTGATCGCTTAAGCATCGATGATAAGCAAGCCGTAATACCGGGTCATAAATTTCATTGTTCGGAACAGCAGGTATATGTATATCCCGGTCTTCAATCAGTTTTCTATAGGCTTCAAGGTCAGAGCCATAATATTGAAGGGCCAGTTTTTTCAGTTTTTCTTCTGTGTTGAAAAGTGTAATCAAACGCTTACTGGTTGTAGCCAGGTGACTAACATCAACGAAAGACAGGTAGTCAGAAATTTTAATCAGGAGCTCATTTGGCAATGCCAGTAAAGGCGACACCTGTTCCGGAGGAACAACCGAAACCCCCTCTGTCGTTGTGTCTCCTGCCTGGTTACCACACGTGCTTGTTCCCTGGTAGTGGTCAGGGTAAATGGTATCAATATCAGCGATATTTTTTTTCACACCACCTCTGACCGGTAAACAGCCCTAAAGTTCTTTTACCGGAAATGCAAAAATCAGCTTGCCTGAATTCAGGTTATATCACTCGGCCCCGATAAAGAGTTAATCCCTATCCACTTCCCTGCCCGACGATAAAAACGTCGTTAACTCAATAAATAAATGAATTAGTGAATGCAGGAATACGGTCCCGGAAACATGATCAGGACTCAAGGCAGGCCATTGTGCGGCAACTTTCACTTCAGATACCACCGGTAATTTTTACATCATTAAACGATTTTTCTTCTTTTTCGCGGGGGGGAGCAGGAAGTCGGCTGCTCATTCAGCTTTACCATGCATTGCAGCCCGTCTGGCTTGCCCAGGTCCCACAACTTTATGGTCTCGTCAAGAGAGCAGGAAGCCAGTCGCCCACCGGGCAATGGCGTAACAAAGAGCACTTCTTTGGTATGCTCTTTCAGTGTCGCCACACATTGCTGGCCGTTGGGCTTGCTCAGGTCCCACACCTTAATAGTCCCATCATAAGAACAGGAAACCAGCCGCCCATCGGGCAATATCGTAACACAGGTCACCCAACCGGTATGCCCATTCAGCGTCATCACGGAGGTTTGCAGGGGATTACTTTCCAGATATTTATTGCTTACGTAGCGATGATAAGCAAGCCGTAATAAAGGGTCATAAATTTCATTACCCGGAACAGCAGGTATATCCATGTTTTCAATCATTTTTCTATAGGCATCAGAGGCAGAGCCATAATATTGAGCGGCCAGTTTTTTCAGTTTTTCTTCTGAGTTGAAAAGTGTAATTAAACGCTTATTTGTTAAAGAACAGGCATCTAATATCAACCACAGGCAGGTAGTCAGCAATTTCAACCAGGATCTCATCCGGTAATGCCTGTAAAGGTGACATCTGTTGAGGAGGAACAATCGATACCCCCTTCGTAGTTTTTTCTCCCGTCTGGGGATCGGGCGGGTTTGTTACCGGGTATTGGTTAACGGAATTATCAGCCTTAACCGCGATATGTTTACCCATACAGCCTCTAATGAATAGCTCTGAAGTTCTTTTCCCGAAAAGACAATAAAACGTAAGTATTCAGCACCCAGTAAAGAAGTATTGCTGCAATAAGGGAAGGAGTATTGAAGCAGGAAGGTTCTCAGAGCAATCTTAGAATGCCCGATAGGGCGGGGAGTACTTATTGAATCCACATTATGAAAAATGTGGATCATTCCTGCCAAACCCGGTCTTTAAATTTCTACCGGTTACTTCCCGATACAGAAGGACGAAAAGATGCGACCCAGCAGATCATCACTGGAAAAGGTGCCGGTAATTTCTCCCAGGGCTTTCTGAGCAAGGCGAAGGTCCTCGGCGAGCAGCTCACCGGCGCCAAGGTGCTCCAGTTGTTGACGGCCGTTTTCAATATACTCTCCCGCCTGTCGCAACGCTTCCAGGTGGCGACGCCTGGCAGAAAAGCTGCCTTCCATAGCACCTTCAAATCCCATACAGGCTTTCAGGTGCTCCCGGAGAGCACCAACCCCGCGCTCGCTTTTCTGGTTATTACAGGCACAGAGTCGTATAACCGGAACACCATCAACTTCTGAAAACCCGGGCTGCTCGCCGGTAAGGTCGATTTTATTGCGAATGATGGTCAGTTTCTCCTGAACGGGCAAACGGTCGGCAAACTCAGGCCAGATATCATGAGCATGGGTTGCTTCGGTTGATGATCCATCCACCATCAGCAACACCCGGTCAGCCTCTTCAATGGCTTTAAAAGCCCGCTCGACACCAATCTGTTCCACCCGGTCTTCGGTTTCACGCAGACCGGCGGTATCAATCACATGCAGTGGCATGCCATCGATATTGATATGTTCTTTCAATACATCCCGGGTAGTGCCGGCAATATCGGTGACAATGGCCGTGTCCCGGCCAGCCAGAACATTCATCAGGCTGGATTTTCCGGCATTGGGCCGACCGGCAATCACTACGGTCATGCCATCCCTGAGAATCGCGCCCTGGCCCGCTTCACGGATAACCTCACCAAGCTGTTGCGAGATACTGGCCAGCTCACCGGTGACTTTGCCATCGTTCAGGAAATCAATTTCCTCTTCCGGGAAGTCGATAGCGGCCTCAACATAGATTCTCAGTTCGATCAAAGACTCAACCAGTGCATTGACCCGTTGCGAGAAAGCGCCCTGCAGTGAGCGTAAGGCGGAACGTGCCGCCTGCTCGGAAGTGCTGTCGATCAGGTCGGCAATGGCCTCAGCCTGGGCAAGATCCAGTTTGTCATTCAGAAAAGCCCGCTCGGAGAACTCTCCCGGGTTTGCCTGACGGACGCCAAGCGCCAGAATGCGTTTCAGCAGCAGATCAAGGATGATGGGGCCACCATGGCCCTGAAGCTCAAGCACATCCTCACCGGTAAAGGAGTTGGGGTTGGGAAAATATAGCGCGATGCCTTCATCCAGAATCTGGCCACAGGCATCATGAAATGGGGTGTAGTGGGCAAAGCGCGGTTTAGGCTCCAGCTTCAGTACTTCTCTTGCCACACGCAGGGCATCAGGACCCGACACCCGAATAATACCCACGCCTCCACGACCGGGGGCTGTGGCCTGGGCGACAATGGTATCCTGGTGAAGGTTGCTGAAATCAGACATAACGAGCCATCGGTAACTGCTAAAACGATGGCATAGTCTATGCCCGGTGCCTGTTTTAGTACAGGATCATGAGCTTATCCTGCGGGGCAGTTTCAACTGGCTGTTGTCACGGAGCTTGTTGATATCTCTGTTGATAAAAGCATCCGGGTTGAGTTTATAGAGGTCCTTCATCAAGGATGTCCAGTTGTCATAGTCCGGATACAGAGGTAACAGTTTAATCGCCACCATGCTGATGGTATAGCCTTCAGGGACCTTGTATACCGGAGTCTTTCCGGTTCTGGACAGCAGTGAGTTACTGATTTTGTTGTATGAAGGGGCGGTCACATTCCCTGTGGTTTCCTCAGGCGGTCTTACGCTGAGGGGTTCCCCTTGAATACGCTCCACCGGTTTGGATGATGTCGATGTGCCATCCATAGAGTGTTTGGGGGATTGTTTCTCTGGTAGCTGCAACACAGTCCCTTTTCTGATTGCACCAATATCATTATTTACAA
Organism: Salinisphaera sp. G21_0; assembly: GCF_017744115.1. GTDB lineage: Bacteria > Pseudomonadota > Gammaproteobacteria > Pseudomonadales > Endozoicomonadaceae > Endozoicomonas. The sequence continues at coordinate 48,429 of NZ_JAGHQW010000004.1, read as the reverse complement.
ACAGTGAGGGGTTTAGCTTTGCCAGTTCCTGGAGTAAGTCATACCAGCTGTCGAACTGTGGATAATCGGGTATCAACTTATGGGCAATGGCAGCAAGACTCTGACTTGCAGTGACCTTATAAATAGTTTCTGCTGTCTGCTGCACCGGCTGCTCTGCAGGCATTGATGGCATTTTTCGGTCCAGCTTTGCCAACGTCTGATGCGTTTTTTCCGGCTTACGGTAAATATCGGTATTTGCTGTCTGCGCTTCTGCTTGCTCCGAAGTGGGAGAGAACCTCTGCTCTTGCTTTGCTAACGCCTGATGTGTTTTTTTCGGCTGATTGCTTTTCGTATCAGATGTCTGTGCTGCTGATGACTGCTGAGCGGCAGCGGCCCTCTTTTTGGCTATTTCTGCTAACTTCTGCCGTAATTCCTGCCGCTTACGGTGACTATCAGCGTTTGATCTCTTTATTTCTGGCTGCTGCTCGGCCAACTCCTGATTTTCCGCCTCAATCTCAACAGCACCGGCATCGGGCATGATCAGTATTTCATTCGCCCGTAGCCTGTTTGGATTACCGTCAGTGAAAGCCCCGGGGTTCATATAGACGATCTGTTGCATCACCCCTCGCCATCCAGTGGGATGGGGATATTTATACTGCATTCTCCAGGCAATCGTACTGACATTGTCGCCAGCCGCTACTCTATAGAGATGATCATTTTGACGGGCATCAGGGAGGTTTAGCAGGGTTCCTGCGGGTATCTTGTTGATATCACCGCCGATAAATGCATCAAGGTTATTTCTCACCAGACCTTTCATTATCCACCGCCAGCCCATCGAGCCGGGGTCAGCCTTGCTTAGCCTCATGGCGATAGTGCTTAGCGTGTCACCTTTGGCAACCCGGTAAGTTTTCTGTCCTGCCATCAAATTGCCACGGGGCATGGCTTTATCAAGACGATCAGAATGACCGGCGTCAGGGAGGTTTAACAGGGTTCCTACACGTATCTTGTTAATATCACCGCCAATAAATACACCGGGGTTACTGCTTACCAGACCTTTCATTACCTCTCGCCAGCTGCCCGGATAAGCGTTGCTTAGCTTCATGGCTATAGAGCTTAGACTTTCACCTTTGGCAACGCGGTAAGTTTTCTGCCCTGCCATAGAAGAGGGTTGAGCATCGTTACGGTTGATCCTTCCGGTAAATACGTTATCTGCTGTCCCGGATGGACGGTTTTCCCTGGCCTGCTTATATCCATTCATTTTCTTACGTAATGCTGCCAATGCCTGTGTTTTGGCAACATCACCAGAGGTCTTTGACGGTGAGGTATCCTGATGAACCGATTGGTCGGAAGAATGGTTCGGTTCCTGTTCATACGACTTCAGTTTGCTGCTTAATGCGGCCAACGCCTGCTTCTTGGCACTGTCACCGGGTGTTTTTGCCGGGACGTTATTCTTGACAACCTGAGGCTTTTTCCCGCCCTTGATATCTAACAGGTTAAAAGCAATGTGTCGCCCATTGTTACCGGGACGAATTTCATAAACACCATAGGCCTTTTTTCTTCCCGCCGAAAACCTGACCACAGCCGTCAGTTGCCTGGCATTGATGTCACGGGTCGAGCGAGCCCTGAGCACCGTTTCTCTGTTGTTATTCGCCGTTATATCAAACTGAAGACCTGCAACCTGCTGATTATAATCGATGCCTTGTCGGTAATAGTCGGTAATTGAGCCCAACTGAACCTTAAGGTTGTCTTTGCCGGCAAGGCCTTCTGGCAGGTCTTTGATGATAATTGTTGAGTTTAACGAGTGGCTGACCGTCGAAGGTGCTTGCCTGTGTTGACTGTGCGCAACGTTGGTCTTGCCCTTGGCAGTGTCAGATGTTTTTACCGAAGCCCATGACGGTTGGTCGATGACCTGATTGTTTTCCCGGAGATGTCCTGGCAGTTGTAACTGCGCATTAACCCGCAGTTTATTGATATCGCCATTGATGAAGGCCTCTGGGTTCAGAGAGGCCAGCTGGTTCATCAGTGTTCGCCAGTTGGCCACCTCCGGATACCGGGGCAGCAACTCCATGGCAATGCCACTGATACTTTGTCCCGCCTTGACCCGGTAATGCCCGGCGGAAGACATCGTAAGAAAGTCTGCGTCTGAAGCGGTAATACTGGTCTCAGAGGGTAATGGCTGAGCCGTAGCGTAGGGCTGTCGGGCTTTGGCGGTTGTGATCGGCTGTTCAGGCTGATGGTCAGCGTTAAGCAGATTTAAGGTAACCTGCTGTTCGTTACCGGGCGTTAACTTGAAATTATAGATCCCATATATTTTCTGACTCCCCACCGTCAACTTGATCACAGCCTTCAGTTCGCTGGAGGTAATTTCCCGAACCGAGCGAACCTTGATCAGCGGCTTGCCATCGCTATCCCTGGCCACTTTAAACCGCAGACTGGAGACCTGCTTGTCATACTCAATATTATGCCGGGAAAATTCGGTAATAGACCCAAGCTTTACCTTCAGCTTCTTGTTGGTAAGTTCTGACGGCAGAGCATCAATGGCAATGGTCGCATTGAATAGTTGGTACTGATCAGTACCAATAGTCATGTACCCCAGCTCAGGATTGGCTGATGCGCTCCCGATAACACTGCTTACTATGGCTGTGCTTATCAGTTTTTTAATCATGTTGCTGATCTTTTCCAGTTAGCCCAACGTGGGAAGGCCAAGTTACTAACTGTTTATCGGTTCAGCCCAGAGCAACTGTAGAAAATTCAGACGCTATTTTTTACCGCATCAGAATGAGTATGGGCAGGCTCTTTTCAGGATAGGGTTTTATCAAAGCGAGGTTGAGGAGAAGAGGGAGAGCGAAGCAGCTTTAACCGGGAAAGCTGCTTCGCGAAAGGCTTAGCCTTCTTGTTCGATTTTCCGGGTAATAATGTACTGCTGGATAATCGACAGCACGTTGTTGGTCACCCAGTACAGAACCAGACCCGCCGGGAAGAACAGGAAAAAGAAGGTGAAGATCACCGGCATCATCTTCATCACTTTAGCCTGCACAGGATCTGGCGGTGTCGGGTTCAGCATCTGCTGAATGAACATCGAAGCCCCCATGATCAGTGGCAGGATAAAGTACGGATCCATCTGGGACAGGTCGTGAATCCAGCCCAGCCATGGAGCCTGACGCAACTCCACCGACTCCAGCAGAGTCCAGTACAGGGCAATGAACACCGGCATCTGGACCAGAATCGGCAGACAGCCCCCCATCGGGTTGACCTTCTCTTTCTTGTACAGCTCCATCATGGCCTGAGACATTTTCTGGCGATCATCGCCATACTTCTCTTTCATCTCCTGAAGCTTGGGCCCCAGTTTGCGCATTTTCGCCATGGACCGGAAACTGGTGGCATTCAATGGATAGAATACCGCCTTGACCAGTACTGTCAGCAGAATGATGGACCAGCCCCAGTTGCCAACCAGAGAGTGAATCCACTTCAGGATGGTGAACAGTGGCTGCGCCAGGAACCAGAGCATGCCGTAGTCAACGGTCAGCTCAAGACCATCGGACAGAGACTTCAGGTTTTCCTGGTTCTTTGGGCCAACATACAAAGTGGCACCGGTCTCGATGGTTTCACCAGGCTGGGCCACCATGGCATCGTCATAGAAGCCGACGAAGTTGTAGCCATCTTTGTTCTGCTTGGTGTAATACTGATGGGCTTTCTGCTGATCAGGAACCCAGGCACTGACAAAGTAGTGCTGGAGCATGGCGGCATAACCACCCTGAACCCGCTCAGCGAATGCCTTATCAGCAAAATCATCAAAAGGCAGCTTGGCGTAAGGCTCATCATTAGAGCGAACCGCCGCGCCCAGATAAGTGTTCATTGGCGCTTTGGAGTTAAGCTGACTTGGATCTTCTGAATTATCCCGCTTCAGCTGGGCATAAAACTGATCACGCCACACCTTATTGCTGTTATTGATCACCTGGTAATGAACAGCAACATCGTAGCGGTCACGATAGAAGGTGAAGGTTTTGGTAATGTCGACGCCATCCATGGTTTTATGGAGGTCAACGGTCAACGTGTTCTCACCATCCTCAAGCGTGTAATTGGCCTGCTTTACCTGGTAAACCCCGCGAAGATTGTTCGCGTCCGGGCCATCGGTTTTTGCCAGCGCACTCTGTGCAGTGAATACACAGGTGGTTTCTCCCTGACAGTCCGGGCTGTTCACCAGAAGCTGGAAAGGCACCGTTGGCTCACCTTCTTCCGGCAACCATGCCGGGTATTGTGGCAGGGTCAGGCTGATGATATCGCCACCGGCAGGGTCAATCAGCGCATCAATGGTATTGGTCCTGACGCTGATAAGCTGGGCAGAAGGTTTTACCGCACCATCGTCGGTGGCGGGAATAGCGTTGCCATCAGTCATCGACGGCAGATCGGAACCAGCTTGACTGCTGGATACGGAGTGAGCGACGGATGCCGACTTCGGCGTACCGGGATAGTCTTCATTCCATTGCTGCAGTGTTAAAACACCAACTACAGCAATAGCGCCGATCAGGAGTGTTCTTTGGAAATCCATGAGTTCCGGGCCACACATTCAGGTGAATGAATATGATTGTCTGATTGTGTCCGATGATCACCAGAATCTTTTTCCGGTACCGGGTCAAATCCTCCTGGATGCCAGGGGTGGCACCTCAGTAGTCGGAGCAAGATAAGCTTGCTACCAGTCAGAAAACCATGACGATTTAAGGCTTCCAGGCCGTAGGCAGAGCAAGAGGGGTAAAAGCGGCACCGGCTGGGCATCAGAGGACTTAGCGCATAGCGATATATCCTGATCAGTCCGGTCAGAAATGACCGGGGGATAGTTGCTAATCTGCCCATAAATGCCTTCATTTTGTCAGTGCCTTTAGTCCTGTAGAAAGCCCTTGGCTCTATAGCAAGCCTTCAGCCAGATCAAAGCCTTATTGCTTATTAACATGCCCTGTGCGGGCAACAGCCCCAGACAGTCGATACTCAACTGCGGCTGTTTATATAAGAAAGCTTTCTGAGCCTGGTCGAGCCGAACAGGAAAAACCCCGGGGCTTCCTGTTAACTCTGGCATTTTCTTCAGGTTGGATATCAACGCGATGCCGACGCTTCCCATTCGTGCAGCCTTCGTTTCAACCTTTGCCACTGCTGGTTGAGTAGCTGGTTCAGGTCACTGTCATTCAGATCACTGAAACCTTTCCGGACCAGAACGACAATATCCAGGTTACCGACTTCATCCTGTTGCAGACGAAAGGTTTCCCGGATATGGCGTTTGGCCCGGTTTCGGCCAACGGCAGTACGAATATTTTTTTTGGCAACCACCAGACCCAGTCTTGCCCGGCCAAGCTCATTGGCTTTTGCCAGTATCAGAAGCTGTCTGCTGGATACCTTGATATCCGTTGTATCAAATACCTGTTTGAAATCAGCCGAGGAGCGTAGCCGTGATGCACGGCTAAAAGATAAGCTCACACTGATGCTCTCTTTATTAGCTACGGCGTTTAGCCACAGGCATTGATCAGGCTGACAGACGCTTGCGTCCCTTAGCTCGACGACGGTTGATTACCGCACGGCCGTTCTTGGTAGCCATGCGCGCACGGAAGCCGTGGTTACGCTTGCGCTTCAGGTTGCTTGGCTGGAAAGTTCTTTTCATCGTGGTTACTCGTCTTAATGGACTTACAAAAGACGGGCATTCTAAGTAATTGCTGGGTTAGCGTCAATTTGCATTTGTCAAGAAGCACCGCATTACCACCCGTTGTTTCTCCCTACACTTCCTTCGCTCTTTCCGTCCCGGGTTGATGATCACCGCCGTAAAGCTGGGTTTCAATTTTTTCCCGACTGGCTCTGCCCTGCATTGCACGAATTTTCTGCAGGTTGCCCAAAGGGGTGGCCTTAGCGATCCGATTGTTTAATACACCATCATTTTTCAGGCGGTTGCGCCATTCATTGAACTTGTTGGCAGCATCGTAAAACGCGGCCGACAATGCCCTGATCCGCCGGATCTCCTCGGTACCATCAGCAGGGTGCAGGTCCCGGGCAATATCTCCGTAGATATGCCCAAGCATTGACAGATAGGAAGCGGTGGTAAACGTCATGGACAGACTGTGCTCAAAATCAGTTAACTGCTGTTCGGCTGTCTCCAGCGGATGATCCTGCCATCGCTGTTTGAGATCCTCCAGGGCCAACGGTTCTGCATGGAGAAAACAGAGCCAGTTTAATGATTTATCGATCACCAGATTACGCAGTGCATCACGGGCCACACTGACGTCGGCGGTCAGGGGAATGCGCTCACTCCGGGCCAGCCCGAACTGGGCAAGCAGGGGGCTTTGCTGGGGGATTACAGAGAATTCAATGGTCTTCTCCCCTGCCTGCACTGACTGACTTAAAAACTGCAAATGCTGGCGGTTATTGGCCAGCCCCCGCAGGCGCCACAAATCCAGCCGGGCGATGGTGGCTTGCTGAAAATCCCAGTTGACTTTCTTATTGGCTTCCAGGAGCAACCCATAGGCCTGATCGTACCCCTGGCAGTATACGGCATGGGTAACCGACAGACTCAGGATCGCCATATCGTATTGTGTAAGCCATTGGGTTTGACGTTGCGGAACAACCGCCAGGGGAATATCCACTGTCGGCCGGTTTTCAGCACCAACTGCTTTATTTGCCCTGCCTGCTTTGTGGCTGTCGGCTGCTGAACGCTCTTTGCCGCCCCTGGAGCCCGCTCTTTTATGTTTGGACCGCTTGCCTTTGTTTTTATTTCTGGGGGCTACAGCGGATGACCGTTTTGGCATGTCATCACTCAGTAGCCAGTCATCGTTTAATGCAGGGGAATTCACCACTGAACTGGCTTCAGCACTTAACTCCAGGCTGTCGCGGACCTCGGCCAGCTCACTCTGCAGCTTGACTGCACCTAAACGTCCATAGTGTTCCAGCACATCATTGAGTAAACCGGAAATTTTCAACAGGTCCGGTTCCCTGGATTTTAACAACAGCAGAGCCAGCTTCAGCTTGCCGGCTTCCACACCACGCATAATGGCTGATTCAATACTGGCAATGGCTTCTTCAGTATTCGCATTTTCTTTACTCATCTGGAGTGAGCCAAGCAGCCAGAAAGCTTCAGGAAAACGGGATAACCGGGCCTGAGCAATGGCCTTGTCGAGCTGTCCATCCAGATAAAAGATCAGGCTTTTCAGGTAATATCTCATGTCATCATTCTCGACTCTGGCAACACTATCCTCACAGGCATAATTGATCAGAAACTCCATAAGGGCATACAGCGCCGGATTATCCTGGCCATCGTTACAGGCCGCTTTCTGCGAATTTACCAATAGTTCTTTGACGGATGACAGCGAGCGGTTCTGGTACAGAGTCTGCAAAGCGATCAGGCCAATGTCCGGCGAGCAGAATCCGCTTTGCCAGAAACCAAGACAGTAGAACGCATACTCGAGCGTACAGGTCTCATCGAATTCGCCAACGCCCATAAAATCCTTTCTTATGCCCTTGACGTCCCGGATCGTGGTGGTGGTTAATTCAAGCAAATGCGCTTTTATCTGCTGCCATTGAGTGGGCACATCCTCAGCATCCTGTTCCAGGCGGAATATCGGGTCTGAGGTAACCAGTTGTTCAACAATGTCATACAGCTTTTCACATTTGGCAATATCAAGACTGTAACAGCGGATATTCCCCAACGAAGTCATGATTTGGCCAAACAGAATCTTCGACAATCTCTGATCGTCCATGGTGGGATCATCGGCCGAATAGAGGCAGGACATACGCAGCCGGGCTCTCTCTTTATCAATCTCCCGGATTAGGCCATCATCCAAAAGAGCGACCACCTTGCGGTTGATAACCAGAGTGTTAGCACTTCGACCTCTATCAGAAATTACCAGCAGGCTCAGATACCAGATACACATAATAAACAGCTCTTGCTGTTCATCAGGAGTATCTGGCTGGTAACTGAGCAAACACTCCACAAGCTGATCGTCATAATGGCACATCTGCTGTTCCAATCCGTGGAGCTTGCAGTTGTTCCTCATCGATGGATCCAAACTCAACGCATCCTGCACGAATAGGCAGTTAAAACACCAACGCTGAATCCTCTCAGAGAACATTGACAAGTTTTTGTCCTTGGCAATTTGACCGATTTCCAGGGTCAACTTTGGAATCATTTTACGGAACAGATTGATTTTACTCTGCAATTGAGTCCTATGCAGGCCACAATAGTACCCGATTGGCTCAAATCCCCCGTATGTCGGCATAAATTCCATTTCTAACAAAGGATTTATCTTGTACCGGTTCAGCTGAAAATCGGTTCCCTTTGAGATCTGCCTGAATCCATTCCTACCTTCCCGGGCAGTCGAGTTTATATTGGCCACGGACTGCTCGGGCAGCTTCTTTTCTGTTTGACTGGCATCCTTCACACATCGCCCGAAAGCACCCTGGCTAGCCAAGTGCCCTGTGACCTCATTGTTGGCCATGGGCATTTGTGCCTCCAGCACAGCCGTCAGCCTTGATAGCGGATCTAACATAATGAATGAATTTTATTTTGTTGGTATGACCTTGTTGAACACCCTGTTCAAGTTAGTACAAAAGATCAAATAATGTTAATCACCAGGCCGCGATTCATAGATATATAAATAGATAAGTTATCTCTTATGTGATGTGTTTTTGATTTTAATGTAATTATTTAGGCAGGGTTTTTCTGTGGATAACTCCGTTTATGCCAGTTATCACCTGCCTTTAAGGATGTGTGCTTTTTTGTAGAAATCCCGGAGGTATGTTGTTGTTTTGGTCTTGATGTCTTGTGGATAACTACGACTGTTATCCACAGATCGCTTGTTATTCAATTTACCCACAGGAAAATCATAAGGTTTATTGCCATTCATAAACGGACCTACCCACAGGGTGCAGTGAGCAATATTTTCCTCCGCATTATGGCTGTTTTATTTTCAACTCATTGAATTATAAGGATATTGTTTCTAATGGATGATCTGTTGTCCTATTTTGCAGGTGTGGATAACTTTTTCCAGAAAGGATACAATTCCCTTTTGTCTATCCAATCGTTATTTCATACCTGAAGGTCTTCAGCAGGCTGTCTGACCGGCTTCAGTGATACCCGTATCAAACCTTGATTCTGATCCTTATCTATATCCGGAGATGGGTGGGAGAGCGGGAGAGTAGGAGAGTAGGAGAGTGCCTGTGCCCCTTGAGCTGTGGCAAAAATGTATCGATATCCTGCAGGATGAGCTGTCTTCTCAGCAATTCAATACCTGGATTCGCCCTTTGAAAGTGATGGGGGACGAACACGATTTGTGTTTACTGGCTCCCAACCGGTTCGTTGCCGACTGGGTGAAAGAGAAGTTTTTGCCAAGAATCGAAGAGATTCTGGATGAACTGTCCGATGGGGACTCTCCAGCCGTAGCGTTGGCGGTGTCCAATCGTCGGCCCCCCTCACTGAGCAAGCGGTCTGCACGGCCAAGAGAGCCTCAGCTCAGGGAAGTGCCTCCCAGAGAGGTTCAGCCTGCGGCAACGGTGACCGTTTCTGAGAAACCCATTGAGAACCCGCTGAAACAGGCCGCTATTGAGCGTTCAGTGGTCACCCATGAGCTGGTTTCGGCTTTAACGGTAGCGCAGGACAACACCCCGGAGCCGGATCTGGTATCAGACTCCGGTTTTCAGGAAGATGACAGCAGGCAGACAGAAGAGCCCGCCCAGATCAAGGTAAACCCGCTGAAAGAGTCGGCGAGTACTGCGGCTGAAGAGCCCGTTGCCCCGGTGCGGCAGGTTGAAGTTGAAGGGTCTATCAAGCATCACAGTTCGCTGAACACTGGTTTCACTTTTGAAACCTTTGTTGAGGGTAAATCAAACCAGCTGGCCCTGGCGGCCGCTCGGCAGGTGGCAGAAAACCCCGGCGCTTCCTACAACCCGCTGTTCTTGTACGGTGGTGTTGGTCTGGGTAAAACTCACTTGATGCATGCGGTGGGTAATTTCCTGGTCAAGCAGAACCGTAATGCCAGAGTCGTTTATTTACACTCCGAGCGCTTTGTTGCGGACATGGTGAAAGCACTGCAGCTGAATGCTATTAATGATTTTAAAAAGTACTATCGTTCGGTTGATGCGCTACTGATTGATGATATCCAGTTCTTTGCCGGTAAAGAGCGTTCACAGGAAGAGTTTTTTCACACCTTCAATGCGTTGCTGGAAGGTGGTCAGCAGATGATTCTGACCTGTGACCGTTACCCAAAGGAGATCAGCGGTGTTGAAGAACGGCTGAAGTCACGATTTGGCTGGGGTTTAACGGTAGCCGTTGAGCCGCCAGAGCTGGAAACCCGCGTTGCCATTTTGATGAAAAAGGCAGAACAGCAGAAAGTTGAACTGCCCCATGAAGCCGCCTTCTTTATTGCCCAGAGAATCCGTTCCAATGTGCGTGAACTCGAAGGTGCCCTGAAACGGGTGATCGCCAGCGCGCACTTTATGGGACGCCGTATTGATATTGATCTGATCCGCGAGTCCCTGAAAGACCTGTTGGCTTTACAGGATAAACAGGTCAGTATAGATAATATCCAGAGGACGGTTGCTGAGTACTACAAGATCAAAGTGGCGGATATTCTTTCCAAGCGTCGCAGTCGTTCTGTGGCAAGGCCAAGGCAAATCGCCATGGCACTCTCCAAAGAGTTGACCAGTCATAGTTTGCCCGAGATTGGTGATGCCTATGGCGGACGTGATCATACCACCGTTCTTCACGCTTGCCGTAAAGTAAAAGAACTGGTCGAAGTGGATAACGAGATCAAAAGCGATTACAAAAACCTGTTGCGCTCACTGACAAGTTAATTCCACCTTATTCAACCTCATAAAAAGGTGAATACCTTTTTATATCAAGAGAAAGGAAAGCGATGAAATTTACCATTAATCGGGAAGCATTGCTTAAGCCACTTCAGCTGGTTGCCGGTGTGGTTGAGCGCAGACAGACGCTGCCGGTATTGTCCAATGTGTTGATGGTAGTCGATGGAAACCAGCTCTCGTTAACCGGTACTGACCTGGAAGTCGAACTGGTTGGCCGTGTCGCCCTGGAAGATGTTGCGGAAGAAGCCGGAGAGATTACGGTACCGGCCAGAAAGCTGATGGATATCTGTAAGTCCCTGCCTGAAAACACCCTGATTGAAGTGCATCAGGATGATCTGAAGGTCAAGGTAAAGGCTGGCCGGTCCCGGTTTACCCTCTCCACTTTGCCGGCCAATGAGTTTCCCAGTATTGAAGAGGAGGCGGGATCGGTATCCTTTACCATTGGTCAGTCACGTCTTCGTCGCCTGATTGACCGTACCGGCTTTGCCATGGCCCAGCAGGATGTTCGTTACTATCTGAACGGCATGCTGCTGGAAGTCAGTCAGAACTGTCTCCGGGCTGTGGCTACCGATGGTCATCGCCTGGCCATGTGCAGTGTGGATGCCGATATCAACCAGCAGGACAAGCATCAGGTAATTGTGCCCCGTAAAGGTATTCTTGAGATGGCGCGTCTGCTCACCGAAGGGGAAGAGAGTGTTCATATTACCCTGGGTGCGAATCATATCAGAGCCAAAACCGGTGACTTTATGTTCACCTCCAAACTGGTGGACGGTAAGTTCCCTGACTATGAGCGGGTGATCCCGAAGGGCGGCAATAAAATCATTATTGGTGATCGCCAGGAACTGCGTCAGTCATTCCAGCGTGCGTCTATTCTGTCCAATGAGAAATACCGGGGTATCCGCCTGATTCTTTCGGATGGCCAGCTTAAGGTGATTGCTAACAACCCGGAGCAGGAGGAAGCCGAAGAAGAGTTGAGCCTGGCTTATCATGGTGACTCCATGGAGATCGGGTTTAACGTCAGCTACCTGTTGGATGTGCTTTCTGTGCTTTCTGGAGAGACCATCAAAATGACCCTCTCTGATCCGAACAGCAGTGCGCTGCTTGAGGAGTCTGAGTCTGGTGACTCCACCTATGTTGTTATGCCTATGAGGCTGTAACCGCCTGTCGGCAGAAGTAGTCAGTGTCTGATGTTGTGGCATCAGACACTCGCCCTGATCCGGCTTCCGGGCTACTCAGGTTCGGAAATAAACAGAATATGATTCAACAGCTCTCCATAACTGATATTAGAAACCTCTCCTCTGTTTCGCTTACCCCTTCCCCTTCTGTAAACGTGCTCTACGGGCTCAATGGCAGTGGTAAAACCAGCGTGCTTGAGGCCATACATCTTCTCGGGGTTGCCCGATCGTTTCGGACCTCCCGAATTAAGCCGGTGATCAATCGTGATGCCGAGGTCTGTACGGTGTTTGGCCGAATCGGTGTGTCATCGGGAACCATACCGGTTGGTGTTTCCAGAAACCTGCGGGATGAAACACTGCAGATACGGGTGTCCGGAGAAAACCTGAAGTCCACATCTGAGCTGGCCAGGTTACTGCCCTTACAGGTGATTAATCCGGACACCTTCCGTTTGCTTGAAGGCTCCCCAAAGCTGAGAAGGAACTTTATTGATTGGGGGGTGTTTCACGTGAAACATCATGACTTTTTCCCGCTATGGAAACGCATGCAGAAGGCTCTGAAACAGCGGAACAGTCTGCTCCGTCATGGTAGAATAAACGGTTCTGAATTGACTTCGTGGAACATAGAGTTTGCCAAAGCGGCCAATGCCATCGATGTGTTACGCGGCGATTATATCCAGAAACTGACGCCCGTCTTCAATGAGGTGCTTTCGGAACTGGCAGATCTGGATAATCTTTCCATCCAATATTACCGAGGGTGGGATCGGGAGAGAGAACTGCATGAAGTACTCAGTAGCGGACTGCCACGGGATATCCAATCGGGCTATACCCATGCCGGGCCGCAACGGGCAGATTTAAGGATTCGGATGGGCAAAGGCAGCGCGGTTGATATTCTCTCCCGAGGTCAATTAAAACTGGTGGTCTGTGCACTGAAACTCGCTCAGGGCTTTCTTTACAAAGATCTGCAAGACAAACAGTGCATCTTCCTGGTCGATGACCTGCCATCAGAACTGGATACCCCTAATCGACAAAAGCTTTGTCGATTGTTTCAAAAAATGAACTGCCAGACCTTCATCACCTGTGTTGAGAAGGAGGCACTGGAACATTGCTGGTTGCCTGAAACGGAAGTAAAAATGTTTCACGTGAAACATGGACAGGTTACTGTTACATCACATGAGAACCCTGGTCAGCAAAGTATTCGCCGGGCTGAGTCTTTGGAGATAGAGCATGAGTGAACAAAACTACGACGCATCCAATATTAAGGTCCTGAAGGGCCTGGATGCTGTCCGCAAGCGCCCGGGGATGTACATTGGTGATACCGATGATGGTACCGGTCTGCACCATATGGTGTTTGAGGTGGTTGATAACTCCATCGATGAGGCGCTGGCGGGGCACTGTGACAAGATTTCTGTCATTATTCACCCGGATGAGTCCATCACGGTTAAGGATAATGGCCGTGGTATCCCTGTGGATATCCATGAGGAAGAGGGCGTTTCTGCCGCTGAAGTCATCATGACGGTGCTTCATGCCGGTGGTAAATTTGATGACAACACCTATAAGGTCTCCGGCGGTTTGCACGGTGTGGGTGTGTCAGTGGTTAATGCCTTGTCCAGTCAGCTGAAACTGACCATCCGCCGCCATGGCAAGGTTCATCAGCAGGTGTACCATCAAGGGGTTCCGGAAGAGCCATTAAAGGTCATTGGTGAGACGGACGTTACCGGGACGGAACTGCACTTTATTCCTTCCCCTGAGACCTTCTCAAATATTCAGTTCAGTTATGACATTCTGGCCAAGCGCCTGCGTGAACTTTCGTTCCTGAATTCAGGAGTCTACATCCAGCTGACGGATGAACGTACCGGCAAGGTTGATGACTTCAAATACGATGGTGGTCTGAAGGCCTTTGTGGAACACCTGAACCAGAATAAAACCACCATCAATAAAGTCTTCCACTTTGAAATGACCCGGGAAGACGGTATTGGTGTGGAAGTGGCCATGCAGTGGAATGACAGCTTCCAGGAAGGGGTATTCTGCTTTACCAATAACATCCCCCAGCGCGATGGTGGAACGCACCTGGCGGGCTTCCGTGCGGCGCTGACCCGAAGCCTGAATGGCTATATCGAACGGGAAGGTTTCCAGAAGACCGCCAAAGTGGCCACCTCCGGTGATGATGCCCGTGAAGGCCTGACGGCAATCATCTCTGTCAAAGTGCCGGACCCTAAATTCTCCTCCCAGACCAAAGACAAGCTGGTGTCCTCCGAGGTAAAAACCGCGGTAGAGCAGGAGATGGGCAAATACCTGGCGGACTACCTGATAGAAAACCCCCAGGAAGCCAAAGCGGTTGTCGGTAAGATGCTGGACGCTGCCAGGGCCCGTGAAGCGGCCCGTAAAGCGCGGGAAATGACCCGCCGTAAAGGTGCCCTGGATATTGCCGGATTACCTGGCAAACTGGCGGACTGTCAGGAGAAAGACCCGGCGCTTTCTGAACTCTACATAGTGGAGGGTGACTCGGCAGGTGGATCCGCCAAGCAGGGTCGTAACCGCAAGACTCAGGCGATCCTGCCGCTCAAGGGTAAGATCCTGAACGTTGAGAAAGCCCGCTTTGACAAGATGCTGTCCTCCCAGGAAGTCGGAACCCTGATTACAGCCCTGGGGTGTGGCATTGGCCGTACGGAGTTCAATATTGAAAAACTCCGCTACCATAACATCATTATCATGACCGACGCGGACGTGGATGGATCGCACATCCGTACACTGCTGTTGACCTTCTTCTTCCGTCAGATGCCTGAGCTGATTGAAAATGGCTACATCTACATTGCTCAGCCACCGCTGTACAAGGTTAAGCGTGGCAAGCAGGAACAGTACCTGAAAGATGATGGTGCGCTGGATGGTTACCTGACCCAGTCAGCACTGGAAAATGCCAGCCTGCATGTTAACGAAAATGCCCCGGGGATCAGCGATCAGCCCCTTGAGGAGCTGGTGAAAGAGTTCAGAGACGTCCACAAGGTGGCCGATAAGCTGTCCCGTATTTACCCGGTCACTGTGCTTCGGGAAATGATTTACATGCCCGAAGTGACGGCGGAGAGCCTGGCTGATAAGAGCGTAATGGAGTCCTGGGTTGCCCAACTGAGCGAGAGAATTGAGAACCTGAAAGCAGCTGGCAGTACCATGACGTTCTCTGTAGAGGAAGACCGGGAGCTCAATGTCTGGCTGCCCAAGGTGACGATTATTGCCCATGGTGTCGATAGTCACTACCGCTGGAATGCCGACTTCTTCTCGTCTGCTAATTATAGAAAGATCGTTTCTCTCGGTAATAAACTGCAAGGGTTGATCGAGGATGGTGCCTTTGTTCAGAAAGGGGAGCGTAAGAGGGACGTATTTTCCTTTGAGGAAGCCCTTGAGTGGCTGATGAGTGAATCTACCAAACGGCATTACATTCAGCGTTATAAGGGACTGGGTGAGATGAACCCGGATCAGTTGTGGGAAACCACCATGGATCCGGATGTCCGCAGAATGCTGAAGGTCACCATTGAAGACGCGATTGCCGCAGACCAGATCTTCAATACGCTGATGGGGGATCATGTAGAACCCCGCAGAGAGTTTATCGAAAGCAATGCACTGAATGTTGCCAATCTCGATATTTAATCCAATTCAGTAGTGCCGGTTTTAACCGGCACTTTTTTTACTTTTTTGATTCTCAGGTGTTCTATGTCTCCAGAATGTAAAGCAATTATTCGACAGGAGTTGGAAGAGGCGAGGGTTGTGCTGAGCCGATTCCTGGATGATGACGCCAATCTTGAATCCATTGATCTTGCTGCCCGGTTATTGTCTGAGAGCTTTAAAGCCGGTGGCAAGGTACTGTCCTGTGGTAATGGCGGTTCCCACTGTGACGCCATGCACTTTGCTGAGGAGTTGACCGGACGTTTCCGTGATAATCGCCCTGGCTATGCGGCTATTGCCATTTCCGATCCCAGTCATATCTCCTGTGTATCCAACGACTTTGGTTATGAGTATGTCTTCTCACGTTACGTTGAAGCGGTAGGCAGGGAAGGGGACGTACTGCTTGGGATCAGCACCAGTGGTAATTCCGGGAATATTATCAAGGCGGTAGAAGCGGCCAGGGCAAAAGGGATGAAGGTTATTCTGCTCTCAGGCAAAGATGGCGGCCAGATGGCGGGGATGGCGGATGTTGAAATTCGTGTGCCTCACTTTGGTTATGCTGATCGGATTCAGGAGGTCCATATCAAGGCAATCCATATTATGATTCAGCTTGTTGAAAAGTATATGGAATAAAAAATCCACAGTTATACCGGTTGTTTGGAGTTCTGGGAGGGTAATAATCTACCATGTGTTCAGCCCCGCCTAACGGTTGATCGGTTTAATACCATAGGCGGTAAAGGCACTGGCACCTGCAACGAGCCCCCCTAAAGCTATAATTGCGTTGCGAAGTGTGGTGGGGAACCGGACGCCATTCGTATCGCCATATATCTCACAGGCACAAGCCGATGTTAAAGCTCCGGAAGTCATCCCGACAGCAGTTCCGAAAACTTTAGAAACTCCCCCAGCAGATCCGAAAGAACCAACAGCAGAACCGAGAGCCAGGATAGCACAGGCAGTCACATAAGTAGCCAAAGTATGACCAATGACATTCGGCAAAGCGTCTAAGAGCACATGCTGGAGTTCTTTATCAGCAATGGCAAAATAACCCAGGAAAAGAAGCACGCCACAAGCCATACGTGTCACAGACGTGAGTATATGTAAGCCACGCAGAATAACTTGTGGGCAATGCTGTTTAAAAATGCTAATAGCGGTGGACGAAACACCAACCACACGTTCAGACAACGAAATATAATTTATCCTTTGCAATTCATAATCAGTTAATGGTTGTTCACACAGCAGACAGTGCCTTTGGTCAGAAGTAGCTAACCATAGTCGCATACATGATCGGCCAAACGCATGCCTACAGGTCAGTTGGATGAGTTCACAGTTTGCTACGTCATGACATATAGAGCATGAAACACCGTTAGTGACGTTCATAACATCTCTTGTTTTTACTGCTTTGAAAAACTTGGGACATCTTTATTTGGCTCTGGTTCCCTATGGGTACTTAAATTTTCCTGATTACCACTATCAATAAGAGACTTTCACCCAATACTATGGCTGAATTTTTTGGGAACACAGGTTATTCTCGCGGTAGGGCAGTCTTAAGTCCGACAGGTATCCTTGCTAAAAAAGTACGCTCTATTTTCCTCCAGTCTTCAGTTTTTAGCCGGTCCTGTCGGTAAGGGTACAGTTTGTTAGCTTTGGTAAAATATTCAGAAACCAGGTTTTTCAATTCATCTTTTGAAAAGAAATCCTGTGTTTTCTCAACAGGTAATAATGCTGCGATACGAAGGCAGTGTCCTAACTGACTAAAAGATGATGCATCGAGATACTGGCTTTTTTCTATTGCATTACATCCATGCTCAATGGCTTTAGCCAAAAGCCCTGGAATTTCCTTGCTTTGACCAGAATAAATGCACTCTCTGAAGTAACGAATACTGGTACACAAGTCCACTTCAGGCCCGGCAAAACCCTTTTTATCAAGTTGCATTTGGTCAAACTGACGCCAGTTCATTAAATCGACATGAATGTCGCCAAGGGCCAGTTCAATTTCCTTGTCGTTGCAGGGGGTGCCTTCATGCCCGGAGCGGTCGCTGCGCAGCTTGATAAAGATCGCCAGTGCTTCCTGATATCGTCCCATGCTCTGGTGTAGACGACCAAGGGCCAGTTCAATGTCCTTGTCATTGCAGGGAGTACTTTCATGTCCGGAGAGGTCGGTGCGCAGATTCTTAAAGACCGTCAACGCCTCCTGATGCCGTCCCATGTACTGGTATTGTCGGCCAAGGGTTAACTCTATGTCCTTATCGTTGCAGGGAGTATCTTCGTGCCCGGAACGGTTGGCGCGCAGTTTGTTAAAGATCGCCAGCGCCTTCTGATGCAGTTCCATGTGCTGGTATAGCCGACCAAGGGCCAGTTCAATTTCCTTGTCATTGCAAGGAGTGTCTTCATGCCCGGAGCAGTTGGTGCGCAACGTGGTAAAGATCGTCAGCGCCTCCTGATACCGTCCCATGTACTCGTATTGTCGGCCAATGCTTAACTCTATGTCCTTGTCGTTGCAGGGAGTGCCTTCATGACCAGAGCGGGCGATGCGCAGTTTGATAAAGGTCTTCAGCGCCTTCTGATACTGTCCCATATCGTGGTATAGCCGACCAAGGGCCAGTTCAATGTCCTTGTCGGTGCAAGGAGTGCCTTCATGCCCGGAGCGGTCGGTGCGCAGCTTGATAAAGATCGTCAGTGCCTCCTGATACCCTCCCATGTACTGGTATAGCCGACCAAGGGCCAGTTCAATGTCCTTGTCATTGCAAGGAGTGCCTTCATGCCCGGAGCGGTCGCTGCGCAACTGATAAAAGATCGTCAGTGCCTCCTGATACCGTCCCATGCAGTTGTATTGCACGGCAAGGGCCAGTTCAACGTCCTTGTCGTTGCAAGGTGTGCCTTCATGCCCGGAACGGTCAGTACGCAGCTTCAAAAACATCATTAGCGCCTCCTGATGCCGTCCCATGTCCTGATATAGCCGACCAAGGGCCAGAGCAACTTCCTTGTCTTTGCAGGGAGTCCCTGGATGCCCGGAGTGGGCGGAGTACAGCTTCGTAAAGATCGCCAGTGCCTTCTGATGCAGTCCCATGTCCTGGTAAAGCCGACCAAGGGCTAACTCTACGTCCTTGTCGTGGCAGGGGGTATCTTCATGTCCGGAACGATCGGTGCGAAGCGTCTTAAAGACCGTCAGCGCCTCCTGATACCGTCCCATGAGCTGGAATTGCCGACCAAGGGCCAGTTCAACTTCTTTGTCGTTGCAGGGGGTGTCTTCATTCCCGGAGCGGTCAGTGCGCAGCTTGATAAAGATCGTCAGCGCCTCCTGATACCGTCCCATGAGCTGGAATTGCCGACCCAGGGTCAGTTCTATTTTCTTGTCGTTGCAAGGCGTGGCTTCATGCCCGGAGAGGTCGGTACGCAGCTTGATAAAGATCGTCAACGCTTTCTGATGCAGTCCCATGCTCTGGTATAGTCGGCCAAGGGCCAGTTCTACTTTTTTGTCGTTGCAGGGAGTGGCTTCATGTCCGGAGATGTCGGCACGTAGCTTGCTAAAGATTGTCAGCGCCTTCTGATACAGACCCATGTCCTGGTATAGCCAGCCAAGGGCCAGTTCTACTTGCTTGTCGTTGCAGGGAGTGGCTTCATGCCCGGAGAGGTCAGTGCGCAGCTTGATAAAGATTGTCAGTGCTTCCTGATGCTCTCCCATGCGCTGGTAATGTATGCCAAGGGTAAGATAATTATTTCTTTTATCGTTGTCCTTAATTGAGTGGTTTTCATAAATGTCCTTAAAAACATGCAGCGCTTCAAACATGAGTTTTTTGCCTTGAAGTGCTTTGCCTTTTGTCATCAGTAACCATTTGTTAAGGGGAGGTTTTACCTGTTCTATTGATCGCAGGCAATCATTAACTAGCCCTGAATTCAACAGGGCTCTGGCTTTAAGCAGGTTTGCGCGCAGATAGTTACTCCGACTCAATCTGGCATTATTCTTTAATATCTCTTCTGCTAATTTGAGGGCATGATCATTATCACCTGCGCTTAAAGAGCTGAACCCTTCATTAATACCGGGAATTTCCCCCTGTCGATGATAGCCCGCACCCGGTTGAGAGTGGGATGGGGGACGATGATGAAAACGTGGAAATTCCTTCCTGTTTTCTGGGGTGCCCGGGCTTCTGGGTATATAAGACGTTGCATTGGATGCCCCTTGTGGCTTTTGTATGTATCTTATGGATCTGTTAAAGCCTGGCCTCGCATAGGGCCTCGCATAGGGCCTCGCATAGGGGGCTGTCTTATTTCTGTGGTATTTATTAGCCTGATGACGGGCCAAAATAAGGTTATGAACGTTTAGATGCGCGTTATTATTATCCATGTATTAATTCTTTGAACACTGTTTCCTGCTTTCAGCACATTCAATGCAACACAGGATGCGTTAATATGGGGGGGAAGCATTTATTCTCGGTGGTAATAACAGATCGTGAGTCCTATACATTGTTTGACACCGCGAAAGAAAAACTCAATTCAGATACATGTATTTTAATAATCATTGTAATGGCATCAGACTTAGTACCGGCTGAGTATAGCAGGGCGAAACTAACTTCTTAGGATTTTTCTGAAATCGCAAAATGAACGAACGTATCAAATATTCATACTCATCACGGGAGTTAAAAAGTTCGATTGGTATTACAACCAGGCTTTGGTACAGCAGGTCGCCACGAAGAAGGCTTTACCCGGGCCAAGGTTGCCCGGATCTGATCGAAGTCATAGGTGGTCAGCAATGCAAGGAGTGATAAATAGCAGTCGGTTATTGCATCGTTTGCAGCGCACGTGTAATCCAGTCACGGGTGGTATCATTTACTTCTGCCACCGAAAGGGATTCTGTTTTGATGACGGGCCCGATTTCTACCTGAATTGTTCCGGGGCGTTTTATCCAGGAGCTGTTCGGCCAGAAAACACCGGCGTTATGGGCTATGGGAAGAATATCCACTGCCGCCGCTTTCGCCAGCCCTGCGCCACCACGGGAAAACTTGCCCGGTTCACCGGGAGGCGCGCGTGTTCCTTCCGGAAAAATAAGGACCCAGACGTTATGCGCAAGTGCCGCTTTGCCCTGGTCCCTGACCTGCTGAAGTGCCTGTCGGGCATCCTTACGATTAATGGCGATGGGTCTGATTTTTTGAAAAGCCCAGCCAAAGAAGGGGATTTTCAGTAGCTCCTGTTTGATCACCTGAGTCTGGGGAGTTAATAAGGTTTGCAGGAAAAACGTTTCCCAGGTGCTTTGATGGTTACTGATAATGACACAGGGAGTATCAGGAATATTCTCTGTTCCGGTTACACGCCATCGAATACCGCAAATTAAACGACAAAGATATACTGATACAACAGCCCATGTTTTGACAAAAATGCGATGACGTAGATTAAACCTGAAAGGGTAGATAAACAGAATCATCAGCATTGCCCAGAACACGGTCCAGACTGCCAGAGACAAATAAAAGACAGTTGCCCTTAAAATAGAAAAGGTAGTGGCCATTGACCGGGTCACTGCCCGGGTAGTTGCAGAACCGACAGCTGATGACATTAAAATCCCTCTGAAAGTAGTTCTTCTACAAAGCTGTTCAGATTGTTATAAACAGCTACATCCCTGCTACCAGATAGGCTACCAGAAATCGCTTCCGGGTGTTCGATGAGTTTAGCGTGGGTTTTAACGCCTTTACCCGTCAGTACCAGGGCAACTTTACAACCACTGCGGACCCCTGCCTGAAGATCACGCAGTGAATCGCCAACCACCCAGGTTTCTGCCGGGCTGGCATCGTAGTCTGTAAAAATCTGGTCAATAAGCCCTGTTGCCGGCTTTCTGCATTGACAGTGGTCATCCGGGCCGTGTGGGCAGTAATAGATGCCATCAATATGACCTCCCTGCTCTTTGACCAGCCTGATTAGCTTGTCGTGCATGGCATTGAGCGCTTTGCCGGTGAAGTAGCCACGGGCTAACCCGGACTGGTTGGTCGCTACGAAGACGCGATAGCCCGCAGATGACAAACGGGCAATGGCTTCAATACTTCCCGGAATAGGAAGCCATTCATGTTCAGACCGTATGTACTGGTCTGAATCTTCATTGATCACGCCATCCCGATCCAGAATAACAAGCCTGGTCATAGTGCTCCTGAAACACATAAAAAAAGTGCGGCTGGTGCCGCACTTTATCAGGTTGTATTTAGCTTTTCTGTAACAAAGAGATATCCGCTACCTGCAGGAACAGGCTGCGCAATTGCTTAAGCAGTGCATAGCGGTTCAGACGGATAGCTTCGTCTTCAGCATTGACCAGCACCTGGTCAAAGAACAGGTCAACCGGTTGCTTCAGTGCCGCCAGACTCTCCATGGCCAGCGCGTAACGACCTTCTGCCAGTGCGGGGGCAATTTCCTCTTTCTTGGCAAACACAATGTTGGCAAGCTCAAGTTCAGAAATTTCACTCAGCAGTGTCTCATCCAGCGCGTCAGGAATAATGATATCCCCGGCTTTCGCCAGAATATTGGATACCCGCTTGTTGGCAGAAGCCAGGGCATCCGCTTCATCCATGGCATTAAAGCGGGTAATGGCTTTTATACGACGATCAAAGTCCAGTGGCCGGGTAGGGCGTAATGCCTTGACGGAGTTGATGATCTCAACCGCTATGCCTTCTTCCTGATAAGCGGCATCAAAACGCTCCAGCATGTAATTGACGACTGTCGTATTAAGGTTATCCAGTGCGGGCAGTGAAACACCTTGCTCCTGATAGCCAAGAATCGCCTGATCGATCAGCGCTTCCAGATCAAGATTGAGTTTCTTCTCAACAATGATTCGCAGCACACCGATGCTGGCACGACGAAGTGCGAAAGGGTCTTTACTGCCGGTTGGCAGCTGATTGATACCGAAAATACCGGTAATGGTGTCCACTTTATCGGCAATGGCAACGGCACAGCCAATCAGTGTTGACGGTAGCTGGTCACCGGCAAAGCGGGGCATGTACTGTTCATACAGCGTCTTGCTGACTTCGGGGTTTTCACCGTCGTTGTCGGCATAGTACTGACCCATGATGCCCTGCAGCTCGGGAAACTCCAGCACCATTTCAGACACCAGGTCGGACTTGCACAGTTGACCGGCACGTTCAGCCAGCGAGGCATCACCACCTTCCGTTTGCGCAATGTAAGATGCAAGTCGTGCGATACGTTCTGTTTTGGCAAACACTGAACCCAGTTGTGCCTGGAAGACAATGGGTTTCAGTTTTTCACGACGATCGTCTTGTGTATGTTTGCGGTCAGTGTCGTAGAAGAACTTGGCATCGGCAAGACGCGGACGAATGACTTTCTCATTACCTGCCACAACAAGGTGAGGTTCGGCACTGTCAATATTGGCCACGGTAATAAAGTGCGGCAGGAGTTTCCCTGCACTGTTTTCCACATGGAAATATTTCTGATGGCCTTTCATGGAAGAGATCAGTGCTTCCGATGGAACGGCCAGGAATTCATCATCAAAACGGCCACAAAGGGCAACCGGCCACTCATTGAGCGCAGTGACCTCATCCAGAAGGTCCGGATCAATCACCGAATGACCATTAATCGTGGCAGCAATCTGTTCAACCTGCTCACGGATAATGTCGCGACGGGTTGCAAAGTTGGCAATCACTTTGCCCTGCTCATGAAGAACCTGTGCATAGTCAGCAGGATTGCTGATGGTGATTTCCCGGTTCCCGTGGAAGCGGTGACCACGGGTTGTGTTACCGGCTTTCAGGCCGAGAATTTCAACGTCAATAATCTCATTGCCCAGCAGCATCAGCAGCCAGTGAACGGGACGGACAAACTCGGTACGGCTGGCACCCCAGCGCATACGTTTGGGAATGGGCAGGTTATTCAGAGACTGGGTAATAATTTCCGGCAGCAAATCTTTGCTGGCCTGACCCGGTTTGACCGAGCGGTAGACCAGCCATGCACCTTTCGGTGTTTCTTCCTGTTCCAGGTCGGCAAAATCTACCCCGTTGGAACGGGCAAAACCGAGGGCTGCCTTGCTTGGGTTGCCTTCGGCATCATAGGCGGCCTTGACCGCAGGCCCCTTGCGCTCAAGCTGTTGATCCGGCTGCGCGCTATCCAGGCCTCTGATCAGCAGAGCCAGACGACGGGGGGCGGCAAACGACTCATAATCGGTAAATGTGATCTGGGCCTGTTCAAGACCTGAAAGGATGCCCCGGGTAAACGCGTCAGACAGGCTTTTTAATGCCTTTGGTGGCAGCTCTTCCGTGCCCAGCTCAATCAGGAAGTCTTCTTTATGTGCTTTATTCAGAGAAGTGCTCATTATTTTTCCTCCTGCGCGGTTTCTTTGGCAAGAGATGCCAGAACTTCATCACGAATGGTGTCATCCGCAAGGGGGAAACCAAGTTCACGACGCTTATCGAAGTAAGCTTTGGCGACTGCCCTGGCCAGCGTTCTGACGCGCAGGATAAAACGCTGGCGTTCCGTCACCGAAATCGCGTGACGGGCATCCAGCAGGTTAAAGGTGTGTGAAGCTTTCAGAACGTACTCATAAGCCGGCAGAGGCAGGCCGATATCAACCAGCTTCCGGGATTCGCGTTCAAAGAAATCGAACTGTTTGAACAGTTCTTCCGTGTCAGCGTGCTCAAAGTTGAATGTGGACATTTCAACTTCCTGCTGATGGAACACATCGCCATAAGTGACCGGACCCTGTGGACCCACCGTCCAGACCAGGTCATACACGTTATCAACATTCTGGATATACATGGCCAGGCGCTCAAGGCCATAGGTGATCTCGCCGGTAACCGGGTAACACTCAATACCGCCGACCTGCTGGAAATAGGTGAACTGGGTGACTTCCATACCGTTCATCCAGACTTCCCAGCCAAGACCCCAGGCACCCAGTGTGGGCGACTCCCAGTTATCTTCGACAAAACGGATATCATGAACCAGTGGGTCAATGCCCAGTTGACGCAGAGAGTCCAGGTACAGCTCCTGAATATTATCGGGAGATGGCTTCATCACCACCTGGAACTGGTAATAATGCTGCAGACGGTTTGGGTTTTCACCGTAACGGCCATCGGTTGGGCGACGGCTGGGCTGGACATAAGCCGAGTTCCAGTTTTCCGGGCCGATGGCACGCAGAAAAGTGGCTGGGTGGAAAGTACCCGCACCCACTTCCATATCCAGTGGTTGCATGATGACGCAGCCCTGTTGGGCCCAGAATTGTTGCAGGGCGAGGATCAGCCCCTGGAATGTATAGATATCTGGTGTGCTCTGGGAAGTCACTTTTCTACCTCTTGGAGGCTCAAATGCAAACGGGTCATTTTTTGAACATTGAGCGTTGTGTTGCGAGCAATTATCGATGACCGGTTTATTCACCTGGCGCAGGTTTCCCTATGAGTGATCACTCGCAGGGTTCGACTGTAAAAATAGAGAAGGAGTATACCGGTTTGTGCGATTAAGTTTAAGCTGTGGATAAGTTGTGAACAATGTGGGTAAACATTAAGGGGACCCATTGGGAACTTAATAGCTCAAAACGTTGTCAATGCAGGTTTTAGAGAGGTTTTTTAACCGTGCATGTATCTAATTCTGGTCCAACTGTTGCCCCGGGTTCTTATCCTGCCGGGGAGCCTGAAACTAATAATAGAGAGATGGTTGAGACAACTGCCTCTACAACTGCCTCTGTAAAATCAAAGCACAAACACATACCCAGGCCCAGAAATGCGTTTATTATTTTTCGCAGCATAAAGGCAAAGGAAGTAAAGGATTGCTATCAAAGTGAATTATCCAAACTAGTGGCCAAAGATTGGAATAAAATGTCTGAGAAGCAGAAGGAGTTTTTTGTTCAGAAAGCCAAATTAGAAAAAGCTGAGCACAAAAAAAAGTATCCTGATTACAAGTATCACCCCATAAAGCGCAAAAAATCCGATGCTGAAAGCGAGTTAAAAGGCAAAACTGTAACAAGCCGGAAGGTAGCCCATCCCAAAAGGCAGCGTTCTGGTAATAATCCTGTTTCTGACGTAAGGCAACCGGACAAGAAATCCGTGATTGCTCAAAAAGCGTCAAGCGTTGCTCATACCAGTGTTAAGCCAAACCAGGTAACGCATAAAGTATTAAGCCCTTCGGGTTTAACAGATCACAACCCTCATAGTGCCCAGATTCCTGACAACAATAATGTCACGTCCTTGCGTGAGGATTGGGCCTTCAGGAATGTTTCCTGTGAAACAGATTCCAGTCGTATTTATTCAAAAAAGGGGGACGATAATGGGCTAAAATTAGACTCGGTAAGCTTTACCAAGTCTAATATTTTTGATTTGTTGAATCCATTTGATAAATCTCTATGGCTCAGTGTTCTGGAGGGTGAGAGCCTGGTAGACTGACTTTATCCTATGCATTCCAACCGGAAACTCTTCTCCATGGTTCTTATTGATGCTGCCTCCGGTTAACCGCTGCTTTATTCAGCATATTTTCAGCCCGTAACCTTTGTTCTGGCCGCTGTACCGGGGTAGCTTTGCCGATTTCATCTACTGATGTACTGGCAGGAGAAGATAGCTCTTCGATGTAACCATCTTCTCCCGAATGGCATTAATAACGCCAGAAGGTTGGAGTAAACAACACCAGAAGTGTAAAAATCTCCAGGCGTCCCAGTAGCATGGCAAAAGCAAGAATCCACTTTGCGGCATCGGGCAGGCCCTGGTAACTGAACGCTGCTTCGCCGAGAGCGGGTCCGAGATTATTCAGGCAGGAAGCAATGGTTGAAAATGCCGTAGTAAAGTCTAAACCCGCTGCCAGTAGAGCCAGAAAGAGAAGAACAAACATCAAAATATAAGTAGCAAAGAATCCCCACACCGCTTCACCCACCTTTGAGCTCACGGGTTTTCCGCCAATCTTGATGGTGAAGACCGCATTAGGGTGAACTAAACGACGAAGTTCTCTCATTCCCTGTTTGGCAATCAGAACAACCCTGATGACTTTCATTCCACCTGCGGTAGAGCCTGCACACCCCCCCATGAAACTGGTAAAAAACAACAGCAGGGGCAGAAACGTTGGCCAGGCAGAAAAGCTGGAGGATGAGGTGTAGCCAGTGGTTGTGGCTACGGATACCACTTCAAACAGACCATAGCGGAAGGACTTGGCAAGGGGGTAAGTATCAGAAAGATAGAGCGTGGTAACGGTGATTAGGCCAACAACACCCAAAATGGCCAGAAACCACTTAACTTCCGGATCCTGAATATAGTGGGTCAATAACTTATTGCGCCAGGCGGTAAAATGCAGGGCAAAATTGATCCCGGCAACCAGCATGAAAAAGATGGCAACAGAGATAATCATGGGGGAGTTGAAGTGGCCCATACTGGCGTCGTAAGTAGAAAAACCGCCGATGGCGATGGTAGTGAAACTGTGGCAGATCGCGTCAAACAGGTTCATCCCCGCTAACCAGTATGCCAGGGCACAGGCGGCCGTTAGAAAAAGATAAAGAAACCAGAGCGCTTTGGCGGTCTCGGTAATTCTGGGCGTTAGTTTTGAATCTTTAACCGGCCCGGGAGTCTCTGTTCGATACAGCTGCATACCGCCGATCCCCAGCATCGGTAGAATGGCCACTGCCAGCACAATAATCCCCATGCCGCCAAGCCATTGCAGCTGTTGGCGATAAAATAGAACAGAGCGGGGCAGGTGCTCAATACCGGTTAGAATGGTAGCTCCCGTGGTTGTTAAGCCGGACATGGACTCAAACAGTGCGTCGGTAATACTGAGTGCCGGGCTTTCCATCAGTAGAAATGGCAGTGAGCCCACGGCCCCCAGAACAATCCAGAGCAGTGCGGTGACCAGAAACCCTTCACGGGTGCGCAACTCATCTTTGATATGCCGGAAGGGGAACCAGAGGAGGACGCCCAGCATTAGTGTCAATAGGAAGGTGTAGATGAAAATGGACATTTCCTGCTCTTGATAAAGCAGTGCCACTACAATCGGAGGAAGGCTGGACGTACTGAATAAAATTAACAAAATGCCCAAAATGGGAAGAATAACCTGAAACTGCATGGTGCTCCTGCTTCATCCAGTGCAAGCACCCGGCGATATGGAAGTAAGGAATTGCCGGGCGCTCAAACAACCTGCCATGTTGCGTTCTTATAATGGCTATAAGAAATTCTAGTTTTATGCTGTAGCAGGTTACTCCCAATCCATGGGAGAAATAAAGCCTGAGTGGCTTTTGTCATATAAAAAAGGGGGCCAGGAGGCTGTCCGAGAATAGACTGCCCTACTGCGGTGGCAGCAAATTAGTCTAAAAAGTCGGAAATTTTTAGCAAATAGAACCACTATTCACTAAAAATTTCCGACTTTTTATCCTCAATTTTCTGCCATCCTCGCTACGGGCGCTATTCTCGGTCAGCCTCCTAGAGGATATTACACCTGGGTGGTAAATCAGTCATCGACGTTATCAACAAGTCAGACCGTTCAGTATCATTGGTGGAAGCCGGGTTGCTTATCAGCGGTTCTCCACCGCTTGCTGAGGGGGCTGAGCTTTCATTATCAATCGCTAGCAGGAAACGGTAGGCCATTTCGGGGTCGATGGTGGCACCTTGTGGAAGGTAAGGCAGGTCTGGGTTGATGATGTGAGTGACATCTTGCGCTGTTGTGGTTCCGGTCATTGCATGAACGGGTGTATCTGCTTTGACAGAAACCTGTGGGCGCACTATTGCTACAGGCCGACCAGCAGTGGACCATCTTTTAATGAGGTCGGTGCTTTGCTGGTCAGATCCGGTACTTTCAGGATTAAGTGACGTGGCCGTTCTGCTGGCGGTCAGTTGATTGCTTGTGTCCAAGGCTGTTTCCTATCGATGCTATCGTATTTACCTCCCTGAGACATCAGTTGTCAGGAATAGTTTCCTGTGATGGATAGCCACAAAGCAATGGTTTAAAAGAACCCAAGACCAACCTGGAAGAGTTGCTCCAGTTCACGGATCTTGCGTTTATTGGTCAGGAAGAGAATCACATGATCACCGGATTCGATTCGGGTGGTATCGTGAGCAATCAGCACCTGATCATTACGAACAATAGCACCAATGGTCGCGCCCTGGGGTAACTCCACTTCCTGAATGGTTTTACCCACCACTTTGGAACTGTGTTCATCACCATGAGCAATCGCCTCGATCGCTTCAGCAGCGCCTCTACGCAGTGAGTGAACGTTTACTATGTCGCCACGTCTGACGTGCTTGAGGAGGCTGCCAATAGTGGCCAGCTGTGGAGAAATCGCAATATCAATTTCACCGCCCTGCACCAGATCCACATAGGCGGGGTTATTGATCAGTGCCATGACCTTACGAGCCCCCAGACGTTTCGCCAGCATAGAGGACATGACATTGGCTTCATCGTCGTTGGTCAGGGCACAGAAGATATCGGTATCTTCGATATTTTCACTGATCAGCAGCTCTTTATCGGAGGCGTTGCCGCAGAAAACCATGGCTTTGGTCAGCGTTTCTGACAGAAACTGGCAACGTTCCATATTGTGCTCAATGATCTTGACCTTGTATTGGTCTTCCACGGCCTGGGCCAGGCGCAGGCCGATATTGCCACCACCGGCGATAATAATGCGCTTGTAGTCATCATCCAGCCGCTGAAGTTCGCCCATCACGGCCCGGATATCTTCACGGGCAGCAATAAAGAAGACTTCATCGTCCACCTCGATCACGGTGTTCCCCTTGGGCATGATGGCGTTGCCACGACGGAAAATGGCGGCTACCCGGGTATCCACATTGGGCATGTGTTCACGGATATAACGAAGCTCATGACCCACCAGTGGGCCGCCATAATAAGCCTTCATGGCCACCAGCTGGACACGACCCTCGGCAAAATCCAGTACCTGAAGGGCACCGGGACGCTCCAGCAGTCGGTTGATGTAGTTAGTAACCACTTGCTCCGGGCTGATAAGGACATCAATGGGCAGTGCGGCATTGGCAAACAGACTCTCATTCTTCAGGTAAGCCGCCTGACGGATACGGGCAATTTTGGACGGCGTGTGGAACAGTGTGTAGGCAATCTGGCAGGCCACCATATTCACTTCATCACTGTTGGTGACCGCCACCAGCATATCGGCTTCATCGGCCCCGGCCTGTTTCAGTACTCCGGGAAACGATGCCTTACCCTGGATGGTTCGTATATCGATTTTATCCTGCAGCTCACGAAGTCGCGTGGCATCGGTATCGACTACGGTAATGTCATTTTCCTCACTGGCCAGGTTTTCTGCCAGCGTGCCACCCACCTGACCGGCACCGAGAATGATAATTTTCATTTAGGAATCCATCTTTACCATCAGGCTGTAAAAAAATCCGTCGCCGCTGTTCACAGAGTTGCCAGAGCCGGGAAAAAGCTGCTTGCCAAACCCGGTATCGTGACCCCATGGAGCGTCAATGCACTGCAATCTGGCGTCCGGTGTTTCTGACAGGAACTGCTCAATTTGCAGATGGTTTTCCTGAGGCATGATGGAACAGGTGGCATAAAGTAACGTGCCGCCGGGTTTCAATAGGGGCCATATAGCCTTGAGGATTTTCTGTTGCAGCTGAGCCAGTGCGTCAATATCTTCTGCCTTTCTCAACAGTTTGATATCCGGGTGGCGACGAATAACGCCGGTCGCTGAGCAGGGGGCATCCAGAAGAATGTGGTCGTATGGCTTGCCCGGGAACCAGCTGTCGGGATCCGTCGCGTCACCGCACAGAACATTCGCCGTCAAACCCAGTCTTTGCAGATTTTCAGCCACTCTTTCCAGGCGGACGCTATCGGCATCCAATGCATCCACCGTAATACCCGGGTTCAGTTCCAGCAAGTGACAGGTCTTGCCCCCCGGTGCACAGCAGGCATCGAGAATGTGATCACCGGGTTTCGCTGATATTAAGGTCGCTGCCAGCTGGGCTGATTCGTCCTGAACACTGGCAGCCCCCTCATGGAACAGTGGCAGCTTGTCAACGGCACTGGGCCTGCCCAGGGTGATGGCCTGCGGGGCAATTTTGGACTGTTTCGCCGCGATACAGTCATCCAACAGTTTTTTAAGGTATCTGGCAGGCTTGATCTTCTGTTCATTAACCCGAAGGGTCATGGGAGGAGGCTGATTGTTACCCGTAAGAATGGCTTGATAATCCTCTGGCCAGGCCCGTTTTATGGTATTGACCAGCCATTTCGGGTGTGACCAGCCGCAAACCGGGCTGCGCTCTTCCAGGTCATGCAACTCTTCAACCCGGCGCTGGGCATTTCTGAGAATGCCATTGACCAGGCCCCTGGCCCAGGCCTTACCCATGGTCCGGGTTGCCTGTACAGTCTCACCAATGGCGGCATGGGGTGGAATGCGGGTAAAGAACAGTTGATAAAAACCAACCAGAATCAGGTTATGAATATCCTGCTCTTTTTCTTTCAGGGGTTTCTCGGTGAGAAACTTAAGCCAGGCATCCAGCCGATGATAGTAGCGGAGTGTGCCATAGGAAAGCTCAGCCAATAATGGCTGGTCTTTTTTGGACAGTTTTTCCTGTAACTGCGGCAGTACACTGCTCAGTGATTCGCCCAGGGTTACCCGGGTGATTGCCCGTGCTGCCAGCTGTCGAACAGAAGATTGTTTAGCCATATCAGGTAAAAAAGCGCCTAACTGAATTGTTTTCCGGTGCTGAACATCGCTTTTTTGCTGTTCAGCAGCTCCTGCACAGTCATTGCACGGCTTCCAGCCAATTGCAGCCGTTTAATGCGCAGGGTGCCTTCATGGCAGGCAATATCCAGACCATCTTTATCAGCCTTGATCAGGGTTCCCGGCGCTTCGGCTGTGCCTTCTTCCAGGGCTGTGGCTTCCCAGACACGGATGTTCGTGTCATCCAACGCGGTGATCGCCACAGGCCAGGGATTGAATGCCCGAATCTGCCGGTCCAGGGCCTGTGCTGATTTCTGCCAGTCCAGCCGTGCTTCTTTTTTACTCATCTTGTGGGCGTAGTTAGCCAGGATGTCATCCTGTTTTTCGGGATGAATATGGCCAGCGGCAATGTCATCAAGCGACTGAATAAGAGCAGGCTGACCCACTTCAATCAGACGATCATGAAGGTCTGATGCGGTATCGGTTGGGTGGATGGGGCAAAAGGCTTTCAGCAACATGTCACCGGTATCCAGTCCGGCGTCCATCTGCATAATGGTGACACCTGACTCAGTGTCACCGGCTTCAATAGCCCGCTGAATCGGGGCTGCTCCGCGCCATCTTGGCAGAATGGAGCCATGCACATTAATACAGCCCAGCTTTGGCGTGTCGAGAACCGCCTGTGGCAGAATCAACCCATAGGCAACAACCACCATTAGGTCAGCATCCAGAGCGGCAAGTTCCTGCTGAGCGTCTTCATTTCTCAGGGACTTTGGCTGAAAAACGGGAATATTGTGGGCAACAGCCAGGGATTTGACCGGTGATGGCATGAGTTTCTGACCACGCCCTGCCGGTCTGTCCGGCTGGCTATAAACGGCGATCACCTGGTGTTGGCTATCCAGAATGGCCTGAAGGTGTGCACTGGCAAACTCAGGGGTTCCGGCAAAGATAATTCGAAGGCTTTTCATCAGTGTTTTCTTTTGCCAAGCTTTTTCCTGATACGGTCCTGTTTCAGGCGGGAAAGTGTGTCGATAAACAGTTTACCTTCCAGATGATCCAGCTCGTGCTGAACACAGACCGCCGCCAGCCCGTCATAATCCCTTGTGTACTCATTGCCATCACGATCTAAAGCCGTGAGTCTCACTTGGGCGTAGCGGTCCAGCAGTTCATAAAAGCCGGGGACCGACAGACAGCCTTCCTGAAAGTCGGACTTTTCATCGCCGATGGGCTCATAGCCGGGGTTGATAAGCACCTGGGGCTCGTTACCTTCTTCTGAAAGGTCCATAACCACGATGCGCTGATGAATATCCACCTGGGTTGCTGCCAGACCCACGCCCTTGGCGTCGTACATAGTCTCCAGCATGTCATCAACGATACGTCGAATGTCGTCATTGACCTCCGCTACAGGCTTGGCAACCGTACGAAGTCTTTGGTCAGGGTATTCAAGTATTTCCAGTAGAGCCATCAGTGATCTCAGGTCGAGGCAGTCGAATAATGAAGTTTGTTGACCCTTCAGTATATCTGGAAATTCAGTCTGTACCTAGCCGTGCTTATTCAGCCTGCCACCAGGTATTGATGATCATGGGGTAATCTGTGGTTACCGGCGGTCGCTTGATATTACTCTGGTAGGCAAGTCTGACTTTGCCAAAATACCAGAGCGGAATACCGTAGTGATTCCAGAGCAGCACACGGTCAAGGCTGTGAATAATGGTTTCCAGCTCTTTCTGACTCCCGGCTCCTGGTATTTTCTCCAGCAGCGCATCAATCACAGGGTTTTTAATGCCGGCCAGGTTCTGGGTATCGGATATATCCGCATTACTGGAGTGAAAGTACCTGAATAGCTCACTGCCCAGAGAGAGTCCCAGAGAATAGGCATTACCCATGGTATCGAAATCCAGTTTTCTCACTCGCTGTAAATAGTTGCTGATGTCGAGGACCCGGTATTTCAGCTCAATACCGATGCTGGCCAGGTTCTTTTTAAACGGCAAAACAAGCCTGTCCGCCAGATGACTGGAAGTGATCAGCTCAAACGTCAGCGGCTCTTGCTGCCGGTTGACCAGTTTGCCCCCCTTGAACTGCCACCCTGCTTCATTCAGTAGTGCCAGAGCCTGTTGCTGTTGGGCTCTGATCGAACCATCGCCCCTGGTTTTGGGGGATAAAAATGGCTGATGGAACAGGGCATCGGGCAGCTGCGTGCGAAATGGGGCTAACAGCGCCTGTTCATGGGCAGAGGGCAGACCTGAAGCGGCGTATATGGAGTTTGGAAAGTAACTGTTGGCCCGGACATAGGCGTTTTCAAACAGTGTCCGGTTGCTCCATTCAAAATCCAGCAGATAACCAATCGCTTTTCTTACCCGAATATCATTAAAGGGAGCCCGGCGGGTGTTGAACACGATCATTGGACTGCCAATAATCATTTTGGTTGGAATTTCAGCCTTTATCACTTTGCCTGAGATGATGTCGGGAAAGTTGTAGGCCCTGGTCCAGTTTTTGGCAATGGGTTCAAAATAGAGACTAAGCGCCCCGGATTTAAACGCTTCAAAGGCAGTGGTCAGATCCCGATAGAAATAGAGCGTGATCTGATCGAAGTTGTATTTGCCCCGGTTTACCGACAGATCCTTCCCCCAGTAGTCCTTAACCCGGGTAAAGGTAACCGATGACCCTCCTTCCACATGGGTGATTTTGTAGGGCCCGCTGCCCAGTGGCGGCGTCAGTCTGGATTTCCCGTTAAGCCCGTCTTTCCAGTAGTGAGCAGGCAGAACTGGCAGCTCGGCAGCACAGAACAGTTGATCCCTGTTGCCAGACCTCTTGAAATGAAAGCGAACACGGTGTTGATCCAGAACCTCAACACGGGCAATGGGCTTAAGCTGAATCTGATATTTGACCGGGCCTTTGGTGCGCAGGTACTCAAAAGAGAACTCAACGTCCTCTGCCGTAATCGAATGACCATCATGAAAGCGGGCGTTGGGGTGGAGGTTAAAGGTTATCCATTGGCTGTCGTCAGGGTACTCCACTGATTGGGCAATCAGTCCATAAGCAGACCGGGCTTCATCGCCGGACGGGCTGTAAGCGCCCGTACCCACCATCAAGGGTTCATTCAAACCGAGAAAACCCAAAGTAAAAAATCGCAGGGGGGAGATTTGGGAGATGTGGGTTCCGGTTTGGGAATAAGGATTTAACGTATCAAAGACACCAATGGCGGCAAGGTTAAGTTTGCCTCTTTTCGGGGCGTCAGGATTGACGTAATCGAAGTGCCTGAAGCCTTCCGGGTATTTAAGATCATCAAAACGTGAGAGTCCGTGTGACTTATGCAGGATGGGCGTTTCTGCCATCACCAGCAAACTGACAACAGAGGCTAACGCTGCCAGAAACATCAGGCTTTTCTGTTTCAAAGTTGCTCCTTTATCCAACCCACACCGGGATACTGGCTCAGGAAACTACAACAACAACTAATAGTAGCCTTATTCTTCCTGATCCAGCGCTGAGAATGCAGGGCTATTTATGTGATCTGATCTTGAGAATCAGGTACTAAAGCCGAGAACTAACAGAGAGCCGATTGCCCACAGGCTGAAGCGGTTGATACACTGTTCGGATGGTCTAGACGAAGAAATTTGGTGTGGCAACATAAACTCAACAGGCCCTAACTTAAACTAAAAACTATTCAAGGGATCGGGACGACAATGAGACGCTTTGCTCTGGCAGGAATCCTGCTTTGTATGTCCTCACTGGGACTGGCATACGATAGCCCGGTAAAGGCAGACTCCCCCAGCAGGTATACCGTTGAGAAAGGCGATACCCTGTGGGATATATCCACTACGTTTCTGGACAGCCCCTGGTTATGGCCGGAAATCTGGCATACTAACCCCCAGATAGCGAATCCCCACCTGATTTACCCCGGCGATGTTATCAGTCTGGTTTATATCAATGGCCAGCCCAGGTTGATGATTTCCAGTCGCGGGAAGCCTGGTCGAACGATTAAATTAACGCCAAAAATCCGGGTGAAGCCCGGAGAGTCAGCAATCCCGGCGATTCCCCTGAGTGCTGTGCAAAGTTATTTAAAAGGCGGTCATGTATTTTCCAGTGAGGAACAGCTGAATAATGCGCCTTATGTGTTTGCTGCGAAAGGTGGCAAATTGGTGTCAGGGGCTGGGGATAAAATATACGCACGGGGAGATTTTGCCGGACATACCCTGCGGTTTGATGTTGTTCGCCGTGGTCAGCAGATTGTTGACCCGGAAACCGATGAAGTGCTCGGGCTCATTGGCATTGATGTCGGAACCATCAACTTGAGTCGTGTCAGGGAAGGGGTTGCCTCCATGGTCGTACAGGACAGTAACATGGAGATGAAACCCGGTGACCGGGTGGTCAAGCAGGATGCCAGCGGACTGGTCACGACGTTTTTTCCAAGAGCACCGGCTGCGCCTTTAGAGGGTATTGTCACGGCTAACATGAACAACACAAAAAAGATTTCCAAGTTTGATACGGTCGTTATCAACAAAGGGGAAAGGGAGAGTCTCAGGCAAGGGGATATCCTGGCCGTCTATCGAAAGACACAAGAAGCCTTCGACCCATTTACCAATGAACAGGTCACTCTGCCCTCCGAGAGAATCGGTTTGGTGATGGTTTATCGACCTTTTGAAAAAATGAGCTATGGTATTGTGCTATCAGCTAAAGAGGATATTGAAGTTGGCTATATCCTCCGGAGCCCACAACCATAAGTAACCATTTATTCAAACAACAGCCCGAATGTTTACCGGGTGCTTCATTGGATGTGTGGCTTATTCGGACAGAGCTGTTAATAACCAGAATAAGCCACACAACTCCGGAAAGAGAATTCAATGATATACACTGATACCGACCAGAAGGACTGGTTACAGCTGCTCCCCTGGCTAACCCTTTCCCTTATTCCGGGGCTGGGGCCCATCAAATCCAGCCAGCTTATCGACAAATTCCAACATCCCAGCCAGCTTTTTTCCGCATCATTTAATCAACTGAAGAGTATTATTCCGGAGAAGCTGGCCAGTTTGCTGGTCAATGCCCACAGAGACTCATCTATTCAGAAACAGTTGCACCGGATACAGACATGGCTGGAAGCCAGTCAGGCCCATGCCATTGTGACACCAGATTCCCATCTCTATCCCAAAGCGCTGAAAGAGCTGCCTGATGCCCCGGTTGTGCTCTACGTCATTGGTAACAGGCAGCTAATCAGTGAGCCGCAGCTGGGCGTTGTCGGTAGCCGAAGGCCTACACCAAATGGTCGCCGGGTGGCCCGGGAATTTTGTGAACACTTATCAAGAAGTGGCCTGGTGATTACCAGTGGTATGGCACTGGGTATCGATGCGGCTGCCCACCAGGGCGCACTGGGTTGTTACGGTGCGACAGTCGCCGTGTTGGGTACCGGTGTGGATCAGGTTTATCCGGCAAGGCATGAGGATCTTTATCAGTTGATTGCCAGTCAGGGGGCCATCGTCAGTGAATATCCTCTGGGAACAAAACCCTTTGCCGGTAACTTTCCCCGTCGCAATCGTATTCTGTCCGGTTTATCCCTGGGAGTTCTGGTGGTTGAAGCAGCACTGGAAAGCGGCTCGTTAATCTCAGCAAGGCTGGCTGCGGAGCAGGGTCGTGAGGTTTTTGCCATACCGGGTTCGGTGCTGAACCCGTTAAGTCGGGGGTGTCATAAGCTGATCCGCGAAGGTGCGGTGCTGGTAGAAAGTCCTGATGATGTATTAATTGAACTCGCACCACAGCTCCATGGTGTTATGAATGAATTCTCTCCATCCACTTCCAGTCGAAAAGAGACAGACCCACTGCGACTTAAAGTTATTGAAGTGATGGGGTTTGACGTTGTCAGTGCGGATCAAATCAGCACACTTTCCGGGATTCCTTTTGCGGAGCTTTCTGTCGTGCTTACCGAAATGGAGCTTGATGGCGTAATAGAGTCCACATCCGGTGGTTTTATTCGTCTTGGCTGATTTGTGAATCAGCGGAAAGTATCGTGCTTTACACTTCCGGGTGTTGCTTCTGAACTTCTCTTGCTAGACTAGCGAACCTTACTGGTGATGCTTCGAAAAATATCAGCCCATGTGTTGCAATCTCGGGCTGACTATCTGGCGAATGCTGAAGCAGTTCTTGCGAAAGACGCTGTTCTCCGGCAGCCGTTAACTAGCTGAGAGTTATCCCTGAGAGATGTTTTCATGATGGATGTAGGTCAGGCAGCCAGAATAATCAGAAACGGCGGTGTCATCGCTTACCCCACAGAAGCCGTATGGGGGTTGGGATGTGACCCCTGGAACCAGCAGGCTGTTTATCGGATTCTTGACATCAAACAGCGACCGATTGAAAAAGGGGTCATTCTGATTGGTGCTTCAGAGGATCAGTTTGCCCCGCTACTTAATCCCCTCTCTTGTGAAGAAAGAGCCCGGCTGAAGTCTACCTGGCCAGGTCCTTATACCTGGCTTATTCCAGACCCTGCTGGCTGGGCACCCGACTGGGTCAGAGGCCAGTTTGATACGGTTGCTGTTCGTATCACTGCGCATCCACTGGTGAAAACACTGTGTGAAGCAACAGGGCACCCGATAGTGTCTACGTCAGCAAACCTTGCCGGTAAGGACCCGCTGTTAACGTTTTCAGGTGTAGAGGAAGTGTTTGGCTCTCTGCTTGATGGCATTGTTCCCGGCGAAACCGGAGAGCAGAAAACACCCTCAAAGATTCAGGACCTGCGTTCGGGTGAGCTGGTAAGGGCTGGCTAATATTACTAAAACTCAGGAATTGTCCCGGAATGTCAGAACCGTCTGTAGATCTCGTAAAGCAATACCTCCTGGATTTGCAGAATCGCATATGCACCGCGATTGAAGCAGAAGAAACCGGGGGCTCCTTCAGGGAAGACCAGTGGGACTATCTTGGCTCCGGCAACAAGGGTGATGGTGGCGGTAAAGCCAGAGTGCTTGAAGGGGGCACGGTGTTTGAAAAAGCCGGTGTGAATTTTTCCCATGTAACCGGGGATCAGCTCCCTGCCAGCGCCACAGCCCATCGACCACATATGGCTGGCAGAAGTTTTCAGGCCATGGGGGTTTCCCTGGTGATCCACCCGGATAATCCATTTGTGCCAACATCCCATGCCAATGTCCGGATGCTGATCGCCCATAAAGAAGGAGAAGCACCGATCTGGTGGTTTGGTGGCGGCTATGACCTGACGCCTTACTATGGCTTTGAAGAAGATTGTCAGCACTGGCATCAGGTGGCCAAACAAGCCTGTGATCCCTTTGGTGATGATGTCTACCCCCGCTATAAAAAGTGGTGTGATGAATACTTCTTCCTGAAACACCGCAACGAACCCCGGGGGATTGGCGGACTGTTCTACGATGACCTGAATGAGTGGCCATTTGAGCGCAGTTTTGAGTTTATGCAGTCGGTCGGCGACAGCTTTATTGATGCCTATCTGCCCATTGTACAGCGCCGTAAATCCCTGCCTTACTCTGAGCAGCACAAGCGTTTTCAGGAGTACCGCCGTGGCCGTTATGTGGAATTCAACCTGGTATACGACAGGGGTACTTTGTTTGGTCTGCAGTCCGGTGGTCGTACAGAGTCTATCCTTATGTCGTTACCGCCTCATGTCCGCTGGGATTACAACTGGAGTCCAGAGCCCGGCACCGAAGAGGCTCGACTGTATGAAGAATTTTTAAAGCCAAAAGACTGGGCATAAATCAAGAGGGTCTGAATCATGGCTGGGCCAGTAGACACGTATGCAGTAATGGGGAACCCTATTGCCCA
The DNA here is from genome assembly GCF_017744115.1 of Salinisphaera sp. G21_0. Lineage (GTDB taxonomy): Bacteria > Pseudomonadota > Gammaproteobacteria > Pseudomonadales > Endozoicomonadaceae > Endozoicomonas. The sequence goes on along the minus strand of NZ_JAGHQW010000004.1, from coordinate 9,447 downwards.
CAGCAAATCACCGGTTATTCACACATTGTTTGCTGACCAGACTGACCAAAGTCTGCGTTACACCGCCCTGTTGGTTGACGTTAGCGGCTTTAAAAAAGCGATCGATGAATTCTTTGAAAACGGTGATCTGGGGTTAAGTATCACCTTACCCTTTAAGGAAGAGGCGTGGCAGTTAGCTGAGAAGAGAACGTCACGAGCAGAAAAAGCCGGCGCGGTAAACACCCTGTGGCAGAATGAACATGGCCAGCTCCATGGGGACAACACCGATGGGCTTGGCTTGGTGGCAGATCTCCAGGCAAATAACGGTGTAACCATTAAAGGTACTCGGGTACTGGTTCTGGGAGCCGGTGGTGCCGTAAGAGGAGTGCTTGAGCCCCTGCTTGAAGAGCAACCGGTTGAAGTTGTTATTGCCAATCGAACCCGCAGCAAGGCTGATACGCTGGTTGAACTCTTTACGGATAAAGCCGTTTCTGCCTGTGGATTCGACGATATAGAGGGTCGTTTTGACCTGGTTATCAACGGCACTGCTGCCAGCCTGCAGGGAGAGATGCCGCCCATACCCGGCCATATTATTGATCAGAACACCTGCTGTTATGACATGATGTACGGTGCCGACGAAACCATTTTCAATCGCTGGTGTCGTGAGCAGGGTGCAGGTAAAACTATTGATGGGCTTGGTATGCTGGTTGAACAGGCGGCAGAGCAGTTTGCCATTTGGCGTGGTGTTCGTCCTGATACCCGTCAGGTACTTGACCTGTTGCGGAATGAAATGGCCTGACAGGTTCTATACTCCTGAACATGATTCTTTATATTACCTGTAACGCAATTACGGGATGATTTTCAGATATTGGGTTCGTTATGGATAAAGCGCTGCCAGTCACTGTAATGCCAGCCAATGTGATCGCCAAAGACCTCATGCCGGGTGACCTGCTGTTCCAACTGCGCTCAGGTGGAGAGGCCGAATGGGTTATCAGTCGGCTCTTTGCGGGTCGGGACGGTGCAGCCATTAATCATGTCGCACTCTACGACGGTGATGGCATGGTTATAGAAGCTGTAATGCCCCGGGTGCAGAAAACCGCTTTGGATGCTTTCGTCAGCAGCTCGGTTTTAGACAACCATGGCAGACCGTGTGTCCTGGTCTGTCGGCTGGTATCGAGTTATTCGGCACTGGTACCTGATGCCCTGGCGTTTGCAGAGCAGCAGCTGTCGATACCCTATGACCCTCACTACCGACCGAATCAGGAAGAGCACCAGAAAAGCTGGTATTGCAGTGAATTAATTGTTCATGCGTTTCGCCATGCCAATAAAGGAATTTTCCTGTTTGAAGAAACACCCATGAGTTTCCGGGATATGGAAACCGGAGAGCTGATGCCGTTCTGGATTGACCATTATCAAGCCATTGGCCAGGAGATACCGGAAGGGCTTCCCGGCTCACATCCGGCGCTGCTCTCCTGCTCCGACAAGCTAATGTCTATTAATAGTCTTGGATCACTTCCAGCAAAAAATTGTCAGGATTTATGCAGTCTGGAGCCAGGGTCAACACTGGCTTAGAACTCTGGCCTGAAACCATTTTCTGATCAGATCTGCACCAGTTTTGACTAACCTTATTTTCCTGCCTGATAGACTGCTGTCTTGATTTAATCAGTCACTGAGTAATCTGCGACAACCACACAATTCCTTCTGCTGTTGAAACTTTTCTCTAAAGTTAATGTCTGCGCGCAGAGAGAAAATAGTTTTCATTTTGTGAATGAGGTAGTTCCATGTCACCTAACTTTCCCGCTTTGGCTATTCCTGGTTTTGAGACTGTTATGCAGGATCTGATGACTGTGGCTCATGATGTTATGAATCGTGATCCAGATGATGATGACATAATCGATCTGCTTCCTGCCGTGCCGCAACATGTTGTCCCCTACCTTCCTGCCCGCAGCCACCAAAATGCGTCGGCAAAAAAACTGGAGGAGTTCAGTATTACCTTGCCTGAAGTGCCTGATGATTTTCCCCCTCAGGCTGGTGTTCGGGAGAAAAATGAAAAGTCAGCAGGGGCAGAGGCCCCTGAGAGTTCAACAGAATGTAATCCGCCGGATGAGCTTGCTGCACGCCGGAAGAAAAAAACACAGCTGACCGAGGCTATTATCGAATTACGACTTGAGTGTTCGAAAATTGAGCGTACATGGGCAACCTGTGTCCCCCGGGTGGATATCGATTCAAAAGAGGCCCAGGATGTAGTTTGCTACGCCACGGCCATGCGCTGCGGTGCATTGAAAAGGTCACTTGTCGCATACTATACGGCACAACTGGGAAAACAGGTGGAGATTGTTAATGTACAGGCAGAGGTTGTTAATGTTCAGGTGGCAAAGGATCATGGCAGACATGCTAATGGTCAGCAGCCTGTGGCTCAACCTGCAACGAGATTACCCAATAACGTCAGTATGTGCGTGGAAGCAATGAAGGCATTGGAGTTAGCGAAAAATGTAACTGCTGTTTATGATCCGGACAAAGAGCCACTTGAGAGAGATGCCAGGCTGGCAGAAACCATCAAAACCTATGAAGCCTATCAAAAAGTAAAAGGACAGTTGGCCGGCTTACAGGCATCCCTGCAGGCGATGAATGATAATTCGTGAATGAATGATTGCGTCGATTTTATCAAAGTTATGAAATAGACTGATCAGTTATCTATTCTCATCAGTAAAGCCAGAGGGCATCCAGGTAGCTTATTGTCACTGCAAGGCTTACCGCCCGCTGGCTGAAGGAATCCATGAACGCTTCTCAATCATCATTAACCGACCACTCCCTGGCTCAGACATTACAGAACGATATTGGCCGGGGTGCCAAATCACTCGGTCTTGATTTGTCCCCGGTTCAGGCGGATTTGCTGACCCGCTATGTTCTGCTGCTGAACAAGTGGAATAAAGCCTACAATCTTACCGCCATTCGTGACCCCAGAGAGATGGTCTTCAGGCATATTGTGGATAGTCTGAGTATTGTTCCCCATATTTCTGGCGAGGTGATTCTGGATGTAGGCTCAGGCCCGGGACTGCCAGGCGTGGTTCTGGCGATTATGTACCCTGATAAACAATTCACGACACTGGACAGCAATGGCAAGAAGACCCGCTTCATGCTTCAGGCAAAACTGGACCTTCAGCTCAATAACCTGGAAGTTACTAATTCCCGCGTAGAGTCTTTTCAGGTGGATGTCCCTTTTGACGCCATTACTTCACGGGCATTCAGCTCATTGGTTAATATGGTAGATGGCACAAAACACTTATTATCACCTTCAGGTGTTTATCTGGCCATGAAAGGGCTATATCCTGAAGAAGAATTGAAGGAATTGATGGATCGTCACGAAATTGAGCTGGTTGGCTGTGAGCCTTTAAAGGTACCGGGCACAGACGGCGATCGTCATCTTGTCATTTTGCGTAACAGGCATTGAATGGTATTAAACGGCTGTGGCTAAAATTCTAGCGGTAACCAATCAGAAGGGGGGGGTTGGCAAAACCACTTCCTGCGTTAACCTATCGGCTTCCCTGGCGGCCAGTAAGCAGCGGGTGCTGCTTATTGATGTTGACCCCCAGGGGAATGCCACCATGGGTAGCGGAATCGACAAACATGCTCAGCAATGGTCCGTTTATCATGTACTGACCGGGCGCTGTGATATCGAACAGGCAATCCTGCCATCCCGGGATGGCGGTTATGATGTGCTGGGGGCAAACGCCGACCTGACGGCAGCAGAAGTTGAGCTGATGGAGATGGACCGCAAGGAATCCAGACTCCATGACGCGCTTGCCAGAGTTGAAGATCAGTACGACTTTATCATGATTGACTGCCCTCCCTCTCTGAACATGCTGACCATTAATGCCATGGTGGCTGCCCGTGGGGTGATTATCCCGATGCAGTGCGAATACTATGCACTGGAAGGTCTGACGGCCCTGATGGAAACCATTGCAGGCCTGAGGGAAACCATCAATCCCGATTTGCACATCGAAGGTCTGCTGCGCACCATGTATGACCCCAGGATGACGCTGACCACAGAAGTATCGAGACAGCTCATCAACCATTTTGGTGATCAGGTCTACCGAACCGTGATTCCCCGTAATGTTCGACTTGCCGAGGCACCGAGTCATGGTAAGCCGGTACTGGCCTATGACCGGAACTCCCGTGGTGCGGTGGCTTATCTGGCCCTGGCCGGAGAGCTGGTACGCAAGCATGACATCAAGGGGCTTAACGGCAAGTCGACAAGGAAAACAGGAACTCACTGACCCATGGCGAAACAACGTCTCGGTACTAACTTAAATGCACTGTTGGGTAGCGCCAGGCTACCGTCATCCCTGTCTAATGATCTTGCCGGGCCATCACCGGTCAAGGAGTCACTGGATGGGACAATGAAAGACCTGCCCGTTGAATTTCTGGTGCGTGGCAAGTACCAGCCCCGCCGAGACATGCACCCCGATGCCCTGGAAGAGCTGGCTGAAAGTATTAAAGAGCAGGGCATCATGCAGCCAATCGTGGTTCGTCCGGCCGGGCAGAATCGCTATGAAATCATTGCCGGTGAGCGTCGCTGGCGTGCAGCACAGCTGGCAGGCCTCGCAGAAGTTCCTGCCCTGATTCGTGAGGTTCCCGATGAGGCTGCCATTGCCATGGCACTGATCGAAAACATCCAGCGGGAAGACCTGAATCCTATTGAAGAAGCAATTGCGCTTTCCAGACTGCAAAAAGAGTTCGAACTGACCCAGCAGGAAGTGGCCCAGGCCGTCGGTAAGTCCAGGGCTGCCGTTGCTAATATATTGCGACTGATGGCCCTGAACCCTGAAGTAAAGAAAATGCTGGAATATGGCGACCTGGAAATGGGCCATGCAAGAGCGTTGCTTTCCCTGGGCGAACAGGATCAGTTAGAAGTAGCCCGGACCGTTACCGCAAAGGGATTGTCTGTGCGTCAGACGGAAGCACTGGTTCGCCGAATCCAGCAGGAAAAGGAAAAAGGCGGAAAAACCGTTAAGCGGCTTGACCCTAATATAAGGCAGCTCGAAGATGAGTTGTCTGAAAAGGTAGGAGCCAGGGTCGCCATTCAGTGCAGTGCCAAAGGAAAAGGCAAGCTGGTCATTTCCTACAATTCACTGGATGAGCTGGATGGCGTGTTGGCCCATATCCAGTAAATACCGCTTTTTTATCTCCTCTGCGCTCTTTCCCGGGGCGCATCCCAAACATAATACTTGATTATCTCCCACCTTATACCAGACTGGCTATCTGGTTATATTCAATGATCGACCTGCGCTTTTTCAAATGGATTGCTGTTGATTGACATTCACAAAAAACGCAATTTGGAAGATTTATTATGAATACGGTCACTCCTGAGGATCTCACGGCCTTCAAATCGGTTCTTCCCTTTCCCGTTGTGGTTTGCCACCACCTGTCAATGCAGTCTGGCAATGCAGGGGAATTCAATGGTCAGTCGGTCGTGTGCCAAAACCCCACAACACAATTGATCCGCTCCTCACTATGCCAGTGCAATATGCTGTTTCGCGACAATGCCGACATTCAGGAATTAGATACGCTGTTACAGAACAGGGTCATCGATATTTACGCCAAACAAGTCCGTAGTATATGCCAAACATCTGTATATGGGCCCCATGATACGGTGTATTGGTACTCTCCACTGTCCGTGCGTGACCCAAATATTCTGAAGAAACTGCAATGGTATTTGAGTCAGGGTGGGGTTGATATCAATCAGCCTATTAACTTTGCAGGGGAAACCCTGATGCACCAGTTTTGTAAAGCGAGCTGTATTCTTCGGAGGAATAGTCTGAATCGGTCTCAGTACCCGGTTCATCCGGATATCGTAGTTATCTGGCTTTTGAGTCATGGGGCTTCGCTGACTACGGATCGATTGGGCAACACGCCATTACACACTGCCTGCTCCGCTGGTGCTACCCGGGAGCTTATGGCCATATTATTGAAGAAAGTCAGGGAAAATCCCGAAATCCTTGATGCATTGAACAACAACGACGAAACAGCCCTGTCTAATGCGTTGAGCTCAACTTCCTGGAATGCTATGGCCGTGCTTTTATTGCGGGCAGGAGCCAGTACCGGTGACGTCGACAATCGTGCCCAATACATTCCGATGACGACAATGATCAAAGATCGCAGGCTTGATAGCGAAAAACTGGGGTTGCTTGCCATTCATGGATTAGATATCAGTAACTGCATCAGTGAAGCATCACTTTTTGTCAGTAAAATGATCCCCCGTTACTTCCGTAGTGATGTCCAGGTACTGCTCTACTGGATAAAAGAAGGGTTGGCCCTGAATGGTGTTGATAGTGATGGCCAGTCATTGCTTTGGGTGTGTTTCAGTACCTTCGAAGAAGATGAAGAAGATGAAGAAGATAGCGGGTTTAGCTGGAAGCTGGAATTATGCAGTTACGTCCTGAAAGTTGCCTACAAATACCATTTTCCAGAAAATATTGACGCTCTGAAGGGGGCTATTTCGGACACATTGATGGAAACCCGGGAGGAGGATATCGGTAGACTGCTAAAAGACTATCCGGATGTTTTCTATCTTATTGATGATACGGTCGAAATGATTGCCAGCTATTTGAGTGAACACAATAGAGTGAAGCTTGGCGACTTGCTGGCACAAGCCAGGGCTGAGCACCCCGTAGGGATGAGTCTTCGGCCTTTCATCTACCTGCCCTATGAGCCTGTTATGGAATCGTGCACCGATGCTTTCATGAAACGTATGGAAGCCATGTTCTTCGCATCAACCAGTGATTTTATCAGGGTAGGGTTGGAGCCTGACAGACGTCGTTTTACAAGAACTGAGAGTGACGATGGGATAGAGTCTGATATTGAAGATAGTGATGAGGATGAAGATTCTCAAGACAATCCCTCAATTAACTATTCACATATTCGATTATACGACTGGCTTTTAGAACATCGGCTTGGATCATTACGGCAACTGCTGCTGTCACACAAAGAACTTCATAAAACGATCTGTAAACATCAACAGGAGCTGGCTTGCGAGTTATCGGTTGAAAATGAACAGCGGCTTAAGAGATTACTTGGTGAAACGGGTTCAGTGGATGAGTTCAGATGATAAATACGCATAATGAACCTCTGATGGTGTTCCTGATTGCATAATGGCAACGAGTGTTACAGAGCCCCCTCTGAGCAACAATGGGAGCTTTCTACTATTTCTTTGACTGCTCATTCAATCCTTCATTAATCGTCGGAGTGTCAATTCTGACTGGTATCTACAACAATCTTGATAAACATGGTGTCATCTTTAACGTATCCATGTTCCAGCCTGGAGAGTGCCAGGAACTTAGGGCAGCCAATGGGGATGTTACTTGGCTTTATTGGTCGTTGATAAGATAGTGAATTCGGGTCGGGGGAGAAAGCGTCGAACTCGTCATCTAAACCATTCTGATCGAGGATCATAAAAGTAATTTTGTGTTGAAACGGCCAACGCTGAATAGCATCATAGTCACCTTTCATTAAAGCCAGAAACAAGCTGATATGAGTGCCTTTTCCTGATCCATCACCATTCAGGTAGACCCTTGCTCGCATCTTATACCCGAATTCGCTGGTACAGAATGGCTGTGAATATATGGACTCTGGGTTGTGATTGATAGCCGCCATCCGTTTGGCTGCAAATCCATCAATCTTCCATACCAGGGTACCGTTCCGGGATGCTGTTTTGTCCTGTAAGGCATTGACTTTAAGGGCTCCAGCCATCTGAGGCAAAGTATTGGGATCGACATCCCTGAGTTGACTCATCAAATGAAGTGCATTGGTAATGTCGTTTTTGATATCAGCAATAGCAAGACGATTTTCTTCAGTCTGAGATTCTAGATTATTGTAGAGTTGCTTAAAGTCAGGCGGTAGTGAGGTACTGGGAGACGTTCTCAGCGCCTGAAGTTTTGCGTTAAATTCCCGGGTAATTTGTTGCATTTGTTGTTTCATTAATTCCATATCTTTATCCAGTGATGCCATCCTGTTTTGGATAGATGGTTGTGGCTTTTTGAGTAGCGATTCCAGCTGTTTTATCTGATCAATAAGCTGATCTATCCTTCTGGCATCCTCTGAACGATCGTGTTGTAGCATTCTTATCCTGTCTTTCAGGGGAATATTTTCACATTTGTCGAGATGACCCTTGATACCGTTATAAGACCCGCGCCATGTGCAACCAGTGTTTCTATAGGTGGTGTTTGAAGGGCATTGACTTTGATAAACAAATTTTATTTCCCGGGTTGAATTGGTGTCCGGAAAAAGGGAGTCTTTATCTATAGGGCAACGGTAGTCAGATAAATCCCCCGGGGGGAAGTTTGGTTGTTTATATTGCTCATGCTGTACGCAATGACGACACAGTAAATGCCCTTGATAGCATTGGACTATGTCTCCGAGGATGTGATCCCTGCTACAACGTACTACATTTATGTATGATGGGGGCAACTCAGTGATCATCCTGACACCACGGTGGAAAAAAGTGTTGATGAGATCTGGAGGAAGCCCGGAGGAATTATTTGTCGCTGGATTATCAGGGAGGGCTCTACCAGAAAGCATTGAAGTAAATGACTGGGCGGCTTGCATTTGAATTTCCTGTTATCACGTTCAAGCCCTTTGGATCATGAAACAGTATGAAAAGTTTCAGGCAATAATGTTTTTGTGGTGAAAAATCCCTGAGCCCGGCACAGCCAATCAAGCGAGCTGTGTGTTCATAGACTGGCTCATAAGTACTACTAACATTATATCACATCGGTTGTTCTAGGTGATTATACTTAAAACGACTGTCGCTTATTGATTAAAGTCAAAATTTCTCTATCATGCGCCTTACTTCCACGGACTGACCCAAACGGTCATCCACGGATCAGCAGAATGAATCATCATCGCTGACCGGAAAGTGCGGTTTGAAAATGGGTTGTTTGGATTGAATGAAAAACAACCGGTTGACAAATCAAGCTGGCGCGGTAAGATGCGCCTCCGCTGACAGGGCTTGAGAGCAACGTTAGCGAGTTGGAAAGCTTCTTTCTTCTTCTGAAAAACGAATGCTTGACAACGAAAGTCGCCACGGTAAGATAGGCGGCCTTGCTTTCGGTGATCGGTTGGCAGTTGCCAGTGACCAGTTATCCAGAGCAAACGTTCTTTAACAAGATATCAGACAATTCGTGTGGGCGCTTGTGCGATTGCATCGGTTAACTGGCCTCTCTTTAAGAGAGTGTTCAGAACTATTTAAGATGCTTAATTGATCAAGCGAACATACCTGTAAATTCATGTACGTTTAATTGTGACATTGAGCCGTTGCCTTGCTTTTCGAAGTAAAGCAACACAACGATTTAAACTGAAGAGTTTGATCATGGCTCAGATTGAACGCTGGCGGCAGGCCTAACACATGCAAGTCGAGCGGTAGCGGGAAGAGCTTGCTCTTTGCCGACGAGCGGCGGACGGGTGCGTAAC
>NZ_JAGHQW010000049.1 GCF_017744115.1 Salinisphaera sp. G21_0 | reverse complement strand
AAGAGCTGGATCGTTTTCCGATATTGGGGAATAGAGAACTTGAACTATTGGAACCCTATCGGAAAGAGATGATACTTCCGCAGTTAATGAGTGTTCTCCAAAAGATCAACCATTATGATGTGGATCAGCAGACACAAAACGCCTGGTATTCAGCCTTGGAATGCAGAAAAAAAGACCCTCTTGGGCTGAACGAAATTGACATTGACATTTGGGAATCGGATTCTGATTTATTGTCGCTGGATTTTGATTTATTTGCGACCGAGTCAGAACGGGTCAACAACAACCCAGCTATTCCCGCTGAATATACGCCTTTGAGCGTATAATAAATCTCAAGCACACTATGTTCACAGTACACAAAAAGCAGCCTCCACTCTTGGTGGCTATTTGATGATAAAAAAAACTGAACCCTGAAGTCAGACTACCACTCAATTGTTCTATGAGCTGTCGTAAGGTACTACTCCCGCAACAGCCCGGTTGATAATTGCATCAAAGAACCCTTCCCAGCTAATGATCAACCAGGTCTGGAAATAGCCTTTCATCAACTCCCAGAGATGCGTCATTACCCCTCTCGTTCGCTCCTTCAAAGCTTTTTGGAACTCAGGACTGCCCAACTGTTGCAGTTGATCAACCAGAAAAGCCAGTACCGTCAGGTAAGCGAGGTTGGTGGCCAGGTGTTGCTTACCGTGACCGTAGTTGTGCTCAAGGTGGTAGTCTTGCTTATTCAGGGTGTTGAACGTCTGATTTTCAATGTGCCATCGGCATCGGCCTCCTTTCATCAGGGCTTCAATGGTCTTTTCGGTTACAGGGATATCAGTCACCCAGCTCCAGGTATGGCGGTCACCTTTTTTGTCCGTTTCAACAAAATCCAGTACATTGACTTTCTCGTCGGGGTTGGACTTGTTAAGAGGAACATCGTTGGCAAAACGATACCAGTGTTTAACGCCAGTCTCCGGGTCAGTTTTGACAAAGCGCGCTACTTTCTCCTGCTTGTCCAGCTCATCCATAGCCTCAATCAGCGGCCCATGATTGCCATCCTTGGCAATGATGATGTAATGCCAACCGTAGCTCTTGATTAGACGAATGGTCGGTCCATCAGCATACAGGCCATCCAGCAAAATGATCAGCTTTAAATAAGGGTGATCTTTTTTTACATTAGCGAGAAAACGCTTGATTGCACTCTTCTCGCTGTCATTTTTGGTGCAACCATCCTGTCGTACAATGGCCTCGGGAGCCAGTGGTATCACCACTTTCTGGTCCGGATGAACAATACAGTCCCCCATCAGCTGATGATAAAAAGCTTCACCGGCTTTGCCCTGGTTCTTTGTGCAGCAGTCGTCACAGCTCAGTTTGCCGGAGAAAAAGGTTTGCGTACCATCAATGGCCAACAGGTAGTGGTTTTTCAAGCGGCCAATGGGAAACTCAAACTTTTGCAGGTACCCGGAACGCTGAACACGTGCAAAGAGTTTTTTGAAAGACTTCTGGAGCCAGTGCGGTGAAACAGGGTCCATTACCTCCCGCATTCGGGTGTCACAGGGCACCCGGCCATCAATGACATCAAACAGGGTTTCCAGGTTGTGGACCCGGACGGGGTCAGCCCGCTCGCTATCGAAGCGGAGCATGGAAGGCATTTTCACCTGCATCATGGCAAAAGCGGATTTGGTAAAATTGCCAAAAGGGATGCCATTCTTGCACTGATTGGGTCGATGATCAGGAATTTCGTCCAGACAGTCAGTAACCAGTTTGATCAGACGGCTGGCGGTCAGGTGTGAGCAATTTTTTTGAACGGGCTTGGCCCTTGGAGGCTGACCGAGAATAGCGCCCGTAGCGAGGATGGCAGAAAATTGACGCACGGATTCCATAGCCATGATTCCAACCCGTCCCGGAAAAATCACGTTGCCCGCGATTGAATACACCTGGTTTGATACAGCAAGTGGTGAGACTAAAACCTCCAGACTGCCTGCAACAGAGATAGATGTAGCCGCCGATCCAAACGCTAATACCTTAACCGTCGCCTCCCAGACCACATTGCCAACAGACAAGCCTGCTGAATGCCCGGAACCTGCCAGAGTCAGCGATGCAACATCGCAGGAATCTCCCGGCATCTGGCAGACACAAAGCCAATAATAAACAGCAAGGACTATCTCCACGAATTGAGTGTTAAAGCAGGCAATCCCATGCTGAAGAGCACCACAGTGGAGTGTGCACTCAAATACATAGACACAGAGAGCGAACTTCCTCCATTGTCGAAAGCATTGACCTTACTGAACCTGCCCTGCATGAAAAAGGGTTGGTCGGGCGTTGACCAGGCTGTTGAGAACAATCCGATCGATCTGACAAAATTATTGAGGTTTGCTACCTCTCCCACATTTAAAGACCAAGGCATAGAGAACGCCATTCTTGGAGCGAAAGACCATTTCCTTAAAATCGAAACTTATTTTAATAAGGTTTTCTCTAACAGATAAAAACCAGGGCATTGTGAGAGCCGCTAATGAAGCGAAAATCCATTTCCCTGGACTCACAACCAATTGAACCTTCTGATCAACAGTTTCTGGCAGTGCAACATATTGGCTGCCAGATTCTGGTAATGCACAAAGCCATTGTCTTCCCGGAACAGATATTTGCTGATATTTTGCCTTACACAGTATTCTCTGCTTAACCGTCTAATAATAAATTGTAATCAGGTATATTTAACAAAAGCCGTCACTCCAGCCTGACCAACTGAAACTGATGGGTGAAAGTCTCATATTGATCACGTCCACAGGCCTTGAGCTACAGCAAACAGACGTAACACCAAATTTTTTTCAACCTGAATGGAGAGCAGCCAAACACAGCTATGATTCTAACAGCAAAGAAAGAGTCAACTGTGAGAGGCCGCTCCGATGGAAGTATGTCAGTCACTGACCAATGTCGCCAATGATTCCTGTCCTGCAATTGACCAACTGCAGCAAAAACTGACTCTCCTTCTTCAGTCCAATAATCCCATCCAGCATTTTGAGGATCATGGAAACGAAATTCACTCCCTCTTTGTTCAGGCAGAGCGAGAAATACTGGATCCTGACACTCAGGTCACTAATTCAAAGTGGTTGGTTCGACTGTGGCTGGATGCTGCTATCGGTAACGTACCGGGCCAAGGTAAATATGGTCAGTGATAATGTGATTCCATTTTCATCAGGGAAGGATGATCTCGAACGTTAGTACTCATCAATATGAGACTTTCACCCAAACCGATCACAGTTAAAATGGAAAATTTTTCTATAATACAGTTTAAAAAAATCGGGATAAATTAATTAAGAGAACTTTTAGAATGCCATTGCCTCCTATGAACATTGATCAAAGGGTACATTATCCAGGGCTAAAAGTTTCAGGATTGCCTGTCACACCTGATGCCAAACGCGGCGATGAACAAAACCCGGTTCCATTAAATTGCGAAGCTTTGATACCCTGTAGCGCTAATCCATATCCTGTTCAAACTACAGATATTTCTGCAAGGGGCATCCTTCCCGTTTCACCAGTTCCAGTTCAATTTCTGGCTACAACCCAAATGACCGGTCAGCCGGTTGCTGCCGTATATTGTGGAAATCAGCCTGTCATTCCATTGCCGCAACAACAACCGATCAGTATGAACACACTGCCATGGCCAATAGAGCCAGACACTTACAATGCAGCATGCCATCCATTTCCCGGGCAGAATTTTATGTCAGTACCTTCTGATCAAATGCCAGGCTGGCCACTTTCCTGCCTGGTTGAGGGCCTTACGCATGATAAAGCGCTTCGCCAGGGATTTGAGAGCAAGACTGCTCCGCCTGAGGAAACCATGGTGAAAGTGGCTAGAGAAATAGCAATAATGACAAAGGTTAATCTGGATCCGGAAGCAAACGAGTTCGTGCCAAAAACACTGCAATGTTCTCAGGAGCAGGGATCCCGGAGAGATGACAGACAACCGGCAAACGCTTTTGCCATCAGCAATGAAAAAGCATGCCCATCCCAACAGCTGCACGCAAAGGATGAAGTACCGGTGGGAGCTATAAAACTCCCACAGGTTACAGGTCCGGAATCTAATGAGGCTGGTGCTGAGTTAATGCCTTCATCAGCCCCGGATGACGCGAATAGTCCCGGGACATATTTTTCAGTTCAACAAGTCCTGCAACTAGGGCACCCCGGTGCTGCCAGAAAAACTCCCTGGGCACTCAGGCTGCTTTACCTCGACTGCTTCGATTTTCATCAGAAAATGCGCACCGATAATACCTTTGATAAACAGGGGAACAGGATAAAGCTTTCCAGGAGCGAGTTAAAAAAACAACACAAGACACTACAAAACCAGCTGAGGGAAAATAACAGCACGGTAAAACTACCTCCGTTACATAAAATAAAAAAAATGCCATCGACTGATATACTTTTGACCAGACCAACAAGTTATGTAGATATTCACCCCCTGAGCAGTCAATTAAGCCGTACTGCAGCTTCATTAGACCCGAATAAGTTTATTAAGAGGGAACAAGTAAGAAACAGTCTGGCCGCACATTTGGCATTTTATAAGTGTTCTGGCAAAGAGATGAACCAGCTGAAAGAAATGGCCAAAACCAAAGAGGCAAGAGGGTACGTGGAAAAACTGGAAACAGATGATCTATGGAATCTGGATTTTACCAGCATGTACTATTATCCCTATTTTGACCAAAAGGTTGTTACACTCAAAGCCCCATTCATCAGGTCGGCAGAGACGATTTACTGTCATCCACGTTTGTCCAGTCAAGCGTTGTTACAACATGGAAAAAAACTTTTTGCTATCAGTGAAAAACAGCAAGCCATTAGTGAAAGCCATGATAAACAATTAGCAGACATTATCAATACCATCACGTCATTAGCAAAAACCCTGAGTATCAAGCTGAACCAGCAGGTGGATAACAATACGCCTGTCAAGGTGCCAGAAACTTTTTCCAGGCAGTGCATTCAGTGGCATATACAATTTACCTCTGATCTTTTTTACAAAATGATTAAATTGGGTGAGGAAAATACACAGGACATTGGAGATGCTATTGCCTACTCAATGGATGCTCTTCTTGTGAGTATTAACACACTGTCTGACTATTCTTCAAAATTTACCGAAGAGTTCATAATGCTTGCTGAGTCACTGTGCCTCTTGCTGCAAAGTCGCCCGCTTCAGCATTCACTGATGCAACAGGTAGCACAAGTACCCGGCAACGTTAAAAGCATTTGGCTTAAATCTATAGAGCAACTGGAAAGTACGACCCTGATGATTCTGGTAAAATCATTGCAGCACCCGGGGCTCTTAAACACCACCATGTGCCTCTTTAAAACGCTATCTGACCATGAAATATTTCGAACGGGACAAGCTGGCAATAACAAGATATCCATGATCCGATTAGCCAGAGTAGCAGCAGAGATTACTAATAATTTATTAACAACACTGACCAATAATTTCCTGGATGACCTTTCGACTCATAATCAATTTATACAACAGCTGAACAATTGCTGCTCGATACTCAATCAAGTGCATCAAAAAGTCATTAAGAAATCCAACCTTGTTCACACCGAGTCACAAAATCTGGAAGCTTGTATAAAGACTCTCCATGAAGCATGTCAAATTCGACTCACTCAAATTGACAAGGTACGCCAGGATTATCTTAATGAATTTGAGAGTGAGAAAAACAGCAATCAGGAGATATTACGAGAAAATATGAAAAAAAGGGAGCGGGCGAAAAAGAAGCAGGAAATAAGAAACAAAAGAAAACAGCAGCTTCAACAGGAGATCACCAGAGTAAAATCTGAACCACAGGAGAAAGAACAACCGGAATCAGATCATGCAAAGCTGGTTAATAGCATGAGCAAGCGATTGCAACTGTTTAATAAAAATCTTGAGTACGGTGAAAACTATGTTAGCGAACTGACGACAGTCGATTCTGTATTTCCTGAAATACAACAATCCCCCGTATTGGCTGTCTGGGTTTATGGTGATCTTGCCTACAACCTATACAATAAGTGTACGGATAAATTTAACCGGGCCACACTTTTTGTCGAGAAGTTCGACAAAATGAGAGCCTTCTGTGATGATGCTCTTAAGGAAGCTGCTCAACATCCATGGCGGTATGACGCCCAGTGGCTATATGATAGAAATCCAAATCAGCCAATCAGCATCAGCAGCATCAATTTCCTTACGCGGTTATCTGATCCAGAGAAGATTCAGGTCCTGATCAAACGTGCATTCACCAGCGCCTCCCTGTATCAGTCAGCCCTTGATCGAGGCAGAGATGCCGCCCATCAACTGACTCAGGATATGATGGTCGGCCTGGCTAGTGGGGAAAATGATCTGCAAATGTATCACCTGCAGCAAAGGGTAGCGTTTATCATTGAAGAAATGAACGATGTAAAGCAGTACCTGAAAGACCTGCAACCGGTGCCTGACATATCTAATCTTTTAGCAACAAGAAAGCAGCTTTTTAAAACACTTAAAACAAAAGAGGTTACCAGTGTGCCAGACGGTGGTAAAGCAGATCAGGGCAAAGAAGCAAAGGACGCCGTTTATAAAGCACTGCTGGAGAAATCAGAAAGTGAGTGGAAAGTTGACAGCTCAGTTTGTGAAATGCGCAATTCTGCCGAACAGCAGCTTGAGCAAGTCATTAAAGGTTTTACAGAACTTAAAACACAGCTGGAAGTCGTGCAATAGTCTCTTTCAACTAAGCAATATCCGGGTTAATAGCTAATATTTATAATTGGCTGACGTAAATATCAAATGGGCTGTATCAGGGTTGAACTTTCATAATGAAGGAGTGGTCTTAGGGTGTAATTCAATAGTTCAGTAATGTAATGTACAGGTTTAGCCCGGACTCAAATATCTCTTATGGATATCCTTGTTTACAGGAGTTGCAAAAAAATCCCTTACTATTACTGGCTGAGGTTTCAAGCTCACAACTCAGCGGGTTCGGTTATCCTGTACAGATACTTAAGCAGTCCCATTCTGGATATTTAAAACAACAATTACCGAATCAGGGTACACTCGGTTCTTCACGTACTCCAGGTGTTTTTTCAACTTCCCATTTACCCCCCTCTGTACATTCAACAGTTACTTTTTCCCAGCCACCACCACGCTCCATTGCCGCAGGCAGTCCGTTGATCAGGTACACTCAACAGCAAGCTCCTGCTAAAACTGTTGAGTTTAAAGCAACTGAATTTTCCGGCTCCGGCGAACTTCTGTCCCCCACGCCTGATCAGCCCCTGGCACTTAAGACACTAAAAGAGGTGAGAGAGTCCGATAACCACAGGACGAATAGAGCCAGATATGCCGCATCCGAAAAAGGCAGGAAGGCCATAGCCAGGGCCAAAGCTAAATACCTGGCATCCAATAAAGGCAAAGAGACCATGGCCAGGTCCAGGGCTAAATACCGGGCATCCGATAAAGGCAAAAAGACCATAGCCAAATACATGGCATCCGATAAATACAAAGAGGCCAGCGCCAGAAGATGGGCCAAATTCGCCGCAACTGATAAAGGTAAGGCAGACCAGGCCATAAGGTATACAAGGACAACAACCTATCGATTGGCTATAAAACAAGGCTTGAGTGAAAAGTTGGCGAGGGAAAAAGCAGAGCTGGCAGCTGGGGCAAAAAAAGCAGAATTAACACCAGAGCCCCCAGCTTTTCAGTCACCAGACTGAAGGAGCATTGCCAATCCGGAAGCGAGGTGCATCTGATGTAGCGCCCTGTTCGTTATGTGAGTTTATTTACTCAACCAAATCTGTGAGATGGTTGGATTGGAATGTAAGCATGTTTCTCTAACCTTCAATTGCACATCAGAATTGGTGGCAAATGCTGACAGCACCATAGATCGGACGATATTGTTTGAAATCACCTCAGCCTGTGAATCATAATCATTGTATAAATCCACTTTTACCAAATCGCTTCGGCAACCATATGGACCAATAGTACGATCAACTTTGAAGTAAAAAGTTCTGCTTCCCTGGGCATGGGCACCAACACTGATTACCTTCAATCCAGTTTCCGTACCGGCCGCAACAGTCGTTGATAAGAGTGAAAGCAATAGTCCAAGTATGCTAATGAATAGTCGCATTTTTTTCTCCTTTTCAGTCAACCTTCTGGCCGCTATTCAGTACCTGTGTAGTTGTCCCCATGATTTTACGTCCGAGTAAAATAGAAGGTCTGTATGGATGCAGTACCGCGGACAAGCCTGAAGGGTTATAGTCATCATCCGCAGGATTCTGGTGACCTGAGTAGCCACCGGCATCGCCACAATTGTGATAACAGCAGGGGGTATGTATCCATACGTGGCTATTGCCATCTCCTGCCACGATTGCCACGATTGCCAGGACAGTTACCGCAGCGACAGCTACACCGGAGAAGATCAATTCAGATCCATGTCTTGGCAGCTCATAGTACAGGCGTGAAATACAGTTGAAAGTCTCTCGGGCGGGTTTGATGGTATATTCCAGCAGGCTTTTGTGTGGTTTTCCACGGATCACATCTGTGGCAATTTTCCCAATACCATAGACAGCACCTCCGGTGGCAGCGAGCCCGGTAACAGCCACAGCGGTAACGTAATAGGCAGCAAAAACACCGCCATTTACCACCGTTGAGGCAATGCGAAATGGCATGACACAAGCCTTTCCAGCAGCTTTGCCGATACTTGACCATACGGAACGGCGACCGTTTCCCTCCATAGCAGGAGCAGGAAATTGGGTCTGACTGACACTCGTCGAAATTGGAGCGACACCTGGATAGCTCATAAAACCACCTCCTTGTTGATATAAAAATTAAGGTAATGCTTTATCAGACTCGGAATTTACAAAGGTATTCAATTTGATTGACTAACAAGACGGTTAGGAATAGTGTCATTCAGCCTGATTAAAATGCCTGGAAATAAATATAAAGCACCCTAAGCACCAGCTGGCGACAATAAAGACAACCAGCGCTGGGAATAACACACTCTGGAGAGTGATAGCCCGACTTGACTCTGGAAAAACCATAGCCCTCTACCACAGAAAGGGCTGGCAACCTGATGCCATGCTTACCCGGCAGAAGAACCACATGGCTGAGGGCCAGAAACTTGGCCACATGTTTTCGGGTTTCAGCTGGCAAATCAAGGCTCCAGAAACCCGCATCTGAATATTCTCCCGACGCTTTAGCCTGAGCAATGCTTTGTTTCACCCGGTAAAGGCCAGCGTTATAAGCAGCAATGGTTAACATCCAGTCACTGGTTCTTTGATAGAGGTACTCAATATAGGTCAATGCGACATCAGTGGCTTTTTCCAGGTCAGTTCTTTCATCACACTTTTTCGACACCTTAAGTCCGTAAGCCCTGGCTGTTCCGGGCATCAACTGCCACAGCCCCATCGCCCTTGCCGATGAACGTGCTTTGAGGTCAAGGTCGCTTTCGATCAGCGGTAGCAGGGCCAGCTCAGCCGGTAGACCTCTTTCCTGAATCTTCCTGTTCAAATAAAATTGATGCATCAGGATTCGCTGGGACAGACGGTTAAAATAATATTGGGGAAATGCTTTCAGCTGCTCGTTGACCTTCGCATTGTGATAGTAGGCCATTAACCGAAAACCATGGCGTAACGACTGCCAGCCATCTTTTGGGTCATGAATGCAGACCGACCGGTAGGGCTTATCCATTTGACGCTTATCCGTCTCTGCCATGTCCCCCTGTCCATGGCATGGCACAGGCGAAAAGCCCATGAAGACAAGAACCGCTGCCAACACCAGAAAATACCAGCCCGCCCGACAACCCGCCAAAAGTGGCCCGTCTTTTACTGAACTTTTATTGCACCAGGGTATCTCACGCTGCTTTCCGGACTGAATAAAAACGATAGTGCTAACAGCAGAATCCAAGCGACAGCTCCAAAGCAAACAATGGCTAACGTAAAACTCTATAAATTGAAACCAGAGATTTAAACTGGGACAAAAAGACAAAGATCATAAAAATATAGCGTATTTTACACCGGAAATTGGAGGCATGCTGTTAAAGACCGACCGACAGAATCCCCCCCCAGACAACCTTTTCCCCGGTAAACAGTTGGTCAAATGGAATTGAATCGTAATTCGTGGAATTGATATCTTCATGTTCCTGCAATAATTGATAGCTCTTTCTATCAACGCCTCAATTGATAACTTAAGCAGACCAGCATAACGTCGCCCCATTAAATTCAGAGAGAATTGATTTTGTATAAACCGGTAATGATATACCGTAAGGTAATAATGTGTTTTTTTTGAAAAATTATTGTTATTTGGTTCAACTGGCGTAAAGGCTGTGCCATTATTGATAGGGTTTTTACTTTAATCCTGATACAGGCAAGATCGTTCTGGCCAATACGGCATTTCTGGCCAAAAACAACGGAAACTGATATGAAGAAGGTTATTAAAATATCTGCTCTGGCAGCCGCTGTACTCTTGGCAGCAGGCTGTCAGGAAAAGACCACCCAGACTCCTGAAGTTGAGTTAAACACGGATGATCAGAAAGCCGCCTATGCCATTGGTGCCTCTGTCGGTAACTTTGCCAGCCAGACACTGAAACAGCAGGATGAGCTGGGTGTTGTCCTTGAGCGTGCGCTGGTTCAGCAGGGCTTGCTGGACGCCCTTGCCGATCAGGTCAAAATGAACGAGGAGGAGATGGGTGCAGCTCTTCGGGCTCATGAGCAGAAGATGAACACCGTCGTTCAGGAGAATGCTACGAAGAAGCGTGAGGAGACCCGTAAAACCGGTGCCAAATACCTGGAAGATAACGCTGGGAAAGAAGGAGTTTCCGTGACTGAGTCCGGCCTGCAATATGAAGTTATCAAGCAGGGAGACGGTCCAAAACCAACCGCAGCCGATACTGTTACCGTTCATTATACCGGTACGCTGACTGACGGCACTGTTTTCGACAGCAGCAAGCAGAGAGGGCAGCCAGCGACGTTCCCCCTGGCAAACGTGATCAAGGGCTGGACTGAGGGTGTTGCCCTGATGTCTGTTGGCTCTGAATATCGCCTGACGATTCCCGCTGAGCTGGCATACGGCGACCAGGAAGTTGGCTCCATTCCAGCAGGCTCCGTGCTGGTATTTGAGGTTGAGCTGATCAGCATTGAAGGCAAGGAAGAAGCCGCCAGCGAATAAGCCACGAAATAAATCTTCAGGCTGGTTACAATAACGGGCAGTACGACGACTGCCCGTTATTTTTGGTGAAATATGAACCTGATCTCTATTTTAGTACTTTTGTTCATCACCCTGTTTGTTGTGGTTAAGCTGACGGAGCGCCATGGCAAACCGCTGACTAATGAGCAACAGGGTAAGCTTGCCAAAATCGCCATGGTATTAATTTTTGTTATGTTAGTGGCGGCTCTGATCAAATCTTTGATGTGATCAAAATTGGAACAGTTCACCAATAATGACCATCAACAGCAATGCAGGGCTGACCCAGCGGATCAGGAGCTGCCAGGTTTTCAGGGATTTGCCCTGCATTCCCAACTGTTCAGCCAGCACTTTTCTTTCCATGATATAACCGCAAAAATAAAGCACCAGAAGCCCAACGGCTGGCAGCATAACCTGGGTAGCAAAGGCGGTATAAAGGTCAAACAGCGTTTTGCCATTTAAAGAAACCTGCTTCCAGACACTGAAAGAGAGCCCGGGTATTAACCCGACCAGAAATATCATAACACCTGCTATGGCGGCTCCTGTGGCGCGGAAGCCTGAACACAGGCGACTCATCACCACCACCAGCGGTTCAGCCAGATTGACTGCCGATGTCCAAACCGCCATGACCAGAAGAAGAAAGAATAAGGGCAAAACCAGCGAGCCAAAGGGCATTTGAGCCAGGGCAACCGGCAGGGTGATAAACATCAGCCCGGGACCTTCCGCCACCGACAATCCTTCACTGAATACCACGGCAAAGGTGGCAATACCGACCATCACTGCCACCAGCACGTCAAGCAAGGCAACCACCAACACCGCCTTAATCACCGACTGCCTCTCCGGCATATAAGCCCCATAGGCCATCAGACAACAGGCACCAATGGCCAGGGTGAAAAAAGCATGGCCCATTGCCTCCAGTACCACACCGCTGCTGACCGCCTCAAACCTGAAAGCAAACAGGTAATCAAGGGCTGGCGCAAAACCACTGAACTGACTGGCATATATCAGTAGAACCACCAGAATCATGTACATCAGGGGCATCAGCCAGTTGTTCAACCGTTCAATGCCTTTGGAAATGGCTCGACCACTGATGGCCACGGTCATAACAATAAACAGACCGTGGTATAAAACCACCTGCCAGGGAGATTCCAGCAGCTGTTGAAAATGTATCGAAGTCGCTTGAATGCTGTTGGCTGTAAGTTCCCCCGTGAGCGACTGGAAAAAAAAGTGCAGCACCCAGCCGGACACCACACTGTAGAATGAGAGAATCATTGTGGCCGCCATCGTTCCCATCCAGGCCAGCTTACTCCAGTGCCTGGTGTGGCCAGCACTGACCGCCAGCTGGCGCAGACTGCTGGCGGGTGAAGCCCGCCCTGCCCGGCCAACCACAATCTCGGCAACCATGACTGGCAACCCCAGCAACACCACAAAAATAATATAAAGAAGGAAAAACAGGCTTCCTCCGTTTTCACCGGCTACATAAGGGAAACGCCAGATATTTCCCAAACCGATGGCAGCCCCGGCAATGGCAAAAATAAACGCGCGATTGGAAGTGATTCTGTTTTCAGGCGGCATGGACTGTCCATTTTCTACTGGTATGTACTGACCAACAGGTCATTATCAGCATAGACGCAAACATATACTTATATATCGGATGGACTCTGAAGGATCCCAGAGCAGGCCTCCGATCAAATATTGATCCAGATCGATAAACACTCCCCATGGATGCGTCTATGATGGATGCTATGAAGTAAAGTTCAATGATCCAGGGGATGTTCCCGGAGGCATTTATGAGCAGCAGCGAAGTTTTTCATCTCGGTCTGAGCCAGAAGGTTCTGAATGGTGCCACACTGGCCATTGTCCCCGGTGATCCGGAGCGGGTCGAACGTATTGCCGAACTAATGGATAACCCGACCAGACTGGCCAGCCTCCGGGAGTTCACCTCATGGCGAGGGGAGCTGGAGGGTCAGTCTGTCGTGGTTTGTTCAACCGGTATTGGTGGACCTTCCACATCTATTGCCGTAGAAGAGCTGGCACAACTGGGCATCCGGACTTTTCTGAGAGTTGGCACCACGGGTGCCATCCAGCCCCATATCAATGTCGGCGATGTCATTATCACCACCGGTTCTGTCCGCCTGGACGGTGCCAGCCGACATTTTGCCCCTATCAGCTATCCTGCCGTTGCTGACTTTCAGTGTACCCGGGCACTGGTAGATACCGCTGAACAAGGGGGGCTTAACTACTGGACAGGCATTACTGCCTCCAGCGACACCTTCTACCCCGGTCAGGAACGTTATGACACCTTCACCCAGCGGGTCAGAAAAGAGCTACAGGGCTCTATGGCAGAGTGGCAGTCGATGGGGGTGCTTAACTATGAAATGGAGTCCGCAACCCTTCTGACCATGTGTTCAGCCATGGGGCTTAAGGCCGGGTGCGTTGCCGGGGTCATTGTTAACCGTACCTGCAATGAAACGCCGGACACTGAAAAGCTGGCCAGCGTTGAACCCAACGCGATTAACACCGTGATCGGAGCAGCAAGACGCCTTCTGGGCAGCACTGGCTGAATATTGAACCATGCCCCGGATGGGCACGGGTATAAGATTAGGAATGATACGACGTTCCGGTGAGACTCCTTTGATACAATCGTTACCAATACCTTTATCCAGCGGTCCTGTGGATCGACCCGTTGATACTCCTCCAACAGATCAACCACAGGCAAGCTGGAAGCGCTGGGCAGTGTGTATATTCCCAGCGGCTAACGCCATCGTGTCCGCAGCATTTACCTTGAGTGCGATCGCTTCAGGATGCTCCTTCGCAGCAGCAATTTTTGGAGTTCTTACCGTAATTTCTACAGACTGCGCTATCAATGCCTGTTCACTAAACAATACCCTTTCTACTACTCCTTCTACATTTTCCCGCGGCATCAATAGACTGAGTGACATACTCAGCTGCCTGTCTGAAAGCACCTCCAACATTGTGTACAACCAGGGGTACGAAGTTGTCGATGTCCCCGGCGATGGCAATTGTTTTTTCCATGCTGCCCTTGTGTCATGCGTGCAATGCTCCGGCCGGGATGCTCACACCTTACGTCAACAAGTGTATGAAGAAGCAAGAGAATGGCTACAGGATTACGAAAACAATCATTCACGTTTCAATGAATACGAAAGCTGCCATTCTGTGCCGGAAGAAGACCTTTACTTCTATTTAACGAGTGATTCCGAGCACGACGGCATGACCGGTCTGGACGCCATCAAATGTGATGGCGAATGGATGTATACAGTCATCGTCCCCCTGGTAGCCAGAGTGTTGCAAAAGCCAGTCATTACAGTAAATGACAAGGGCACTATTATGAGCGCTGTTGATGCTTATGGTTTCTACTTCCCCGTAACTGACGATCAGTTGAAAAACTTTGATTTAAATGGGATTGGAGACTTTGTATTACTTGAGAACATTGACAGCAAGCACTTCAGAGGCTGCAGAAAGCGCAACATCATGCCTGAAGATCAACACAGGAAGGTGTCCGAAGATACCATTCCCGAACCACCTGCCGGGCAGATTGCCTCACATGAACCCTTATTTGCCAGGCCCGGGAAAACCCTGAAGCATATCGTTTGCAACCCTTCCCCAGACCTGGCTTAACGCCTGAACCAGAGCTTGTGTAGAAACATCACTCTCCAGCGGCAGTGTATAGACTCTCTCCTGCCGGGCAATGACCTGCTGATCCTGCCCTTCCAGAGACCAGGCCACGTTCATCCGTAACTGGCGGTCCACCAGCGCTATGGACTGAACATCAACAAATGCGACCACTTCCGGGCGTTTATTCCGGACCCAGGGGCCGGAGCTTATCCAAGTGCCAGAGTGAACCTGTTGACGCAGATTTTGCACCATAGCCTGTGTCAGCAGCTCTGGTAAGGGCTCCCCCCAGTGATCATTCGCAGAGGACTGTAAACGAACACCACCATCGCTCCAGGTAATCGTTTTCTTATCCAGCCAACCGGCAACACTCACCGGAAAAACCCCCAGTGTAGCGGTGTCCGGCAGCACAGTCTGCTCTTGTGAAACCGTTGCCGCTACCAGCGTATAGTCATGATAGCTGGGGTTCCTGACGGAACAGCCCGAGATCAATATGATCAGGAAAAAAGCCTTTGCAGCAGCAGCGTTCTGACCCATAACAAGGTTCAATATGCGAAGGTAACGGCTCACCGTACATCTCCTGACTGTCTACCAAAGATAATCGAATCGGGTTGGCGTTGCAGCAGGTCAGCCAGATCGTCCACCGCCCTGGAAGCACGACTGATGTCTTTTGAACTCTGCGTCAGCTGGTACATCAATGGTGAGTCAGGTGCCAGTGTCTCTTCCGCTGCGGACATGGTTTGCTGAAGTTGCAGCATCGTTTCATTCAACTGCTGCGTGGCGGCAGGCAGCTGGGTTTTCAGTAATGCTGTCACTTCCCCGGCATCCCGTGACATGGATGCAAACTCACTGCGAATGCCCGCCATGCTCGAGGCCATCTCATTGGACATCGCTGTCATACTGACAAATGCCTTATCAACATCATCAATCAGTTTGTTCAGGCGATCATCTCCAGTCAGCCGGGACAGATTATCAAGAACTTCCGTTAAACTGCTGGCCATCTCCGCAATATTAATGCTCTCAAACCGCTCAATAAACTCTTCCAAATTATTGGGCACTGTGGGAATCTGTGGATACTCGGTGGCCACAGGCTGCATTTCCGGGAAAGAGTCAAAGAAATCCACTTCGATATAAAGCAACCCGGTCAATACACTCTGCAGTCCAATCTGGGCACTGAGCCCCTGCTTCAGCAACTGTCCCAGCACATTATGGTCACTGCTTTTCCCCTGCTCACTGATGGCATCCGGGTACATATCAATGGTGACCACATTCAGGACCTTCTGGTGATTGTGATACAGCCTGGTCTTGATGGTGACCACTTCACCAATTTTCACGCCACGCAGAGTCACGGGAGCACCAACATTCAGGCCTTTGATCGAGCTGTCAAACAGGACCTGATAACGCTGAACCGCCTTCCTGGAAAAACCATCCACATTAAGAAACAACACCAGGGCAAACGTCATGGTAATGATCAGGATGACAAAAAGGCCAACGGATACTGACAGGGATTTTCTATTCATAGGCTTCTCTCGGAAAAGCGAGCCTCACTAATTAATTCATTGAGTCTTAATTCATTGAGTCGCTTTGTAAATTCCCCCATCTTTAAACCTCACCTCTGGACAGGAACGCCCTGACCAGATCGTGTTTACTGTGGTTAAGCATATAGTCGGGAGACCCGGTATCCAGCTGGGTTTTGCTGTTGGCATCGAGGTAAACCCCATTGCTGCCAATGGCAAAAATACTGGCCAGCTCATGGGTGACAATCACGACGGTAGCACCGGTGGAATCTCTTAATTGCAGAATCAGGTCATCCAGTCGTCTGGCACTGAGGGGATCCAGTCCAGCCGATGGTTCATCAAAAAACAGGATATCCGGATCCAGGGCAATGGCCCTGGCCAGCCCTGCACGTTTACACATACCACCACTGATCCGGGACGGGTAAAAGTCTTCAAAACCGGCCAAACCCACCAGCGCCAGTTTATAACGCACCATATCCTGAATATCTTTACTAGACAGTGTCGTATACTGTGACAGTGGCAGGGCAACATTCTCGGCCAGTGTCTTATCACTGAACAACGCGCCCCCCTGATAGGTAACGCCCCAGCGTTTACGCATCGCCAACTGTCGCTCCGGGGATGCGGCAAAGTAACTCTGCCCGCCAAACAGGATATCGCCCTCTGCCGGCTGGTAGAGTCCAATCATATGTTTCAGGAGCGTGCTTTTACCGCAGCCACTGCCCCCCATAATGACAAACACATCACCTTTGCTGATTTGAAAATGCAGGTTGGACTGAATCAGGTTGCTACCATACTTCATGGTCAAGCCACGGGCTTCAATCACCACCTCCTGACCTTCCTGTTGCAGTTGCCCCATGCTCAAATTCCCAGGTGATAAAAAAGGATATTCAGCCCGGCATCGGCCACCACCAGATAAATAATGGCGGTCACTACCGCATTGGTCGTCGCCTGACCTACCGCAGCGGAGGAACGACCACAAGCCAGGCCGGCACGACACCCGGCCATGGCAATCATCAGGGCAAACAGAAAGCTCTTGGCGACACCGGTCATGATATCACCAAAAGAAATAGCATCCCGGAGCTGGTAAAGGTACATCAACCAGGTAATATCCATACTGGTAGCCACCAGCCCACCCCCGAACATGCCCAGAATATTACTGTACAGACAGAGCAGAGGAATGGTCAGAATCAGGGCCAGGGTTCTGGGTAACACCAGATAATCCATGGGTTTTATGCCCAGAGTTGTCAATGCATCAATCTCTTCATTAACCTGCATGGTGCCCAGCTGGGCGGCATAGGCGGCACCGGTTCGACCGGACATAATCACCGCCGTCATCAATGCTCCCATCTCACGCACCATGCCAACCCCCACCAGATTGGCGACATACACCTCGGCACCAAACTGTCGGAGCTGGACCATACCCAGATAAGCCAGAATCATCCCGATCAGAACACTTTGCAGAGTGATCATCGGCAAGGCAGAAGGACCGGATTGATGGCAAAAGCTAATAATATCTGACCAGCGGGCGGATCCTTTCCGGGATAACCAGCGGCACAGGGTCAGTGCCAGTTCGCCAATAAAAGCCAGCAGCTCCATCGCCTCATCACCCAGGCGGGCAACCCGGTTGACCAGCCGATGCAACAGGGATGGGTTTCTGTCCGGTAGCGCCTTATTGGGCGGTACGGTATTGGCAAGCCTGAACAGATCCCTTACATCCTCAGGCAGACCACTGAGATCAAGCTGGCAATGGGAAGGCTCCAGCATGCGCTGGCAGGCCAATAGCCAGGCCAGCAGTCTGGAGTCCCACGAGAAGTCATCACCGGTAATAAAGGCAACGGTTTTTAATTGATCATAATCCGGTAAAGCAGAAAGCTGATCCAGGGCTGGCAAAACACCATTAACCGTCCAGCTGCCCTGAAGAGTGATCATAACCTTTGGGTCAGACACTTTATCAAAGGTCAGTGTCGCCTGGTTCATGCTGGTTAATGCCTTGAAAAAAGGGCCAATAATAACAGGAAAACACCACCAACAGGCAAGCGTAAAAAATACTTACTGAATCATTGTTCTTTCACTATCTATTATCAAAACGGCTAAAGCGGGAACTATTTACCAGATATGCTTTCTTACTAAGGGATTGTCCCGGAAAAGTTTGCGGATTTCTGAGTTTCAAAGTTACGTTCGTCCTGATTGCTGTGCTTGTCGAAACTATTTTGGGACAGTGCCCTAGGAGACTGTCCGAGAATAGACTGCCCTACTGCGGTGGCAGCAAATTGGTCTAAAAAGTCGGAAATTTTTAGTAAATAGAACCACTATTAACTAAAAATTTCCGACTTTTTATCCTCAATTTTCTGCCATCCTCGCTACGGGCGCTATTCTCGGACAGCCTCCCAGGAGGCTATTCTCGGTCAGCCTCCCGGCTCCTACATTCTTGAAGTAACCTCAACCAGGTAATGTTCGCCATTATGAACCAGACATTGAGGGTGATTCACCCATGTGGGTCACAATAT
Organism: Salinisphaera sp. G21_0; assembly: GCF_017744115.1. Taxonomy (GTDB): domain Bacteria; phylum Pseudomonadota; class Gammaproteobacteria; order Pseudomonadales; family Endozoicomonadaceae; genus Endozoicomonas. The sequence continues at coordinate 22,019 of NZ_JAGHQW010000049.1, read as the reverse complement.
CTACAACCCCTGATCCCTACCACACGCCTGTTATGGTTAGGACGGGAGACGGGGAGTATCGATCCACTCGAAACAAAACTATGTCCCGTTACAACCCTACCATTGCCTCCCCCCGCCTCTTCAGTGTGGACCCCTACCTCTTCAGAGGTAGAAAAAATGGGCACAGCAGCCTTTCATAACCCGTTTGCTGTTCCAGACTACAGTCCCAGACCTGAAGAAAACCCTATATGCGAAGCGTTACTGCAAATAGTGGAAGGCAGAAGGTATATTGATCCAACAGATACCGATAAACCACCTGCTCCCAGTACTTTAAGGGGAAAGCCCATCATTGAAAACCCCACGCTCTTTGATGGAAATGGAACTGGCAGGCAAAACGGTTCACTGACGCAAACCGCTTCCTTGTGCAAAAAGGGAAAATCGAGATCAGGTATCACCGTTGCTGGTGAGACGGCTGTTGGTCAGGCAAATTCAGCCAAAGCACTCCCCGAGATACCTTCTGTTAACCACTATGCCATTATAAGCACGCTCAGAGCATGGAACGGAAAAGTGATAACCGCTGACTTTGGATATATCAATAAAGAACTTAGCGCAGGTTTTGCCAGCTTTTCCCCCGGGGGGAGTAGACTGCGCATTCAGGTACACTTCAGAAAGGATTTATCAAGCAGCGGATTACCGCTACATACACTGCAAAAAAAGTACGCTATATCAGGTAATTTGTTATTTGATGACGATGCGATGGTAAAGAGAGTTATCTCAATGCCTGCCCGATGCTTTATGAAAGAATCGCAGCAGCATATCCCACCCCACCCCATTCATCTTGCTAAAAACAGCATAAAAATTTTTAAAAAAGATTCAACGACACAACATTTACTACATATCCCCATCTTAACGAAAGGTCAGCAGAAAGTTTACAATACAATTACGTCGCTTTTTAACAAACTGCTCGATACCGATATTGTCAGCCTGAAAGGTACACCCAGAGCGAAATCCACACTTCAGGGGCAGGCATGCTGTCACCTCAAATCCGGCCAATTACTATTTATCAGCTTTAAAATCCCTGCTACTGCAATAGACCAGAGAGTAGATCCATCAGCTTACCTGAAACAGGGTAAAATTCGTGGCAGATTGAGATACGACCCAAAATGGTTATTCTCGAAAATATCAAATAATTCAACAATACTTCACTCATCACATCCCGGCATCCTACCAAATGAAAACAAGATTTTTTTTCCTGCCAACAGCATTACATTGTATTTTGAAGATCCCTCTCACTCGTCAACGTCTTAACCCGGATATTTTATAAACGTGGCCAGCCCGAACCACACATCTGATCACTGTAAAGCATTGCTACCAAGAGCTACGGGCACAAAGAGTGTTCCTGCAAAAACAGGAACACTCAGTTAAACATCCCGGCAATACTCAGCGTAATTTCTTTAATCTCCTGCACACTGGCAGGTACCACAAGAATAGTGTCATCCCCCGCCACACACCCCATAATCCCACCTTTTACGCCAATAGAGTCCAGGAGCCTGGCGATCATCTGGGCAGCACCCGGGCTGGTTTTGATCACAATCATGGACTCATTATGGCTAACGTCTTCTACCAGATCTTTTACCGCAATACTGGAATCCATCTTGCCCAGCTCAGGAGGCAGGCAGTAAACCAGCTCATTCAATGCATTGCGCGCCCGGACCGCACCAAAACGGCTGAGCATGCGCGATACCTTGGACTGACTGATATTGTCAAACCCCTGCTCCTGCAGAAGAGTCACCATCTGGCCCTGGGAGCCACAGCGCTCTTCTTTAAGCAACTGACGGAAAGAGCGAACCAGGGCATCCTGTTTTTGGCTAGTCATAGTCGTCAAATAACCTTCCAGAAAAAATACTGCTTTCAGGGTTATCAGTTATCGGAACATCCTGAGTAATGCAGCATTTTTAATCAATCACGTTCAGGAGGTCATAGACCTCCTTACATTCCTCGTTCCCATGCTTCTGCGTGGGAATGCATATCCAAAAACCAGCACAACCTTCAATTTTCCACTTGCTGAATGTGTTCGAAGGGTGAGAATTATAAATTGGCGACAATTATAGACACTTACCGTGCTAATATGGATTTTTATTCATTTTTTTGCTTATTTTATCTAATTGCTGGCGGATAAAGCCAACAATAGGCTGCCTACTAAGCCAGAAAATATGATTCCATTTGGCCAACTACTTAGCTGTCTGATTTTTTTTGCAGATCCCGACCTGCTGGCTACACTTGTCGGTGGTCATCCAGGCCGTGCTTACTAGTGCAGAAAAGCGTTAATACCCGTACATCCCGTTCATCCTGAGCTTGTCGAATGATGGTGCCACCGTACTTCGACAAGCTTCAGCACGAACGGTATGGGTAACAACGCTTAGCTACACTAGCTGTCCGAGAACAGCCTGGCTGATAACGTTCATTTATAAAACAGTCAGGCACACCGGATACATAATTTAGCAATGATCAAATTATTGAGCTGTCTGGTACCATTTATCGTTATCAGCCATGAGCTGTCCGCCGACGGAAATCAAACTGACATTGAAAGTCACATTGAAAGCCATATCGAAAGCCATATCGAAAGCATCGACACCTTTTACGGAACAATACCGTTTAAGGCAATGGCAAATGATCAATCCCGGCTACTCGCTTCCCTTCTGGCCCACCCGGCAGTCAACAGGCTGAAACATATCAACCAGTACGGCCCCATACAAATGGTGGACTCACAGGGCAGTAACAATGAACCCTACTCCCGTTACGACCATTCTCTTGGTGTCTTCTATTTACTCAACCGTTTCGGTGCCCCCTTCCCGGAACAGATCAGTGGCCTGCTCCATGACCTGCCCCACAGCACCTTCAGCCATGTGTCTGACTACCTGTTTTCTGACAGTTCAGCAGGCAACCCGGACTATCACGATTCACAGTTCACCAACTTTGTGGACAGGCACAGCATTACCCCAATCCTGAACAGACATCATCTGTCGCCTGAAACCATCCACCCAAAAAAAAATCCCTCGTTTACCCGGCTGGAACGGCCACTGCCAGACCTTGCTGCTGATCGGCTTGATTATATAGTGCAGGGCGCTGCCAGACGGAAAAAACTCACCAGTCAACAGGTGGATGCTATCCTGGCAGACCTGTTCTTTGACCCGTTATCGCAACACTGGTATTCCAAAAGCCTGGAATCCGCGCGGCTGACCGCCGATGCCAGTATTGAACTGAACCGGCATATTTTTGTTACCGCCTGGGGACGGGTTCTCTATCTCTGGACAGCCGATGCCCTGAAACAGCTGGTCAGGGCAGGAGAACTCCATGCCGATGATCTGTTTTTTACCATGGGTGACGATCAGGTCTGGCAGAAAATACACCAAAGCACCTTGCCCGGTGTACGCACGTTGGCCGGACAAATGTTGACCGCCTGGCATAAGGTGCATGAGGTCACCCATCCCGGGCCAAATACCATAACGTTTAAAAATGTCCGTTGTCGTATTGTTGACCCAAGAGTGGCAACCAATCACTCCGGAAATAACGTAACCAGCTGGCTGCGTGTTTCCGATATCGACCCGGCATTCAGGGACCGTTACCTTACCGAACTCAAGCGATGCCAGCTTTTTTATGCTGAGGTTGAGCCGTAATTAATAAAATGCAGCATTATGCTTGTTCCATATGCCTCTGCTCAGTAATTTCCGAGAACCGCCTGCCCAGGGAACGAGCAGATGCAATCCAGATCGCGAAGAAACAGAGAACAATCACCGCAACATAGGGCGCAATGGCAGACAGTGACCCCAGCATCACCATCAATATCTGCTGTATCAATGAACCCGTGGATTTTCCGGTGGGATTACCAATAATATCCACTGCCGCCTTGCCCTTTACCTTCTGTTCCGGCGTCAGGGGGATATAACTCATCTCCTTGGTGGGGTCGAACAGGGCGTATTTGGTCGATTTACTCAGAATATTCTGAATTGCCCCCAAAATAACCGTCAGCATTAACGGGGCAATCCCCAGGGAGAGTATCAGGCTTTCAGGCAACCAGTCGCGGAACAGGACAAAACAGAAAAACAGGGACCCGGTGACCAATAATATGACCGGCGTACACAGCGCCGCGAATGTCCAGCCGAAATACCGGATCACATTATTGGTGAGAAACAGCATCATAAAAATCGTCACCAACCCGGTGCAGGTTGAAAACAGTCCCATAAACTGGTTGTAATTATTCGGGTCCGGAAACTGCATACGAAGCTGATTTTTCCAGGTAACCTCCACCATATTGATGCACACCCCGTAGCTGATCACCAGCAGGGCAATGCACAGGAGGTACCTGGAATGAATAATCATTTTCAGGCTGTCGCGCAGGGACAGGCTCAGTTTTTCATTGGCTGGCTCATGGGCCCCCAGCTGATGGTATAAGCTGGGATCACTCAGGACATAACGGTTCATCCACCAGTAAATCAAAATAATCAACGCCCCGCCCAGCGTCAGAACCCCAGTCATCAGATTAAGGGAATACCCCCAGCAATCCACACCTTCGGGCAGATTCTCCCTGACTCCGGAGGCAATATAGACAAAATAACCTGCCGTGGGCAGCGCCAGATTGCCCATCATGCCAAACAGGGCATAAAACCGTTTTGACTCGGCAATGGTATTGATATGGTTGGCAAATCCCCAGAACAGCATGGACAGGCAGACACTGCCCCACAACTCCGACATGACATAAAACAGGGAGAAGGTCCAATTACGCATCACCGCAATCAACCCCTTGAACCCCGGTGGCAAAACACTTTGCAGATAGTCCGATGTATCATGAAAGTGCAGGGTTTCGCGGTTGGGATAGAGCCAGAGCGCAAAGAAAACAAAGAACAGAATAAATGTGGTAATCACCAGGTAAAAAAGCGTATTCCTTCTGAACAGGTTACTCATGCGCGAGTAAATCAGGGTAAACCCGATGGCAAAAGGGACATTAACCCAGAGCTTCAGAAATGGGATAATCTCGGCACCGGAACCGGCACCGGTGACCACCAGGGTATCTTTGGTATCCCTGAGAATCGTATAGTTAAAAAGAATAAGGTAGAACATCAAAATCATGGGGATAAGCTTTTTCAGCTCATGACTGTGAACCGGCCAGAACCGTTCCCGCCATTTGCTGAACTCAGGATCAGAACTCATTCAGAAACCTCCGAAACAAATAACGTCGCCCCTGTAATACGGCCTAACATAAGCCGAAGAAACAAACACGGAAGTCCACTATCAGCCTGAAAACCTGTTCATGAGCCAGATGCAGCCCATTACCGGGGGGAGGTTGTCAAAGAGAATTGACTCCCTGACCTCTCTGTTCAACCCTGAAACAACAATAGAAAAATAATGGTTATTTCATTCAATTACCAGTTTCAAAAAAAGAACGAAATAAAAAACTTTATAAGTTGTTACATTCGGACAAACAAATCAACAAAACCCTAAATTCAGGCGAAAAAACTCCCATTGAATCATCGTTCGCTCTTATAAAAAAATCTCTTATAAAAAAAACCAAAACATAAATAACAAATATTTATCACCACCAGACGCATTACAGCCTATTTTGAGTGATTAAATATTTATCACTCCGGTTTCTTATCTCAATGAAAACAGGTTATTGCTACTACCGTATTCTTCTTATGTTTTTATGCCTGTCAATGGCAAGTTTGCTGCCATATTCCGGTACTAGCGTCTTTGCAGCGGTTCATCAGGCTGAAACTGACCGGCAGAAGCAAACGCAGCAAAGCAAAAACGGGGAGATCAGTCGTCTGGTGAACACGCTGAAAACGGCGGTTGCCTGGGGCCTGGTGCCATTAAGTTCAGAAATTGCCCTGAACATCAGCAAAAATTATTTAAAACAGAATAATTACACCTTTCTTCAAACCTTACTGAGAATTCACGGCAGTAATATCCGGCGCTCAACCAGCCAGCATTTGACCGACAATCTCAGCGCCCGGCTGGAGAGCTTCAGTTACAAAACGTTGTCGGACGAACATCTGAAAAAGCAGACCGATGATCTGCAAACCGATCTCCTGTTCCGTTCTCTGTTTACCTTTTCCATTCTCAGCATGAATGCCCAGAAAGCGAGAAAAACCTATTTCCGTCTGCAGGACATTCTGGACAACATTGCCTCCACCGCCAGACTCGCTTTGACTGATGGAGATTATGACCGGGCCAGTGCCATGATTGCCCTCGCCGTACAGACCATGGTTTACATTCATCCCGAAGCCAGGGCCAGTGACGGGGCTGACAGCATCAGGACCCATTTCAATTACCATATTGACTGGTCCGATATTCCGGAGTTTCGCAACGACATCCAGCGCCATCTGCAGACCATGGATCCACTGGTCAGACGCTCAACATTGATTAACCTGCGTTACTGCGATCTCCTGAACCAGTGGCAAATCAGTTATCAGGACTGCAGCGACTTTGAAAACGGTGCCATAGAGGAACTGGAGGGCATGGCCATCATGTCCGAAAAGGGGACCAGGCCCGGGGTCATCCAGTCCGCCCTCAAGGGAGTTCCTGAGCACTACATCAGAAACTCCATTTTCATTATGGGGGTCTCTGTGCCGGCGGTACTGCTCTATTTCCTGGACAAAAAGAAGACACCAGTGATCTACACCGTGGTTGACCATTTTGCCAGGGTAACCGGTATGGCAACCACCAAAGCAAATATTGAACGGTTCTCCTCCAATACCCGCCGCAGCCTGGAAAACTGGGGAGCCATTGACACCGGCAAAGGCAGTTCAACATCGCCCACCGGGGAATTCGCCAACCATTACTTCAACACCCTGCAAAAAAATGCCACCGCCATTCTGGCCGAACAGCCCAACTTTGCCCGCTCCAATGCCCAGCGCGCCCTGGAGGCCCTGGTGGTCAACCTGGCAGAAGCCTTCAACCTGCAGAGGGTCGATGACGACCAGGCCAGTGCCGGTTTGCTGGCCGCAGCGCTGGTTCAGCATTACCGCGAGAACGTTGAAGTCACCAATGATGACAGCCTGATCCGTTCAACCCTGCTGGCCTACCGGCCACTGTATAGCCAGGAACTGATCCCTGAAGTCGTGGGGGCCCTGGAAATACTGGAACCTGAATACAAAACAAGTTCAAAGGTGAGGCGGTGGTATCAGCAGCAACTGACCACCTGGTTCAGGCTTTCCTCCCCGGATGGCTCAGCACAGGATCTGCCGGAATTCCCCGATATACCATGGATCAGCCAGATTCCCCAAATGCCTTCCGGGAAACCACGGCCACGAACCCCGGACAAATCCTGGTATCAGAGCTACCTTCCGGACAAGGAAACCATATCCACGATCACCATTCAGGGTACAGCCCTGGGCTATTCAATACTGGTGGCCATCCTTGAACCCCTGACTGTCCAACGGCTAGTGGCTGGCAATCCTCCCTACTGGAATCTGGCGTCTTACTACCTGTTGACCTCCATGTTCGAATTTGGCCTGCGTTCCCTGGGCGAACCAGCCATTGTGCACCTGCAAACGGTGATCAAAAACGGGATTGGCAGCACCACAGGTATTCTGTCGTCAGAGGACAAACAGATCCAGGACGAGCTGGCCAACAAAGTCAATGCCCTTAACCGCAAGCTCAGCATTGAAGCCCAGACCAGCCGCTCATACCGTGCCACACTGGAAGGCCTGCTAACCCGTTACTGGAGCCTGTCCAGTCATCTGCTGGCTCACCCGGAACATTATCCACAGTCCCGGGCGGCTGCCACACTGGCCCTGGCTGCTTATACCCAGCGTTATTTTCACGCCGAATTTACTGAAGACAACCTGGTGATGAAAACTCTGGCAGTAGCAAGACTGAACTCTGCCTTTGAGATACTCAGGGAGCAGGGTGAAATTGAACACTTTTCCCGGCAGGTTTTCGCTGCCCTGAAAGCCCTGGATCCTGCATTTGCCAAACAGGACATCAGAAATATCTACCTGAAAATGCTGCAAGGCTGGGGCCTTAAACATGACATACAGACGACAGCCAAATCACAAGATGTGCTGGACACCTGGGCATCTTACGGTGATTACCTGCTGGCAGCCGTGGGATTCTCAACCCAGGCCATGGTGAAAGCACTGGTCCATGACGAAAAAACGGTGGATGTGATCAGCCGGTCGATGGCGCATTTTTTTGTCAATATTTTTGAATATGGTACTACTGACTCATTAAGAAAGAAGATCTACGCCTGGTCCCGGCTGAAAATGCTCAATGTCGTCTCCTTCTACCCGGAGGAAGAGATGATTGGTGTCAATTTTGCCAACCAGGAAATGACCGATTCTTTTCGCCGCCAGAAATTCTATTTTGGCAAACCGGAACTGGATATGCGGACGCAACTGATCCAGATTATTACCTCTATCGCCAACAGTTATTATCAGGCAATCCTAGCGATCGATGCTGACCGCCAGAGTGATGATGTGATCGATCAGGAAACGCTGGATAATGTGGAAAACCTGGTGGCCCTCACCGTTCTCCGGCTGGTTCTGTTTGCACCGGATCTGGCAGCCGATGACCTGTATATCCTGCAATCGATCAGCATACTTTCCCTGCCCATCAGAGATGAACTGCTTGCCATGCGTGAGCCAATCATTGCCAAAATAAAAGCAGCCCTTGATTCACTGGAGGTTGATGACAAAAGCGTGATAGAAGACTGTACTAATAAAGCCATATTGATTATCGATAACTGGCTTCAGCCGCCTCAACAGAGTACCTTCTCGGAAATCGCATCTGAATAACACCTTGTTTTGCTACGGAGCCCCTGCGGTAAAGCTGTTTTTTTGTTTGAGCCCCGTTTTTTTCCTGACAAGCCACAACGAAAAAACGTAAGTTGTTTGTTACCACTTGCCATATTCGGCACTGTTACTTAAAAAATGGTTCACCCAATGTTCACCAGCAATCTGTCTACCGAATCAACCCTCAGCCCATGCATTACCAGGCATAGCCTGGATGGCCTGCCCATTCTGAAAATTCAGAGCCCTGAATGTGAAGCGGCAATATGCCTCCACGGCGGCCATCTGCTTCAGTTCAAACCGACCGGGCATCATGACGTTATCTGGCTCAGTAAAAAAGCAATCTTCTCACAAGGCAAAGCGATACGTGGTGGCGTTCCTGTCTGCTGGCCCTGGTTTGGCCCGGTCAGTGCTCCTTCACACGGGTTTGCCCGAATCAGCACCTGGCAGTTGCTGGATCATGGGGAAAATGAACAGACCGTTACCATTCGCCTGAAACTCTGTGCCTCCGAAAAGACCCATGAGATCTGGCCCCATGATTTCAGTGCCGTTCTCACCTTTACCCTGGGAGTAACCCTGCGCATAGACCTGGAAATGATCAACACCGGTGAGCGTCCCTGGCAATGGAGTGGTGCTCTGCACAGCTACTTCAATATTGCCGCAACCACCGAAACCTGGATTACCGGTGTCGGCACTTCCTACCTCGATAGCCTGCAAAATGATCTGCCCTGCGAAACCTCAGAAGCCCTGATCATCAATCAACCCATTGACCGGATTTATACCGCCCCGGATGCCACCATCGCCATCCATGACCGGGGTAATCAACGCATTATCCATGTTGTTAATACCGGGCATAACTCCGCCGTTATCTGGAATCCATGGAAAGAACTAAGCAGAAATATGGGTGATATGAGCGACGATGGTTATGAGACAATGGTTTGCGTTGAGGCAACCCGCTATGCGAAAGATCTGGCATCTGGTGTCTTGTTGGTGCCCGGTGAAAAAAATATATTGAGTACTGAAATCAGTGTTACTTCTGATAAATAACCATCCGAAAACGAAACCTTATTGAGGTGAGCACACTCTATGCATAAAAACCCACGCCACTTTCTCCTGCAAGATATTTCATAAAAATTTGCTGTGACCACAAATTGAGCACTTTATGGTTTCCGGCATTAAGGTATCGTCGGAACCGGTAAGCGATCATCTGTAAGTGCAGAGATCCATTAATAATAATTCTCTTTTTTTTGCATTAGCTGCTGACTCTCCTTTTTTCCTCGCTTCTTTTTCACTAAAGCCTTTTTTTAAGGCTGATCTATAGGCGTTTGACTTGGCATTTGATATGGCCCTGGTCACCTTGCCTTTAACAGTTGCGGCGTATTTGGCATCGTTTTTGGCTCTGGCCGCCTTGCCTTTATCGGATGCGAAGTATTTGGCTCTGGCCACCTTGCCTTTATCGGATGCGAAGTATTTGGCATTGCATTTGCTCTTGGCCGCCAGGCCTTTCCCGCACTCACGGTAAGTCTTCTTGGCAGACCTTCTTTTCCCTGGCGCAAAGGAAGCCTTCTTTTCATCGGTCTGCTGGTGAGCTACTGAGAGCGTGAGGGGCAGAGGTTCAACAGAACCGGACGATTCAGGCGCGGTAAACTCAGTGGTTTTCGTTGTAATTTGCTCATGTGTGTCTTTAATTAAAGGATCAATCATAGCAACGGGACGTGATGATGGCTGAGAAAAACTCAACAATGAATTGCTCAGGGAAAATTTCTGAGCTATTAGCTGAACGTTTGTCAAGGTTAAATCTGTGAATGCAAAGTCGTCATCAACAGGTTCGCGGGAAAAATCACAAGATAAAACCTGGTCAAGGTCTTCCAGAGAAAGTTGAGGTAACACTGACTCATTTTCAGGGGATGGTAATTGAGAAATTGAAAAATCATCAAGCGAACGAAGAGAAGATGGCATGTCCTGATTTATCATACCCTTCCTTAAATATTCATACTGTAATGAATGACCTGTCTGGATAGAACAGCCCGTCACACCTGGCTTTGAACTGGAAGAGCCAGAGGGTACTAAAGGTGATTCTGAAGGCTTCTGCAAACAGGAAGAAACAGAAAAAAAATTTGAACCAGCGTTACATCTGTCCATTGGATTATTGCATTATAGAATTATTGAATTACTGCTTGAGACCGCTCCTGGATGATAAAAGTTCCTCTTTGACCCCAAAAGTAGATTAAGGGTCCAAGCAAGCAGGATTGCTGGCTGCCCGGCGACTACGTGGTATGACTATTGCAAGATGAGGGAAATTAGGGCGAAAGAGGAAAAAAAGAGACAAAAACTGTTGAACATCTATAATTTCTTTTCCAAATTTTATCGAGTTACCAGTTGATGGATTCTATCACGAGTTGTTTTTCTACCTGCCGGGTAACCGCTCAAAACGCCCCCTTATCGGGATCGGGCGCTGTACCTTCCTTTTCCAGTGCTGATGATGACGATAGATCAAATCCAAATGGTGAGGCTCCGATACTGGCTGCCTGTCGCGGCAAAAATCTTCCCTGGGTACAAGAGTTGCTGGAGAACGATCCGGCTCTGGTGAACAGATCATTCCTGTCGAATGTTGTTGATCCTGCCTGGCATGTGTATCCGCTCTACATCGCTGCCCTTCACGGGCATCTCGATGTCGCGAAATACCTGGTCAAGGCTATCAGCGAGGCCGTGAAAACCCTGCCGGAGGCGGACAAGTCCACGGCCGCCGGGAAGTTCCTGTCGGCCGCTTGCAAGGACGGAGCGACCGCCCTCATCATCGCTGCCCGGCACGGGCATCTCGACATCGTGAAATGCCTGATCGAGGCTCTCAACGAGGCCGTGGAAACCTTGCCGGAGGCGGACAAGTCCACGGCGGTCAGGTCGTTCCTGTCGGCCGCTTGCAAGGACGGAGCGACCGCCCTCTTCATCGCTGCCCAGTACGGGCATCTCGACGCAGCGAAATACCTGATTGAGGCTTTCAACGAGGCCGTGGAAACCCTGTCGGAGGCGGACAAGTCCAAGGCCGTCAGGGCGTTCCTGTCGGCCGCTTGCAAAAACGGAGCGCCCCCCCTCTACATCGCTGCCCAGAACGAGCATCCTGACCTCGCGAAATGCCTGATCGAGGCGCTCAACGAGGCCGTGAAAACCCTGCCGGAGGCGGACAAGTCCACGGCCGTCAGGTCGTTCCTGTCAGCCGCTTGTGAGGACGGAACGTCCGCGCTCTTCATCGCTGCCCAGAACGGGTATCTCGACGTCGCGAAATGCCTGATCGAGGCTCTCAGCGAGGCCGTGGAAACCCTATCGGAGGCGGACAAGTCCACGGCCGTCAGGGCGTCCCTGTCGGCCGCTTGCGAGGACGGAGCGACCGCCCTCTACATCGCTGCCCAGAACGGGCATCTTGACGTCGCGAAATGCCTGGTCGAAGCTCTCAACGAGGCCGTGAAAACCCTGCCGGAGGCGGACAAGTCCGCAGCCGTCAGGTCGTTCCTGTCGGCCGCTTGCGAGGACGGAGCGACCGCGCTCTTCATCGCTGCCCAGAACGGGCACGGCGCGGTTCTGAATTTTTTGCTTGAACAAGGCGCTGACCCGGAACAGAAATGGTTTTTTTGCTTTCTCGGGAAATACCGGGTCTTTAAATGGTTCTTCACCAGGTCGCCTTTGAAGGCTGCAGGCAAGAGCGGCCATTTATTTACGAAACGCCGCTTGGAATGCATCCTTCAAGAAAGAAAGCTGGCCGTCAAACGGCCAGAAATAATGGCGATGGAAATGGAAGAGGCTGTCACCTTAATGCCGGGCACTGAGGAAACGGCGCTTTGATCATAAATCGCGTCAAACCCAGTACTTTCAGTGCTGGGAAGGATAGCGACCAGTTCGCTAGAACTGGCAAAATCACCGGAATGCCAAATTACAGTAAAAACAGGAACTTTTTGTAGTTTTTCAGGACAAAAAAATATGGCAAAAACGAAAACACTAAAAGTTCGGGTAAAAGACAAACACGCCAAATTACTCAGTAAAATGGCACGTTCGGTCAACTTTGTCTGGAACTATATCAACGAACTGAGTTTCCGTTCGATCAAAGAACGGGGTATGTTTTTGTCTGCCTATGACATACGCCCTTACACCAAAGGCGCAGGGAAAGAACTCGGATTGCATAGCCATACTTTGCAGTGCATTGCTGCCGAATATGTGACTCGCAGGAAACAGTTCAAAAAAGCAAGGCTTAACTGGCGAAAATCCCGTGGTGTGCGACGATCTCTTGGCTGCAAAGAGTCGGCCACCGATTCCAACGGTAATGGTGTTACAGGCCGTGAATACCGGATGCTGGAGCAAAAATCAGGTATCGCCCAAAGAGCCAATAACAAGCAAAGAGCCAAAGCGATTCACGCCAAAATCAAAAACAGGCGGCAAGACGCCTTACACAAATACAGCCGCAAACTGGTAAATGAGAATGCAGCCATCTTCGTTGGCAATGTATCCAGTCAGGCTATGGTGAAAACCAAAAAAGCCAAATCGGTTTTGGATGCCGGATGGGGATTACTGAAAACCATGCTGTCTTATAAGTGCGATCACGCAGGCGTGGTTTTTGAAATCGTCAACGAAGCCTACTCCACCCAGACTTGTTCGTGTTGTGGGGTAATTCCCGACAGCAGTCCGAAAGGTAGGGCTAGTCTTGGAATAAGAGAATGGGTCTGTTCAGAGTGCTGAGCTGAACATCAGCGTGACGTTAACGCTGCCAGAAACATTCTTGCGCTCGGGCATGAGCGTCTCGCTGGAGGAATCCCACTGCTTTAGCTGTGGGAGGATGTCAATCCTGTCGCTCCCCAACTTATAGTCGCTCGCCTCAGAAAATCCGGAACCGGTTCACCCGCCACTCATACCCATCAATAACACCGCTCTCGTAATACCCGGCCCAGTCGTAGAAAAACGGTGCCCAGCTGCCACTGGGCATCAGGTTCATCAGGCCAATGCAGACAAACACCACGCAAGCACTGATCCCGTACTCCACGGGTTCCCCGGTCCGGAACCGTCCACCAAACAAGTGAAAACGCCGGTCCGAATAAGGCGACAGCGGCACACCAGACACCGTCATGGCATCGGTCAGAATATGCGTCACCCCACCCCAACAAAACGCTGTAAGAACCGTGCCTAACCCATTGTCCGGCAGAAGGAAAATCCCGGCCAGCCACGCCAGCGCCCACACGCTCAGGTAGTGGGTCACCGTCCGGTGCTTTACCGGCCTGCCAACAAACTTCAGCACCCACTCCATCCAGTCCGGCGCAGTAGCCCCGATAATGGTCGGCGGCACCAGTCGTACGTCATAAACGGCAGTGACCGACCCGGCGATCAGTACATGGTTCACCCACTTCATGGTGCGCCGTACACCTTCGGGTCCGGACTGACATGGACTTGCACACTAAAATCTCCTGAGGCCTCATCGGGATCAATATCCCAATCAATCCTCTCAACTGGCCTGGTGTCATAAAAAACATCCAGGCCACAAATCATTAGTCCCAGGTCTTGCGCCACTCTGACTGTGCTCTTGCCATTCACAGTAGCTCCCAGGAAGGCTTGCACGAAGGCGTCGGAGTCAAACCTGTCTTTATGCTCAACCAGGCACTCGATGGTTTGTCTATTATTGATCCCACATCGTTCTATGATGGTCGGTAGTTCCAATAGCCAGCTCTCATAGCGGGCAGTCTGTTCAAACTGGTGAACAATCAAGTTGCTCATGTAAAAAACATGTTTGGCAGCCTTGCCTGTTTTATAATTGCGATAGAATTCCCAGTGCGTCCGGGTTAATTTATTCTCAAAATCGCAATTCCAATCGGTACCATCCTCAAGCACCCCGCTCCCCCTGGTCATGATGTTGCCAAGGCTGTCATATACCGTCCTGGTCTGTTTATTTATGATGGCGAATTTATCGGCATAATCGCTCTTCAAAACGGCTAGCAGGTTTCGGATCTGCCGGTCCCACCAGATCTTCTTCTGGTAATCCCCCAGGGTTTGTTCAGTGCCTAGCGTGTTCTTGATCATCCTGTACCTGTCCGTCAGGCTGACCTCCTGAGGCATCAAAGCCCCAAGCTGGCGTTCAAGCACCTGGCGCAGTGCCGGGCGCTGGTCCTCCTCCTGCTCTGCCAGGCGCACAATCCGCCCGTCCGCCGTCATGCCAAGGGCGTTCAGTGGCTCATTGCCGGGGTTGTCCGCCAGGTAGCGCTCAATGGCCTGTGTCGTTGCTTCCGTCGCTGCTGCTGTGGGGTTCACTGGGAATAGCCTTTTCCGGGTGAGGGGCCAGTACCGGCAACGCCGCTACCTGTTTCAGCCAGGCATTGGACCGTGACCGTCCCGGCGATCAGATGGTTCACCCACTTCATGGTGCGCCGTACACCGCCGGGTTTGGGCTGACATGGAGCTGCACGCAAAACTTTTTATTCGCCTGCTCGATGTCAATCGGGTCCGCAATCCTGACCACTGGCTGTCCCTTATAAGTAACGGTGATCGATCCAATAATCAGTCCAAGGTCCCGTGCAACTCTATCCGTGCTCTTGCCGTTGTCCGTCGTTTCCAGGAAGGCCGTTCGAAAATCATCTGAAGAGTAATCGTCTTGATGTTGTTTCAGAGTCTCGATAGTTTTCTTATTTAGTTATCGAATCCCGCTCAATAATCTCAGGCAGTTCCAGTAGCCACTCGGTCGTGTCAAAACTCAGCTTGAACTGCCGGGCTATCACATTGCTCATATAGAAATCTTTGGGATTTACAGCCCCGGTCTTGGCGTTGTCTATGAATGTCCAGTGGCGTTGGGTGAACTTGTTGATAAAAATATATTCGGCGAGAGGCTCGCCCGGTTGGTTCTTGCCTTCAGTGTTCGCATTCCCGCTGGGGGTGATGTGAGTTGAAGTCAGCTTATCGAGTTTAACCAATTCAGTGGCATACTCCGTCTCCAACTCCAACAGCCGGTTTCGGATCTGCCGGTCCCGCCAGAGCCTCTCCAGATAACCTCCCAGGGTTTGTACATCAGTGCCTAGCGTTTTTTTGATCATCCGCTGCCTGATCTTCCTGCCTATCTCCCGGGGCATCAAAGCCCTAAGCTGGCGTTCAAACTCCTTGCTCAGTGCCGCCCGCTGGCCCTCCTCCTGCTCCGCCAGGCGTACAATCCGCCCGTCCGCCGTCAGGCCAAGGGTGTTCATTGGCTCATTGCCGGGGTTGTCCGCCAGGTAGCGCTTAATTGCTGTTATGGGGTTCACTGGGAATATCCTTTTCCGGGTGAGGTTCGGGGTCCAGTACCGGCAACGCCGCTACCTGTTTCAGCCAGGCATTGAGCAACGGCCGTTTATCGTCCGAACACTGCCCGGTAATGCCTAACCGGGCCGTGGTAATGTCCGCTTCCGCCTGGATCAGTGTTTTGTGCGCGCCAAGCAGCTTTTCCATAAACGCGACCTGTTCATCCGTGCTAACAATGCCCTTTTTCACACGCACCTGTGAGCAGGCTTCTAAGGCCCTGTAGAGGGTGATTTCATTACGGGTAGCGATGGCCGTTAAAAACCGCCCTATGTGCTCTGAGGTGGCTGTACGGCGAAGATACTCCCGCTGTCGGTTCATCTCCGTAGCGGAAAACAGCGGCATGCTGGCCACAATGCCAATGTACTCTTTCCCGAGGGTGGTGTTGTCGGCGGTCACTACACCTTGTGTGCGCAACCCGGCCTCCAGGTTCAGCTCCACATTGAACTTGGTGGGTTCCGGGTAGCAGTTGACGGCCTGCTGGAAGATCCCGTCACTGTCCAGCCTGGGGGCAGGCTCCAGCGGGTTCATATAGCCCTGGTAATCCACCTTCTCCCCGGTCAGGGTAGGCAGCTCGAACGGTTTCACCTCCGGCGGGGCCTGCTTCTCCCCGGTGAAGGCATCCAGCAAGCCCGCCTGTACTGGCCAGCACACGAAGCCGAAAAGAATCCCTGCCAATCGCCGGTGCATCCTGCGCCTCCTGTTCTGTTGAATTAACCGGTAAATTGGCTCAACGCCTCCAGGCTTCGTTGCTCCGGGTCCGGGTGTAAAAGCCCTCTGAGCGCCTCCCTGGCCGCAGCAATATTTTCAGGCTCCCAGCCTTCCATGGCATCAGGGATGGCGGCCAGGCGGCTCTCAAGGTGCTGGTGCCAATTCTCCGGTTGGGGGGATTCCGTGTCGTGGTAGCGGGTACCGGTCATCAGTTCGTACAAAACGCAGCCCGCCGCCCAGCAGTCCCCTCGTTGCAGGGTATGAAAGTCAGGTGCCTCCGGCTTCTCCGGCAGCTCACCGAGCGCGGCACGGTCCAGTAACCCATTCAGCGCTTCGATTTCTGGCGCACGGTAGCCTGGCGTTGATCCCAGAGCGCTCAGCGGTGGCCTGTGGTCAGGGTTGCCAAAATCAGCGGCACTCCCGAGGTCGATCAATTTTACGGTCATGTCCGGCATCACAATCACATTCTGGGGCTTCAGGTCGTTATGGGCGATCTGCTGGCCATGCAGGTAGCTCAGTCCATTCGCCATTTGCCCAACCAGGCTGGCCGTATCTTTGGCCGTTAGATGCCGGCTGGTCAGGGCACCCAGGTTGGCAACGCCTGATTCGGTGTACAGCGTGATACGGGTAACGGGGTCGCCCTTCAGTGTTTCGCGGCTCACCTCAGCATCCCTTAGCCTGACGATATTCGGGTGCTCAAGCCTCTGCAAAAGTCGGTATTCCGGGTCTTCTTCTGCGCTGTCAGCGAATACGACGTAGGATTTTTTGGCCAGGAGCTCTGATGAATTAACAATATCAGGGGGTGTTTTATGGGTTACTTCCCGGATGCCAGGCACCTTGTCTGGCCCGGTTTGAGTCATTTTGTTAACCCGCGCCCGGATCGCTTCGACATTGTCCAGCGGGGTATTGTCGTGTTGCGCTTGTGGTTTGGTTTCTGGCTCAACGCCAGGCACCTTATGAACAAGCTTGACCTGGCCGCTGCTAGTGCCAACCCCTGCGGGTCTAAATGTTTGATAACTCAATGCCTGTGGGACTGTGTCAACGGCTCTCTCCTGAAGAGTGGTCTTGCCGGTTAACCAGTTCCAGATTCTCCTGAAAAAACCTTCCGGCTTCGCCCGGGTTATCTTTCTCAAACCGTCACTGCCCTGAGGCGTTTCTCCGGTCGCTGTCTCTTGCCGGTTGGGCTCTGTAACAGGGGATGATGTGGTTCCTTTGATATCCATAAGTGCTCCAGTGTTATCAATCCGTGATTTATTCTGCCCTCGATGCCCGCCGCCCACTGCCCAGCATCTTCGTCCCGCCCAGCACCAGCCCGGCCTCCCACCAACCGATCCCGACGCTCATGGCGATCATCACCCACATTACAAACGTGGTGGCATCGTAACTGGCCTCACTCTGCAAATGGGTTCGCTGAGGTTCCCGGCGCTCCACGATGGTTCTCAGGTTTGGCGGCAAACGGTTCTCCTGGCTGGCGCTCATCAGCCACACCCTGGCCGACATCACGCAGGCCCGGGCCGCCTGCAGCTTCCGCCCGGTGAGCCGGTGGGCATCGTCCACAAACAACAGCGCCCCGGTCTCATGGATATACTCCGCCAGCTGGTCCGCCCGCTGCTGCTGGTTCAGCTGGCTCCAGGCCCGCTTTGGCTGAATGTCGTCCGCCCGCCGGGCATGGCCGCCCTGCTTTTCCAAAACCGCCTCCCGCTGCTGCTCATACCAGCGCTCCACATGGGGCGCGTCGGTCCAGCTGGAAAGCGGCTCCGCCTTATGTTTCGCGCCCCAGATATCCTGCCAACGCTCATGGAATCGGCTCAGCCATCGGGTCTTGCCGGAGTCCGCAGCCCCAACGATCAGCTGGCACTGCAGCCGCTTCAAGGATTTTTCCGTGCGGATCTTGAGGTAACGCGCCCTTACACCCCTGTTGGTTCGCTGTCAGTGGCGCTTTTTCCGGCTGTTTTCCATCTACGGTGTAACCCCGTTTATTCCGAAAGAAATCCCCAGAAAAAGCCGAAGGCTTATGGGTAAAAAAATCACCCACAGATTGAGAATAGCTACTGTTCGAAAAGCCGAAAAAAAAATCGTTAAATCCGTTGAATTTCAGGCGGGTTTCAGACAAGGGCAATGAGTGTCAGCCGGTGGGGTTGGGCAGCAGGTGTCAATTAATGTTCAGCAACCAACAAGCCGTTATTTTGCGGGATGTCCGTCATTTGCAAGTGTTACTTCTGATAAATAACCATCCGAAAACGAAACCTTATTGAGGTGAGCACACTCTATGCATAAAAACCCAAGCTGCTTTCTCCTGCAAGATATTTCATAAGCATTTACTATGACCACAAACAACATCAGCAACCTCTTTCAGGACATTTCCCGGATTGCGCGTTAAGTGGTTTCCGGCATTAAGGTATCGTGGGAACCGGGAGGCGACCGGGTGTAAGGGCAACGACCCATCGATAATAATTCTGCTTTTTTTGCATTAGCTGCTGACTCTCCTTTTTTCCTCGCTTCTTTTTCACTAAAGCCTTTTCTTATGGCTGATCTATAGGCGTTTGACTTGGCATTTCCTATGGCCTTGTTCACCTTGCCTTTAACGGATGCGGCGTATTTGGCACTGCATTTGGCTCTGACCTCCTTGCCTTTATCGGATGCGGCGTATTGGGCTTTGGCCGCCCGGGCTTTCCCGGACTCACGGTAAGCCTTTAGGTAAGTCTTGCCTTTCTCGGACTCACGCCAAGCCTTCTGGACAGCCCTTCTTTTCTCTAACGCAAGGGAAGCCTTCTTTTTATCGGTCTGCTGGTGAGCTACTGAGAGCGTGAGGCGCAGAGGTTCAACAGAACCACCGGACGATTCAGGCACGTTAAACTCAGTAGTTTCCGTTGTAACTTGCTCATGTGTGTCTTTAATTAAAGAACCAACCATAGCAACTGGACGTGATGATGGCTGAGAAAAAATCAATGAATTTATCGGGGGTAATTTCTGGGCTATTGGCTGAACGTTTGTCAAGGTTAAATCTGTGAATACAAAGTCATCATCAACAGGTTCACGGGAAAAACCACAAGATAAAATTTGGTCAAGGTCTTCCAGAGACAGTTGAGGTAACACTGACTCACTTTCAGGGGATGGTAATTGAGAAATTGAAAAATCATCAAGCGAACGCAGAGAAGATGGCATTCCTTGATTCATCAGATCCTGCCTTAAATATCCATAATGTAATGAATGACGTGTCTGGGTAGAATAGCCAGTCACACCTTGCTTTGAACTGGGAGTGCCAGAGGGTACTAAAGGTGATTCTGGAGGATTCTGTAAACAGGAAGAAATAGAAGAAAAATTTGAGCCAGTGTTACATCTGTCCATTGGATTATTGAATTACTGCTTTAGATCGCTCCTTGATTATAAAAGTTCCTCTCTGACTCAATAGTGATGTAAGACTCTTCGAAAGCCAACAGCTCACTGATGAGTAGACGTTGGCGGTCGGGTGTTTCCCGGCTGATGGTCAAGAAACTGTTGAAACCGGGTTCGTCATGAGTACTGTGTCTTAGTGGTTACATCTCTAACTACCGGGGGGGAGTCACTTAATGTCTACCCTAAGAACTATCGCTAAGCTCTGTAAGGCAGTTGGCCAAATGGAATTGTATATTTCTGGCTAAGTGGGCAGTTACTATGCAAGGCACAACGCAACGAGCATAGCCTTAGCTATTCCAAGGCTGATTAATCCAGCCCATGCCAGCCACTCTGGGTTCTTTGTCATTTTGATGGTCAATTATTGAAAGGTAGAATGGGCGATCAAAATCAAAGTTGAGACATTCTTTAAGAGGCGTATAACAACATTCGTATGCAAGCATACCTGACGCTGCGGCCACATCTGCTCCTTTTTCATTAATATTCAGTGCTGCATTATGCGTACCGATGACTCCAGCTTCCGGGTATGCTGTTGTAAATTGATAGTCGAATTTTAATTTTGGGAGCGTTAGCTTCGCTTCCTCATTTTTTGTTTTTCCCAGGATAGACGATAGACCATTTGACAAAACCCGATTGAGATCTTCGCTATTGTGATTGGGGTCCTCTGGTGGTGGTAAAACAAGCACCGCTTTCATTCCTGTTTCTTCAACAGGAACAGCTACAAAATCATAGCCTTCTGAATTAGTGTGTGTTACAGAGTTGTTATGATAGCTACTTTTCATCCACTGAATTTCCGGGTGGGTTGTATTTTTCCATGTCATTGCTGAACTATCTACATCATCCATCAACTCAAAAGGTTCTACCCATGAAACATGTTGAAATAACCAAGTGACCAAGCGAAAGATAAGGGCTGGATCTTCCAGATTTCTGGGATCAAGAAAATCAGTAATCATGCCTTGAGTATCTTCTGCAATTCGCGCATTGAGTTCTGCTGTAGCCCGTGCATAACCCTTCTGCTGTATTAACTCTACACTGGTTGTATGTGGAATCTGGAGTTGTTCCAGGGTTTTGTCAACATGTTCTTTTTTTGACTGAATATGTATGCCTCCTACGGTGTTCTTAATATTGGGTCGAGTTTGACCAGACCCGATAGCACTTCCATTTAAGCCAGCCTCATTCAATACTCTGGCGGTGATTGCCTCTGTTGTATTGACCAAGAGAGGTGAAGTAACCACGTTAACTGATCGATTAGGTAATAGTACCTTAACAAATTGTCGTACATCACACTGAAGACCTTCAAAAGAAGGTGTAACGGTTTCTGGTACTATCTTATGAATACCTGAGGAACCCATCGGTTGTGGAGAATATAAAGCGTTTGTATCGGTTGCAAGATATTGAGGGCTATTATTGGTGGCAAGCGCTGAATTTTGCATTTTGGTTCAAAACTCCAGACTAAATATTTATTGTTTGAATCTACGTATTGTCTTACATTCAAAAACGCCAAGATAAGAGCAATCAAGAATAGAAGGCATTATGATTCTGTAAATTATTATTTAAACAAAATATTATAAATTGCTTCTGCCCATGGGCTTTGATCTTGAGACGTCAGACAGCACTGTCACCTTTTGCTCCTTTACCCCTCATATAACCAGCGTCTTTTTAACGCCAGGCCCGAGGTAACTGTCAAAAATAGGTCTTCAGATTTACTTCTTTGTTTTTGTAAAGTAAGCGTTCAAACAGGGGACAGACTCCCCCTACTTGTCGAGATCGGCTTTTAATGGATTGGCCCCGAATTTCTCTTTCCAGAGTCGCGGTATCAGTTCCCTGATATCACGGGCCGGGTGGAGGCTG
>NZ_JAGHQW010000048.1 GCF_017744115.1 Salinisphaera sp. G21_0 | reverse complement strand
GGCCGTAATCCAGGCTCAGGGTGTAGTTGACATCGGGGTGTCCCTGGATGACCTGTTCCACCACCCCGTCCAGGGCAGCGTTGCCACTATTGAAGACCAGCTTGTTGTCGGTAATGTCCACCGTCCCGGTCAGGGTCCAGCCATCGCTGGTGCCTAAGTCACCATTACGCACCAGGTTGGTGTCCAGCTGAAGGTCCTGGGAGACATCCGGATCGTGCGCCGGATCGCCGGCAATGGTCAGGGAAAAGTTGTCCGAAGCGCTGGCCAGGCCATCGCTGGCGGTGACGGTCACCGCCAGCGAGCCCACATCACCACTGCCAGGCGTGCCGGAGAAGGTGGCGCTGGCGGCATCGAAGCTGAGCCAGGCGGGCAGGGCGTTGCCATCGGCCAGGGTGGCGCTGTAGCTCAGGGCATCACCATCCAGGTCGCTGAAGCTGTCCGCTGGCAGCTGGTAGCTGAAGGCGTTGTCCTGATCGGCACTCTGGTCTGTCAGCGCTGCGTCCAGTACTGGTCCGTCGTTGGCTCCGGTGACGGTAATGGTGGTGATGGCATTTGAGGTCATACCACCATCGTCACTCATTATGTAGTGAATGGTGATAACAGCTGACTCACCGGTTGCCAGATAATCAAAATCTGCCCCGGGGGTAAACTGCAGCCGGTTATCGACAATGCTGACAGAGCCCTGACCAGCCATAACATTGCCCAGGTTATCGACAATCTCAGCGCTGTGGAGATTGAAGTTGTCGGGGCTATCAGCCAGATCTGCATCGACATCATTTGCCAGTACATCAATGATCAGTACATGATTTTCATGGCTGTCATCAACATCGTCATGAGCTTCAGGCGCTTCATTGAGATCATTAATGAAAACACTGATGGAGGCATTTTTGCTGAGACCATTCTGGTTAGTTACTTCGACGGTTAAGTTGTAGCTATCTCTTGTTTCATGATTCAGGGGGCCGGTAACGAGCAGTTCACCGGTTGTGGGCTTGATGGCAAAGGCGTTGTCTTCATTACCTCCGATAATGGCAAACGTTATATTGTCAGATTGGCTGGCAATAACTTGACCTACGACCGTAGAGCCGTCTTCAGGGACGTTTTCATTAACGTTAAAGTTTTGACTTTCGATGACTGGAGCAATACTTTCAGGGGCAGAAGGTTGATTGTCACTCAGCTGACTAATTGAGTTGAACTCCAGTTGACTAAGTTCGTTACCTTTTGATTGCTCTTCCGTTGATTGGCGGTCCGTATTTTGACTGTTTTCCTGCTCAATGATGACCGTAGTAGGTAACCGTGATTGGTTAATGCCTGTATCTGATTGATCTGAAGTGCTCTGTGTTGAATCTGAATTATCTGATTGCTCTGTTGGTGAGTCATTAACCTGTTCGCTTTCTTTAATTTGATCACTTTCATCCGTTTGATCACTTTCTTCGCTTTCTTTATCTTGATCACCTTCTTCGCCGGCAGCCGTTGGATCAAGACTATTAACGATCTCTGCCCCCATCACTACTTGTTGCGCCACCGGAACCGTAAGTGATTGTCCATTTAATAATTTGACGACAACTTCTGAACCGGACTCATTATTAATGACTTCATCAAGAAAAATGGGGTCACCAACCTTTTTGGTGACAATGTTTCCATTTGAATCAGTGACTTCAATGGCTGAAGTGGCATCGGTTACATATCCTATGACAGGGACATTGTTGTCAGAATTCATCAGTTTACCTCTTCCGCTAAGGTGTTGTCCGGCTTACATGCGGTTCATGAACTTATTCGGTAATTGTAGTTGTTTGATGTGGGATATAATCAGTCAACATATTTAAAAATACAGATTCGTATTCAGATGAATCATGGATCATTTTGATAAGTCAATTTTTTGATTGTTTTTGGTTTTTATTAATTAGAGCTTTCAGGGTTTCATCAAGCGTTGATTCCAGTGAAGCGATTAACGCTGATGCCTCTGCCAGCTGGTTAGCTTTCCCTTCCTTCTCGATGTCGGCTGCAATCATTGCCAGCTGTGTGGCACCAAGATTGTTGCTGCTTGATTTCAGGGTATGGGCTGCTCTTACCAGAACCTCACGGTCTGCATCTTTGGAGGAGAACCGGATATCGCCCATTAATTTAGGTGCGTCTTCCAGATAGCTGTTAATCAGTACCGGGAACTCTTCTTCCATCAACTCTTGAAGTGCATTGAATACGGACTGATCAATTAATGGATGCTGTTTTGATTGATCCGGTTTGCTGGCAATCGCTTGGGTTTTTTCTGCAGCTTCCGGTGTTGCTGTTTGTGGAGGTGTGTCGTGAATCAGCCAATGTGCCAGCCTTTCTCTGAGGTGGTCAATTTTGACCGGTTTGCTCAGATAGTCATCCATACCGGCAGCCAGACACTTTTCCCGGTCTTCAGCCATTGCATTAGCAGTCATTGCGATGATCGGTATTCTGGGTAACTGTTGTTCACGCTCTCTCTGTCTGATCAGACCTGTGGCTTCATATCCACTCATCTCAGGCATTTGGCAGTCCATCAGCACCAGGTCGTAGGTTTGGTGTCGGCTCATGTCAACCGCTTCACGACCATCTTCTGCTAAATGAATATGACTCAAGCCAATTTTTTTCAGCATGCTGGTAGCGACCTTCTGGTTGACCACATTGTCTTCTACCAGAAGTATCTGGATACTCTCGGGGAATACTGCCGTTTCTGGTTCATGTTGGTCTGTCAGACCATCCGGTTGTTGGCTGGCGTGATGGTAATGCATCACCTGCATGGTGGTATCCAGTAATCTGGACTGCCGGAATGGTTTGCTCAGGCAAGCGGACAGTCCGGCCGCTTGCTGTTGTTCCTGAGTGATAAAACCGGTTGAGCTAAGCATTATTCTGCGAATGGAATGTAACTCGGGATCGTCTTCGATCAATTTAGACAATTCCAGCCCATCCATGTCGGGCATATCCATATCCAGAAAAACAAGCTCATAGGGCTGGTTATTGTTATAGGCTTTTCTCAATATTTGCAGAGCGTCTTTTGCGGTTGATGCCTCGTTGTGATCCAGTCCCCAGGCCGTTAGATAGTGGCGAAGAATCTCCCGGTTGGTGTGGTTATCATCAACGACCAGGGCTTTTATACCATCCAGAGCATGAAGTACCTGAGACTTTTGCCTGCATTGGTTTTGGGATATTGCCATCTCCAGAGTGAAGGTAAATGTGGAGCCGAGACCTTCAGCACTGATAACACGGATGTTGCCTCCCATTAACTCAACTAATTGTCGGGAGATCGTCAGGCCCAGACCGGTGCCTCCAAACTTCCGGGTAGTACTGCCGTCGGCCTGGGTAAACTCATTGAACAGGGTTGGCAGGATATGTTCAGCAATACCAATGCCGGTATCCTCCACAGAAAATTCAATTTGAGCCGACGTCTGTGATCGTGTGATCAGGTTTACTTTAACGCTGACCTCTCCTTTGATGGTGAATTTTACGGCATTGCCAATCAGGTTGGTTAACACCTGTCTCAGTCTTACCGAGTCACCTTTCAGTGTGGCTGGCAGGTCAATATCGGTATAACAACTAAGCTCCAGGCCCTTCTCTCGGGCGGTGCCTGCCAGTAATGTGCAGACATCTTCAACAACATCTCTGACTGAAATATCCACTTCCTCAATGGTCATTTTGCCCGCTTCAATTTTTGAAAAGTCGAGAATGTCGTTAATGATGGAAAGTAGCGAATCAGCAGAGGAATAAGCGGTATTCAAAAAATCATTTTGTGTTTTTGTGAGCGGGGTGTCTTTCATCAGGTCCAGCATGCCAAGCACACCATTCATCGGCGTACGGATTTCATGGCTCATATTGGCCAGGAAGGAGCTTTTGGCTTTGACCGCATCCAATGCGGCTTCTTTGGCTTCATTAAGCTCCGTCAGATTTTCTTTTAGCCCCCGATTGGCCATTTTCAGTTCATTGGTTCTACTGGTAACGGTGGCTTCCAGGTTTTCACGATGCTGCTGCAGCCGGTCATCTCGCTCTTTGATCTGCATGAGCATGTTATTGAAGCAGTCATACAGTTGCCCAATCTCATCGTTGTCGTATTTTTGCACCTGGCGATTATATTGCTGGTATTTAGTGATTTCGCTAATGGTATCAGCCAGCTCTGTAATGGGGCGTGCCAGCAATTTTTGCAGCCTGGCACTCAGCATTGCCGCCAGTACGATAGAAATTAATGCCGCAATCATGACCAAAAGTAAGATATGAGTGAGGTGCAGGTAGAGCTCACTCAGGTTTGACTGGATATAAATGGCACCAATAAACTGACCATCCAAATTGATAGGTCGATATAAATGCAGCTTGGCTTTGCTGAATAAGGTAACGGGCTGGTTGAGTTCCTGCAGGGTAAAGGCCCAAGGTTGTTTCTTTTCCCGATGATAGTCGGCAACACGCTCACCGGCCGGATTTAATAAGTAGGCCGCTTCTATTTCATTGGTGCTGGAGAAACCGTTCAATAGTTGTTCAGCCGCTGCCGTATCCTCAAACATCAAAGCTGCCTGGGCATTTGCACCAATCACTTCAACCAGGGTTTCCAGTTTACTGACCAGCAAAGACCGTGAGTGCATATATTCACTGACGGTTTGTACACTCAGGGTCACCAGCAGAACGGAATACGCCGTTATCAGCATGGCGTATCGTAACTTCTTTTTAATGGGCAGGTTCTTAAATGTGATCATAATGACTATTTAACAACCTTGGCTAACCTCATTAATTGGGCGTTAATTGACAGGCTCGCATTTCTGGTCGCACTCTGACTGATGGCAAATTGAATCCGGCTACCGGTACGGATCAGTCCTATCACGCCACCTTGATAAGCGAAGTTCTCGCTATCACTGATGGTCAGTACTGATTCATTTTTTAATTTCTTTAAGATCCCGGATACGACATATGGCGTTGAGTTATGGATGTAGACAATGTCGCATAGCTTTTCCAATGGGGCGCTATGAATTTTATGAGTGACTGATATACGCCGTCCCCTGCTGAATTTATGATTGATTTTTTGCAGTTCACTGTTGATGGCTCCACTGCCAATAATGCACAGTGCCAGGGTCTGCTTTTTTCCGGGCCAGGCAACAAACTTGGAAAGTTTATAGACAATGGCGGCCTTGACCTTATCCGCTTTGGTAACCTCACTGGCGTATGATTGAGTTACGTTTAAGCAGCAGAGCAGAGCTATTGCAATGATTGCGTACGTTTTGTTGATTATGATCGGCATGAAGTGATCTCCCCCATCCGATTAATGTTGCCAGCGTAACTGCAGGTACCAGGATTCCTGTACCTCAGTTTCGCCGAGCCCGCTGAATATTTCATCGAATTCCAGCCGTTGTTTGTCGAACAGGTTCTTGCCGGTCAGGGATAATTCAAGGTCTTTGCCGAATTTTTTGGCTACCCTGAAGTCCAGAGCCGTGTAGGCACTAACTTCTGCATCTTTAAGGTTATCCATATAGCGTACCCAGAAATCCAGATACCACTGGTGGGGTAAGTTCATGTAAGAACGGATATTGGCGGTATTGTTGGCACTAAGGGTTTCCAGTAAGTGTTCATTTCCCCTAAGGTAGCTGTTGGTTATGGCTGAACCGGAATCCTTGCTGAATGCATCAACACCCAGAAAACTGTAGTTAAATTGCAGTTTCCACCAGGGGGTTGCCTGCCAGTCTGTTGTTACCTCCAGACCATAAGTGTTAGCCGTTAGCCCGTTGGCAAATGTGGTTGAATATTCTACGGCGGGTTTGCCTCCATTATCGCCATAGGAGCAAAGCATGACTGAACTGTCAAAAGTGGTTCTATCCAGGCAACCGGGTTGATCAACGTAAGCCAAAAGATCTCTGTACTGGTTGAAAAATGCAGTGATATCAAACAGTAGTCGGTTATTAAATTGCTCTCTATAGCCCACCTCCAAAGCAAATAATTTTTCCGAATCCAGTTGATCATTGCCACTGATAGCCAATAAGTCTGGAGTAGCGGTTCCCGGTACAGGAGCATCCTCTTCTCGCAGGAATGCAATTCCACGGGAAATTACCGATGTTTCACTGATTGATGGCGTCTTTAACGCACTGGCCGCTTTCATCCAGAGGGTTTGCTCGTCCGATATCTTCCAGGTCAGACTGGCATTGGGTTGAATCTCATAACCGGTAAAGTCGTTATGCTCAAAGCGGGAGCTGAGCGTCAGAGCCCATTGCGGTGAAAGGGTAATATGATCCTGAACAAATGCGCTGTATAGCCGGTCCGTTCGCCTGGCAGGTGCCATGGTGATGTTGTTCGTGGCGCTGTTGAGGTTATATTGGGTCAGTCGATAACCCAGGCCCCAGATGATGTCATGATCGTTGCCGGGTAGTATCTGGTGCTGAAACTCAAGGTCGGCAGTATCTCGCTTTTCCGTGAACCGGTAATCATAATTTTCATAGCGGTCATAGTAGCCTTTGAGCGTAAAGTGGCTGCCGTCAGCCTGGTACTGTTTATAGCTGCCGATCAGGTGCCCACCCTTTTGGTCTCTGCTTTGATTGATAATGCGATCCGGGCTCAGTGTGGTTTCATTGAAGATTTTTAAGTCGGGGCGGGTTGTGCCGTCATAAAGTTCACTCTGAAGTGACGCTTCAGCCCCGTTTGCTGTTCGCCAATTCGCTTTAAATCCCGCTCGTTTTAATGTCCAGTCATCATTGGCATCGGTACCGTCTTTGTTCGCTAATCCATCGCGGTTGAAGGTTTTGAAAAACGCCCGGTAGTAGCCGTAATCCCCTAATTCCCCTCCGTAGCGATAGGCCCCAAAGGCTTTCTCTTCAGAACCAAACCCGGTAGACAGCAGACCACCCTGAGTATCTGCCGCATGTTTGGTAATAATATTGATCACACCATTCACGGCATTGGCACCCCACAGCGCTGCACCCGGGCCGCGAATCACCTCAATGCGGGCAATATCTTCCAGCATGGTGTCCTGAACATCCCAGTTAACACCGGAGAACAGGGGAGAGTAAACGGTGCGCCCATCGATCAGTACCAGCAATTTATTGGCAAAAATGTAATTAAAGCCCCGGGTACTGATGGACCAGGTATTGCTATTCAACCGGGCTACCTGCATGCCTGGCACCATTCTCAGTGCCTCTGGAATTGAAGTCACTCCTGAACGCTGAATATCCTCATTGGTGATAACAAACACAGCAGCAGGGGAGTCCATCAGGCGCTGTTTTCTTTTGGATACCGATGTGACGTCGGGGACATCCAGTGCGATCAGCTCTTCCAGGCTGAGATCCAGAAGCCCATCATCGGTTATTTCCGGATCGGAATCAGCCTGAAGATTCACGGGAGCGATGAGAGAAGAAAAAATTCCAGCCAGCAGCAGTGTATGATTTGATGGTTTCAAGGTTCCACTCCATTGGATTTATTGAAGAGAGAAGTGCTGCTGAATCGTTCTCTGTTCATCCCGGGTATTACTGCTCCATTGTTTGATCTTTGAAGCCTTGCAATACCTGTTTATCTTATTAGCCCTTATTAAAAACCTAGCTCTGATTTCAGGGCTTGTCTGACTATTTCTCACTTAGCCTTCTGGATTGCTCTCAGGAAGGCCGCTGCATCTGCAATTCCGGTACCGCAACTGAAGGTTGAGCAATCGCTATCTGAGGCAAATGGTCTGGCTGTTTCTTTCAACAGGCGCTCACGCTCAGAGGGTGACAGCGTTGGATTGACAGCGTAGCTAAGGTCAATCAAACCGGCGATATGTGGTGCTGCCATGCTGGTGCCCTGAAGCTCAGCGTAGGAGCTACTTGTCGGACCGTTCAGCCCGGAATTGTACAATGACAGGATGCCATTGCCCTGGAACAGTGTTTCACCACCGGGAGCCATAATGTCGATCTCGGTACCATAATTTGAGTACCAGCTGCGGTTTCCTGTGCGATTGATAGCACCAACAACAATGACATTCTTGCAGTTTGCCGGCGTGCTCATCGCCACATTTTGTTGCTCATTGCCTGCTGCAACCACCACAGTGACACCCGCAGCAACCACTTCATCAATGGCATCCTGATAGGTTTGCGGACACCAGAGCGCTTCACCACCAAGGCTTAGATTCAGTACGTTGACTGGATTGGGGTTTATCGGGATTCCATAGACTTTCAGACCTGCCCCCCAACGCATGGCTGATACGATATCGGAGGTATAACCACCACATCGCCCAAGTGCCCTGAGAGTTTGCACCCTGGAGAGCCAGGTAACCCCTGAAACACCGATGCTATCATTGGTTGTCGCCGCAATCGTGCCCGTAACATGAGTTCCGTGCCAGCTGCTCTTTCGGGCATTAGCCGGAACCGGGTCACCGAATGAGGAGCCGCAGGCTCCTGGCTGCAGAGCGTCTCCCGGATCCCGGGGGTTACTATCCCAGCCATCACCATCATTAGCCATCCAGGGATCAGAAACAAAATCATAACCTGCTACCAGCCTGTCATTAATCTCCCGGTGGTCAGTAATTCCGGTATCAATAACACCGATCACATTGTCAGTACTGCCAATGGATATGTCCCAGGCAGCAGGGAGATTAATACCCGCTCCGGTTTCAAAGTAGTGCCATTGCTGATTATAAAGTGGGTCGTTGGGGACTCTCATGGCCTGCATTACCAGATCTGGCTCAGCAAACTTTACCTGGGGGTCATCTTCTAATCCGGCTGCCAGCGTCTTTGCATCGTCAAGATTAACGGTGGCTCCTATTGACAGCACTTCCTGCCTTTTTCCGGCAGCAACCCCATAACCACCATGGGTTACACCCTGTTTAATAAAAGCTAATGCTCTGGCTTCGGTAGGCTTTTCTTTAAAGTGAACAATGACTCTATCTGTGCGTTGTAATAAAAGTCGGTAATTATCCACTTCAGCCTGTGAAATAAATGTTGGTGTTAACAGTGTTGCTGCTAAAACAATCCTTGTCAGCAGTGAGTTCATTGATGCTTGCCTCAGGGGTAAATAATTAACCAAACAAAATGTTCAATTCTATTTGGTTAACTACTTGCAGGAATTTGGAATCCACCTAAGAAAAAAGTATGGTGGATGGAAATAGAGGCTTCAAAGTATTTTGGATGGTTGACGGCTGATCTTATATTGGACGTCACAAAGCACCTAATGGTATTGGCAGGTTTGATGTTACTGTCGATTTGTCTTCTGGAAAACGCTGCCATTATTTCGGCAGCACTGGTCAGCATTGATGGTTTTATCCCATCATAGCTGGCTTTTCTGGCGCTTTTTTGGGGCATTTACTGTAGAATTTATTAAGGCATGGAAATAGGGGAAGCTTGGTCAGCCGATATTCCTGGACAAAATAAAATCAACAACTGAAGAGGGTGATGCTTCATGAATACATTGTTAAGAATAGCTTCGGTCCTGTTGATGGCATTGAGCGTCAACACCTTTGCTGACAAACATATTTATACTGGCTGGTTCAGCAGTAAAGCCATCAACGGCTATGATGCCGTTGCTTATTTCACGGAAGGAAAGCCCATAAAAGGGAGTGCCAAGTATAAATTTGAGCACTTGGGCGTGGAGTGGTACTTCTCTTCAGAAAAACATCTCAGCCTGTTTAAGACGCATCCTGAGCAGTATATGCCTCAATACGGCGGCTACTGTGCGTGGGCTGTTGCTGCAACAAAACAAAGGGCACCGGGAGACCCGAAATACTGGAAAATTGTCGATGACAAACTGTATTTGAATTACGACAACAGTGTGCAGGAAAAATGGCTGGTGGATATTCCGGGCTTTATTAAAGCTGCGGATAAGAATTGGCCAGAAATGAACTGAGTGTTGCCGCGATTGTACGAAGTATCGTAGAACGGCAGTTTAGTTTTCAGAGGATGGTTCCTGCTGTTTTTGATAAATCAGTGTTGAGGTGGCAACGCCGAAATTTTGGGGGGGGTGGTGGCCTGACTGTTGCAGCAGCAAGTTGATGATGGCCAAATGGTGCGTGGTGTGACATTGCAAAAATAACAGCTCACGAACGACGGATGTTTCCGTCTTAACGACAGTTCCATTGGTATCAATGCAGGCATTGAGTGTGAGATGGATCTCACCCGATGTATTCTTTGTCAGTTTCACCAGCTGCTCTTTAATACTCAGTAAAGCGCCAACTGCAGAAGAGACATTCCTCTCACATTCCGGGTCTCTGTCCCTGTTGTCGTAGTTAATGTATCTACTATCCAGACCGGATAAAAAACACTGATAAAACTCAATGATATGACGTACATGAGCGCCTATGGTTTGAGCTTTGTCAGGAACGACAGATTTCTGACAAGTATTTGCAGGAAGTCCTTCAATAACCTGAATCAACTCAGACAACAACTGTTCATTACATCGGCAGGCATTGGATAGTGACATTCGACTCTGAACCTTATCACTTGATTTACCATTAATCCGTGCCATGTTGGCGCAACATCAGGCCCACGGCACACTTCGGGCTTCTTAGCTCTGTCTTATACCTTTTCAGTGTTGCACAGGCTGTCGAGTTTTGTATACAGGGTAGTCAGCTCAGGGTAGTCAGCTCAAAAAATTCAGAGGTACGTTCTATCCAGGTCGTTAACCGGGATGGTGCTATGTAAACTTCCCACTAAACTAGTTAGAATGCTCGTGCCAGTCAGCGATGAGCTCTTCGACAGCCTTGAGCTCTTCGACAGCCTTGAGCTCTTCGACAGCCCTGAGCTCTTTGACAGTCATGAGCCAATAAACAGCGTTTGATTTCACCGCGTTGTCTTCCCGGAGGGGGATAACAGGGTGAGGCCCTAGCTTTACTGAGAGTCAACCGAGGAAAAATAGATGAGCAATATACCTTCTGAGTTACGGTATCTGCGTTCCCATGAATGGGTCAGGTTGGAGGAAGATGGTACCGTCACTATTGGTATTACAGATCATGCCCAGGAAGCCCTGGGGGACGTGGTTTTTGTTGAACTGCCTGAGCAGGGTGCTTTACTCGCTGCAGGTGATGAGGCCGGCGCTGTAGAGTCTGTAAAAGCTGCCTCAGAGATCTATGTGCCATTGACGGGTGAAGTTATTGACGTTAATGGCATTCTTGAAGACGCTCCGGAAACCGTCAACAGTGATCCTTATAATGATGGCTGGTTCTTCAAGATGAAACTTGATGATGATGGTGAACTCGGTGATCTGATGGATGCAGAAGCCTATGGTGAGTTTATTGAGTCAGAGTCTTGATTGCTTTCGGGCAAGCTGATCCCTGCATCTGAAGTCATTACCTGTTACCAACCACCTACTGCCAGCAGATAGCAGTGGGTGTGTTATCGGCTTGATGCTCTCCTTATACTTCACCTTAGTGCCGAATTTCCTGACGGTTCAGCCTATCTTTCAAGCTATTTTTTATAAGGACAGCAACCATCCATGAATGATGAGCAGTTACTCCGCTATAGCCGACAAATTATGCTTCCCCAGGTTGATATCGAAGGGCAGGAACGGTTGCTGTCATCAAGCGTTTTAATTCTTGGTCTGGGTGGGCTGGGCTGTCCGGCAGCTCAGTATCTGGCAGCAGCAGGCGTGGGGCACATGGTGCTGGTTGACCCGGATACGGTGGATACTACCAACCTTCAGCGGCAGTCCCTTTATTGTGCTGATGATCTGGGGGCTGCAAAAGTCTCCGCTGCACAGGCCCGGCTGTTGGCAGTCAATGACAGTATTCAGATTGAGACCATCCATGGATGTCTGGCAGGTGAAGGCCTGTCAGAGCAGGTGAGAAGAGTGACTGTGGTTCTGGATTGTACCGATAACTTTACCAGTCGGTTTGCCATCAATGCTGCCTGTGTCAGGGCCTCTGTTCCCCTGGTCAGTGGTGCCGCCATCAGGCTTAATGGCCAGCTGACAGTTTATGATCGTCGTCAGCCTGATGCACCCTGTTATCGGTGTCTATACGATGAGCAGAGCAATGAAAATCTCAGCTGTTCTGAATCGGGAATTCTGGGGCCAGTGGTCGGAATGATTGGCACAATGCAGGCACTGGAAGCCATCAAACTGATTGCCGGATTTGGCAAAACATTGAATGGTCGTTTGATGATTTTTGACGCGATGGCCATGGAGTGGCAGACCATGGGGCTGCAAGCAGATCCGAAGTGTCCTGTCTGCAGCCGGGTGTAAATGGCGTCAAACTTTTATGAGGGAGGTGTCAGGGTGGTGGAGGACTGTCTTTTACTGCCTCTAACAGACGGGCCTTGTAATCCGGGTCCAGGTCATTCCAGTGCGCGCCAATAAGGGCTCCTTCAAGGGCGTAGAGCAATACCTTGGAAACTTTAAAGCCACGGTCACGAACCTTGCAGTAGGCTGCAACAGAGCCTACGTCATGGAGTTGTTCGAGCGTTCTGATGCCTACAGCGTTTAACCATTGTACGGATGTTTTGCCAAGGTTTTTTAATTCGATCAGATCAGTTGCCATGTACTGGATCCCTAACTCAACTCTAGCGTCCGTACCAGAGACAGCATGATTATTAAAAACTCAGAAGTCATTTTCCCTTAAGAATAGACCAGACTTTTGAAGTCCTCCCATAGAGTTATCAGTTATTACTGACGCAATGGTATTTTGACGCCTTGTTGGGACTTTCCAGTACATCATTTCGATGAGTTTGATGTGTACAATCTCCGCTCAGGAGGAACGGAGCTTGGTAGTCATTGATAGAAGGAACCCATCAATCACATTGAAACCATGTACTGGCAACCAGATGGCTGATAAAGCCACTTTATTATCCACAGTAAGCGACACGGGTCCCGCATTTACTAATAAACCATCATTTTCGATACCAAAATACTTCCTGAAGGGAAACAATATAGACATTTCCCGATCACTTTCATTTTCCGAACAAGATCAACAACAGGCTCCAGCGTATAATCGCCATCATGGTAAAGAAATCGACGACTAAAAAAGGCAGGCCTGCCAAAAAGACAAAATCATCCTCTAAGCAAAGGCAGGGCAATCCGGTACCGTGGAAATCTATCCTGCTCAAGCTGGGCTTGACGCTGGTGGTTCTGGTTGGTGCTTACGCTGTCTATCTGGATGCCGTAGTTACTAAACAGTTTGAAGGGAAAAAGTGGGCGATACCGGCCAAGGTATTTGCCCGTCCTGTTGAATTGTATACTGGCAAGCTGATAACCCCCGGTGATCTCCAGTCCCAGCTCAGGCGTCAGGGCTATCAGGCGGTGCGTGATGTGGCGCGACCAGGTACGTTTGCCCGCAATGGCAGCCAGTTCGTTATTTATAGCCGGGGGTTTCACTTTCCCGATGGTGCTGAGCCACCACGCTATGTGCAGGTTGACTTTCAAGGCAATGAGGTGATTCGTCTCGTCGGCCGGGATGGTCAAAACCTGCCACTGTTAAGGCTTGATCCACAGCCTATTGGGGGTATTTATCCGGCCAGCTATGAAGACCGCCTGCTGATTCGTACCGCCCAGGCTCCCCGGTATCTGATTCCTGCTCTGTTGGCCATTGAAGACCGGGACTATTACGACCATGTCGGGATCTCACCCACCTCCATTGCCCGGGCCATGGTGGCCAATCTGAAAGCCGGAGGGGTTGTTCAGGGGGGGAGTACCATTACCCAGCAGTTGGTGAAAAACTTCTTTTTGACCAATGAGCGCACTCTGGTCCGTAAAGGTAAAGAAGCCATTATGGCACTGCTGCTTGAGCTGCATTATGGCAAAGAAGAGATTCTTGAAACCTATTTAAATGAGGTTTACCTGGGGCAGCAAGGACGTCGGGCCATTCATGGTTTTGGCCTGGCCAGCCAGTTCTACTTTGCCCAGCCCCTTAAGGAGTTGAATCTCGCCCGCACGGCTTTGCTGGTGGCTATGGTCAAAGGACCATCTTATTACGACCCAAGGCGATACCCTGAGCGCGCCCTGGCGAGACGAAACCTGGTGCTGGATGTCCTGGCAGAGCGATCCATCGTGCCTGCTGCCGAAGTTGAGCGCTCTAAAAGATTGCCATTAGGCGTCGTCAGTCGGGAACTGATCAGTACCAACGATTTTCCTGCCTATATCGATATGGTGAAAGAGCAGCTGCGCAAGGATTATGATGAGAAGGATCTGACCTCTGAGGGGCTGAGAATTTTCACCAACCTGGACCCGATGATTCAGCGGGAGGCCCAGAACAGCGTTACCAGCACGTTAACGACTCTGGGTAAGGGCAATCAGCTTCAGGGTGCCATGGTGGTTAGCTCTGCCCAAACGGGGGATCTTCTCGCGGTTGTGGGAGATCGAAACCCCGGGTATGCCGGATTTAACCGTGCCCTTGAGGCACGCAGACCGGTTGGCTCCCTGTTGAAGCCGGCAATCTATCTAACTGCTCTTGAACGACCCGGCCAGTACACATTAACGACGCCTGTCCATGATACGCCGGTGAAAATCAGTGATGGTCGTGGTGGTTACTGGGAGCCTCAGAATTACAGTCGTGAATCCCATGGGGAGGTGCCACTCTATCTGGCACTGGCAAAATCCTATAATCAGGCGGCAGCCAATACCGGGATGGCGGTTGGTTTGTCATCGGTACTGGATACGCTTAAGAGGCTGGGTATCGAGCAGGAGTTACCACCTTATCCTTCGGTATTGCTTGGTTCTCCATCCATGGCTCCGATTGAGGTTGCCAAGATGTACCAAACCATCGCCAGTGGTGGTTTTCGTATGCCGTTGCGGGCTATCGATGCGGTGGTAGACAGCCAGGGCAAGCCACTCAGCCGTTACAGTATTTCTGTCGAGCGGGCTTTTCAGCCGGGGCCAATGGAACTGCTGCGTACCGCTTTGGGTATGGTAATGGAAGACGGTACGGGACGTGGCGTATATCAGTATGTTGAGCCGGGTATTGCCCTGGGCGGTAAAACAGGCACCACCAATGATCTCCGGGATAGCTGGTTTGCCGGTTACTCCGGTGATCTGGTGGCAGTGACCTGGATTGGCCACGACGACAACAGCCCAACAAAACTCACTGGCAGCAGTGGTGCTTTGAAGATCTGGGGTAACTTTATGTCGAATGTGCCGGTGCAATCGGTAAAATCCCTGGGAGCCAGCAATGTGACCAGCGTCTGGGTAAATCCGTCGGCAAATGGTCGCAGTCATCGCTATTGTCAGGGCGCTATACCATTGCCCTATATCAAGGGTTCTGAGCCAAAGGCCTATGCCGGTTGTAAAGCTGATGTGAAGGATTCTCTGTTTGACAAAATCAAAGGGTGGTTTGAATGAAGTATGACACCATCTGTGAGTGGCGTGGCAAAGCGATATCTTTTCCACCCGGATTTTTCGTTGCGCTGTTGTTGGCTGCAGTTCTGACGGGTTGCTCTACGCCGGTATTGATGCAGAAAGAGCAGTACGGAGTATTATCGTCACCCTATGAACAGCGTCAGGATGCACTGGGTACATTATTGCACCAGGCCTGGAATGCCCGGGAAGCTGGCAGGTTTGATGAGGCCGAGAGTGCACTTGGACGGGCGATGCGTATCGGTCCAACGGCTCCGGACGTTTATTACCAGCTGGCCCTGCTGCGTCAGGATCAGGGGCGTGTTGCCCAGTCCCGGCAACTGGCTGAGAGAGCATTAAGTCTGGGACCGGGCTTTATGCTGGAACGAAAAATCAATCATTTGTTAAGTGCGTTGAATAGCTGATATGTCTGAAGAAGTTATTGTTTTGCTGGACGCTATGGAGTCAGAGCTGCGCAGGCAGGATGTCTGGCTTCCCATGCCTCCGTCGGTTGAAGCCATGAACAGCACCACACCTTTTTGCATGGATACCATGGCATTCAGCCAGTGGTTGCAGTGGATATTTGTTCCCCGCGTCAGGGCTATCATTGATGGGGGCGGCACTCTGCCAAAAGGTTCAAATATCAAATCCTATGCAGAAGAGGTGTTGCCCCTTGAGCGGCTGGAAAGTGAAAAGCTGTTGCTGATTATTGAGCAGTTTGACCGATTAATGAGTTGACCTGCTGTCGCAGGTCAATAGTTTATGGAATCTACAGGCAAGTGTTGGATATTCAGGTGCCGGGTCTTGGTGGCGGATGGCTGGCATGTCGATCCCGAATACCACAACAGCTGCGAAAAAAGTCGGCTATAGCAGCTGTACGGCCTCTGACTGGTTGAGGCTCTTGTGGAAGCGTTTCTAACGCTTCCGGTAAAGGTTCTGCCTGTGAGGTTTGCAGGTCTTGTGGTTTGTCCTCTGGCTGAGAATCACTGATATTGGGGTCATGATCTGATATTGCATCTGATAATTTTGTTCCAATGTCAGAAAGTGGATCTAATACGGAGGACATACTATCAACACTGGCCAGTTGCGGTATGATTTCACCTTCCGGTTGTGGATTAATCGCACGGTCAGCCGCTTTTTTATCATTTGGCACCTGCTCTGAATTAAACGAATCGGGAGGTGGTAATAATGTTTCCCGTGATCTTGAAACTTCTGGCTCTGAACTTGCGGCAGAAGGAGTACCAATTGGTTGACTTTGTTGTGTATATAATATGGGGACTGAACCAGTAACAGAAGAATCCATAGCTACCTCTAAAAGGTCATTAAGGCATTATATAGACCAATATTTTCACCGGTAGTTTCTTCTTGTTGATGTAAATTCAGGACGATAAGGTAATTCATCTAAATTTCAGGTTACATATACATTATCTTATATATATGCCCAAATTTTTTTATCTTTTTCTCAAAACTGCCTCTACAGGATATTCTCACTTAAACGCGTTTATTAATTCAATATTCTCCCGGGTATCGGATAGTGAGAAGTGGTTATTTTCTTTCATAAGTTGACCGGTACCATCAATATCCAACTGTGAAAGCAGTGTTAACACCTCTTGCCGGGATAGGTATTTTACCTGCTGGGAGAGTAAACGAATCTTTTCCGGCAGTGTTCTGGCGGTTGCCATAAGCATTTCAAGTCGGCCGAACCTGATTGTCATTGTAAAGCTTTCGGCAGGCTGTGAGGTTATGGGGGCAAGCATTGCAGCCAATATACGGCTATCAATTTCATTTTCATTGTTTAACAGGTTGCAGAGCCATAACTTATCATCAATATTGATTTCGCTGCCGGATAATAATTTTACAATGGTATTAACCGTTAATTGAGCGGTACTCACGGCATTGGTTTTATATTCTTTCCAGAAACGTAGCAGGTAGTAATAGGTGGTGTCTGCCTTAAACTGGTTTTCACTTTTTGCCAGCCACTCAAGGCTTTTCAATGAGAACCGACACTTGGGGTGCTGAATAATGATCTCAATCCGGCTTGGGGATAAATATGTGAGGTTCAGTTGCTCAAGGTAAAAGTCAGTAAATGCAGAGAGTAGCTGGTTTAACGTTGCATCATGGATTTCGTTGCTGTCTGGTAAACTGTATTCATTCGCCTCAAGCTCCCGGTGTTGCCAGACTTCCGGAGCTTCGCTTACTTGCCAATGTGTGGCCACTTGAAAGTCATTGGGCAGGTAGCCGTTGAGATACTTTCCGCTGTCCTGGTTACTGCTTTTCCGGCTGAAATTACTCGCCTGATGCTCAAGAGATTGTGGTAGGGGCGTGGCCGGTTGCCATGAAGCTATGGGATATCCATTGAAAGGAGTATCTGGATAGAAATAAAACAGGTAGTCCCGGTAATCTTCAGCAAAATAACCATTCATAAGTAAGTAAAGTAAAGGGCCGAAGCGCTCTTCAGTCAGCGCTCTTAACACTGAATCCGCCATGAAACCCTGCCGCAGCGTTTCGGCCACTGTTTTACCGGGTAGTTTATTGTCATGGAAAACCGTCCAAAAGAGCCCCATATCATCGGTTAATTCTGCATGCTCTTTGGGATAAAGGTTCTTAATGACGACCATGGCAAACAGCTTGTTG
This sequence comes from Salinisphaera sp. G21_0, assembly GCF_017744115.1. Lineage (GTDB taxonomy): Bacteria > Pseudomonadota > Gammaproteobacteria > Pseudomonadales > Endozoicomonadaceae > Endozoicomonas. The sequence continues at coordinate 23,839 of NZ_JAGHQW010000048.1, read as the reverse complement.
TTATTCGGCGCTTTATAATCCGTGGATAACTGATCAAGGTAAATATGAAACTCATTAACGATATTGGTCATCAGTTTCATGTCGTCAATGACGCTTGCCACATTGTAAATTAATGCTTTATCCATCTCACGGCTATTGATGGTTTTCAGCTGCTTATACAGTTCCGGTCCGGTATTTTCAGCATTGGGAGCGGGAATAATGGGAACAACCAGGTCAAAAAACCGGGTACGTTCGCTAGCCGTCAGTATTTCATCCGCCAGGAGATAGATAAAATAGACGGGTTGTTTAATATGGCCTGAGCCATTCAGGTAGCCATTGACACAATACAGTGTTTCCAATGCTGTCTGCTGGGAAGGGCTTGTCAGGTTCTCGACAATGACCACATCATACCTGCCGTGGTTAAAAGCATGATTGATTTGATGGAGATAATGACTGACATCTGATCTGTCTGCACGGTTCTCCAGCCGGGTTTGCCTCTTTCTCTGGCCTGTTTTCAGTAACCCCGTGAATAGATACAGTACGACCAGTGTTGCCACCAGGAACAAGGAGAGTTCAGCCAATAAGGGGGCATACTTTTTGGCAAAGGCCAGCATCGGGTCGGGTAAATACAGATGGAGTGCTTTGACCGTTGTACTTTGATCAATGCCCAGACTACCGCTGAGATAGCCCAGTGTTGCAATAGAATAGCTGGTCAATAAGGCCAGAAGCGCGCCAATGACTTTTCTCCAGCCTTTGGGTTTATGCTGCAGCGCCTTGATGTCATCGGGTAACTTGCCTGTGATGCTGCACAGAAGTTGCTCTAATAATCCTTTCTCATTTTCATTGCTATCTGGAGTAATGGGGGGAATGATTTCGGATAGCGGTGGCAAAAAAATCCGGGTGTACTTGAATTGTGGATTACGCTCTGTGAATGCATGAATAAACGCGCTTTTGCCGACACCAATGGCTCCGGAGATGGCAATATTTCGGGTTTCAGGCTGCTCTTCTACATCGAGGGCAGCCAGTAGCTCCCTTTCATACTTCTCGAATTGCTCATATGGCATCGTCGCTGAGTTCAAAGGCCTGATAAGTGACTGCCCATCACGACGTTTCAGATATCTGGAAAATGTCCCTCCTGATATCTTGCGAGCGGTGGCCGATCTGCCATGCCCGGGATAGTGCTGCGAGTACTTTTCCCGGGCTGCTTGCCAGCCTGCCCTGGCTGCTCTCCAGCCAGCCATGATTGCTTTAAGGTATCTGGTTTTACGGCGAATCCATCCTGACCGTTGAATATGAGCCATCATTTCCCTGTAGCCTTTTCCATGACCAATGTTCGTGAGCCAACACATTGACTGTTTAAAATCGGCAGGATTTGGTAGTGGGTGAGCAGATACATTGGCCTGTTTTGATTGACCAACCTGTGAAGTGCATGGCAAATCGTTGTGATGTACCTTTACACTACCGGTATCGGCAGTTCTCTTCTCCAGGGACAGGAACGTTCATCAAAAATGGTGGTCTGAGTCATTAATTCCCATGCAACCCAGGGACTTTAACGACTATGAATCGCGCTGATCTGACCGGGCCTTTTGCACCAAACGTTGGTTTTCCTGTTAATGACGGTCATTCTCCCCCTGTTTCCCCAGCCACCGTCGGACCAAGAGCTGTCTATCAACTGCCAGTTGCGGCAGTACAGCCTCAATTACGTGAGCAACATCACGTCAGAGACACGGTTCCGACAACAGGTAATTCATGGTCCGGGGGAGCTACATTGCCTGCACACATAAAACTCAGCAATGAAATAAGCCAGCGGGTCAAACAGCGATTATCAGACGATAAGAAGTGTACGGTCTACTATGTCAACAAAAGCACGGCTGATGGCGTCAAACACGTCCAGTTCACTGAATACGGGAAAGGCCTAATGCGTCAGAGCGGGTTTTCTGATGGAGAGTTGTCCAGTGCTCTGAAGATGTGCAGCGTGATTGATGCCTCGGATACCTGTAGCGAAAGGCACGACTGTGGTCAATCCAAAAGGCAGATTCATTTTGTCGAAAATCCAAAAGTGAATGAGTGGATAATTAACCGTATCAGGTCGTCCATTGAAGAGTCTGATATCTCGTCCAACGATGAATCTGATATCTCGTCCAGCGACGAATCTGATTCTGATGATCTCGACAAGATACTCCAGTATTCAGACGGCAACCGCTGTTATCCTTTGCATATTTTTGGTGCCATGATTCCGCAAACCCTGGTGGATGCCAGGTATGTTATGATATCCAACGAAGGCGTGTCGAAAGATGAGCCACCTGCCTTTAGTGTCAATGTCCAGAAATATATATCCGACACGATAGCTAACCATTATATTGATACCCTCAGAGAGTTATCTGATATCGTAGAATGCAGCAGCGACAACGACGAAAAATTATCAAAGTTACGTGATTTTCTGAAGCCTTACCGGTCAGGAAATCCTCATGACTCAGAAATGGAGTTTAAACCACCCGACTGCATGGATGCAGAAGCTATTGCCCATAAAGACAGCACAGAGCCATGAAAAACAGTCGTTGCTTCACGTTACTGGTCCCTGATCATTATTGTTGCATTAGCTATTTATCGTCTTTATGCCTGCGAAAAAATTCGTATTCACCGAAGTAAAATCCGTATTTGTGTTGACGGATGGCTGCTGAAAGTCAAAAATGGCACCTCCTGAAGCCGCCCAAGAAGCTGCGTTGGGAATTATGCGACAATTTGATGCCGTTTATCTGCGGCTCAGATAAGAGTGTTCCGTAGGCCCTGTTGACGTTTCGTTGCGTGCTCGCAACGAAACGTCAACAGGCCCTGGTGTACCGACTTCTCGATCTTGTGCTGAGATCATTTGTTGGTGCACTGCTCCTACCCGCACAGGAATGTGGCAGTTCTGCAAGCCAGAATTGTGAGTCTCATGCAGCCCGGAGCTGCACTTGTTGGTGAAGGATGATCGTTAAGAGACGCTTTTTCATGTTCGCCAATTTCTAACACGCTCTGTTTCAGGGACTGTTGACATTGAGTCGGGATATTCAGCGGCAGAAGATGTTAATAGCGCCAGCAATTCGGGGCGATATAAAAATTCATTCCAAATAAAGCCGAGGGTTAGCAAGTGGAGCTATTATCCGGCGCGGACATGGTGGTCCGATCACTGGCAGATGAGGGAGTCGAGTATATATACGGGTACCCGGGGGGGGCTCTGCTGCACGTCTATGACGCCATTTTCCGGCAGAAGGCGATTACCCATATCCTGGTACGTCATGAACAGGCTGCCACCCATATGGCAGACGGTTACGCAAGAGCGACCGGTAAGCCGGGCGTGGCTCTGGTAACCTCTGGTCCGGGGGCAACGAATACCATTACCGGTATTGCCACTGCCTACATGGACTCCATCCCCATGGTGGTGCTTTCCGGTCAGGTGCCGTCAGCCTTTATAGGCAGTGACATGTTTCAGGAAGTGGATATGGTGGGTATTTCCAGGCCCATCGTAAAACACAGCTTCCTGGTCAAACGGGCTGAAGATATTCCAGAGGTCATCAAGAAAGCCTTCCATCTGGCGCAGACCGGTCGCCCGGGGCCTGTTGTGGTTGATATCCCCAAGGATATTACCGACCTGAGCAAAAAGTACGAATACCATTACCCCCAGAAGGTACGGCTGCGTTCCTATAACCCACCGGTTAAAGGTCACAATGGCCAGATTCGCAAAGCGGTTGAACTGCTGGCAGAGGCTAAAAAACCCATTATCTATGCCGGTGGTGGTGTTGTTTTGGGCAAGGCCTCTGAACAACTGACAGCACTGGCGAAAATATTGAATGTACCGGTGACTAATACTCTGATGGGCTTGGGTGCGTACCCCGGTTCTGACCATCAGTTTGTGGGTATGCTCGGTATGCATGGCAGTTACTGCGCGAACCAGGCGATGCACAATGCGGACCTGATTCTGGCCGTGGGCGTCCGTTTTGATGACCGGGTCACCAATAACACATCAAAGTTCTGCCCGGATGCAAAGATCATTCATATTGATATTGATCCAGCCAGTATCTCCAAGAATGTACCGGCAGATATTCCAATTGTCGGGCCAGTGGATGCCGTTCTGGATACTATGATTCGTCAGATAAAAGAGACCGATACCCATATTGGTCAGGAAGCGCTCGATAGCTGGTGGCACCAGATCAATGAGTGGCGTGAAGGTCGTGGCGGCCTGTTCCCTTACGACAAGGGCGACGGCACCATTCTCAAGCCACAGCAGGTCATTGAAACACTGTATGACGTGACCCGGGGTGAAGACACCTTCATCACTTCCGATGTCGGCCAGCACCAGATGTTTGCTGCCCAGTATTATCCATTTGATAAGCCAAACCGCTGGATTAACTCCGGCGGCCTGGGAACCATGGGCTTTGGTCTGCCTGCCGCGATGGGGATAAAACTGTCATTCCCGGACAGCCATGTGGCCTGTGTCACCGGTGAGGGCAGTATTCAGATGAATATTCAGGAACTCTCTACCTGTCTGCAATATGATTTGAACGTCAAAATCATCAACCTGAATAATCAGGCACTGGGCATGGTACGACAGTGGCAAGATATGCAGTATGACAGTCGTTATTCCCATTCTTACATGGAATCACTGCCAGACTTTGTCAAACTGGCGGAGTCTTACGGGCATGTGGGCATGAGAATTACCGACCCGGCCAGGCTGACGTCGGCTATGGAGGAAGCGTTCTCGCTGAAAGACCGACTGGTCTTTATGGATATCCAGGTGGATACCAGTGAGCATGTTTACCCCATGCAGATCAAGGACGGCAATATGGCCGATATGTGGCTCAGCAAAACGGAGAGGACCTGATGAAACGGATTATCTCTGTCCTGGTTGAGAACGAACCCGGTGCACTGTCGCGTATTGTCGGGCTCTTCTCCCAGCGTAATTACAACATTGAGACATTGAATGTTGCACCAACGGAGGACAAGACACTGTCCCGCCTGACGCTGACCACGGTGGGTAATCCCCAGGTCGTTGAGCAGATTACTAAACAGCTGAATAAGCTGGTGGATGTGGTAAAACTGGTGGATCTGACCGAAGGTGCCCATATTGAGCGGGAGATGATGCTGATCAAGGTGCGTGCCGGTGGGCCACTGCGTGCTGAGGTGAAGCGTACAGCGGATATCTTCCGTGGTCAGATCGTTGATGTGACCAGCTCTGTCTACACCATCCAGCTGACCGGAACCGGTGAAAAGCTGGATGCCTTTATTGAAGCCATTGGTCAGGCACAGGTGCTGGAAGTTGTGCGAAGTGGAGTGACCGGTATTTCCCGTGGGGAAAAAGTGTTATCTCTTTAAGCGCTGACTGTTGATCTTTTACCCCGGAGTCGGGCTTCGGGGTAAATTATTCAATGCCCCTTGATGGGGGAGTTTTTGGCTTAGCCGGGTTTCAGTTATTTGGAAGATTGCTTTCTAATACTTCCAGCATCATGTTGTTGTCAGGATGCCATGCCTTTTATTCCTCTTGCTGCTGCTTATTTTGCCCCCGATTGAATAACAACATCAAAGGTTCTCAGATAGATTTACTGATGGCAACTGAGCCTTCAGAAGTTTGACGATGTCTGTGTAGGTTTTGATTTTTGCTCTTTTGGACATATAGGGTGTGCTGGACAATGTCAGACTACCAAAGAAGTGATCTACCCCTGCGGACTCTTCAGCTATCATCAGAACAGATTCTGCAAGTTCAAGGGGGGTCTTTCCGTACTGGGTTCTGGCGTTGATGGAGGCACCTTGGTCAATCAGGTGCTGAATTGCATGTAAACGACTTTCAATGGCCGCATAATGGAGGGGAGTCATCATGCCAACATCCTTTGCCATCACATCCGGTGCGGCATCCACTGTGCTGCTGGTAGCATTGACGAGAGCACCATGGCCAATCAGTTGATCAATAACTTCTGACTTACCAGATTGAGCCGCAAGATGCAGAGGTGTTTGTCCCCGACTATTTTTGGCATCGACGTCAGCCTTACAGGCTACCAGTACCTCAATGGCATCCTGTGCGTGGCGGCTGAAGACTGCACAGTGCAGGGGCGTCATTCCAGAATGGTAAAGGGCATTAACGTCGGCCCCTCGGTTTGTCATGGCCTGAATTTTGTCTTTTTGTCCCTCTTTAATCACCTCGTAAAAGGCTGATTTACGAGAGCCTGGATAATGAAGTGTATTAATGTCAGCACCCGGAGTTCTGGTTAGCAATCGGTCGAATAAATCCCATTCATTGATTTTAATCAGTTCAGCGAGTAAACCGGCACGCATATCGTCACAAGATGCCTCAGAGCGGCACAGGGCACTGGCTAACGACTTGATTATGGGTTTAGTCAGTTTGTTTACTCTGTTTATCCAGCTCCATAGCGTCTCGCCACGGTTAATAAGTACATTGGTGGCTGCGCCAGCGGTCAGCAAAAGATCAACGGTCTTTGCCTGACCGGTCTCAATAGCAATGTGAAGCGGTGTTTTTTCGAACTGTTTCAGGTGGTCTTCCATTTCACCGTATCTTACTGTGGATTGGTCGGTTCTATTCCACATTCTTACTATGCTACTAAGGAAATGGCATATTCTAATTTCAAGCGCGCACAATTTAGGCAACCATGAGGCTTGGGCATTGATATTAGCACCCTTGCCAAGCAATAGCCGAATGGCATCATGTTGCCCATGTTCTACCGCAAAATGGAGGGGGGTCTTGCTACCGGCATTGATATCAGCGCCTTTGTTAAGCAAAATCTCGATGACTTTGAGGTAACCTTTTGCTGCTGCAAAGTGAAGTGGGCGTCTTTTATCCGGGGCGAGGCTATTAATGTCAGCGCCACTGTCAATAAGGGCTATTATGGCCTCTGGATGACTATTTAACATCGCAAGGTGGAGGGGGGTATCACCAAGCTTGCCTTTAGTGAGGGCATTGACGTCGGCACCGTGTTTAACAAGACACTTGATTGTCGCTACATCACCTTTGCCAGCCGCGCAGTGCAGGGCAGTTATCCCGCCTTTGGTGATGGCGCTGGCATGTGCACCCTGTTTAAGCAAACCTTCGACAATATCAGACTGACCTCTGGCTGCTGCCACGTGGAGTGGCGTCTTCTCAGTGTACAAACAAAGGGCAATTTTACGTTTACAGATTGGACAACCGAAATCGGCATGCTTTAAATCTTTAAGCCAATTATCAATGCACCACTTGTGATAGATATGGGTACAGGGAAACGTTGCAGCAATGCGACTGTTACCCTGGTTTTCAAGGCAGATAGCACATTTTTCAGTTTCCACATCATCTGTTTGACGGACCAACGGGGCTGAAGCTGTTATCGGGTTACTATGACCGACATTGAGCGGGCTCAGGGGGGTACTCATTACTAAATATCACTAGGTTACAGATTTTTGGAAATAACTCATCTTTCAAGCTGTCTAAATGATTGACTGACCAATAAGCTATTAGTTCATTTCCTCTGTAGAAAAAAAGTGGGAGCTGTTTTGCTTAAAAGCATTGCCAGTTAATTTTTAGTCATATACCCCGCAGCTTGCTGCGGGTTAGTTCATTCAAAATCCTTTGATCTGGTTATTTTTGGCTTAGTCGGATGTCAGTCACTGGGAAGATTGCTTTCTAATACTTCCAGCATCATGTTGTTGTCAGGATGCAATGCCTTTTGTTGTAATTCCCTGGCCAGTTCATAAAAACTTTCTCCTGGTGTAGTCGCCCGTGACATATAATCGACCAGTATCTCATTGGATTTATCACAGACGTACTGGCAAAACTCAGGTAATCTGCCTTCGTCTAATAACCGCATAAAGTAACTTTTCCGATCATCAGCTGAGAGTTCGGTATACTCATTGATTTTTGAGGTATCCGTACCATTAAAAAAATGTGGAATCAGTGTTGCGATTAGCCCATGATAGTTTAGGATACCGTCGGTGATTGCCTCACATATTTTATGGATTTCTAAATGGGCATTCTCAGGATTACTCCATAGCTTGTAGTTATGTCTGTCACATAACTTAATTTGCTCTTTGCTCATTGTTATCAGGGCTGATTTGACCTCCTGAATACGGAATGAGTCCAAATCAAATGCATCATTTGCTACCTGCCAGCCACCTAAGAATTCCGGATTGCCTATTGTTGTCATTTCATGACCACCAATTTCCGCCAGATAGGGTTTATTTAAGCACTGAGCAATATTAGCGGTGCTGGCTCCCGGTGCATAAATGGGGATATTGGAAAAATAACAAACCAACTCAAACAATCGTTTCGGTAAAAAATCAAATTCAAATACGGTGACATTATCTTTAAGTGATTTCTCAGTAGTAAAGTCTAAGGAGTAATTAATTGAAAACTGTCTATTACCAGTATCACTTAGCTCTTTTCGTCCTTTTTCAGATAGGCGCTTTTTCTCATTGCTTGGTGCAATAATGATGATAGGCTTATCTCTAAAACACGATTTAGCTGCATTTGTGTAATTGTAATACATGGGTTTTGACATCCCGGAAGTATGATAAGCAAGGGCTAAATATATTTTTTTTTCTTTGGCCGATTGGAATAATTCGGTAAAAAATTGAACTAATTTTTCAGCATCATAACCATGTGTAGCTGGATTTTGTAAACTGTTAGCTATTTCCCTTCTCATTAACTCTGGTGTTGAGGTATTTTTACTTGCCTCGTACGGATAAATCGGTAGATGATTTTCTTGATTTTTTGGTAGGTTTTTCCTTACACTCCCAGGGAACCATCTATAGTTAGTTATTTGAATTGATGGATGGTTTTGTGATATTTCAAAAAATAAGTCCCTGACGGTGTAAATTTGCAGCGTGTCTTTCGATAAAAAAAGGTTTGGTATTCTATCTTGTATTACGTATGGAATACCAAATATCTTATCGTAGCACATTTTTGGTAATGATAACCTGTGATCTCCATGAATGATAAATTCATCAATGTCACGGTCAGGTAAGCCAGAAAGAAGATTTGGTAGTTTGTTGCTCAGAGTGTCTTTACAGCCAGAAAAGCGAATTAGACTTAAAGTGCCAGGAGAGAGTCTGACAAAATTCCTCAAGAATTCTATATAGAGGTTTAAATTTCCATAACCCCGATTGTACGACTTATTTTCTACAAGAAAAACGATTTCTTTAACTTTTGCAGCTTTAGTTTGTAAAACGGTAATTCTATTTATAGATGATGCTTGAATCGGCATCTGCTTGAAAAAATCCTGAAGAAAAGATAGCCATTGCTTGTCCTTTGTTATCGGGCAGACAACGTGTTGAAGAGCAGTTCTTTTGATGAAAGGCGGCTCTTTACTTTTTTTTGCATTTTCTGGAAGTGCCTCTGTTGTGAAATTTCCATAAGCTGCCCTTTCTCGATCATACCATGTAAATCCTTCATGAGTTGAAACAGAATGATGCTCTAGTTTGGACAGGAATTCAGCAGATAATTTTTCTGGAGTATTTTTCGATTTGTTTGCCTGGTTTATGATAAAAGTTGTACAAATATTATTCTGAAAGGGCTTGCTTAAATTATGATCATCTTTTTCTTGTTCAATTATTTCTTTTTGTTTTAGCAATTCATTGGGCGGTTCATTGGTAAGATGAGGCTGAGCTGTAATATTATTGTTAATCATCATGATATATCTCCTGACCAAATTTTTCGTTCATTAGCTGAGATCGTGTTAATACTTGGGTTTCACGGTTGTTGGGTTAATAATGTTAAGTAGTAAACAATTTGCTTTTTCATAAATTACTAACAAGTCAGTTATTTACAATAACACCTTGAAGGGCTATTTTTGACTTAGCCGAATGTCAGTTATTCGGAAGGTGTCTTTCCAATACTTCCAGCATCATGTTGTTGTCAGGATGCAATGCCTTTTGTTGTAATTCCCTGGCCAGTTCATAAAAGTCATCTCCTGGCGTAGTCGTTCGTGACATATAATCGAGCAATATCTCATTGAATGTGTCACAGACGAATTGGCAAAACTCGGGTAATCTACCTTCGTCTAATAATCGCGTAAAGTAACTTTGCCGATCATCAGCTGAGATTATGGTACATTTATAAATTTTTGAGGTGTCCGTTCCATTAAAAAAATGTGGCATTAACGTCGCGATCAGCCCATGATCTGTCAAGATATGGCTGGTGATTGTCTGGTATATCTTTTCAAGTTCTAAATGGGCATTCTCAGGCTTATGCCAAGAATCAAAGTTTTTTCTGCTACTTAACTTAATTTGCTCTTTGCTCATTGTTAACAGAGCCGATTTAACCTCCTGCATTCTGAATGAATCAAAATACAATGCAACATTTGCTAAATACCAGCGGCTCAAGAGTTCCGGGTTACCTGTTTCTGGAATTTCATGACCCGAAAGTCCCAGGTAGGGTTTATTTAAGCACTGTGCAATATTAGCGGTGCTGGCTCCCGGTGCATAAATGGGGATGTTGGAAAAATAACAAACCAACTCAAATAATCGCTTCGGTAAAAAGCCGAATTCAAATACGGTAACATTATCTTTAATTGATTTCTCAGTGGTAAAGTTTAAGGAGTAATTAGTTGAAAACTGTATCTTACCGGTATCACTGAGTTCTTTTTGTTTTTTTTCAGACAGGTATTTTTTTTCGTTGTGTGGTGCAATAATAATGATAGGTTTGTCACTGAAACACGCCTTGGCAGTGTTTGTGTAGTTGTAATACGTATATTTTGACATCCCGGCATAATGATAAGAAAGGGCTAAATATATCTTTTTTTCCTTGGCTGATTGAAATAGGTCGGTAAAAAATTGAGCTAATGTTTCGGTATCATTATCAGTACCAAGTGTTGCTGGATTCATTGTTTGTAAAATGTTAGCGATCTCCTTTTTCATTAACTCTGGTGTTGACGTATTTTTACTGACTTCGTATGGATAAACAGGCAGATGATTTTCCTCATTTTGCAGGAGGTCAACCTCTACACACCTAGGGAACCATCGATAATTAGTTATTTGAAATAACGGGGCTTTTGGTGTTGTTCTAAAAGCGTCCCAAACTGTGTAAATTTGCAGTGTGTTTTTTGATAAAAAGTCGGTTGGTATTCTACGTTGTACTATGAATGGAATACCAAAGATCTCATTGGGTCTTGTCTTCGGCGAGGAGGATCTGTGACTCCCGTGAATGATCGAATCATCAATATCACGGTCAGGTAAGCCAGAAATAAGATTTGGTAATTTAGTGCTGAGAGTGTGTTCACAGCCAGAAAAGCGAATTTGACGTAAAGTGCCAGGAGAAAGTCTGACAAAATTCCTTAAAAATTCTATATACAGGTTTAAATTACCATAGCCATGATTATATGAGCGATTTTCTACCAGGAAAACGATTTCTTCAACTTTTCCAGCTTTAGTTTGTAAAGAGGTGATTCTATTCATGGATGAGGCCTGAATCGGTGCCTTTTTGAAAAAATTCTCTAGAAAAGATATCCATTGTTTGTCCTTTGGTATCAAGCAATCAACTTGCTGAAGTGTACTACTTTCAATAATTGAAGACTTTTTACGATTTTTTGCTTTTGCCGAGACTCCCCAACATGCTGAACTTTCATAAGCGGTTTTTTTTCGATCATGCCATTTCATTCCTTTATTGGTTGGAGCAGAACAATGCTCTGGTTCAGACAGGTTGTCAGGTGATAATTTTTCCAGCGTATTTTCTGGTTTATTAAGCTGATTTATGACAGACGTTACAAAAATATCATTTTCAAAGATTTTTTTTGTATTGTGGTTTTCCGGGCTGACATGGTCATCAGCAATATTCCGGGTATCTTTTTCTCGTTCAATTATTTCTTCTTGTTTTATCCGTTCATTGGTGAATTGAGGTTGAAATGTAGAGTTATTACTAATCATGAATGTATCTCCAAAACAATTTTTCGTTACTGGCTGAAAAAGCGTTAATACGTGTATTTTGCTGCTTTTGTGTTGATAATTATTTAACGGTATAGCATTAAGAAGATCTTGAAATGGTTATAACTGCATAACTGAATGTCCCAATAGGTACTACGAGAATTTATACTATAGGAGGTTAAGAATTATTCCACTGCAAGGATTGAAAAGAGGTATGTGTGCTCAATCATCGGGCTATGCCAGGATGTTGAATAGACACTTGATCTACCTCAGATAAGATCTAGACTGCTCATGTTGTAAGTCAACGGGTGATATTGAAAACAGTCGTCAAATATTCCAGGGTAGTTAAAGAGGAAATCATAATGACACCGATTTCAGCCCGGGCTTCAATTGCCACTGCTAATATCAGTGATCCTGCCGATGTTCCGGAAAAATCCCCAACGGCCACTTTTTCTCATCGAAATGTTCGTTTTACAATGGATCTTCCCTCGAAAAAAATACAGTGCAGCGGTGAAAACCATTTAATAACATCGATAGCGCAGTGTCTGGGAGAAGGGCATCTTTTGTGCCGGGATTGTCAGTTGACCTCCAGCCCCGGAACCCTGGCTGAAATGCCCAAATGTCCACTTGACGGCTCCGATGTCGTGGATGATATTGCCGAAACCCGCAGTTTCGGGCACACAGAGATACCTTGCCCTTCTGCTACCACATTTGAACCTCGCCATGAACCGGCCTGTACCTGGAAAGGCGCTTACCGTGAGGTCAAATCTCACCTGGATGAATGTAATGGAGTTCCCGACAGCACCAAATTAATGATGCAGGGTCAGCAGCTAAAAGAGCTGCAAGCACAACTCATGAATTCAGAGAAGAAACAAAGTGCGAGGATACAATCTCTGAATCAGAAATATGAAGCGCTGGATCAAGGAACGCTTCGGCTATTGAAACGAGATGCAGAGAACCTGCTGCCATTATTGACCAGAGCCGTTCTCTGCTTAGGCAATGCGAATCGGAGCATCGACAGATTACGAACGCGGCTTGATCGACTGGAAGAACGCACTGGTAACATGGAGCGGCAATTCAATAGTTTTGTTTTCCGAAGTGCCCGGCAATCAGCTGCCGAGAGTTTAGCCGCCGAGCAAAGATACCTGATTAACCTGCAGCGATATTACGTAACGGTTGGAAGTTTGTCTCCCATGGAGTCGTCTGACAATACAGGTAGATGTGTTGACGTTTTTTTATGGCGAATAGATGGGGTCCAGTCATGGCTGGCAGATGCCGCAACAAAGAAAGATCAGAGTCATTATTGTCCGGCAGTCTATACAACAGACCGCTACTGTGTGTCCGGACAACTTTCTTCTTATGAACAAGCCAGTGCAAGAGGTTTTCTTGGGGTCTATATCGCTGTGTGGAAAGGTCAATACGATGAGCAGATTCACTGGCCAATGAATAAGATGATCACGGTGTCTCTGGTTAATCAAAATGACCCTGCCAAACGTGCAGGGGGAATGTTTGCCTCCAAGGAGAAGCCGAGCTTCCAAAAACCGCAAAAGCGGGTAAATAGCGGATGGGGCTTTTCTAAATTCCTGGCGCTGAATGATCTGAGCAATCCTGAAATTGTGCAAAATGACTCCCTGCTTATAACGATTAAACTGGAGGATCCCCCACCCGGCTCTGGTGCATCGGAACGGCATCATTAAGGATAGAAGTAGCAATCAAATATGGCTTCACAAATGGATATGATGCTTATGCGAAATGAGTTCGCATAAGCACATTGTCGGGTGTCCCTGTGCTATCTCTCAAAGTCTGCTATGTTCATGGCTCGTTCAATAAAAACAGGTAGTACCTATGTCACTGGAAGCCAAGGTAAACGCTCTCGACTATGCGTTCCAGGAAAACAACAAAATCCTTGAAGCGACTCATGGAGTTGTATCCCTGATCCTTAATGAACAACGTGAGAAGTTCAAAAAGGTTGATGCGTTTATTGCAGAACAAAAAGCATTCAATAAAGAGGTTAATGCGTTTATTGCAGAACAAAAAGCATTCAACAAAGCGGTTGACCAGCGTTTCGACAAAACCGAAGAGTTGCTTATTCAAATCGTCAACCACCTTGCCAGCAAGTAACACGCCACCTAACGAATAAGGATAGATTGCGCCGTTGAATCAGAGGTTATTGTGAATTACCTTTCTTCCGCTGTTGATCTTCCGGTTGTGCATACAACCCAACCGCACGGTTACCACACTCCGGATCCGCATCCGGCATCCACTTGCCGTAACGCCTGGCAATCATGGTCCAGTCGGCATGCCCCATCTGTTTAGCTACCCACATCGGGTGTTCACCGGACGACAGCATCATGGAAGCATAGGTGTGCCGTGTCTGGTACGGATTGCGGTACAGGACACCGGCCTTTTTCAGTGCCGGTGTCCACAGGGTTTTGCGAATGGGCTGGTCACCGGTCCACGGTTCATTGGTGCGTGGATTGTGGAAAACGTGCTCCCCTGCCAGGAATGTCCAGGTCTTCTTGTCGTTCAGCCAGTTGCTCAGGTAACCACGGGCAAAGGCGTCCCCCGGCATCCTGGCGAACTCTTTCGCCCTGGGGGATTCGGGGAAGGTCTCCGCATAATCGAAGGTGCCTTTATCAATGGCGTCCATGATCGCTGCCCGGTGCCTTGCCGCCCGCTTCATATTAGCGGGGGTGGGCTTGAGCCGAAGCCTTTCCCGGCATCGCTTTCCCTTATAGGGGAAACTGATCTCGATGGTGCTGTTGCTGACGGCCCTGACGCCTGTTGTCCCCTCTCTACCCATTGTTCATAATCCCTGATGCTGACTACGACCCTGTTGCCGGAGACGTGGATATATTCCCTCCCTTCGGTCCAGATTTTTTTACTGATGCGTTTGTAAACCCAGCTGGGCTTCCAGCCGGTGAGTTCACAGAACTTCTCAATCCGTATGTAATTCACCATGACATCCCTCCCCCAGATAATTGGCGCGACGGGTAACGTCGCTGGCTCTGTCTCTGCTTCTTCTTCTGCCTCGTGGCTATGGCTTTGGGCCGAGCTCGTCGATTTGTTGTTGAAACCAGGCGTGAGAGCCGCGCCCCACCTCCCTGTCCGCTTCGTTGCAGGGCACCAGCTTGTAACCGGGCAGCATGTCGGCCACCAGGTCTTTGATGTTTTCGCTGGTGGCCAGGGCCACGTTGTAGGGCAGTGCCAGTGGTGGCATGAGTTTGCCGTTCTCGACAATCAGCAGGTAAGGCTGGGCAAGGGTTTCCCTGGGTTCCGGTTTGGGTTCGGGTGGTATTGGCTGGTGGCTGGTTTGCCTGTCGGCCAGGGCGCGGTCAAACATATCGGTGAACAGCGCGGCGGTGTTGTCGGGCTTCGGTGTGGCCGGTGGGGTGTGCAGGTCGGCTTCCATCTGGTTGAAGCAGTTGATGTTCGCCTCTTTGAATTTGGCGGCCTGTTTGCAGCCCATGACCAGGAACATGAAGCCGTCTTTGGTCATTTCGTAGAAGGGTAATTTACGGCCAGTGCTTTTTCTGGATAGTGGCAAACGGACGCGGGTGTCAATGGCATTGTGTAACTCCTGGTTAAAAGGCTTCTGGCGGTGATAGCAAAAAATGCTATCATTAAATCCATGAACCGAAAACACGCAAAAACCCTTGAGGCGATCTTTGCCGAACCGGTGAATGGCAACCTGGAGTGGCGCAAGGTAGAAGCGCTGCTGGTGGCCCTTGGGGCAGAACGCACGGAGCCGGGCGGCTCGGCGGTCAGCTTTGTGCTGAACGGTGTGCGGGCAGACTTCCACCGCCCACACCCGGACAAGGCTTCACTGAGATACCGGATAAAAGACGCCCGGCGCTTTCTCGAAAACGCAGGAGTGAAACCATGAATAAAATGAAATACCGGGGCTATCTGGCCCGTGTGGAATACGACGATGAAGACCGGATTTTTGTCGGGCACCTTGCCGGAATTCAAGACATTGTCGGCTTTCATGGCACCACGGTGGATGAACTGGAACAGGCTTTCCATGAGTCTGTGGATAACTACCTCGCCATCAGCGAAACCACCGGCAGGCCTGCCCAGAAGCCCTGCTCCGGAAAACTGATGCTGCGGGTTCCACCGGAGCTGCACGCCGCTGTGATCATGGCGGCTGAAGCCAATGGCCAGAGCATTAACCAGTGGGCGACGGAGGTATTGGGCAGAGAGGCGCATGGTTAGTTTCTCTTCCGTTGTGGCAAATCGGCGGTCAATCGAAACGCCAGTTCCCTGGCACCGGCAATCAGGAAACGATTCAAACGGCTGACGCATTCCGTTTCCTGTGACTCTGTCGCCTGTAAAAGGTTGATCAGGTGGCGGCGCAGGTCTTCGCTGTTTTCCAAATCAGCAAAGACGTCATTAATGGAGTAATCCACACCGCGCACCGTGACCGGTTCATCATTGATCAAACAACAGGGTCAGGCGATCGGTTTCGACAAAGCGCTGTTGCAGGCGCTTTTCGTGGTCAATGGCTTTGGGTCGAAAGGGCAATACGTTGCTCATGGTCTGACCTCGTTGTTGTGATAGTGGCTGGTGGCCTGTGGTTATCGGTGGCTGTTTATCGTGGGCAACTCTGCTTCCAGTAGCTGGAGCTCTGGCAATGCCTCGGCGATCTCCTGACAGACGCCTTTAAAGTCATCTTCAATGACCTGCTCCGGTTCAATCAGCTGGTACCAGATGGTGAGCTGACCTTCATGGATGCGATAACGCAGGCGGGCTTTCAGCTCGTACTTATCACCGTTATGGAAGGGAGCAACGCCGATGGTGAATTCCTCCGGCACCTCCACGGAGCTTTTCTTTTCGTTCAACAACAGCATCAAGGGAACCAGTGCGCCTTACGCAAAGGCTACAGTTACTCAGCCTGTTCATAATGTTCATCAAACGTAGACGATCTGCATGGCAGAACTCTTCCGTCTACAACCAGAATCCAGTCACCCTTGCAGAAAGCAACATCCCCTATTTTTGGATTTTCCAAATACAGCCGTTCTACCTCTGTAAAAAGACAACTCATTCAGTGACGTGCAACCCCGGTTACTCGGACAGCTGCTGCCAGAATGCGGCAATAAGTGGATTCTTTAACTTCTTTTCCAGTACACACAGCCCAACTTGATAAGGCTTAAGTTCCGGACTGACGGTTAACACCTGAACGTTTTCAGCCAGCGGGCTGTTATTCAAGACAATCTCAGGAACCACACCGACACCAAACCCAAGGCTGACCATACTGACAATGGCTTCATTGCCAGCCACCTGGGCATAGATTTGTGGTTGCCTGCCATTAACCTGAAACCAGGCATCCAGTCTTTGCCTTGCTATTCCTTTCTCCTGCAGAATCATGGGAATGCCTTCAAAGTCATTAACCAGCAGGGATTTGGCGTTAAGGGTTTCTGCCAGCAGGGATTCAGCAGGGGCAATAAACCGTAGCGGTGAAACGGCTATTTGCTGAAATGCCAGTCCGGCAGGAAGGTTGTCAGGCCTGGCGGCGATGGCCAGGTCTTCCTGTTCGGTTAATACCCGTTGAATCGCTGGCTCAGGATCACCGGTATGCAGTTTGATTTCAATGCCCGGGTATCTTGGTCGAAACTGGCTGAGTATCTCATAGAGAAAGCTATAACTGGCGGTGACTGAGCAATACATGCTCAATGAGCCATGAAGTTCCCCGGCACCAGCCACCAGTTCATGATGAATTATGTCCCATTGCGAGAGCGCTTCACGGGCATAAGCCTGGAATCGTTTGCCTTTTGGTGTGAGCGAGACACTTCGATTATTTCTTTCAAACAGTGTTACCCCCAGCTGATCTTCCAGCTGCTTGATGTTGCGACTAAGGGTTGACGGGCTGACATGGCAAATAAGGCTGGCCCTGTTGAAATGCAGGGATTCTGCCAGTGCGAGGAACTGTTTCAGAGGGCGAAGGTCTATAGCCATAAATAAATCAAGATTATTTCATGTTTTGCAAGCTTAAGTTGCAAATATATCACTAAATGCAACTATACGCAGAATCACCTATCGGTTATGGTGTACTCCACGTTGGAAGAGCGGCGACTGTGCGAAGCCGCTGTGTAAATAACAAGCCTAAATCCACCGGACCGGTGTTTTCTTTCAGGAGCTATTCGATGAAAGTTTATTACGATAAAGACTGTGACCTCTCCATTATCCGTGGCAAAAAAGTCTCTATCATTGGCTATGGCTCTCAGGGGCATGCCCACGCTAATAACCTGAAAGACTCTGGTGTTGAAGTAACGGTTGGCCTGCGTAAGGGCTCCTCTTCCTGGGCCAAGGCGGAAGCAGCCGGTCTTTTGGTGGCAGAAGTACCCCAGGCTGTTGCCCAGGCTGATGTGGTTATGATTCTGACTCCGGACGAGTTTCAGTCCCAGCTTTACAGGGAGGTGATTGAACCGAACCTGAAGCAGGGAGCGACCCTGGCTTTTGCCCATGGTTTCGCCATCCACTACAACCAGGTAGTACCTCGTGCTGATCTTGATGTCATCATGATTGCCCCCAAGGCACCGGGCCATACTGTGCGCTCAGAGTTTGTTAAAGGCGGCGGCATCCCAGACCTGATTGCTATTTTCCAGGACGCTTCCGGCCAGGCCAAAAACGTTGCGCTCTCCTACGCGTCTGGTGTCGGCGGTGGTCGTACCGGCATTATCGAAACGACGTTTAAAGACGAAACGGAAACCGACCTTTTTGGTGAACAGGCCGTGCTTTGTGGTGGTGCTGTTGAGCTGGTCAAGGCCGGTTTTGAAACCCTGACGGAAGCGGGCTATGCACCGGAAATGGCTTACTTTGAGTGTCTCCACGAACTCAAGCTGATTGTTGATCTGATGTACGAAGGTGGTATCGCCAATATGAACTACTCCATCTCCAACAATGCGGAGTACGGTGAGTATGTGACTGGCCCACGGGTTATCAACGACGAGTCCCGCAAGGCAATGCGTGAAGCGCTGAAAGATATTCAGAACGGTGAGTATGCCAAGAAGTTTATCTCTGAAGGTGCTCTGAATTATCCATCCATGACCGCCTATCGTCGCAATAATGCGGCCCACCCGATTGAGAAAGTGGGTGCTCAGCTGCGTGAAATGATGCCCTGGATCACTGCTAACAAGCTGGTTGATAAAGAGAAAAACTAAGACTGGGTATTTAGAGTTGCCACTCGAAAAAACAGGATATTTCGCAAGAAATATCCTGTTTTTCGTTAAATATAAAGAGCTGAAAATCAGGGCTGCTTGAGCGCTTGAATAAACTGCCGTGACTGGTCAATGGAAACCTGCATATCACTGATCAGGCGATCAATATCTGCCTTGATGGTGTTGAACTCCCCTTTTAATGCGCTAATAGCCCGGGCGTTCAGGTTATGCTTCAGATAAAGCACCTGATCCTGAAAGGCATCCAGTACCGGCTGCATCCGTTGTTCAGATTTTTCCAGGCTGACCATCATTCGCTGATACTGACGGCGGGTGTCTTTCAGCTTTTGGGCACTGGCCCTGCGCAGACTATCGCTCTTGTAGAGATTGAGTTCGTCTTCCCATTCGTCAAACAGCGCATCAGACACATTCTGGACACTGGCAATGCGGTCTCTTACTCGCTCGGCAGCGGCCAGGCTGTCCTGGTATTCTGAGTTCAGGTCATTGTAGGCGGCTTCCAGGTCGCCACCCTCAAAGTTGATAACACTCTGGAACTGCTCCAGTGCACTTTGGAATTGCACCTGTGCCTGCTCCTGTGCAGTTTGGGTATCTTCAATGCGATCCACCATAATATCGCGCTTATGGATGCCTACTTTTTCCATGGCGCTGTAATAAGTGCTCTGGCAACCGGCCAGCAGGAGCGTCGCTACGAACAGGGTGGCTGTCTTCAGTGTTGCAGTTTTCATCGGTGATTCTTCTCAATGGCGTCGATCAGTTCTTTGTTGCGTTTGTCGGCCAAATGGCTATTCACCACAAACAACGCATGGATAACACCCGGCAGCCAGGCACATAAGGTAAGGATGATATTCAAGATCACTTGAAATGGCTTACCACAAAGTAGCACAGCCAGCGGCGGTAAAATAATGGCCAGAAAATAGCGCATAACCTGTCAACCTGTTCACTAATTAACTATTGCCCGATTTTGTATCACAATGCTTTTTCGGCATAAACCGGCCATTTTCAGCATTTCACAACCTGTGGTGTTTTGGCAAACACTGTGCTCAATAACCCGTTATGGTTGGGAGCATAGCAATGCTGGGTATCCTTGGGGGAATGGGGCCGCTGGCTACCGTGGATTTTATGCAGAAAGTGATCGCCCTGAGTCTGGCGAACAGCGATCAGGAGCATTTGCCGATGCTGGTACACGACGTACCACAAATACCTGATCGCAGTGCCTGCATTTTGCATGGGTGGTCAGTGCCTGGTTTCGGAGGATCTCGCCCAGCTACAGGCGATGACTGCGATTTACAACATTAAAGTCGGTCGCCCGGAACAAGGCTCTCGGAGTATGCAGATGGTATTTGATGGCCTGCTGGCTTTCGATATCGAAGCGTTGCTGCAACGCCATTCCTCAGTCTCCCCTTTGGCACCACTGAAATGCGCACGGCCAACCACTTTTTCGCCTGACTGGAAAGTCCGGGCCGATTCCGCTGCTGGGCTACAGTTCCGGGGCTTTTATGGGGCGTCAGGTGAGCGGCCTGCTGAGAAAAATCGACAACCTGCCCCGTTTTCAGCTGGTGGACTTTGTCGGTCTGGATCAGCGGGAGAAGTATTGGGGCTCTATTGAAATCAAGCTTTACCGAAATGATGTTCGTCTGCACGCCGGCGCTGAGCGGTTTTGGTCTGCACTTGGTAAACGATGTCAGCAGGGGTGGTCACTGACCTAATGTTTGATCTGACGGTGTCCCTCAAAAAGCGTATTCGTGATACAGTCTCACGCTGATTCTGTAATGATGAGCAGATGCACTAATGACTGAGAAAATGGAAAAGCCGGAGAGTAATAAAGATGCCGTCGACGGTTTTTTTCCTGTAGACGAGCACGAAGAAGAGGTGATTGAAGAAGGGCAGGCGATCCGTCGCAAAGGGATCTACCTGTTACCCAATCTTTTCACCACCGGCAACCTGTTTTGTGGTTTTTACGCCGTTATCGCTGCGCAGGCGGGGCATTTTTCCCTGGCCTGTATTGCCGTATTTGTCGCCATGATTCTGGATGGTCTGGATGGTCGTGTTGCCAGGATGACCAACACCATGAGCAAGTTTGGTGAGCAGTATGACAGCCTGGCTGATATGGTCACCTTTGGTGTTGCCCCGGCCATGGTGGTCTTCAGCTGGGCGCTGCAGGATCTTGGCAAGTTTGGCTGGATGATTGCGTTTGTCTATGCAGCTTGCGCAGCCCTGCGGCTGGCCCGGTTTAATGCCCAGATTGAAGTCACCGACAGTCGCTACTTTACCGGCCTGGCCAGTCCGGCGGCGGCGGCGGTAGTGATTGGTATGGTATGGGCATTAAGTGACTTTGGTTTCGATGGTGAGTCCACCCTGGTAGCCTTACTTGGCGCGCTGATTACCGGGGGGGCTGGTGTCCTTATGGTCAGCAATATTCGCTATCAGAGTTTTAAGAAGATTGATCTGAGAGGTCGGGTACACTTTGTGTTTCTGCTGGCGATGGTTCTGGCCTTTGCCGTGGTGTTTATGGACCCGCCCCGAACACTGCTGATGATCTTTCTCGCTTATGCCTGCTCTGGCCCAATTACCGCGATCTGGCGGCTTGGTGAAAACAAGAGTGATCACGAAGAAACGGTTTAGTTTCTCTTTGCTTCTTGATAAAGCCGGCATTGCTGGCTTTTTTATACCTGCGAGAGAGGGAGGCTTGAGCTTGGCAATATCCCTTGGCATTATGTGGAAATGCGGCCTTTCATGTGATCGCCTCGCCAGAATGACCGTAATAAAAGCAGTGTTTGGTAAGGAGATATCATGCTACTGAAAATAAAAAAACGCTCAGATATCGGCAGTAGTGAAATTACACCCGAGCCTGTCTATCATGACCGAAGACGCTTTATGCAGCAGTCCGGGCGTTTTGCTTTGGCCGGGCTGGGGCTGATGTTGGCAGGATGCTCGCAGGAAGGCGAAGCCAAAGCCATCAGTAAAAAAACACAAGACGATGTTATTCCTTCTCAGCCGGGTCCCGAATGGCTAAAAAAGCAGGTTATTGCATTTAACCCTAACGTTTACACGACGACTGAAGTACTTACACCATATCAAGTGGTTACTACCTACAATAACTTTTACGAGTTTGGCACAGGGAAAGGTGATCCGGTCAGGAACGCTCATTCTCTGAAAACAGATCCATGGTCAGTGGTGGTGGAAGGTGAGGTTGCAAAGCCTGGTCGATACCATCTGGAAGATATTCTCAAGCCTCATGCGATGGAAGAGCGCATCTATCGGCTGCGATGTGTTGAAGCCTGGTCCATGGTGATCCCCTGGATTGGTATCCCCCTGGCCAATATCCTTAAGCAGTTTGAGCCGACGTCCAAGGCCCGTTTTGTCGAGTTCACCACGCTGCATGATCCTGAGCAGATGCCGGGGCAGAAGGCATCCTTTGGCTCTTTGGACTGGCCTTATGTTGAAGGGCTGAGAATCGATGAAGCCATGAACCCGCTGACCCTGATGGCGACCGGGCTATACGGCGATATCTTGCCCAATCAGAATGGTGCACCGTTCCGACTGGTAGTACCCTGGAAGTATGGTTTCAAAAGCATCAAATCCATAGTGAAAATTCGTCTGACCGAACAGCAGCCGAAAACCACCTGGGAAACCTCAGCACCTCAGGAGTACGGGTTCTATGCCAATGTAAACCCTGCGGTTGATCACCCTCGCTGGAGTCAGAAACATGAACGACGGTTGCCAAGCACACTGCTGGCACCTAACCGGATTGAGACTCAGCCTTTTAATGGCTATGGCGAAGAAGTTGCTGACTTATACAAGGACATGGATTTAACACGCTTTTACTGAGTTGTATAAAGGACAGGGCTATGGATCGGGTTGCCAACATCAAGCTTGCTGTATTTCCTCTCAGCCTTTTTCCATTAGCCGATCTGATCATAAAGGCTCTGGAAAACAAACTGGGGCCAGACCCTGCCAGCGCTCTCACCCACGGGCTGGGAGAGTGGGCATTAATATTTTTGCTCTTATCGCTGGCTGTCTCACCAGTACGACGGCTGACGGGTATAGGAAAACTGATCCGGTTCCGGCGGATGCTGGGTTTATTCGCCTTATTTTATGCAGTTTTGCATCTATTGGCTTACCTGGCTTTTATGCTGTCCTGGGAATGGCAGACACTGTTAGAAGACCTTTATAAGCGTTCTTATATTATTGTCGGTGCTTTTTCACTATCGATTCTGGTTGCGCTGGGTGTGACTTCAACAAAAAAAATGATGAAGCGGCTGGGTAGGCAGTGGAGCCAATTACATCGACTGGTCTACGTTGCTGCTGTTCTTGCGGTTATTCATTTTCTCTGGCTGGTTAAAAGTGACTATACGGAACCTGTCATTTATGGCGCTTTACTGGCGACCCTGTTGCTGCTGAGGACCCGGGTGTTTTCTCTTGGCAGAAAGCGGTAGCTATATTTCCAGATACTGTAAATAAGATTCATTTTATTCGCATTGTGACAGTGTTCGGTCTGCTGTATCGGGAGACTGAAACATAAAACTGATGTCGTATACGTGCTAACCGAGGGTTGGCACAGTCATTCAATTGCGTATAATGCGCCCCACTTCCAAGGACTGACCCAAACGGTCATCCACGGATCGGCAGAATGAATCATCATCGTTGACCGGGAAGTGCGGTTTGAAAATGGGTTGTTTTGAAATGAATGAAAAACAACCGGTTGACAAATCAAGCTGGCGCGGTAAGATGCGCCTCCGCTGACAGGGCTTGAGAGCAACGTTAGCGAGTTGGAAAGCTTCTTTCTTCTTCTGAAAAACGAATGCTTGACA
>NZ_JAGHQW010000047.1 GCF_017744115.1 Salinisphaera sp. G21_0 | reverse complement strand
GGCTCACTGCGTTACCTCAGGAGTATCGGTTTTTTTTGACAACGCTTTTTCAAAAGCCTCGGCAATACCGCGGGCTCTTTCAAGTTCAAGCCGAAGATTGCCGATTTCATCAAGTCGCTCTTCCGTTTCCAGCAGCCGACTCTCCAGCTTTTCTTTATCTGATATTGCGGTCCTGTATTGCTCTTGCATCATATGAGATTCCCTGGCTCCAGCCAGAAGGCTACGCACCGCACCTAGTAGATTACCCTGATCACTGTCCAGTAGCACCATTAGCTGATTAGCAAGCTGAACCGTGGCTTCTGTCTTGCTTTTCTCTGAAGACAGATTGTTTCTTTCTTCGCAAACCTGAATATATGCCTTCGACTTGCTGTCCAATCGGCTTTGCAGCTCCAGATTATGTTTTTTCAACTCCTGCTGTTCCTGGAGCTGGTTGCTTATCTTCTTTTCCAATCCCTGCTTTAACCTTCGCTCATCATCGACCACGCCAATCCAGTGATTCAGTTGCTCCTGGCTCCGTTGATCCATCTGCTTCTCCAGGTTGCTGATGGCCTGAAGATGAAGGGCTTTTTGCTCAGCAGCAGCAGATTGTAGTTGTTCAGTTTGTCTCTGTTCTGATTTCAGCAGTGACTCCAGTTCTTTCAGGTTCTGAGTTCTTTGTTGCAAAGTGAGCTTCGTTGCCTCGAGCTCTGCACTGATATGCTGAACCTGGTCCTGAAGTTCAGAGTTGTTGTGAGATAGCTGGCTATTCTTTTCTAAAAGCTGACTCAGGCTTTCTTTTAGTTCATCGATCTCCTGGTTTGCAGACTCTTCAAAATTCCGCTGGTCCTCGGACAATTGATGCTTCCACTGGGCAATGCCTCTTTTCAGGCCTCTGACCAGATCATCCGGCAATTCAAGCTCTTCGGCTTCACCAATAGCCCCTAGATATCGCCATTCATTGTAATAAGGCAGTACGGTCTGCTTTCCCATTTTCCCGATGCGGGCGACTTTGTCGGCGTTAATTCTCTCACCTTTCTCTTTCAAGTCATCAAGAATGCTGAAAATGTGCTGCCTTCTGACTTTGTCCTGCTCTGAGTTCTTCATATTCGCTGTAGTATTCCAAAATATAGAACCAATAATACCGGTATTGTAATACCAGTATTATCAGTACCACAACATAAACCTTTACTGCCGGTAACTGAACTTATCGGCAGTAATTTGCATTTGATAGCGGATATGGATAGCAATAGCCAGAGGGCAAAGCCTGTTGACGTTTTATTGATTGATTCGACGTATCAGAGCGTCCTTATGACGAGACCGGGGCACTTCAGGAATAAGAGACTTTCGTCGGGGTTTTGCGACAGCTTCAAAATGTCGAAGAAAAATGCTGGTTAAGACCAGAGGTAGATACAGTGAGGATAAGAATGCATGGGAGGAGGGTTAGGGCCCCTAAGAGTAACTTCTACAATACTCCTACAACCGTGTAGAGCCCTGGTGATACTGGTTTGTTCATTTCAGATATCGAGCTTTCTGCTTGATTTTTTCCACCAGTTTTTTGCCTTTGGCAGTCAGTGTCAGCTTAAAATAGCGACCATCATCTTCGTGCTGAACCTTTTTGATCAGCCCCAGGCCAGGCCTGTCGTGCCGTCCTTCACCCAGACGTTTAACACTGACCGCAATATCACTTGGGGTACCACAGGTGAGCTTTTCAGCATTTACAAGATCTGTAATGGTTTCTCCGGGGTTTTCTGCAACCACGAGGAGAATTTGCCATTGGATAACCGTCAGTGGTTGTTCCTGCATCAACTGGGTTAATTTGATAAGACCTTTTAAAGTCATTGGCAGTTACCTTTCTCTAGTTAGTTATGAGGTTTGTTGTGGACTAGTAGCGTCGTTTACTTTCCATGCTATTAGGCTTAAGCCTAGTCTGTACAACTGTTACGGCGACTGCTATACCAGAGTAAATGTTAGACAGTTTTCTACTGTTATAGCAAGTTTCCGTTCACAGTCGTTAAACATTTCGGCAATGAGTAACAAAACTGTTACGTTAGGAAACAAACGCTCAGAGGGAGATCCTTTCAGTCATGGAGCATCCGGATCGTCATTCAGCCCGCCAATTATTACGACTGAAGGCGGATAGAACTCAATGACGTCTAATGAGCAGTGTCTCCTTAATATCGGTAAAGAGTTAGACAACGATTTTTGGAAAAAATTCTCTAAAAAAATACATTACGCATATATTGTCGTGAAGAAAGCCTATGACAGGTGTTTTTTTTCTGAAAGATAGTGTTTATATCGATGAAATTAATATTCGCATAATATATATTATGTTAAATTAGAAATATTGGTTACATCCTATCGACGGCAACACCAAAACTACCCTGAACCTGCCCTAAGGTCATGATAAAACGATGAAAATAGTCAGCTTTAATGTCAATGGTGTGAGGGCGCGCTTACATCAACTCTCCCAAGTAATTGAAGACCATAGTCCTGATCTGATAGGCCTTCAGGAGATCAAAGTATCTGATGAACACTTCCCGGTGAAAGCCATTGAGGATCTGGGCTACAGCGTCTTGTGTCATGGCCAGAAAACCCATTACGGCGTTGCATTACTCAGTAAGACGCCTGCGGTGAGTGTTCAAAAAGGATTCCCTACGGACCTGCCTGACGCCCAGCGTCGTGTTATTATTGGCGACTATGAATTGAACGGGCAAATGTTGAGAGTCATTAATGGTTATTTCCCCCAGGGAGAAAATCGCAGTCACGAGACCAAGTTTGCCAATAAAGCTAAGTTTTACAATGATTTACAGGCTTATCTGCAAAGCTCCTGTTCCCCCTCCTCCAATATTTTAGTGATTGGTGACTTTAATATCTCTCATACAGACCTGGATATTGGCATTGGTCCCGCTAATGCCAGACGATGGCTAAGAACCGGCAAATGCAGCTTTTTGCCAGAGGAGCGGGAATGGTTTGACCGACTGCTTGGGTGGGGGCTAACGGATTGTTTCAGGGAGCTATATCCTGATGAAGACAATCTCTTCAGCTGGTTTGATTACCGAAGCCGTGGGTTTGAGAGTGAGCCAAAGCGTGGCTTGAGAATAGATTCTATTCTGGCAACGAACTCTTTAATGCAGATATGCCAATCCATTTTTATGGATTACAAAATCAGAGCCATGGAAAAACCCTCTGATCACGCCCCCGTCATCGCTGAATTTTCTGAGTTAATATAAATTCATTTTTATAGGATATTGATAATCTTTGCTCTATTTATCATGTGATAATCATTCGTATTTGCATCTTTGCAAAGCCTGTCTATTCTAAGCCCATTCAATAACAAATGATTGGGATATAAATATGACCGCTTTGCAAAAAAGCAGAATGCTTTTTATCATTCTCTTTGCTTCTCTTCCCGGGTATTGTCTGGCGGAGCTGGATGATGGTGTAAAAAAGCATGAAATATCATTAAATTATCTGGGCAAGGGAACATTTAAAGGTCATATTTGTGTGCAATGCTCTGACCCAAATAATGCTTGTGAATCTGTCCTGGAATTTGAACAGGATGGTGATTCTCCATACCTGCCCTTTTTAGCAGAAATGAAGTTTCATGGGCACTTTCAAAGAGATTTAAATGACTTATCAGAGCTGGGTTCAATCACCGCACAAAAAGACAGCAGGGAAACCAAAATTCCATTAGGTATTGATTATGATGAACTGTCGCTTGGTGATAAAGACAATTCGACCACCAGGGCTGTGATTGCGCATCTACACCCGTCCTTAATCCATCATGCCAAAAAAGAATTAGACAACATTACTGAGGCTGCAGACTACCTGAAGGGTACAACCAGAAACTCCCAGACCCTGCACTTATTTAAGCCGGAACCACACAACCTTTCATTTAAAGATTCAGAGAAGCTGGCAAGCTCTGTCCATGGCGATTTTATGGTGCTGGATATTGGTGAAAGTTACTCGATGGTCCTTATATTCAACCAGGAAAACATTCCGGAATTTATCTACGTACTTGACCGCTGGAAACTGTACAGAGATCCAATATTCAAAACCATTATCGGCTATGGTGATCTGGTTGGCCTGGTGTTGCACGGCATGGACTTTATCAAGTACAGCGGCTCATTGCTGGGCATAACAAGCCATGGTCATCATCATTCACACTTTGCCTTTTTGAAAAATCTTGCCGGTTCTGCTGGCATTGGACCGACGGTGTATCATACTTTGACCAGTCTGATAAGTTCCGGCTTCCATATTGCCGAGATAATTGACCATAGCCATGGTATCAGTGAATTTATCAGTGGTGGTCAGAAGCACTACCATGATCACCATCATGGTGCATGGGAAAACCTCTTTGGCCACATGCATTTAGCCCATACGGTTGTGGAAATGATTGCCGAGCCTTCTCTTGCCCATGGGCTTCAAACGATTTTAACCTTTGCCAGCTTTGGCTATCACCATGTGCCACATCATTATTATGAACATCCAATGTCGGATGTTCTTCGTCCGGTAATATACTCACGGGGTCAATCTACTCCTGATGCTAAAACTCTGAACTAGTGCATCCCATTTACTCAGAACTCTGATCACTTCTGAAATGGTGGTCAGAGCCTCCCTTCCCTTTTATCACCCGGTTGAACTATAAGAAACTGGACGCATTTCTTATGGGATATTGCGAGAATTCCGGATCTTATGGATACTAATACGCGTCCGGCGTTGTACTTTTTATAAATGATTCTTATCAATGCTTCGGTAACTCGCCGGATAGACGATGTAATACTACTACACGTCAGGGCAATGACTGCCAGCTCAGAATAAAAATATGATACTGGGGTAAACAAGAGTGCAAAAGTTAGTCAATGTAAACGGCTCATGGTTAGCCGCCAGTGTTATAGCGGTTGGCATTGGTATCTTCCTGCTGACTGCGGATGTCGTTAATATAAACGACACTGAAAAAGTCAGCCCTCCTTCCCGGGATAGTCAGGAAAATACGGTTATTCCCGTTGTCCAGGCCTCTCACTTTGAGCAATCACCGGTCAATCGTACACTTACACTTTATGGCACCACAGAAACTGACCGGACCGTCACAGTCAGTGCTGAACTGGCAGCCCGGGTTATTAATATCAGTGCTGAACGTGGTCAGCTGATGGCGGCGGGCGACGAAATTATCCGGCTACGTGAAGGCAGTCTGAAGGCTCAACTGAAGTCTGCTGAAGCTCGTGTCAGACAAGCTGAGCAGGATTACCAGTCAGCCCTTATGCTGCAAAAGAAAAAACACATTGCTGATAATCAGATTACTCAGCTAGAGGCTTCCCTGGCTGAGGCGCTGTCGCAAAAAGAGCAGCTCCAGACGCACTGGGACAATACCCTGATTAAGGCCCCCGTTTCCGGCATTCTTAACAAGCGCTATGTGGAAGTTGGTGACTTTATTGATAAAGGAAAACCGGTGGCTGAAATTCTCGACCTTGACCCGCTGGTGGTCCATGTCGATGTTCCCCAGAATCATATTAATTATTTTACCTCCGGCCAGAAAGCGGTTGTCCAGTTTCTCGGTGGAGCGACCAGCAAAGCGACTATTCGGTTTATTGATCGACAGGCTGATCCATCAACCCGGACATTTTCTGTCGAGCTAACCATCCCGAACCCTGATATGAAAATTCCCGCAGGCCTCAGCGTTGAAGCTGACCTGTTGATGGAAGCAGTTATGGCACTGGAAATAAGTCCTGCATGGCTTGCGTTGAGTGAAGAAGGCGAGCCGGGGATTAAATGGGTGACAATGGACAATCGGGTCGAGTTCACCCCCGTAGATGTCGTCAAATCGGAAAGTGACCGCCTCTGGGTGACAGGCATTCCCGAACAGGCCAGGGTCATTACCCGTGGTCAGGGCTTCGTTCGGTCTGGTGATCAGGTTGATGTCATCAACCCTGATGTTGCTCTGGTTGCCGGGGAGTAATGACCAATGCACAGTCTGATTGCTGCATCACTCATGCGGACCCGTACGGTCATGATGCTGCTGGCGTTAATCCTGATGACCGGGCTGGCCAGCTATCTTACGATTCCCAGGGAGTCGAACCCTGATATTACGATTCCGGTCATTTATATCTCCGTATCACACGAAGGCATCTCGCCGGAAGATGCCGAACGGCTGCTGGTACTTCCCCTGGAGAATGAACTCAGGGCGATAGAAGGTGTTAAGGAACTCAAGGCCACAGCATCCCAGTCCCTTGCCTCCATTACCCTGGAGTTTATCGCCGGACTTGATACGGATGAGGTCCTTGCCGACGTCAGGGATAAGGTTAACCTTGCCAAAAGTAAGCTGCCACAGGATACCGATGAGCCCATCATCAACCAGATTTCCTTTGCCAGTATGCAACCGGTGATTACGGCGGTATTGTCTGGCAATTTGCCTGAACGCGCATTGGTTAGAATAGCCCGGGAACTTAAGGATGTGCTGGAATCCAGAAAGCAGATTCTGGAGGTGGATATCGCCGGCGACCGGGAGGAAGTGGTTGATGTTATTATTGATCCACTCAAGCTGGAAAGTTACGGGCTGGTGCCTGCGGATGTGATCAATCTGGTCTCCCGGAACAACCAGCTGGTTGCTGCCGGCAACCTGGACAATGGTAAGGGGCGGTTCTCGGTCAAGGTCCCCGCCGTCTACAAAACCGTGGCTGATATCCTCTCACAACCCGTCAAGGCAGACGGTGATCGGGTGATTACCTTTGGTGATATTGCCAGCGTTCTCAGTACCTTCAAGGACGGTGGCGGCTACGCCAGAATGAACGGCAACAATAGTATCGCCCTGGAAATCAAAAAGCGCCCCGGGGAAAACATTATTGAAACCGTGATGCTGGCCAAAACCATTATTGCCGAGGGCCAGAAACTGGCACCGGAAACCCTGAAGGTTGATTATGTGGGTGATCAGTCGGTGGATGTGTTGGCTATGGTCAACGACCTGCAGAACAGCGTTCTGGCGGCCATCACTCTGGTGGTAACGGTGATTGTCGGGGCGCTGGGCCTGCGCAGCGCGGTGTTGGCAGCCATTGCCATTCCCGGCTCTTTTCTGACCGGTATTCTGATCATCGCCATGATGGGCTTAACCATCAATATGGTGGTCCTGATCTCGCTGATGATCGCCGTTGGTATGCTGGTTGATGGTGCCATTGTGGTCACAGAATATGCTGACCGAAAAATGAGTGAGGGGGTTGCCCGCAGGCAGGCCTATCAGGAAGCCTCGTTACGCATGGCATGGCCAATCATCGCGTCCACAGCCACCACACTTGCGGCCTTTTTCCCGCTGATGTTCTGGCCGGGCATTATGGGTGAGATGATGAAGTACCTGCCATTAACCTTGATTGCCACCCTCTCCGCATCTCTGGTGATGGCGCTGATTTTTATCCCAACCATCGGTTCCCTGATTGGTAAGCCCAGAAAACTCAGTGAGCTGGAAAAAAGGTCCATCACCGAAGCGGAAACCGGAGATTTACACAATGTGCCCGGTTGGGCCGGGATCTATATTCGCATGTTGGCGAAAGCGATCCGGCACCCTTTAAAAATATTGTTCTCTGGCATGGCGATGGTGGTAGCCATTTACGTTGCATTTATCAGTTTTGGTAAAGGCGTTGAGTTCTTTCCTGATGTTGACACCAATAACATTATGATCAAAGTGCGCGTGAACTCCAGCAACCTGTCCATAGATGAAAAGGATGAGATACTGCAACGTGTAGAAGCGATTCTGCTGCAACAGCCAGAATTAAAAACACTGTATGCACGTACCGGTGATAACCAGGAAGTGGGGACTATCCGCCTGAATATGGTGGACTGGAAATATCGCCGCAAAGCAGCCCTGGTGGCAGAAGAGATTGATCAGAAACTTGCTCATTTCGCCGGTCTCGATATCACCGTTGAACGAAGAAAAGATGGCCCTCCCCAGGGTAAACCCCTGGAGTTGGTGATCAGTGCCAAAGACCTTGATGTCCTCCACGAAACTGTGGGCAAAGTCAGAACGGTTCTGACCGGTATTGAGGGCTTTACCAATCTGGAAGACGATGGCCCTACTTCCGGCTATGAGTGGCGCATCGATGTAGACCGCGCCGGAGCTGCCCGTTATGGTGCCGATGTCAGCAGTGCCGGTGGTCTGGTACGGATGGTGACCTCTGGTTTAACGGTGGGCGGTTACCGTCCGGATGACAGCAGTGATGAAGTGGACATTCGTATTCGTTTTCCTGAGTCAGACCGCCACCTTGAGAGCATTGATCAGCTCCGGCTGATGACCCCGGCGGGCCTGGTTCCCATCAACAACTTCACGACCCGGGAGATTGCCCCCAAGGTTGACAGTATCAAGCATCTGGATGGTAAACGAACCGTCACAGTCAGTGCCAACCTGGCTGAGGGCATTCTGCTCAATGACCTGCTGCCCGAATTGCAGGCGCAGCTTGATGCATTGAAGGTGCCAGAGGAAGTAAGCTTTACCATCAAAGGACAGAATGAAGACCAGCAGGAAAGCAGTCAGTTCCTGATCAAGGCATTCGCGGTTGCCCTGTTTGTGATGGCTATGATTCTGGTGACTCAGTTCAACAGCTTCTACCAGGCATTCCTGATTATGTCAGCGGTGCTACTGTCTACCGGAGGTGTATTATTTGGCTTGCTTCTGGCTGGAAAACCCTTTGGCATTGTGATGTGCGGTATCGGGGTCATTTCCCTGGCAGGCATCGTGGTCAACAATAATATTGTGTTGATTGATACCTACAATTTGTTGCGCAAACAGGGCATGAAGGCTGAAGAAGCGATTCTCCGAACCGGTGCCCAGCGTTTGCGACCGGTGATGTTGACCACCGTCACTACTATTCTGGGGCTGATGCCAATGGTGCTCTCCACCAATATTGATCTGTTCAATCATCGACTTGAAATTGGTGGCCCCACTGCCCAGTGGTGGAATCAGCTATCAACGTCCATTGCCGGTGGATTGGCCTTTGCCACTCTGCTGACCCTGGTTCTGACGCCCTGCCTTCTGGTGATCGCTGGTCATAGGCAAGATAGAAAGATAGCTCAGAAATGATCTTCAAGAAGGAGTGAGAGGTATATACATTTGTTGACACCTTTCTGACTGCTATCTAGTATCTACATAAATAGATACTAAAAAGGTTTTACATGGAAACTGAAATCAAACGGTGGGGTAATAGCGCAGCTGTGCGATTACCCGCTAAAGTTCTCGCCAAAGCTGGCCTTGAGGTAAATAGCAGTATCCAGATTGAAGCACTTGATGGAGAAATCGTTATCAAACCTGCCAGCTCCCATAAAGAGTACACAATGGACGAACTGTTATCAGCAAGTCCTGCCAGTGCCTTCATTCTGAATGAAGAAGACCGGGAATGGCTCAATGATGCACCAAAGGGAGAGGAGCTTCTGTAATGGCGTATATTCCCGAGCGTGGCGATGTGATCTGGGTTGACTTTGATCCAACGCGAGGCTTGGAAATACAGAAGACTCGACCTGCACTGGTTTTATCTCCAAAAGCATTTAACCAGAGGACAAAGCTGGTTCTGGTAGCACCTGTCACCTCCACTGCTCGTGGTCATGCCTTTGAAGTTTCAATAGCGGGCAATCAGGTTTCCGGGGTTGTAGTGTGCCAGCAGGTTCGAACGGTAGATTACAAGGCAAGACACATAAAAAAGGTGGAAAGGGCTTCAAAATCGGTCATTGATGAGGCTCTCGCCAAGGTCAGGGCTATTGTGGCCTGACGAAAAACGACATCAGGCAATAGCATGTCCTATTGCCTGAATAACTCAATATTCCAAAATCGTAACCTTATCGCCTATCCGGATAATGCCTTCCCGGTCCGGAATAAGGTTCTGGCCAAAGATAACCCCCCTTTCCGTCCGACGATATTGAGCCAGCGTAAACAGCGGTTCACTCCCCTCTTTCTGCCCGGTTTCAGGATTGACTGTGGTCATCACACACCGTGAACAGGGCTTGGCTACCCGAAATGTGATCTCTCCTACCCTGATCACTGACCAGGTGTCTTCTTCATAGGGCTGTTGACCACTGATGACAATATTGGGCCGGAAGCGGGACATCGGCACTGCATCAGTCAGGCGTTGATTCAAATCAGCCAGAGATGCTTCATTGGTGAGCAGGAAAGGGAAACCATCGGCAAAACTGGTGTGATCCTCTGGCCGGGAGTATCTGGCATCGATTGGTCTGATTGATTGTTCCGGTTGATAAAACAGCCTGCATTTTATAGCCAGGAAATCACTGAACCACTGGGCAGCAGCATCCCCGGCATCCAGTGCCTGACAATCGTCTTTCCAGACCGTTACTGTGGCAGAGTAAGCCCCCTCTTCCGGTATCGCTACATAGAGGTTCTCGCCCGCTGGCCGGGTAATCAGTAATCCCCCATCAACAATGGATGTGACCACGGTTGCCAGGGCTGGATATTGCCGCTGAGTGATAAACTTGCCATGTTCATCCGTCAACAGCCAGCGGCGATCATGCTCAAAACCTCTTCGGGTGACATGGGCGCTTTCCAGGGGTATTCCCCTGGTTGATTTGATTGGATAGATAGCCAGCCCGGTGACTTGCATCCGCCATTGCTCCTGTAAATTTTTTAGCCTGAAAATATTAGCGCCTAAGGATACGGCTATTGCCTGTTGATGAGAACCTTGTTTATAAGAAGAATGAGCAGCAAAATATCCGGCAAACATACGGGTTATAACAGGATTCTCAATGACACAGCAGCTGGTGGATATAGGCGTTAACCTCAGTGATAAGGCTTTTGACCAGGATCGTGATGAAGTTGTCAGTCGTGCGGTTGAGCACGGCGTTACTACCATGATCCTCACCGGTACTTCTTTGACAGAGTCACAGAAGGTACTGGGGCTGGCCAGAAAATATTCGGAACACTGCTTTTGTACTGCCGGTATCCATCCGCACGGAGCGAAAGATGCCAATACCCGGACCTTTAAAGAGTTGAAAGCCTTATTCAGTGAACCAGAGGTGGTGGCCGTTGGCGAAACCGGTTTGGATTTTAACCGTGACTTTTCCCCTCGGCCTGTTCAGGAGAAAGTATTCGAGCGTCAGTTGGAGCTTGCTATTGAGTCTGGCCTGCCACTGTTTTGCCATGAGCGGGATGCTTCAGAACGCTTTGCAGATATCATTAAAAACTACCGGGATCAGGTCAACAAGCTGGTTGTGCATTGTTTCACTGCCGATAAAACCGCCCTGTATCGGTACCTGGACCTGGACTGTCATATCGGTATTACCGGATGGATCTGTGATGAACGACGGGGAACCCATCTCCACCCGCTGATGAAGGATATTCCTGCAAACCGATTGATGGTGGAAACCGATTCACCGTGGCTACTGCCAAGATCATTGGCAAAAAAACCGAAAAACCGGAGAAATGAACCGGCCTTTCTCTTTGAGGTTGTGCAAATGATCGCTACACACACCGGGCTATCCCCGGAACAGGTTGCCCGGCAAACCAGGGCAACATCACTGGAATTCTTTAATCTCACGGCTCCTCATCATGACCGTCAGGGTCAAGATGGACGATAACATCCGCTTCGGGCAGGTAGTCAAGCACTGCCCGCTTGGCCTGAACCCCCAGTTCATGGGCATAGATCAGCGGCGTATGCGGCTCAAGATCCAGATGCATCTGAATAAACGGGGTTGAGCCTGACATCCGGGTTTTGACGTCATGAATACCCAGAACACCGTCAACCGAGAGGGCCCGTTTCTCAATTTCCTGAAGTTCTTCTTCAGGCAGAGCCTTGTCCATCAACTGCTCGATGGATTCCCAGGCAAGACTCCTGACACTGAACAACATATAACCACCAATCAGCAGGGCAAGCACATTATCTATCTGGTAATAGCCATAGCTGGTACCAATCAGTGCAGCCAGCACCGCAATATTGGTCAAAAGATCTACCTGGTAATGCAGTGAGTCCGATTTTATAGCCGCTGAGTTGGTTTTTCGGATGACATACCGCTGTATGGATAACAGAATCAGTGTGGCAATGATGGAAAAGATCATCACCATAATACCGGCACTTTCATTATCCAGCACCACATCCTCACCAGTTATCCGGTCTAGCGTGTTAAGCACCAGAACAATGGCCGAACCACCAATGAAGGCTGACTGAGCCAATACGGCAAGCTGCTCAGCCTTCCCATGGCCAAATTGATGATCTTCATCCGCTGGCGCAATGGCAATTCTGACGGCAAATAATGTGATCAGGGAGGCCAGAATATCCATGGTGGAATCCAGCAAGGTAGCCAGCAGGCTCATGGAACCGGTCATAAACCAGGCAATGAGTTTGGCAATGATCAGCAGGCTTGCCGTTGCAACCGAGGCGTAGGTTGCCAATTTGAGGAGGCGGTTTTTGTCGTCAGACACGTTCTTTCCAGTGTTACTGTTATTAAGCCCGGACGATGCCATCCTTGCACGCGATTCTCGTCTTTGAGCCAGAGCGTAGTTAATCATGCGATCCCTGCCAATTAACAACCGTCGATGTTGTTATCCTATCCTGAAACGGGGGGGATCAGCCACTGATTCAACGCCTCAAGGGTAAATGGCCAGCCAAGTTCCCTGCCCTCTGCTGACGCGATGACCGGAATCCGGACACCATAAAGATCAACCAGACGATCATCCTCACTGATCTCTACAGCTGCCCATCGGCAAACCTGCTGCTTTTGCAGAAAATTGAGCATTTGTTCAGCTTGTTCACACAGGTGACATCCGGAAGTGGTATATAAAGTCAGTTGAATCATAAACTATTCCCTAAAAAGGGTGTCTATCATAGCGATAATATAACCGTAGAGTTAGTAAAGATTACGTAGATATAACTACAATACGATGTTTTTGCTTATACTCTCTCTGGGCATTAATAAATTCAGCTGGCGATCCCATGGACTTTACATTTTTCAATCAACTCATGCTTATTCTGGCTCTGTCAGCCGTCACTATTGCCTTTTTCAAGCGATTCCAACTGCCGGAAAGCCTGGGTTATTTATTTGTAGGCATCATTCTTGGACCAACAACGTCCGGACTGATACAGCAGGACTTTGATATTGCCCTGCTGGCCGAGATCGGGGTGGTTTTCCTGCTCTTTACCTTAGGCCTGGAATTCTCCATGAAAACCATTATGGCCATGAAAAAAGAGGTATTTGGCCTGGGTGGGTTGCAGGTACTCCTGACAGGAGTCGGCATTTTTGGCATTCTGATCGCTTTTGATTTTGCCCTACTCACATCCTTTGTCTGTGCATCGGCACTGGCGCTCTCCTCCACCGCGATTGTCTCCAAGGAACTCACCCAGAGTAACGAAATACGTTCCCGCCAAGGGCAGCTGGCCATCGGTGTCCTGCTATTTCAGGATATTGCCGCCGTTGTCTTTCTGATTATGATTCCCGCCCTGATCGGTGGAGGTAGTGACTCCATTGCCTCCTCCCTTGGGTTTGCCTTTGCCGAAGGGGTTGTGTTTGTGGTGATCATGCTGGCCATTGGCAAATGGGTTCTCCCTCATATTTTTCACGAGGTTGCCAAGGCCAGGAGTGAAGAACTGTTTGTTCTTATGGCATTGGTTATTGCCCTGATGGCCGCCTGGCTCTCACATGCAATGGATTTATCCATGGCTCTGGGCGGTTTTGTGGCTGGCATGATGATGGGTGAGAGCCACTACAAACATCAGGTTGAAGCCGATATCAAACCCTTTCGGGATGTGCTCCTCGGGCTGTTTTTCGTATCTGTTGGCTTAATGCTGGATATGGATGTGCTGGTCACTTTCTGGAAAGAGATTCTACTGGGTACAGTAGCATTGATTGTCTTTAAGTTTCTGGTGATCTACACACTGACCAGAACCTTTGCCGAGAGCAAAAATATCTCCCTCAGAACCAGCCTGTCCCTGGCCCAGGGTGGCGAGTTCTGTTTCGCCCTGGTTGCCCTGGCATCGCAATATGGTGAGAGTGGCGGCAACCTGACTTCCGTTGTACTCGCGATTACCATCTTATCGATGATCATTGCGCCGCTTCTGATCAGAAACAGCAATGCCATCGTTAAACTGGTCAAGTTCGATAAATCCGAACAGAGTATTCATCGGATAAAAGAAGAGGAAGTTCGCAAGCAAACTGCCCATATACACCACCATACCCTGATCTGTGGTTATGGCCGTGTCGGGCAGACCATTGCCCGCTTTTTGACCCAGGAAAACAAAGCCTATGTTGCCATTGATGATGACCCTATTCATGTACATGAAGCGGGTCTTGCCGGTGATCCGGTCTTCTTTGGTGACTGCAGGAAGTTAGAACTGCTGATGGCCGTTGGACTGGAGCGGGCAAGTCAGGTGGTTATCTGTATCGACCGCCCGGAAAATGCGCTTAAAATCCTACAGGCAGTTCGACAAAAATCGCCCGAGGTTCCCGTTCTTGTTCGCACGCGGGATGACAGTCAGTCAGACGCATTGAAAAAGGCCGGGGCAACGGTGGTTATTCCAGAGGTGCTCGAGTCAAGCCTGGTTATTGTCAAGCATGCCCTGTTGATGCTGGGTATGAACCCTATCCGTGTTCGTCAAAGAGTCCATGAAGCCAGAACCAAAGGGTATGAAATCCTCAACGGCTTTTATCCGGGCATCAGTGATTATTTGCTGGAGAATGATAAGAAAACCTATCGCCATGCCGTTACCCTGGGCAAAAAATGTGCAGCAGATCAGAAAACCATCGAGTCTCTTGACTTTAAAGGCACCGACGTTTCAATTGTCGAGGTCCGTCGAGATAATATGGTGCTGCAACCACAAGTCGGAATGATTTTAAATGCCGGTGATATTGTGGTTTTGACCGGAAGCAATAGCGATATTTCTCACATTGAGAAACTTTTTCACTAATTTATTGCCTAATAATAAGCAAACACCAATTATAATCGTCAGATTATTTCAGGCTAACGGTAGCTAGCCTGAAATAGTTAACCTTAGATTGAAATGGCAAGGGAATGCCTCCCATTCAGGATGGTAGGTATGCCAAGAATAATTGTGTCTAATGACCGCTTCAAGAGTTTCCAAACCCTTCGATTTGCCGGGTTATTATCCTTGATTTTCTTATTGTGTAACGCCTCACTGGCTTGCGCATCCCATCAAAATGAAATTTACCTTTTATCGCCAGACAGTAATTCTGATTTAGAAATAGTAGCTTCAGAACAGCAGGAAATCACAATTGCCATTGATACCAAAGGTCTTGAGAAAGATCTTCAGGGTAACATTCCTGTACAACTTATTTTGGAAAATGAAAGTCTGCTATTTGAAAATGGTGAACAGCAGATATTATGGCACGACCAAATTAATGCACTGAAAAAAGAAAGTAACAAAAGAGTTAATAATGATGAGCTGGTTTATATAACACTCACACCAGACCCAAGCCATTTTGGCAAGATTATAAAAATCAGAATAAGAAAAGAGAAAGATCTTTCCAGGCTATCAGCACTGGCTGCATTTTTTCCTCAAATGATTCCTGTTATCTTCATGGATGAAGTTACATTCGGTCCAAAGCCCGTTATTTTCTACGAAGCACTGATGAGATGGAATTATAAACTATTGGGAGGTGATATTGTTAAATCGATTCGAAACCTTGTTCTGAGCCAAACGTTTAGTAACCATAAATCCCTGGCAACGCAATGTTCAGCAGATTTCATTGAAGGGTTCCTGCTTTTTGAAGCTGCCAATTATGGAGAAACTTCGGCATCTTCCAGAACCAAAAGCCAAACCATCCGGGCATATGTTATGAGCGCCCCCTTCAAGAGGCTGATGGACTGTATCTCAAACACAGTGGCATCAACACTGTTTGATATTCAGAAAAATCACATTGGTGACGAGTGGCAATATTTGCAGGGACTGAACAAAGAGTCGATCAATGGCCTGGCAAAAATCATGGTCGGATATGGCTTTAATACCTTTGCCTTTGAGGCGGGAGACTTCTTCAAGTTACTGAAGCAAACCATTGGTTTTTCTAATGCAATTGAGGATCTTTCGTTACAGAATGAACTGGACCGGTCAATCGTTAAAGCCACCCAATATACTCTTCATGCAGGGTATGAAGATCTCTTTAAGGGCCAACTCAAAGCTCATAATTTTAATGAGCACTACGCTCTGCCAATGGCCACGGGTGCCGGGGTTATTGAAATCCTGTTGAGGCTTTATGCCCAACAGGGGATGGCTGGCCGCGACCAGACTCATCAGCTTCATTCATTGACCAAGCGGGCCGAAGCAATAGGAGTATCGATTAATAAGGCCCTGGCCCTACCGGAATTATCTGAACTTCAACTACTGACACTGGGTGTCGCAATACCTGCAGTTATTTATGGTGCATTTAAATTAACCACCGGATCTGATGTCTCATCTCCGGTGTTTAAACTATTTGACGCCACTTATGAAGGAATGGTGCTTGGTGCTGCCACGCATTTATTGTCACCTGTTCTTCAGAGGTATGGTATTTGGGCAGCAAACACTGTACAAAAGCCAATTCTTCAATATATGGAGGCAGAGCCTGGAAGCTGGTCAGAATATTTTCTGGCAGATACGATTCGTTACCGTATAGATGTGGTCACTGAAGATCGGCAGTTGAAAAACTGATTTTGATAATAGATATAAATTCTTATTAACCCATTTATGGAAATACAAAGGGAATAAAAAAAAATTTTGTATCTCAATTAATTATGATAAAAAAATCTTAAATTCGTTTAAAATATTTGAAAATTCGTCTCCATAACAGAGATAACAACTTTAAACAATATTATTCCAGATTTTTCTGTGGCAAAGGAAAGCCTGTCTACTTAGGTGGTAAATAATGGCTTTTCTATTATCCTTAAAATCCAGAAAAAAACCTGAAACATTTAAATCAGATACGACTGATTATTATCCCCCACCCCTGCTGTCACTCATACCTGAGTTATTTAACTGCAAAAGCTTTTTGATATTTTTTGTCTTCTCAGTTTTCCCGGTTAATTCTTTTGCAGTTAATATTTCGAAGCTATCTCCCGGCAATAACAATTCTGTGGAAATTACAGTAAAAGACAACACACCACTTCAACTGGAAATTGATACCGAGATATTAAAAGAACAAATTTACGGTAAAATACCCATACGACTTCAATCAGAACATAAGCATGCTTTTTTCAGTTCAGGAGACGCAGAGTCAAACAGAATGTACTGGCACGACCAGGAAACTTCTGTTGTTGAAAATGGGAAAATCCAACGAACAAATAATGATCGTTTCATTAACCTGACACTGAATACCACGGATGAAATGGTGGGTAAAAAAGTAAAAATCATACTTGAGAAGGAAGAAAACCTTTCCAGGGTAGCCGCTGTGGGTGCATTTGTTCCTCAGGTGGTCCCCATTATTGCCATGAACATGGTAACCTGGCAGCCACACTCATTCTGGCAAAACCTTTTACGATGGAATTATTTACTTCTGGGTCTTGATGTTATTCATTCAATCAGGAACCTTGTCCAGAATCAGGTGTTTACGGATACTGACTCTCTCTTTGCCCAGTGCGCTTCGGATTTTGTTGAAGGCTTTACGGCATATTCATTACTGACAAATCATGGCGAAAAGGTCACCGGCGATCCACAAAGACCAGCAGCGGCGGTAGTCAACACCGGGAAAATTGAAAAAAACGTAATTGAGACGAGCAAGATAGAAACGTTCAGACTTTTCATGAGGACAACACCCACCAATCGAATGCTTAGCTGCATGTCTTCCGTTGTTGGCAGTTCACTGAAGACGCTGCATAACGAAGGTCGTTTGCATCAGGTCTTTGGGAAATGGCCCATGCTCCATAGCCTGAATGATGAAACCATTGACGGTATCGCCATGCTGATGGTCGGGTATGGCCTCAATATGATTAACAACGTTCCCGGAGATGCACTGTCTTTAATTCGAAGAGACTTGGGCTTTGACCATTTGCCTGACCTTGCCGGTGATTTTAACAACTCGATAAAGACCAGTATTCAATACACCATTCACAATGGCTATATGAAGTACTTTAAAGGCAGGGGGTGGGATGCGACGTCAGCTTACGCCCTTGCATCAGGAGCCGGGTTGCTGGAAATCGGGTATCGTTTTTACCAGTTAAATGAAATGATACCTGCAGGTCAGGATGAACGCCTGAGCCTTTCAGGTTCAGAGGATTTAAACCTGATCGCCAATCTGCAGCACCAGATAACCTCTATTGGTGAGCGGGCGGAGGCGATAACTTCATCAGGATATCAACTGATCCCTCTGCCCGAAAACATCAGAGGCTATGTAGTACCTGTAGCAGCAGCAACCATTATCCCGATAGCAACCTATTACGCCATGAATGGGGTATTGAATTACTACACTACCGGTGGTTTGAACATTGCCTTGCAAAGAGCAGTGACATCCGCAACCAATGGCCTGGTTCTCGGTGCAATGGCTTATGTGTTACTTCCCTATGTCAAAGACCTGGGTGCCAGAGGTACCCAAATGTTGGCTGATCAACTGGTATCATGGACAGACGCTGATAAAGATAGCTGGATCGGTTACTTTGCAGCCAGAGATACCCAATACAGGATCAGGGTTATCGTCCTCAATTAGTCTTACCTGTTTGCCAACTGAAATAACAAGATCATAATATGGTCATGTTAACAGTTGATAAAGAGAGTTGGCTGATGTCAGAAAGAAAAGGGACAGGCATTAAATCAGTGGTGTTGAGTGCGCTGTCTGCTGCATTCGGTGTCCAGAAAAGGGCTAATCTGGAAAGGGATTTCCAACAGGGAAAGCCAGCGCACTACATCATCGCTGGTATCGCCGGAACCGCACTATTTGTTTTGATACTTATATCTGTGGTGTATGTCGTCACTCAAAACACCTAAGCTTTTACTGAGAACTGACCCAGTATACCGCCGTCGCAACAACCAGCATTATCAATGCAACAGCCGCAATGGCATCAATTGTACTGTCTTTCATTATTTATCTCCTTAATACTGTCAAAAGGGCACATATCGACCCAACTCATTTAAACTAGCGAAACCCTGACCAACCATCAAC
Organism: Salinisphaera sp. G21_0; assembly: GCF_017744115.1. Classification (GTDB taxonomy): domain Bacteria; phylum Pseudomonadota; class Gammaproteobacteria; order Pseudomonadales; family Endozoicomonadaceae; genus Endozoicomonas. The sequence continues at coordinate 26,316 of NZ_JAGHQW010000047.1, read as the reverse complement.
TTATTGCACCCCTTTGATTTATTACTTTTTAGCCTACTTTTATTAATAAATAATAGTTTTACTTATAAGTAAAAATCAGTATTCTTCCTCTGTCCCAGGTTTATGACCTGCTCCCTGGATGTGGCTAATCAGACGAACAATTCATGTATAAATACGATGATTACGACCAGCAGATAGTCGATGAGAGAGTCCTGCAGTTCAGGGACCAGACTCGTCGTTTTCTCGCTGGTGAGTTGCCAGAAGATGAATTCCTGCCTCTTCGTCTTCAGAATGGGCTTTATGTACAGCGCTTTGCCCCCATGCTACGCATTGCTATTCCCTACGGTATGGTGAGCAGTATACAGATGCGTAAACTGGCCTACATTGCCAGACGTTACGATAAAGGGTATGTCCACTTTACCACCCGACAGAACCTTCAGTTGAACTGGCCAAGGCTGGAAGAAGTCCCGGAAATTCTGGAAGAACTGGCCTCTGTCGAAATGCATGCTATTCAGACCAGCGGCAACTGTATCCGTAATACCACAACAGATCAGTTTGCTGGTGTAGCACACGATGAGATTATAGATCCCCGCCCCTGGTGTGAAATTATCCGGCAATGGTCCACTTTCCATCCGGAATTCGCTTATCTTCCCAGAAAATTCAAGATAGCGGTTTGTGGCAGTGAACAGGATCGGGCAGCAACACAGGTACATGATATCGGCATTCATGCTTTCTTAAATGAAAATAATGACGTTCGATTTAAAATCCTGGCTGGTGGTGGTCTTGGGAGAACACCCATGGTGGGCTCCGTTATCAAACCATCCCTTGAACCAGAGCACCTCCTGAGTTATCTGGATGCAGTACTGAGAGTTTATAACCGTTATGGACGGCGGGATAACAAGTACAAGGCCCGAATTAAAATTCTGGTGAAGGCACTAACGCCAGAGGTTTTTGCCAAGAAGGTTGAAAATGAGTGGTCTCAACTGAAAGAAACCGATGCCCGGCTTCCCCAACAGGAGATTGATCGGGTTCAATCTTTTTTTACTGAGCCTGACTACGAGAAGCTGGCCAATATCGACTTGACTGACCTGGCTTTATCCGCCGAACCGGATTTTCAACTGTGGCTCAGACGAAATGTCCATCCCCATAAAAAGCCGGGGTACAGTGCTGTCACCCTGACTCTGAAGGCAACGGCTGATGCTCCGGGAGATGCCAGTGCCGAGCAACTGGAAGCTATCTCAGACCTTGCTGACCAGTTCAGCTTTGGCGAGCTCAGAGTGAGCCACGAGCAGAATCTGATTTTTGCCGATGTTCCCCAAAGCAGGCTCCATGAACTCTGGCTAACACTGAAACCACTGAACCTGGCAACACCTAACCAGGGACTGCTTACCGATATGATCTGCTGCCCGGGAGGCGACTTCTGTGCACTGGCTAATGCCCGCTCCATTCCCTTGGCAGAAAGCATTCAGCGACGGTTTGATGATATGGATTTTCTACATGATATTGGCGAGCTGGATCTGAACATTTCCGGTTGTATGAACGCCTGTGGTCATCACCATGTCGGTCATATTGGTATTCTGGGTGTTGATCGTAAAGGTGAAGAGTATTACCAGGTTCAGGTCGGTGGTGCATCCGGGCATGACGCGTCTCTGGGCAAGATCCTTGGACCCTCTTTCAAAATGGATGAAGTGCCGGACATCATCGATAAAATCCTGAAGACCTACGTCGAGCTCCGCACTCCGGAAGAGCGTTTTATCGATACCTGTCGACGGGTTGGTGTGCAGCCATTCAAGGAGAAGGTTTATGCCAAAGCTGCTTAAGGATCAGCAAATCAGTATTGATGACTTTCAGATTCTGCAACAGGATCCGGAAGAGTCCGTAGTACCTGATGGCAATGTGCTCTTTCATGTGTCGTCAATTGATCAGGCTGTTAAGGCCAATGGCCTGCATAAAGGTCAGGTTGGCATCTGGTTTGACAGTGACGACGAACCTGAAACGGTGGCTAATACCCTGAACCAGTTTGAAGTCATCGCCGTTAACTTTCCTCGTTTTATGGATGGTCGTGGCTACTCTCTGGCCCGTTTGCTTCGGGAACGCTTTGATTACCGAGGGGATATTAGAGCCATAGGCGACATTCTTGTGGACCAGCTCTATTACCTCAAGCGCTGTGGATTCAGTAGTTTCAGATTAAGGGAAGATCAGAATCCGGATTATGCCCTGGCGGCTCTGAGAACATTTAGTAAGAACTATCAAACCGCTGCCGATAAATTATCACCTGTGTATCGGTTGAGGCATCAGCTTTAACCACAGTTTGGAATCTCTTCCTTATTTGGAAGAGATTTTTCCCTTCTTCTGCACGAAAACCAAACTGTTGGTTATACTGTCCTTTCCATAAATAATCCAAGAATGAGCCTGAATGATGGAAAGCGGTTCCCTGCTCTTCTCTTTTTTTCTTATTTTCACCGGGGCAGCGATTCTCGCTACTGGAGCCTTGTTCACCCGTCAGCCTCTGCTGGTAGCCTATATAGCCCTCGGAGCCATACTGGGTCCGTTTGGACTGGAAGTGGTTAATGACACTAATCTCCTCAATGATATTGCCCATGTTGGCATCATCTTTTTGCTGTTCCTTCTCGGGCTGGATATGCAGCCAAGCCACCTTGCCCATCTGCTCAGGAAAACGGCTACCGTTGGTTTACTGAGTTCATTTCTCTTTGCCTTGACGGGCTATGGACTCGGGCTGACATTTGGTCTGCCCCAGAATGAGGCTATCATCATTGGTGCAACCATGATGTTTTCCAGCACGATCATTGGCATAAAACTTTTGCCAACCACCGTGCTGCATCACAGACATACTGGTGAAATCATGGTCAGCCTGCTGCTTCTGCAGGATTTGATGGCCATTATTGCACTTCTTCTGCTTTACAATCTGAGTCCATCACATAGCACCAACTACAACGAACTGATCATGGCATTTATCGCCCTGCCAGCCTTGATCTTCACCGCTATTATGCTGGTCAAATACCTGCTGCTGCCACTGATGGTCCGCTTTGACCGTTTTCATGAATATCTGTTTTTGATGGCCCTGGGCTGGTGTCTTGGCTTTGCGGAGTTAGCTCATAGCCTGAACCTCTCCTATGAAATTGGTGCCTTTATTGCCGGTATCAGTATTGCCACCAGTCCAATCGCCCAATATATAGCCATCAATCTTAAACCGTTACGAGATTTTTTCCTGGTGTTGTTCTTCTTTTCTATCGGGGCCAGTTTCAACCTTGACCTTCTTGGCCAGGTACTTTTCCCGGCAGCGGTTATGACCGGGGCTGTTATCCTGATCAAGCCGGTGGTTTTTGGTTTTCTGCTGCGCAAGGTCAGTGAAAATCGGTCCACAGCCTGGGAAGTCGGCTTTCGATTAGGTCAGACCAGTGAGTTTTCAATACTGATAGCGGCTTTTGCCAGCGGACAGAATCTGATTGGCGAGATTTCAGCGCATATTATCCAGGCAACAGCGATACTCTCACTGCTGGTATCTTCCTACATCGTCGTGTTCCGCTTTGAATCCCCTATTGCCCTGTCAGAACGCTTGAGAAGGGATTAAGACAGATATGGAGCAGAATAATTAATTCTGCGCCATCTGCCGTCCCATAAAGTGGGGGCCATCACGCACCAGGAGAATTTTTCCTTGGGGAACCAGGCTACTGTCATAAGCTCCAAGGCAATCAATGAATTGACCATTTTCATCGACAGCAATAGTCACGTTGTTATCAATATCTATGACAATGACTGGCATTTTGGCAACCTGTGCCAGGAAAAAAGTATCTATATGGTCTGAAAAACATCCCGGAACGGCTATTTCGTCAAGTCCATTAGCTATTGTGGTATCGCCAGTTACGTAACCAACATCACCTTGTAATCGAGCATAGGCTCGTGCCTCGATGGGTGAAAAATTAATGTTGCCATCTGGATAGCGCTGCTGCCATTCTCTTGCAAAACGGGCGACCTGTTGACGAAGGTCTGTTGCATCTCTGGCTATTTCCGGGCATTGGTGGGCTGCTGCATCGTAAAGGCAATTACCGTCTCGGCCACTTCGATAAATAGTTTCCCCATGCTGCCTCAACAAAGCATCAACACGTGTTTCCTGCATCTGTATATATTCCTCTGGCCCCACTATTTTATAAGGTGGTGGCGACTCAAAAGGGTCTGCTACAACGAATCCCGGTAATGGCGTGTAGGCCGGGGGAGGCTCGTCAGGAAGGGGATTTGATGTAACTGAAGGCACATGCGCAGCCGCATTCCCTGCTGAAGTAGGAGGCTCAGCATAGGCGGAGTATGGAGGTGGCACCGATGGCACATAAGAAGCATTATGTGCAAACTCAGGCGGGTTTACATAAGGAGCAGTGGATGGCGTCGGCGGCGCTGGTGGAACATACGAAGCAGTGGATGGCGTCGGCGGCGCTGGTGGAACATACGAAGCAGTGGATGGCGTCGGCAGCGATGGTGGAACATACGAAGTAGTGGATGGCGATGGCTGAATAGAATCTTCAGGACTACCTGTATCCGCTGAGATGGGCTCTGGCGACTGTATATCAGGTGGTGTCGTTGTACTATTTTCACCCCTATGATGGTAAAAATACCCAATGATACACACGCCAAGCACTGCAGTTACGGCACCAGCAGCAATAATCGCAGCCAAGGGGCTGGCAAAAAAAGAAACAGCCAAGCCCGCAAGCCCACCTAAAGCTAACACGGCCACACCAGCAACCGCCCGAACGGTTCTGGACTGCGCCCAATGCTTAGTCTCACCGACACTATTGTCATTATGCGACTGATTATGATGGTAACCAGTCGTTACTGATGCTTCTACAGGGTTCATTATTATTGTCCATCTGAATAACTGATGGAACATTTGACTGCTATTTAGATCTATAGTTCAAAATTTAATCAGTGCAGATAAGAACAAAAATGATGAATACCTGAAGAACCGGGTACCGCTAAGAAAAGAAGCGACTGGTGTTAAACCGTCCCCACCACTTCATTAAGGTGTTATCCAGGGCTGACTCAGCCGCCATCCCCAGTTTGTCGGCAACGCCTTTTTTCATCACATACTCAACCTGTACCAGATCGACCTCATCGACCCTCCGGTAGATATACTCATCACTGGTGCAGATCTCATCAATAAGGTTGAGCGTCAGTGCTTTTTGACCATACCAGATTTCACCGGTTGAAACCTGATCAATATCAACAACTTCCCGCTCAGTCTTGACAAAATCCTTGAATAGCAGGTGTGTATCTTCCATATCCTGGATAAATTTCTGCCGTCCTTTTTCGGTATTTTGCCCAAGAACTGTCAAAGTGCGCTTGAACTCACCGGCAGTGTGTAACTCAATATCCACATCATGCTTTTTCAAAAGACGGTGAACATTGGGCAACTGCGCCATTACGCCAATAGAGCCCAGTACTGCAAAAGGTGCCGCAACAATATGATTGGCAACACAGGCCATCATATAGCCACCACTGGCAGCCACTTTATCGACGGTGACCGTCAACTTAATCCCTTTATCGCGGATTCGCTTCAGCTGGGATGCAGCCAAACCGTAGGAATGGACCAGGCCACCACCACTTTCCAGCCGGATCACCACTTCGTCCCGCTCTTTATCTGCCAGAGAAAGAACCGCCGTAATCTCTTCCCTCAGCGATTTGACCGCTGAGGCTTTAATATCGCCATGAAAATCCAGTATGAAGACTCTTGGTTTTCCCTCTTCCTCACACTCTTTATTCTTTTTGGCTTTTTTTTCCAGCTTTGCCTTTTCCTTCTGCTCTTTGGCTTCTTTTTTCAGCTCAGCCTTATCCAGCAAGGCATGTTTCAAATCTGCCTGAAGGTGCTCGTAGTGTTCATTAAGGCGAGTAATCTCAAGGTGCCCCTTATGCATTTTCCTGGCTTTCTGGCCAATTGCTGTCACCAGAGCCACTAAAACCACCACACCGCCAATCAGGGTGACTGTTTTGGCCAGAAACAAAATAAAGTCTGCCAGATACTCCAAAGGAGCCTCCTTAAAAGGTTTGCGAGTTGCAATATCAAAATGGCCTCTATGATAACTGATTTATCTTTGCCGTGGACTATAAAAATAATGAGAGCAGAAAGTTGTTACCAGCAGGAATTCATACAAGCGTTTGAATTTCATTGACACATTCGGCTAATGCTCATAAGATTCGGCTTGTCTAACCAGAAATGCTGAATGTTAAGAAGAAGGATAAAGAGACTATGAGCACTCCTGCAGAAATCGTTGAGTCCATGAAGAGCCGTTTCAATACAGATGCAGCCGCAGGCGTCGAAGAGGTTTTCCAGTTTAATATTGAAGATGCTGATGACTACCACCTGATCATTAATGATGGAAGCCTGGATATCGTTTCTGGCACCCATGACGACCCAAGCGTAACACTGATTATGGACAGCGAAACCCTGGCCGGTGTGATGTCCGGAGAAATTGATGGCATGCAGGCGTTTATGATGGGTAAGTTGCGTGCTGAAGGCAATATGATGTTAGCCACCAAGCTTGGTGCCTATTTCCCTAACTAACAGACGACAGTTTGTTAACTGTTTGTGAAAAAGTTGTCCCCTGATAGATCATCCTAATAAGCCAGCCTTGGATAGTTTCAGGGCTGGCTTTTTTTATCCTGAAAGCTCTCTCATATCGGGATATTCATTGCCATTTATCTGCAAATAGCCACCGGTTATCTCGAATGACGTGAGAACTGAGACCAGAAAAGATATACAAACCCTGACTTTTAATAACAATAGAAACAGCATCGCTAATAAAGATGGATGAAGAGATAAGAGAGCCCACAGCGGAAAATCCCGATGGCTTTACTTTGGTTGAATTGATCATCACCCTTGCCGTGCTGGGTATTTTGTCGGCTATTGCCTACCCTTCCCTGACCGAGAGTATTGCCAATAACCGGGTCCGCAGCCACGCCGAAGAGATACAGAGCATCCTGGCATTTGCCCGCTCAGAAGCGATCACCCGTGGTACTGATGTTATTATCTCACCGGATAATGGCTGGGCAGGCAACAATGGCACGGTAACCGCCAATGGTGTCACCATACTGCAACTCCCTCCCCTTTCCGGTACCGCGATCAATTCGGTTGCCGCACAGTTCAGTTTTGATGCACGGGGGCTTTTCACCGGTGCCGATGTTTCTATCAATGATGCCGGGGCTTCTCATACTGCAACATTAAGTATTGACGGTGGTGGCGCTACATCACTATTGATAACCGGAAAGGTTCAGGAACAGCTTGAGGCAGATACTGGTAATGGGCAGGAAATAAGTGATGAACAGAAATAACGGCTTTACCATGATTGAAGTGCTGGTGGCCATGATCATCATATCAGTGGGATTGTTAGGCATTGCCGGTCTGGTGGTTGAGTCCCGAAAGAACATTGTTGAAGTACAACAACGGTCCATTGCCTTACAACTGGCTGAGGATCTGTTAGCCCGTATTAATGCCAATAATTCCGGGCTGGCCAGCTATAACGGCGATATTGCTGCCGCGCCAGCTCAGCCGGTAATCCGTTGCGACGGGATGAATTCCAACTGTTCACCCGCGCAAACAGCTGCCTTTGATCTTTGGCAATGGGGGGCAGCTCTCTTTGGTAATGAGGTGCAAACTGCTGCAAACACAGGCGCGGGTGGACTCATTTCACCGAGGGCATGCATCAACATCAATAATACCGACGTGACCCTGACGATTGTCTGGCGGGGCAAATTTACCCGCCCCGATACCAGGGCAGCGGTTGCCTGTGGAGACGCAGATGCAGGCTATCGATCAACAGTAGATAATGATCTTCGCAGGGTCATGGTAATACAAACGACCATCGGTTAGATGCAGTACATGGATGTGAGGAAAGTCATGATAAAAAACTCGCGGGCCATCGGCAGTTATAAAAGACAACGAGGGTTTACCCTGGTTGAACTGATGGTCGCCGTGACCCTTTCGCTATTTCTGCTGGCTGGTGTGGCCGTTCTCTATCTCAACACCTTTACCGCCCAGCGTGACAGCAGTGCCATGATTACTCTCAATGATAATGCCCGCACAGCTCTGGCCATCATCTCCCGCGACCTTCGCTCGGCAGGGTATATCAATGGCTTGCCGCCAGAGAGCATTAATCAAAATGGTCTGGCGGTTACCGATGATTGCACTGGCATTGCCGCAGCCCTGACCCCTTCCCCCGCATTTATGGCCGGACGGACCAGTAACGATATTTTCGGCTGCGCTGCCGGGCAGCCCGGAGATTATACCGCCGAGGATGGCCTCCCTTCTGACTGGCTGCTGTTCCGGGGGGCAATTGGCGAAGTGGTGACCAATCCAGTGGCAGACACTAACTACCTGGTCGCCAATACTCAGGAAGGCCACCTTTTCCGTTCAGCCAATGCCCCGTTAATTTCCGCTGACCAGGAGATTCGGGAATATCAGTTCAGCCTGTTTTATCTTCGGGATAATCAGCTGAGGCTGACCCGTCTTGTCAATGACGCCCTGGTTGAAACCACACTGGCCAACAATATCGAAGCCATGCGCGTATTTCTGGGCATTGATGATAATGGCGATGGTCAGGTAAACCGCTACCAGGGAACACCAGCCAACACTAATAATTGGACAGAGGAACAATGGAATGACGTACAAAGCATCAAACTTTACCTGCTGGCCACTACCGATCAAATCAATGGCTTTGAAGATTTTCGCACCTACCAGATGGGCGACATTACTGTTCAGCCCAATGGCGATAACCGCAATCGTCGTTTAGCCAGTACCACCATCTTTCTTTATAACCAGGCCTATCGGTGACCGGGGATGACACAGTTCAAAGCAAAACAGGGCGGTATGATTCTGATGGTTTCCCTGTTGTTTCTAATGATGCTGACCACTATTGCTGTCACACTGGTTAACCAGTCCAGCCGGTCACCTCGCATGATCGCCAATGCGGAAATAAAGCTGATTACGTTCAACCAGGCACAGGCAACGCTCAACCAGATTGCGGTTATGGGCATGGACAGTTTTGACCGGGGCATCTGTGGGGCGGACCAGGCTCCCTATAACCCATACGACCCTGACAATACAATGGACCAGGCACAGCAAATGGCGCATACCTGTGGTGCCAACAATACAGCGCCCAACCCAAGCATTCACTATCAGGCTTCCAGCCAGACGTTACCCCGCAGCGAGAATGCCAGCGGCGTTGGTAATTACAGCGTTGAGTTTTACCAGATTCAAACGGACAGTGCACAGTCAGGCATAACAACCTCTCTGGCCATGAACACCTATAAAGTGATGTTGGGTGAACAGGGAGGGTCAGCGACTGGGGATCGGAATGTTATTGTCGTGAGTAGAGCGGCAACTGCAAGCCCATAGAAACAGCAAGAGATCCTGATTTTAGCATAAACATTAATAACAAATTGGTCGTAGAATGTGGCATAAAGTGATTTTACAGAGCATTAAATCTGCAGCAATAATCGCTGTACTTTTACAGTATCAACTTACTGCACGTGCTGACGACACGGAACTGTTTACTGGTGCCAATATTAACAATAATGCCAGACCCCAGGTGATGATCTTGTTAGATACATCCGGGAGTATGGACTATGATGCCCCTTCTATCCCCAAACGCCCCTATAACCCATCAATTACTTATGGTGGTAGCCGAAACCCCAGTAACCGCTACACCATTTACTGGAATTACCAGTTATTAGTTGATGGCAGCCCATGTACTCGAGTTTATTATTTCGGAACAATTGTTGGCGCAACCTGCCCTGGTAATTACCTTAACTGGTATAATCAGACTGAATTCCAATCTCCCGGAACCCGAATTAACCTGGCAATTAATGCAATTACCGATCTTATCAATAGTAACCCCGGAGTAGACTTCGGCCTTGCTGCTTTTCTGAATGGCAGTGATCGGGGCAGAGGGGGCTATATCAGACATCGAATAAGTCCGGATAGCAGCAATATTCTGAATGACCTGAATTATATTGATCCAGAAGGCGGAACACCTCTTTGTGGTGCCTACTACGAAGTCCTTAACTTTTTTATGGGTCGGGAATTATATCGGGCACAACTGACCAATAGTCGTGATACCAGTGTCGAACAAATTCTGGGAAGCCAATACAAAACCACCAGTGATTATGGTGATATTCCTGTGGTTAAACCCTGCCAAAACCTGTACATCATTTATGTAACCGATGGGGAGCCGAGTAATGAATCTACCGTAAATACGACAGTCAAGTCTGATACCCGGCTGCTGATCGATGGGCTGACACCCATTACCAGCTGCGATAATTATGCTGATAACAGCAATGGAATAAGTGAAAATTGTCTGCCAAAGCTTGCAGAATATCTTGCTAACCCGGGCCCTGGTGGACTTGATGGTGATATTGATACCGGCAATCAGAAAGCATTTACCTACACCATCGGTTTTGCTACCGACCAGCCACTGTTATACGACACTGCGGATAAAGGAAACGGTGTCTGCTATACAACCGTTGGCAGCAATACAGACTCTGACACCGGATGTGTGGTAGTCAATGATATCGCTTCAGCATTCCAGGGTGCGCTGGGGGAAATTCTCCAGCAAACCAGTACCTTTGTTTCTCCTGCAGTTGCCGTCAATACATTCAAGCGAACAGAGTCACTGGATAATGCTTACTATGCCATGTTCCTCCCGACCGACTCCGCTCGATGGAAAGGCAATCTGAAAAAATTGAAAATCTATAAGGATGGCTCCAGTCCTTCCTGCACAGAGTTGAAAGATCACGTGCCAGGCACCGTGATTGATCGGCGATGTGATGCAGCACTGGATGATGGCAGCAACCGGATCGCTGATGGCCGAAGTTCGTACTGGGGAACCGTTGATGATGGCAGTGATGTGGCCAGTGGGGGATTAGGGGCAACCCTTCTAAACTCAAGGGGGACGTTTTATACCAATTTGGTTAATGCTCAAAATCAGGAGTCAATTGGCTCACTGGATAATATTGATACGAGCCGTTTTAATCTTGACGGTAATGAGAGCTTCACCGCTACAGATCTGATTAACTGGATCAAAGGACTGGACAGCAATGGCAATACGCTGGACTGGGTTCTGGGCGATATTCTGCATTCAAGACCAGTAACTCTGAATTATGGTGATACTGATGGCGACGGCACCGAGTACAGTGAAAATAAACCCGATATACGACTGGCTTTTGGCACCAACTATGGCGTCCTGCATTTTATTGAGGACCAGGGGAATAACGTGGTTGAGAACTGGTCATTCTTTGCCGGAGAAACCGCCGGTAACGCAGCAAAGCTCTATGAAAACCGCGATGATGCAGGCCACCCCTACGGGCTTGATGGCCAGATAAGCGTGATCCGCCTTGACCATAACAAAGACGGCAATATCAAACATACCGATGGTGATCGCATGATCCTCTATTTCGGCATGCGCCGCGGTGGCAGCAGTTACTATGCCATTGACGTTTCCAATCCGGATGGCACTCCTACCCTGCTTTGGCGGATTGACCATACCATGCCCGGGTTTACCGAGCTTGGCCAAAGCTGGTCAACACCGGTACCTGTTATTTTGCCGGGCCATCGGGAGTTGGTGACGACCACCGAAGGCGAGGTAACGACCAGCTCAATCAACTATAAATATGCTCTTGCCTTTGGTGCCGGTTATGACTCAACCAATGATGATGATCGCCAGGGTGAAGATTTTATCGATGCAGCGGGTGACTCTCATAAAGTCAGGAAATATTCACAAAATGGCCGTGGCCTGTTTTTCGTTGACGCTTCGTCAGGGTCATTAATCCAATCATTTACTGCCCCTGACGCCATTGATACAGCAAACCCGATACAGTACGAAAGCAGTGATCTGAAATGGAGTGTGGTGGCACCCCCCGCCCCCATGGACAGTAATGGTGACGGCCTTACGGACCGGGTCTACTTTGCAGACACCGGTGGCAATGTTTTCAGAATCGATATCGGTAAGGCTTATCTTGATGCCAATGCTCCCGATGTTGAAACTGCCCTGTGGTCCATGATCAAGCTTGCAGAACTTGGGGCAGATGAGACAGATATACGTCCATCACCGGATATTATCGACGATCGTCGTTTTATGTATCAACCGGAGCTGGTGAGAACTACTTACCGGGGACGTGCATATGATGCGGTAGTACTGGGCAGTGGTAACCGGGCCAACCCCATGGCCACTTCAAATACTGACCGCTACTACGTTATCCGTGATACCAATATTTTCTATAACCGCTTTGGCAGTTGTAATGACTGCACAACACCGCCCAACATTATTTCCCATAGCGATCTGTACGATGCCAGCCGTAACCTTATCCAGCAGGGTACTGATCAGCAAACCGCTAATGGCTTGTCGCTACTGGACAGTAGTAAAGGCTGGTATATCAACCTTTCCGCTTCGGGAGAAAAGACAACCACCACTGGCGATGTTTACAGCGGACAGTTGCTTTATAGCACCTATGCACCTTCCTCTGCCCCGGGGGCTAACATTTGCACACCCAGTATCGGTTCCAGCCGCTTTTATGTGGTGGACCTTCACACTGCTTCGGCGATTCGTGACGTAGATAATGATAGTGATAAAGAGAAAAATGACCGCTTTTCCTTATTTTCTGTCGTAGGGCTGCCCGGTGATGCCACTATTGTCTCCCTAGGTAAAGACGGCAACCTGATCGATTTGAATACCGGATACAGCGGTGCTGCCAATGAAGTCGGTATGCATCGCAGTGGCTGGATAGAACAATAACAAAACATCAGGAACACAATAACATGGAAAACACCTCAGGCTTTACGCTTATCGAGTTAATTATCGCCGTTGTTATTGTCGGCATACTGGCCTCTATTGCCCTGCCAAACTACCAGGCCTTTATACAGGATGGTCGCCGGGCCGAAGGACAGACAGCACTGCTGGATATTGCTGGAAGACAGGAGCAGTTTTTCCTCGATAACCATCAATATACCGCCGATTTAAGGAATCTTGGCCTGGGAGTCAACCCATTTATATCGGAAGATGCCTGGTATTCAATCAGTGCAGCCTGTGGAGCTGTCGGAGATGCTTTCGCCTGTTCCGACGGCTTTGTGCTGATTGCAACCCCACAGGGAGGTCAGGTACCTGATGGAAACCTGGTCCTCGACTCTTTAGGTAACAGGTTTGGCAATTGGTAAAGATAAACAAATCGAAATTGGTCTGAAAACCCACTCTTGTCAGGCAAATACCCCCGCTATTCTCGGAGATCCTTCTGGTCGACAGGCTTCACCTGATGATTAACTTTGTTGGAGATATTTCAGGGTTATTTTTTGAAAATTATTAAATATGATTGGATAATATCAAACAAACAAATCCACCAGCTTTCTGGCTATAGTAAAACCCGGTGGCAGCTCTGGCGGATTATCCCGATGAAACCAGTCGCCAAAGCTGAGTTCTTTTTCTTCGAGGACAAGCTCACCACTTTTGTATTCCCCATGAAACCCCATCATCAATGAATGGGGAAAAGGCCAGCTCTGACTGAAACAGTAATGGAGTTTGCCCAGCGTGAGGCCTGTTTCCTCAAGTACCTCACGATGCACAGCCTCTTCAGCACTCTCCCCGGGCTCTACAAAACCTGCCACCAGCGTATGCATGGTTGAATTTTTGCCATGGCGATGATGTCGGACCAGCAGCATTTCCTCCCCCCGTGTCACCAGAACAATGACACAGGGAGAAATCCTTGGATAGGCATGGTGCCCACATTGGGTGCAAGCCATTGCCCACTCTCCGACTTTTTCCTGCATCTGATGACCACAACAGCCACAAAAGGCATGTTCCCTGCGTGAAGTCAGGATCTGCAGGCCATGGCTAAGGAAACTGTAAACCGTTGAGTCTGACCCAGACAGTAAGGCCCTGATGCTTATAGTACCTGTTTCAACAGTGAGGCTTGAGAGTTCAACAATCCCTACTGCCTTGCCATGAAGATAGCCGGTGACTATCGCCTGTTGTTTGATGGCCAGCTGAAACTTGTCGAGACTGTACCAGAGGAAGTTTTCTCCGGTGCTTTCGTCATTTAAAACAACCTGCCCTTCAAACAGTACCAGCCAGCACTGGCCAATGAGTTCAGGTTGCAGGCCTTGCAAAGGTGAATAGTTCACATCCATCACATCGGTAAGATCATGATTCAGTGGCAAAGTAAACTCCTTGATTCCTTTCCATACCCTGAAGACAGTGCCAGTCACCCTTCGTCCATGCATCCTGAGCAAATAAAGGACTCTCAGGGTGAACGGAGATTAGACACATTAAAATTATGAACTAATCGTTAGCAAGCCACAGGCAGTTACCCGACTGTTTTTGAATCTGTTCCAGCTTGTTCTGATGGTTTTGCAACTCAGTATCACTGACAGAGATGACTCTCAGTGCTGGCCTGCCAGCAGCCAGTCGCCGGATAGTACTACCGCCCTCTTCCGAATCACCAGCGCCATCATCACTGCTTACCAGGGAAAGAGCCGTCTGCCCGCCGGTCATGGCAAGGTAGACTTCCGCAAGAATCTCGGAGTCCAACAACGCGCCATGCAGGGTTCTCGAAGAGTTATCAATAAAGTAGCGCTTACATAAAGCATCCAGGTTATTTTTCTGTCCCGGATGCTTTTTCCTGGCAAGGGCCAGGGTATCAAGCACACCACAACAACCTTCTACATTGGGAAACCCTCGACGTAACAGGGAAAACTCGTGGTTGATAAAACCAACATCAAACGCTGCGTTATGAATAACTAGCTCGGCTCCGCGAATAAACTCGAGAAATTCATCAGCAATGGCACTGAAAACCGGCTTATCGGCCAGAAATTCATTGGTAATGCCGTGGACTTCGATGGCTTCCTGCTCTACCACACGCTGCGGGTTGATATAAACGTGGTAATGGTTACCGGTGAGCTTCCGGTCAATCATCTCCACGCAGCCTATTTCAATAACTCTGTGCCCTTGTTTAGGGTCAATACCGGTGGTTTCTGTATCAAGAATGATCTGTCGCATAGTTAACGGTTCTCAAATATTGACCAGGAGGCTGTCTACTTCTTGAAAGCTTCCGCACCCTTACAGGCCAGCCGGTCAGCAATTTCATTTTCCCGATGACCGGCATGACCTTTGATCCATCGCCAGTCGATATCGTGTCGTTGATTCTGTTGATCCAGCAGCTGCCAGAGATCCTGATTCTTCACTGGCTGACCAGCCGCTGTTTTCCAGTTTTTCCGTTTCCAGCCGGTCATCCATTCAGTGATACCTTTACGGACATACTGGGAGTCGGTAGTAAGAATAATTGAACAGGGCCGTTTAAGAGCCTTGAGCCCTTCTATCGCCGCCATAAGTTCCATCCGGTTATTGGTGGTTTCGGGTTCACCGCCAAAAAGCTCTTTCTCTACAGTGCCGTAACGGAGTAACACCCCCCAGCCTCCAGGCCCGGGGTTTCCTTTACAGGCACCATCGGTAAAAATTTCAACTGTCTGACTCAAAAGAACTCCAGTCTTTGTTTACTTTCACGGAACTGGTTCTACCAGCACTGGGGCGGGTCAATGGCTGACCGACAAAACGCCTGCGCACATCGGACCACACTTTTCTTACCGGGGTCAGGCCGGGGGTTTCGCGGGTGGCAATCATCATATAAAAGCCACCAACCGGTAACTGAAGTTGTTCCAGCCTTTCTTCAATCAGATCACCACGCAAACCGGTAAAGAAACGTTTCAGCGGTTGAACATAGCCACCATAAACGATTCTTTCCACATTGAAATTGAGCAGGGCAAGCCAGTCTTTCAACCTTGAGGTCGAAATAAAATGCGCATCCCTGAGTAGACGACGCTGACCTGGCACACACCACCGGACAATATTGGTCATGCTGTAGGGGTTGAAGCCAATAATTATCAGCTTACCGTCCGGTATAATGGTATTCGCCGCCTCACTGAGCAAACGATGTGGGCTGTCGGCAATTTCCAGCGTGTGTTGCAACAGAACAAGATCCAGGCTTCCCGGTGACACTGGCCAGTAATGGGGATCAGCCATCACCTGTGGTCTCGGGCAATCGGCAAGATGGCTGGAACCGAGGATAAACTGTCTTCTTACCGGACTGCTGAACATCAGATCTTTATGCCAGGAGGCAGAGTATTGCCCCGCATGGAAACCAAAGATGGTACCTAACTCTCGTTCCAGCAGACTTTTTTCATAGTCAACCAGTAACCTTCCTGAGTCGGTATCGAGCCAGCGGCGCAAGCCTCCAATACGGTCAGAGAAACTGCTTTTGGTCCTTTTCCGAAATCGTCGAATCATGCAAATTATTGTACCAATAAACAGTCAATACTTGTTTCACACCTGATCGGGTCTCAGACACTTTTCATCATCAGGCCTCTTCATGTTAACCTCGTTAAGACCGAGTTTATACAGAAAATATTATTCTATGACATCAGCAGATATCGGCTATAACATCTTCAACGCCCATACAGGCTCAAAACTAATCTTCCCTGTGCAACACATCAATGATGATTACAGGGATGACAGAAAGGACATTTAAGGCGATGCTGATTATATCTCCAATCCCCGCATTTAATGACAACTACATCTGGATGTTTCATTCGCAGGATAGCCGGGATGTTTTTGTGGTTGATCCCGGTGATGCCAGGCCGGTTGAACAGGCACTGAATCATCATGGACTCAATCTGGTGGGCATTCTCATCACCCACCACCACTTTGATCATACTGGCGGAGTCGCTGAACTGACCCGCAACAGAAATATTCCGGTTTACGGTCCTGATAACCCGAGCATCAAGGGAATCACCCACCCTTTGCGTGATAATGATACGGTTGAGCTCAGCACCTGCCAGTTTAAAATTCTGGCCACTCCCGGCCACACACTGGACCATATTGCTTACTTTACCGATTTCGGCGACGATGAAAATCCAGCGCTTTTTTGTGGAGACACTCTATTTGTTGGTGGTTGCGGCCGATTATTTGAAGGGACGGCAGAACAGATGTACAGCAGTCTGTCCCGTCTGGCTTCGCTCCCCGGCCATACACGGATTTACTGTGCTCATGAATACACTCAGGCCAATCTCAAATTTGCCCGGGCAGTGGAGCCAAATAACCGGAAGCTACAGGAACAGGTTATGCAAGTTGCTGAGTTACGCTCTGAAAACCGGCCTACTGTGCCCTCAACCCTGAGAAAGGAATTGGACACAAATCCGTTCCTGAGATCAGACCAACCGGAAGTTATTCAAGCCGCCTCTGACAGGGATCCGTCCTCAAGTGCCAGCCCCGTTGATGTTCTAAGGGTAATCCGAGCATGGAAGGATAATTTTTGATAGTGGTAAAATAATGAACTGATAATACTCAGAACCCTATATATGACCAAAGCCCCCTACTTAACAGGCCAGCCGTTTATTTTTGGCCCACCCCGACGGACTCTGCCAACGCTGGCCCTTTCGCTGTTTCTGACTGGTTGTCAGCTGGTGAGTAACTCGCCCTCATCTTCGGCATCCACCGTCAAGAAAGAAACCAGGCCAATTGTTGAAAAGCCTTCTGTGGAAAAAGTGGAGGTCACAACACCGGAGAAGATAACGCCTGAAAAAAAAGAACCGGTGGTCATCGACGACCTGTGGGTTCGCATTCAGTCAGGCCTGGCAATGGATCTTGACCAGAATAACCCGCGAATCCAGGCGGAACTGAACTGGTATAAACGTCACAAGTCTTACTTCAGCCAGATTTCCAAACGTTCAGAGCCCTACCTCTATTTTATTGTCAAAGAAGCGGAAGCGAGAAATGTTCCCCTGGAACTGGCTCTGATGCCCATTGTGGAGAGCAGCTTCGATCCCTTCGCCTACTCTCATGCAGGTGCTTCAGGGCTCTGGCAGTTTATGCCGGCAACAGGTAAACACTACGGCCTCGATCAGAACTGGTGGTATGACGGTCGCCGGGATGTGGTACATTCTACCCGTGCAGCACTGGACTATATGCAAACCCTGTACAATAGATTTGGCGACTGGGAGCTGGCACTGGCAGCGTTTAACTCTGGCCCCGGCCGGGTACATCGGGCTGTTCGGAAAAACAAAAAGCTCGGTAAATCTACCCGTTTCTGGGCACTTGATCTTCCCAGGGAAACCACGGCCTATGTCCCGAAACTGATCGCCCTTGGCAAAGTGGTTCGAAACCCATCCAAACATGGCGTCCGGTTGAACAAAATCCCCAATAAGCCCTACTTCGCCAAGGTAGATACCAGTGGTCAGCTGGATATGGCCAAGGCAGCCAAACTGTCGGGTGTCGAATTGGAAGAACTCTACCGACTCAACCCCGGGCTGAACCGCTGGTCAACGCCACCGGAAGGTCCTCACCACCTGGTAGTCCCAGTCACTCATGCTGAACATTTCCGGACTCAGCTGGCAAGCCTGCCGCCGGAGAAACGGGTAAAATGGGATCGCTACACAGTGAGTGCCGGTGACACCCTGAGTACCATTGCCATGAAATACCGGACCAGTGTCAATGTCATTACCGAGGCCAATAAACTCAGCGGAACCATTATCCGTATTGGTCAGGGCCTGATGATCCCGGTAGCCGCGAAAACAGCAGAAAGTTACACACTCAGTGCCAGCCAGCGCCTTGCAGCAAAGCAAGATCGTTCGGTGAATGGCCGTTACAAAGTTGAGTATCTGGTAAAGTCTGGCGACAGCTTCTGGACGATTGCCCAAAAGTACGATGTTGGTGTTAGCGAGCTGGCTCGTTGGAACAATATGTCTCCCAAAGATACACTGCGAATTAATCAGAAGCTGGTGGTCTGGAAGAAACAGGATTCACAAAATGCGGTTGTGAGAAAGGTACACTACAAAGTCCGTTCCGGTGACTCCCTGGCCAAAATTGCCTCAAAGTTTAATGTGAATGTCGCCCAGATCAGGGATTGGAACAGCGATATGAATGGCAAATTCATTCACCCCGGCCAGCAGGTCACATTATTTGTCAATGTAACCCGCAGCTTCTGACACCCCCACCTTTCCGGCAGATGCTATCCTGATAGCTTTTTTGCTGGAAGGTCCTGATCTTTGATCATCTCTCCCAAAAATAAGATAAGTCTTTAAGAGCAGACATCGGGATTACGGCTATGGGGTTTACCGTCTTCAGATTAACAACACCGCTGATCATCTGTGTCTTGAGTATCAGTCCAATGCTATCTGCTGCAGACCAGAACAGCAGGTTAAGACACGCCATCAGCCTTTATGGTGAGCCCGGGTATGCTGAGAGCTTTCGGCACTTTAACTATGTTAATCCCGATGCACCAAAAGGTGGTGAGCTGAAACAGGGCGTTATTGGTCATTTTGACAGCCTTATCCCTTATATTGATCGTGGCACAGCCGCGGCTGGCAGCCATATGATGTATGATACGCTGCTGGCCAGATCCTGGGATGAGCCCCTGACCAAATATGGCCTGATTGCCGAGGGTATAGAACTTGCCCCTGATAATACCTGGGTCTCCTTTGCCATAAACCCGGCGGCCCGATTCCATGATGGCCACCCCGTCACTGCTTATGATGTTAAATTCAGTTTTGACCTGCTCCGGGAAAAAGGGTCAACGTTTTATAAACAGTTCTATCAGGATGTCGAGAAGGTAGAAGCCACCAGCAGCCACAGAGTACTTTTTGTGTTCAGGCATAGCAATAATCGGGAACTGCCATTGATTCTTGGGCAAATGCCCATTCTACCGAAACACTATTGGGCAAACCGTGATTTCTCTTCTCCCGGTATGGAGATTCCTGTCAGCAGTGGCCCCTATAAACCTGTGAAAATAGAGCCAGGACGCTCAATAACCTTTGCCAGGGTCGAAAACTACTGGGGGAAAGATCTGCCCGTTAACCGGGGAAGAAACAATTTTGATCGCATTCAATACGAGTATTATCGAAACAGCCATGTCCTTTTAGAAGCCTTGCAGAAAGGAGAATACGATTTCAAAGCCATCAGCGATCCTCGCGTCTGGCATGACCAGATACGGGATGAATCACTGAAAAAAAACCAATTGATTCGCACATCTTTAAGCAATCGTAACCCGCAGACATTAACCATCACCTACAACACCAGAAGAGAGATTCTATCAGAGCCGGGTGTCAGAGAAGCACTGGGATATGCCGTTGAGTTTGACTGGATCAATCGACACTTATTCCATGGTATGTACCATCGGGCAGACAGCGTTTTTGCCGGGACAGAACTGGGGGCTTCGGGAAAACCCTCTCAACAGGAAACAGAACTGCTCTCAGTATGGAAACATGAAATTCCGGAACAAGCATTGGATCAGGCATGGATTCCACCGGGAGATGAGCCCCGGATGACCCGCCGGGATCGCAAAAGAAAAGCGCTATCGCTGTTAAAGCAGAGCGGCTGGACCATCAACAACAACCAGCTGGTGAACCAAAACGGCAAACCGCTGGAGCTTGAAATCCTGTTGTCCTCTTCTGAAGATGAACGGATCTTTATTCCAGTTCAAAAGACTTTGGAAAGCCTGGGGATCAGACTGAATATAAGAACCGTAGACGCTGCCCAATATGTAGAAAGGCTAAGAAACCAGGACTTTGATATGGTTCTGTACACCTTTCCCCACACGCCCTCACCCGGCACAGAGCAGGCCAGCTTATGGGGTTCAGCGACTGTTGACCAGCACGGTTCCAGAAATATTGCCGGTATCAAGCTGAAATCCATTGATAGCCTGACGGAGAAAATACCCCGGGCCAACTCCAGGGAGGAACTGCTAACGCTGGTCAAATCCATGGATAGAATCATTCTCTGGAATCACTATGTACTGCCACTTTGGTACCAGCCCCACTGGCTGATAGTCCACAAACAGCAATTGAGGTACCCGAAAAATCCTGCGCCCTATGCACTGGATTTGAGTACCTGGTGGTACCAGAAAAACCAATAAGTGTGACTGATTGAAAGGAACTCGCTGGATGACTGACTTTTTGAAAAATGGATTTCTATTTATCAGTCTTATCTACTCTGTGTATGCCTGCGCAAACCCTGCCGATAAAAATTCAACGATAGCTCATGGCCTGAGCTTTCATAACTCGCTGCAATATCCTGAGAATTTTACCCACTTTGGCTATGCCAACCCCAATGCCCCCAAAGGCGGTACTCTGAGAAAAGGCGTTGTCGGCAGTTTTGATACGTTTAATACTTTTGCCCCAAAAGGCATCTGGGCTGATGGCAGCTACTTTCTCTATGACCCGTTGATGGCAAGGGCCGGTGATGAACCCTATTCAGTCTATGGCCTGATCGCCCGGCAAATTGAGTATCCGGATGATTTTCAGTGGGTCATATACCATCTGAATCCTCATGCCCGGTTTCATGATGGACACGCCATCACCTCAGAAGATGTTGTCTATACCTTCCAATCACTGAAAAAACGAGGCCCACCTCACTACAGGCACCTCTATGGAATCATTGATAATGTCGAGGCTATATCGACAACGTCTGTTCGTTTCAGTTTTTCTGAGCCACCAGCCAAAAGTCTGATCCTTCGACTCTCTCAACTCAGGGTGCTGCCAGCGCACTACTGGCAGCGACCAGAGCGTGACCTCTTCAAGGCGACACTGAAGCCCCCACTGTCCGGTGGTCCTTACCGGGTAAAAGAGTTCAGCCCCGGACGCTTTGTTACCTATGAACGTGTTACGGATTATTGGGCAGCTGACCTGGCCGTCAACAAAGGTCGACATAACTTTGATCTTATCAGAACCGACTATTTCCGGGACGACAGCATAGCCCTTGAGGCCTTTAAAAAAGGAGAGTACGACCTCCGCATTGATGCCAATCCCCGAAGCTGGTCACAGGCTTATAAACCAACGCAGACAGGTAAGGCAAAATTCATTCAGGAAAAAATAGATAACAAAAGTCTGGGCATGCGAGCGTTTGTATTCAATCTGAGAAAGCCGGTTTTTGCCAGTCGAAAAGTCAGAAAAGCCATTTCACAGGCGCTGGATTTCAACTGGATGAATCAACACCTGTTTTTTGGGATGTACCATCAGGCCTACAGCCTTTTCTCTAACTCAGACCTTGCGGCTGATAAGCCACCTTCTGACAAAGAGAAGACAATTCTCGCTCCCTGGCAGAATAAGCTTCCTGATGAGCTGTTTACCAATCGCTGGGAGCCGGTTCAGACAGATGGTTCAGGCAACTGGCGAAACAACAAGACACTGGCCTTCCAATGGCTGAAAGAAGCAGGTTATCGCTACAAAAACAAAACGCTTGTTGATCCCCATGGTCAACCACTGAAGTTTGAAATTCTGCTGACTGATCCAGAACATGAACGTTTTGTGATTCCATTCGTCCGTAATCTCAGGGAACTGGGTATTGCCGCCAGCATCAATACCGTAGATGCCTCGCGGTACATCAATCGTCTCCGCAGGTTTGATTTTGATATGATCATTCACGGCTTTTACCCTGGCATTACCCCCGGTACCGAGTTGAAAAATTTCTGGGGCAGCGCCAGCGCAGACAGTGACGCGGGACAAAACCTTTCCGGCATTAAACTCGACTCGCTGGACCGTATGATAGATAAAGCCATCATGGCAACAACCCGTGAAGAGCTGACTCTTTACACCCGGGCCATTGATCGGATCGTACTCTGGCACTACGCGGTCATTCCTCAATGGTACCTGCCCTATTGGCCAATGGTTTACTGGCCGGGATTGCAACACCCTGAGCTTGCCCCGCCTTTTGACAATGGCTTAAGTACCTGGTGGCGGGAATATTGATATGCTGACAAAGCAGGACTGGTACTTAACAACCATCCATGGTTCAGTCTATATTAGAACGATTACTTATATACAAGACTGCACAGAGATTCTTAAATACTAACGGTTGCTTATGATGGTCATGAATTCTGGTTATCTTACACTTGCAGCGCTGACCCTTGGGGTGACTCTCTCTTATTCCAGCGGGTCATCAGCCACTGCCTCGGGACATACAACCGGGTCTGAGCACGAGGTCATCGCTAAAACGTCACTGGTGCTGCACGGTGAAGCGAAATATGGCAGCAAGCCCTTTACGCACTTTGATTATGTCAATCCGGATGCCCCCAAAGGCGGCAGTATTCGTATGGCTGCCAGTGGTACCTTTGACAGCCTCAATCCATATACCAACAAAGGAACCCCGGTTAGCGGTATCGGGCTTATTTATGACACATTGATGACCCAGAGCCGTGATGAGCCTTTCTCCCTCTATCCACTCATCGCCGAGTCCGCAGAAAAAGCCTCTGATAACAGCAGCATTACCTTTAATCTGAACCCCGACGCCCGTTTCCATGATGGTCAGCGGATCACTGCTGACGATGTAAAATACACCTTTGAACTGCTGACCCGTCAGGGACACCCTTTCTACCGCAGTTACTATTCCGATGTGGACACCGTCACCGTTCTTGCTGATCGTCGGGTCAAATTCACATTCAAACATAGCAATAACCGTGAACTGCCTTTTATTCTGTCAGAGCTGCCTGTGCTCCCTAAACATTACTGGGAACTGGATGAGAATGATTTTTCCTCTGCCTCACTGCAAATCCCCCTTGGCAGTGGTCCCTATCAGGTTAAAAGTGTTGATGGCGGCCGGAGTATTGTCTATCAGCGGGTCAAGGATTACTGGGCCAAAGACTTACCCGTTAACAGGGGCCGATATAATTTTGATGAGGTCAGTTACGACTACTACCGGGACGAACATGTTGCCCTGCAGGCACTGAAAGCTGGCGAATATGACCTGCGCTATGAAAATATTGCCAAAAACTGGGCCACTGCCTACGACGTACCCCCGGTTCACAACGGTGAACTGATTCTGGCCACCATCCCTACCCGAAACCCTGCGCCTATCCAGGGCTTTGCCTTCAACCTGCGACGGGACTTCCTGCAGGATCCCCTGGTCCGAAAAGCCATGGGCTATGCCATGGATTTCGAATGGCTGAATCGCAACCTGTTCCATGACAGCTACATTCGTTCGAAGAGCTATTTTGGCAATTCAGGCATGGAAGCCACCGGCATTCCAGAAGGCGATGAACTGAAGCTCCTTGAACCCTGGCGCAAGCAATTACCGGCTGAACTCTTTACCAGACCCTATAGCGTTCCGGTAACCAATGGTTCCGGCAATATCCGGCCGCAACTGAAAAAAGCACTGAGGCTATTGAAAAAAGCAGGGTGGACCCTTGAGAACAACCAGCTGGTCAATAACAATGGCCAACCCCTGGAGGTTGAGTTACTGCTCGGACAACCCTCTCTTGAGCGGGTGGCGCTGCCCTTCAAGAAAAATCTGGAACAAATGGGCATTGAACTGAAGATCCGAACCGTTGATATCTCCCAATACATCAACCGTATTCGTGACTTTGACTATGACATGATCGTTGCCGGCTATGGCCAATCTGCCTCTCCGGGTAATGAGCAGACGGGTTTCTGGGGCAGTAAAGCGGCAGACACCAAAGGCAGCCGTAACTACATGGGAATCAAAGATCCGGTGGTGGATGCCATGATTGATCATGTGATTGATGCCACCAGCAGAGAGGAGCTGACGACCGCAGTAAAAGCGCTGGACCGGGTGCTGTTGTGGGGTGAGTACCTGATTCCCCAGTGGTACTACCCTTATGATCGAATCGCCCATTCCAGCCGATTAATCAGGCCAGAATCAGAACCTTTGTACAGTACCGACATTTATACCTGGTGGATCGACAGTCAACCGGATGCAACAACTGAGTCATCCCGGAACAACGGTGATGCCGGGGCGACAGCCGATAACGCTGAAAACGACAGTTCATGGTTATACTCAGCACTGATATTGCTGGGACTTATTCCTGTCTGGATTTATCACCGCAGAAAAAACCGTTAACAGGAACCCTCCATGAGCAGCTATATCTTGCGCCGACTTGCCCTGATGATCCCGACCCTGTTCGGAATCATGCTGGTGAACTTTGTTATCATTCAGGCCGCTCCCGGTGGCCCGGTGGAACAGATGATTGCCAAACTTGAGGGTTTTGAAGTCAATGCCATCAGCCGAATCGGAGGTTCCGGTAACGCCGAAGTCCAACAGATGAGTCTGGATGAGAGCGGAGAATATCGCGGACGCAGAGGTCTTGACCCGGAACTGATCAAAGATATCGAGCAACTGTACGGCTTTGATAAGCCAGCCCATGAGCGGTTTGTGCAGATGATCAAAAACTACCTGACCTTTGATTTTGGCGACTCGTTTTTCCGCGACGCCAAAGTGGTCGACCTGATTAAGGAGAAACTGCCGGTCTCAATTTCACTGGGCCTCTGGAGCACCCTGATCATCTACCTGATCTCCATTCCGCTGGGTATTCGCAAGGCATTGAAACACGGCAGTCGGTTCGATATCTGGTCAAGCGCTGTGATCACCACGGGTTATGCGATTCCGAGCTTTCTTCTGGCCATTCTGCTAATCGTGCTGTTTGCCGGAGGCAGTTACTGGAACGTTTTCCCACTGCGAGGGCTGGTATCGGACAATTTCGACGAATTAAGCTTTCTGGGGCAGATACGAGACTATATCTGGCACATGATATTGCCCATCATCTGCATGGTCATCAGTGGCTTTGCCACACTGACCATGCTCACCAAGAATTCATTCCTTGATGAAATCCATAAACAATATGTGCAAACCGCAAGAGCCAAAGGGCTGGATGACCGAAAAGTCCTGTATGGCCATATCTTCCGAAATGCCATGTTGCTGGTAATTTCCGGCTTCCCTGCGGCGTTAATAGGCATCCTGTTTACCAGCTCCTTGCTGATTGAAATCATTTTTTCTCTGGATGGGCTCGGACTGCTTGGCTATGAAGCCGCCATCAACCGGGATTATCCCGTGGTTTTTGGCTCTCTTTATATCTTTACCCTGCTGGGTATGCTGATCAAACTCCTCGGTGATCTCACCTATGTCGCCGTTGACCCCCGTATTGACTTCGAAGCCAGGGACTGACGTGGAATGACAAGGTTCAAACTTAATCCGCTCAACCAGCGCCGCTGGCAGAATTTCAAGCTGAATCGCCGGGGCTATATTTCACTCTGGATATTCAGCATTCTCTTCGTCATAACCCTGCTGGCAGAGGTGGTTGCTAACGATAAACCGCTGCTGCTCTGGTATGACGGCAGCCCCTATTTCCCGACCCTGGTCACCTATCCGGAAACCACCTTTGGCGGAGAGTTTGAACTGGAAATGGACTACCGACAGGAATTTGCCAAAGAACTGGTCGAGCCCAAAGGATGGATGCTCTGGCCACCCATTCGCTACAGTTACGACACCATTAATTATGCCCGTATTGCGC
>NZ_JAGHQW010000046.1 GCF_017744115.1 Salinisphaera sp. G21_0 | reverse complement strand
GCCTCGCGCAGGTCGATCACCGGCTTGCTGATCGTGGTGTCGATCGTCACCGCCAGCGGCGCGGAGCTCGCCTCGTTGCCCGCCCCGTCGGTCACTTTCACCGTCAGGCTGTAGTCCCCGTCCGCCAAGTCGCTGCCCGGCGTGAAGGTCCAGTTGCCATTGCCGTCGTTGACCGCATCACCCAGCTTGGTGCCGTCGTTAAACACTTCCACCTTGCTCTGGTCACTGTCGATCTGGCCCAGGTCGAAGGTCGGGCGTTTTGCATTGGTCAGGTTGTCGCTGCTGGCCTCGCCGCTGTCGCTGGTGAAACGAAGATCAATAGTTGGATTAGAGATTATGCTGTCAAGATCAATGAGCTGCTCTTCTGTTGTTTGAACCAGCAGAAGATTATCTGCCTCAAAAGTATCAAAACCCGCCTCCGGATCCACCTGAATACCACTGAGATCGAGAATAGTCTGGCTGCCAAAACCTGAATTACCCTGACCATCGGGCTGGCCTGTTGCGGGTAGAGGAGTATCCGGAAGTTCAAACTGTTCCGCTTCTATTTCTATTTCTGCATCGTCTGGCAGGAAATCCTGATAGAAGGCGGTAAAGCTGAACTCATCATTATTGCTCAGTTCAAGCACCTGGCCATCAAACAGGTCGATATGAATAAACCCGTCGGCTCCGGTTATGACTGTTTCGTTTGGGTAGACGACATCACCAGCCTGAAGTACACGACGATTTCCGTCAGGGGTAATGGCCTCAACCTTGCCAATGGCAAAGTGAATGGATCCGGCAGATTTACTGGCAGTAGCTTCCTGAATAGTGTCCACGACTGGCTCCTTTTTATTGTTCCCGGGCAACTCCGGCCCTGTGTCAGTTATCAGATCAAAATTTTTATCGTTCGCTAAAGGCCAGCTGTCTGGCTCTCAACACCGGCTTTAACAGGTACTCAAGGAGTGTTTTCTTGCCGGTTAAAATATCTACTGAGGCAACCATCCCGACGATAACGGGGCGGCTGTTATCACCTTCATTGCCCAGGTGGCTCTTGTCGGTTTTGATTCTCGCCAGATAAAAGCTTTCGCCCTGTTCATCCGTGATGGTGTCGGCACTGATATGCGTCAGTTCTCCATCAAGGCCGCCGTGGATAGTAAAGTCATAGGCGGTAAAGCGAACCGTGGCTTTCTGGCCCGGGTGCAGAAAGGCAATATCCTGTGGCCGGATTCTGGCTTCGACCTCAAGAGTGTCGTCTACGGGGATAAGCTCCATCATTACCATACCTGGCTGGACAACACCGCCTTCGGTGTTGACAAGAATCTGCTTTACCACGCCTTTCATTGGTGCCTTGACCCGGGTACGTTCAACCTGGTCACTGACGGCGGTTTCTTTTGCGCTGAGTTCATGCAGTTGGGCAAGGGTTTCGTTTAACTCTACTCGCGCTTTATTGACGAAGTTCAGCCGTGCCTCATTAATTCGTTGTTGTGTCTCTTCCTGTTGTGCAGCGATCCGCTCCAGATTTTTCTCGGCAATGAGTTTTTCACCCCGGGTATCACTGACCTGTCGTTCAAGACGGAGCACTTCGACTCTGGACACTGCGCCTTCTGCAGATAGATCACGGGCAAGCTGGAGTTCTTCATCCAGCAACGCAAAACGGCGTGCCAGCATCTCTCGCTGAGCTTTTGTCTCAAGTGTCTGTTTCTTCTGCTGGGTCAGCTGTTGCTGATAAACACCAATACTACTGCCCAGTTCCAGCTGACGATGATGAAAGAGTTCCTTCTCGCGGTCGGCAAGCACCGGCACGTTCGCAGTCAAAAGCTCAGGCATGACCGGCTCTCCGCCTTCCACTTCTGCCAGCAAACGAGCCCTTCTGGCCATCAATGCATGACGGTTAGCCAGCTGGCCCTGGCGGGTGGAGGTAAACCGGGTGTCGTCCATCACCATCAGCACCTGCCCCTGTTCCACCAGTTCACCTTCAGAAACCAGAATATCATCAACAATACCACCCTCCATATTCTGGACATTCTGCACCTGGCTGGAAGGAATCACTTTGCCTTCTCCACGGGTAATCTCGTCCAGCTCACACCAGCCTGCCCAGAGGATAAAAGTCAGAAGACAAAGGGCAACTGTCATGATCAGTGGGCGGCTTCCCCTGGTGATTTTATTGATTTCCGCCTCGCTGGCAGCATGCCAGCCAGAGCCTTGATGGTTGGTGAGGTCACTCATTTCAAGTCACAACCTCCTCTGCGGTCTTCGGTGCAGAATGTTGAGCCTTGTTCGCCCCTCTAAGCACATCATTGGTACTGCCACTGACACTGATTTTTCCCTGATCAAGCACCACAATATGGTCCATCGCATCCAGCAGATTCATTTTGTGTGTCACCAGTATGACAGTGGTCTCTTTCAGTTCCAGAAGTAGCTGGCGAAAACGCGCCTCTGCCTGTGAGTCCATGGCACTGGAAGGCTCATCCATAATAATGGCCAGCGGGTTTGTCACCAGGGCCCGTGCCAGGCCAACAGCCTGAGCCTGACCACCGGACAGATGCCGTCCGCCCTCACCCACCATAAAATCCAGGCCTGCACTGCCCGCCTGGATAATGTCCTGCAAACCGGACTGCTCCAGTGCTCGCACAATATCGCTGTCGCTGATCCCTTCACGGTGCATGGTGATGTTGTCACGCAATGACGCGTTAAACAGTTCTGTGCGTTGCCCAACATAGCCTACATGACGGCGAAACCAGTTCGGATCAATCTGACGAAGATCCATACCATCGACACCAATCAACCCTTTGCTAGGCTCCCGGAGCCCCATCAGCAGTTGCAGGAACGTGCTTTTTCCAGAACCCATCCGCCCGAGAACGGCCAGCCTGGTTCCCGCCGGAATCTGCAGATTTATATCACTCAACAGGTCAGGAGCATTCGGATAGGCAAACGACATATTATTGATATAAAAATGCCCCTGAAACCTATCAGGCCGGAGCAGTTTGCGCTCCTCTGGATACTCCTGGGGAAGGTTCATGATCTGCCCGGTATGATCCAGTGCCTGCACCGTTTTTTCATACTGGTTCAATAAGCCAATCACCTGTGAGACAGGGGCAGCACAGCGACCGGAAATCATCATGATGGCGATTAACCCGCCCATGGAAAGATCACCCACACTGATGAGATAAACACCGGATATAACCAGTGCAACAGTGTTCAGCTGAAGCATTAATGTGGTGACCTGGCCGGTAATGGTCTGCAGATGACGTATTTTAAGCGAGGCATCAGCAACCTCCCGGTTCATTTTGCTCCACTGTTTCTGATTCTGGCTTTCAACATTACAGCTCTTCACCGAAATCAGCCCGAGTAACAGCTCCATTAAAAAGTTCTGCCGCTGGGCTGAAGCCCCCTGTTGCCGGACAATAACGGACTGAAGAGGCCTGTTCAGCAGCCAGGCTACGGTCAGGGCAATACCAATGCAAACGACCGGAATGATTACCAGCCAGCCACCCAGCCAGACCACCAGCCCAAGAAACAGCACAACAAACGGCAAATCGATGAACGCCATGACCGTTGTCGAGGTAATAAAAGAGCGAACGCTGTCAAACTCGGCCAGCTGATTCATAAGATGACCCGCACTGCCGGGGCGACTGGATAGCTTCAGCCCTAACAGGCGATCCATTAAGCGGGAAGACAGGGTAAGATCAACCTGTCGTCCAGCCAGATCAATATAGCGGGATCGGATCAGTCGAATAACGGCCTCAAAAAAGAACGCAAGGACAACGCCGGTTGCCAGCATCCACAGCGTTTCAAATGCCTGGTTAGGTACAACCCTGTCGTATACATTCATAACAAACAGAGGGGATACCAGGGCAAAGAGATTGACCAGCAAACTGGCCAGCAGCACATCCCTGTAGACACGCCAATAAGGAGCAAGGGCATGCCAGAACCATGGGTAGAGAGAAGCCTGCTTATTGTTATAAGTGGTTTCTTTGTTGGTTGTATGCACTTTAATTCTTGTTGTTAGTTGAAACGTGGCTACTGCTGGATGACGGGTAATCTTCGGCTCAGGGAGCAGCAAATTATCCATTGCACGAAAAAATCTGGTTTTGGCATCATCAGTAAATCAAAGTAACCTTAGCCAATCCGCAAAAAATGTGAATTCGTGCACATTTTTACCATTTTATAAGTATTATTACCATCCAAACTCACTTGACCCGGGAAAGTCAGCCGATTGAGATCAGCAGAGTTTTTTGTGGCGGAAGGAATAATAAAAACTTTTGGATGATAAGAATGGCAAGCAAGAGACAGGCAGTAATACTTTTATGACGGGTGCGGCCAGAACTCCATGATCAGCTCGGAGGCTCGCTCTTCTTCAAACGGGCCAACAACATCGATGGTCGGGTGACAGCATTTAAAAATCTCATGGCAATCTATATCAATAGACTGTCCTGATATTTGCTGGAGCGTTTTGCCACTGCAACCAAATACGACTTTAGAGATGCCTGCCCAGTAAATAGCGCCAGAACACATGGCACAGGGCTCAGAATTTGTGAACAGTGTGCACTGTTCCAGTTCATGCTGAGAGAGTATCTGATGAGCCCTGGAAATCAGATTCATCACTGAATGCCGGGTCACATCATTATCGGCAATGGACGTATTTCCCGCCTCTATGACTACACGACCTTCCTGTGCAAGCAGTGCTGAAAATGGCAGCTGGCCATGATCAGCACTTTGCCTTGCCAGTTCTATGCTGTGTAACAGCAAGGATGAATACTCATTCATAAAACATGACTCATGTTTAACAGCGACTTTAAATCAGCAGTGTAGCCCGTATAAAACTGTCGTGCAGGTTAATTTTCATGGCATTCATGCCTGTTCAATAACGAAAGCATGCTCATGAAATCAGCCAGCTGGTGACAAATAATATTCAGGGTATGGAGTTTACGCCTTTCGACTCCGCTCAAGGCGAACGGAGTTTAGAGGTCAAGGAAGGAGCCCATCAATTCCATTGAGCCGTGTACCAGGAGGCTGACCGAGAACAGGCGGCCCTACTACTTACAGATCTTCAGCCCACGGCATTTCCGGCAAAGCATCCAGATTAGTGTTATACCGCTGTTCATTGAACGCCGCCTGATGATTAACCACGTCCAGCAGCTCAACACACAGGGCGCAGGCGATGTACTGAATGGCTTCTTCCCGCTCAATACCTTCCAGCATCAGCCTCATCAGGGTCTCCTTTACCCTTGGCGGGTTATTTTCCGCCAGCTGGTTTTCAACTATTTCGATGATAGCCTCACCACTCATCAAATCATCGCTATCGATCATTACCATACACCCTGGAATTTTATAGAAAGCCTGCATTCTATCGAGAGTGGCATTTGAATGCTCACTGTGGATAGAACATGAATAATGTCGTTTACCTGTCTGCGTAGCAAAAGGGAAGCTTATCGCCCCATTCTTCTTCCACAAAATAGACTTGCACCGCCTTCGAATAAAGAGTACCAATGTCGGACAAAATTTTGGCAAACAGGAGGAAGCCTGTGTACAAAGTTTACGGAGATGCCCTGTCCGGCAACTGCTACAAGATCAAGCTGCTGATGAGCCACCTGGATATTGACTGTGAGTGGGAGCACACCAATATTCTGGGTGGCGGAACGCATACCGATGAGTTTCTGGCCATGAACCCCAATGGCAAGATTCCGGTCATGGCATTACCCGACGGGAGTTACCTGTGGGA
The DNA here is from genome assembly GCF_017744115.1 of Salinisphaera sp. G21_0. Taxonomy (GTDB): domain Bacteria; phylum Pseudomonadota; class Gammaproteobacteria; order Pseudomonadales; family Endozoicomonadaceae; genus Endozoicomonas. Next base: position 41,997 of record NZ_JAGHQW010000046.1, on the reverse strand, counting down.
GTCCAATGCCATTCTTAACTTTCTGGCTGACGGCACTGACTATCTCCCTTCAGACCCTTTCCTCAGGGCAAAAGTTCTCCAGTGGCAGTTTTTTGAGCAATACAGTCACGAGCCTTATATTGCAACGGCCAGGTTTATCGTGAAATTCCTTGGCAGACCCAAAAAGCATGAGGCTGCTCTGCAGGCCAAGAAAGCCAGTGGCTACAAAGCACTCCAGGTAATGGAGACGCACCTGGAGCATCATGACTGGCTGGTTGGTGACCAGATGACCATCGCCGATATCAGCCTGTATGGCTACACGCATATTGCACCGGAGGGCGGGTATGGCCTGACTGATTTTCCTTTTATCACGGCCTGGCTTAAACGGGTCAGGGAACATCCAAAGCATGTGAAAATGGGGTAATGGCTTTCACGCCTTCAGCCCCACCAAAGCATGTATAAAGGTAACGGATACTGCTAGACTCCCCGCTCAGCACTTTTTACCTAACGCTGAGGTTAACAATGGGGTTTCTTGATCGGGTTCAGGCTGCCATGGAGAAAAATAACACACTGTTGTGCGTTGGCCTTGACCCTTCACCCGAACACTTTCCTGCCGCTATTCAGGCGATGGACAAGCCCATCTTTGCATTCAATAAAGCCATTATTGATGCAACCGCCGACCTGGTCTGTTGCTATAAGCCCCAGGCGGCCTATTATCATGCCCATGGTGCTGAAGATCAGCTGGCCATAACCATTGATTACATTCGTACTCAATATCCGGCTATCCCGGTTATTCTCGACTCCAAGCGTGGTGATATTGGCAGCACTGCCAGCCAGTACGCCATTGAAGCCTTTGAGCGTTATCAGGCCGATGCAGTGACCGTAAACCCCTATATGGGGATTGATACCATAGAGCCATTTTCAAGCTATGCCGATAAGGGAACGGTGGTTCTGTGCCGTACCTCTAACCCTGGTGCTGCAGCTATTCAGAACCTGTCGGTTCACCAGGCCAATGGTGAGTCCGCCATGCTGTATGAAGTGATTGCCCGGATGTGTCAGGAGCAGTGGAATAAGCATAACAATATCCTGCTGGTTGTGGGTGCCACAAACCCAACGGAGCTAAAGCGTATTCGGGACATTACCGGAGATATGACGTTCCTGGTGCCGGGCCTTGGCGCTCAGGGCGGCGATGTGGAAGCAACCGTTAAAAATGGCCTGAACAGCAAAGGCCAGGGAATTATTGTGAACTCTTCCCGTGGCATTATTTATGCCAGTGGTGGCGATGACTTTGCTGAAGCCGCAAGGAACGCAGCGATGGAATTACGGGATCAGGTAAACCGCTATAGATAGCCCATGCTGATGGCTATTAACGAGAGTCGTTAATAGCCATCGGTAATTTAGCAAAAATTATTCTCACTGCGGCATGAACACCACGATCAGATTGATGTCTCTTTCATGGGTAACTTCTTTAAATTTGCCCAACAAGGTTGTTCCATGGACCGATCGTCACCAATACCTTTCTCTGTTGACCAATCAACCTCTTTTCCTGATCACCGACCGTCATCAGAAAACCAGTCAGAAGTACAAGCACTGAACAGGAGTTTGCGAAGAGAAGAGCCGGAAAAAATGCTCCCGGATAGTCAGACCAGGGGAGATCATGATCCATCAAAATCTTTAGCGTCTTTGCGAGCATCCCGGCATTCAGATCCGGAAGTTTCAGTCCGTCAGAAACCATCGACAACACATTCGGCTGCTGAAGATTCAGTGAAAAAAGTCAAAGACAAAACATTATTTTTTGAAGGGAAAATAGCAGAACAACAGACCCAGACATGTCAACCCAGGTCGCACAGTTCCCCTCACTTATCAAATCAACACTGTCAACCGGCACAAGTCAGTGCCGAAAGTCAGAGCATGCAAGACCTTCGTCATTATAGTGATCGCTCTTGTGCGCCATGGGAGCATGAGCTCAGTACCATTGGCCAAAACCCCACAGCATCAGCGTCCACACAGCAGCCAACAGAACCATCTGCCAAAACTCCCGAAAAGGTGAAGCAAGAGTTACAAGACGTGATTGATGATCTTTATGAATATCTTGTGCAGTTGGGTGCCAAGCCGGAGAGTGACTCTGTTTAGCTCAGGCAGCTTCATGCTGCCTGCTTTCCTGCACTTTTTTCCTGACCCTGGGTTTAACCATGGGCTCAACCTTTCTTTGCTTCTCATACAGGAATTTCAATACTTCGGAACGCAGTCGTGTATATTCCGGATCCTGTGCCAGCTCCAACCGGCCACGGGGCCTTTCCAGGTTGATCTCGAGAATCTCGCCCACCGTTGCAGCAGGGCCATTGCTCATCATCACAATACGGTCGGACAACAGAACCGCTTCATCTACATCATGGGTGATCATGATGACCGTGTTATTCAGCTCCTGCTGGATTTCCATCAGGGAGTCCTGCATGTGGGCGCGGGTCAGGGCATCCAGGGCACCAAAGGGTTCGTCCATCAACAGGATTTCCGGCTGCATGGCCAGTGCTCTGGCAATACCCACCCGCTGTTTCATACCACCACTGATTTCATCCGGGCGCTTATGCATGGCGTGATCCATATGCACCAGCTGAAGGTTATGCTCAATCCACTCTTTGATCTCTGCCTTGCCTTTGGTACGGCCAAACACCTGTTTTACCGCCAGCTCAACATTTTGGTAAGCGGTCAGCCAGGGCAGGAGTGAGTGGTTCTGAAAAACCACCGCCCGGTCCGGGCCGGGCTCGGACACCTCCCGGCCATTTAAAATGACACCACCACTGCTGGCCTGCAGAAGTCCCGCGACGATATTCAATACCGTTGATTTACCGCAGCCTGAATGGCCAATCAACGAGACAAACTCCCCTTTGGCAATTTTCAGGTCAACCCCTTTGAGTGCGGTAAAAGGGCCTTTCGGTGTATCAAACACCATATCGATATGACTGATATCCAGCAGTGTACTCATGAGCAGGGTTCCCTTTATTAATGAGTGGCTTTGCTTTTATCCCAGGAGGCAAAACGCTGGATGGCCAGCATGGCACGATCAAGGCCAAAGCCAATCACACCAATGACGATCACGGCAACCATAATGCGTGCCAGCGAGTTTGAGCTGCCATTTTGAAACTCATCCCAGACAAATTTGCCCAGCCCGGGGTTCTGAGCCAGCATTTCTGCCGCAATCAGCACCATCCAGGCCACCCCCAGGGAGAGTCGCATGCCAGTAAAAATCATCGGTACCGATGCGGGCAGTACAATTTTCTGAACGTGTTTCAGGGCAGGCAGTCGCAATACACGACTGACGTTTATCAAGTCACGGTCCAGGGAAGAGACACCCACCGACGTGTTAATCACCATGGGCCACAGACAGCAGAGCATCACGGTGATCATCGAATTTAAAAAAGACTTGGCTACCAAAGGATCAGGGCTGATGTAGAGTGCACTGACAACCATGGTCACCAGCGGCAGCCAAGCCAGGGGTGAAACCGGTTTGAATATCTGAATGATCGGGTTCACCGCGGCATTCAGGGTTTTATTAAGACCGATGGCGATACCAAGAGGTATGGCAACCAGGGCTGCCAGCAAAAAACCACTCATCACGGTGACCAGGCTGGTAGCGATCTGGTCAAGAAAGGTTTCCTTGCCGGTATAGGCCCGGATTTTCGGAACATAGTCAGGGTCTTTGGCGACACGGGCAGCATTGCGTTTTTCCTGCCGCTGATAGAAGGCTTCTGCCTTTTCCCGTTCGGTGACATGTTCCTGGTAGAGAGAGCCAAACTGCTCCCACACCACCACCGGACCGGGAAATTTGCCCAGGGAGGTATCAATATTCCGCGCAGCGCCCGACCAGATCAGCAGAAAGACAACGATGCCAATGATAGGCATCAGTACCGTGCTGAACACTTTACCGGGATTCACCGCAATGCCCAGCCCGGCAAGAAAAGACAACGGTGATGACTTGCCCTCATTCACTGACTGACTGACAACGGAGGCATCCGTCATAATCCACTCTCCTTATCTTCCCTCAAAGAGAGGCAACAGGATCAAATCCTGTCACCCTGCTTCAGACCGATGTTGAACTGGTTGATGTAGTCGTTTGGCTTTTTGCCGTTGTAGACCAGGTTGTCGATAAAGTGTGTCTGTGGATCACGGAACCCATCTTCTGACTCAAAGTCCGGAAAGTCCTGCAGCTTCACCAGCGCTTCATCCACCAGCGACAGTGCTGCTTTTTCATAGATATCCGGACGGTACACTTTGGCCGCCAGCTCCTTGTACCACTCATCGCTCTTGTCTTCTGAAATCTGCCCCCAGCGGCGCATCTGGGTGAGATACCAGATCGCATCGGAGTAATAGGGGTAAGTAGCGTTGTAACGGAAGAACACATTGAAATCTTCTACCGGTCGTTTGTCGCCTTTCTCGTACTCAAAGGTGCCGGTCATGCTGTTGGCGATGACTTCATAGTCAGCACCAACATAGTTGGATTGTGACAGGATTTTCACCGCCTCAGGCCGGTTGGCATTATCGTTGGCATCCAGCCACTGGGCTGCACGGATCAGGGCCCGTGTCAGACGTATGGTGGTATTGGGGTACTTGTTATAAAACTCCTCGGTAATCCCGAACACCTTCTCCGGGTTGTTTTTCCAGATCTCATAATCGGTCACCACCGGCACGCCGATATTCTTGAAGACCGCCTGCTGATTCCAGGGTTCGCCGACACAGTAACCATAGATAGTGCCAGCCTCCATGGTGGATGGCATCTGTGGTGGTGGTGTAACGGAGAGCAGGGCATCGGCATCAATCTGGCCAGAAGTATCCCCTTTATGAGGCGCATAAAACCCGGGGTGAATACCACCGGCGGCCAACCAGTAGCGAAGTTCATAATTGTGGGTAGAGACTGGAAAAACCATCCCCATATTAAATGGCTTGCCTTCAGACTGGAATTTCTCAACAACCGGTTTCAAGGCATCCGCCTTGATCGGGTGCTGAGGTCGACCATCGGCCATTTTTGGAATATTGGGTTTCATCTGGGCCCAGATCTCGTTGGACACCGTAATCCCGTTACCATTCAGATCCATCGAGAATGGCGTAATGATATTGGCCTTGGTACCAAAGCCCATGGTGGCCGCCAGAGGCTGTCCAGCCAGCATATGGGCACCATCCAGACGCCCGTCAATCACGCCATCAAGCAGCACCTTCCAGTTTGCCTGGGCTTCGATGGTGACATAGAGTCCTTCATCTTCAAAAAAGCCCTTCTCGTAAGCAATGGCAATGGGTGCCATATCGGTCAGCTTGATAAAGCCAATGGTCAGCTCTTCCTTTTCCGGATAGCCAAGCTCAAAGTCTGCCTTGGCACTGGCTTGCCCGGTGAAAGCACTCACCCCCATAACGGCACTGATGGCAGCAACCTTACTTAACCTGGCAACCTGCTGAACCGATGCCTTCTTAAAAGGCTTTAACCACTTCATTATTCCCCTCCCCTGGATAACTGACCTCTCTGCCTTGAACTGTGATCACCGTAATCAGGCATCACTCTTTTCCGGTATCAGTCAACGCACAGAGATCTACTGCCGGTGGTTGAGCAGAAAACATGCCAAATACCAGAAAACTTGATAACCAGCTGAATTTAATAGTGTTAGCTTATTCTGCCGAGCAAATACCTTGCCTTATTAAGCCCGTAAGAAAACTTCAGAGATGGCAACAACGGTGCGGCTACATCCACTGCACCCAAGCGCTTGCACTAATCTGGAACATCGCTACCGAATGCCCCGGTTACAAACCTCTTACATTTGAGTACTGGTTTTGCCAGAGCGGAGTTGCTATAACGTTTTCCAGTTATGGAACCGAATTATGGATCAGGAAACTATGTCCAGTCTGGCAAACCTCCTTGAAAACAATAACCAATGGTCCAAGTCCATTCGTGAAGAAAAGCCCGGCTTTTTTGAACAACTCTCTGAGCAGCAGGCACCCAAGTATCTCTGGATCGGGTGTGCCGACAGTCGGGTACCTGCCAACGAAATCGTCGGCCTTCTTCCGGGCGAACTGTTTGTGCACCGAAACGTGGCCAATGTGGTGGTTCATACCGACCTGAACTGTCTGTCAGTCCTTCAATATGCTGTGGACTACCTGAAGGTAGAGCACATTATTGTGACGGGGCATTACGGCTGTGGCGGTGTGCGCGAAGCCATGAACAACTCCAAACTGGGACTGATCGATAACTGGCTCAGGCATGTGCAGGACGTTAAGAAGAAGCACACTGAGCTGCTTGAGAATGCTGGCAGTGATGATGACCAGTTTCAGAGAATGTGTGAACTGAACGTTCTGGAACAGGTGCTGAACGTCTGTCAGACAACCATCGTTCAGGATGCCTGGGATCGTGGCCAGAAACTGACCGTAAACAGCTGGGTTTATGGTTTGAAAGATGGTCTGGTCAGGGATCTCGGTCTGAGCGTCGGTTCCAATGAAGACATCAATGTGCAGTACCCGGCCGCGATTGAGAACATCGCCAGCAAGCTGGAAGGGTGATTGCCCTGAGGTTGATAACATCGGCTGGAGTATACGGGAGCGGGTCACAAGATGTATTGTGATCCGCTTTCATCTGGTCATATGAAAGGTTTGCTGGTTCCTGAAATTTGCCAGCCTTCCAATCAAGATGGTGATTGTATTATCAATCCCATCACACCATCGCCTCTGCCTCTTGATTATCCCTATCCTGCATCGCCCCCCCTGCTTCAACAGGTCGACTATACACGTCATCGTCATAGTAATATCCGGTATTTTTATCCAATACAGCAACATGGTTAAAAACACCACTGCGAATATATGGGGAGCAAGCAGCGGCAATGATACCTATACCCGCGCCGACAGACACATCAAGAACATCATGTTTGGCCGCCAGAACCCTTAATGCTCCAGCCAGGGTTCCAAAACCCATGGCACCTGCAAAGGCAATAAGTCTCTTCCCGGCCGGTGAAGAAAGCGGCTGGTTTGAGAAGACTGCCATTTTTGACAGCAAGCGCTTGAAGGCAGAGGAAGACAGCGCCGCAGTATCTATAATGTTAAGGACAACCTGCGACCAGACAATAGCCGAAACTGACGCATGCCCCGAGGGCAGGGCCTTGAAATCATCCGGATCCATGCATAAGTTCCCATGGATATAGTCAGGATTCAGGACATAGGGACGTTCTTTATCAATTTTCGTTTTCAGATAATCAATAATACCGACGACACTTGCCACCAGGACCAGGGATTTCACCACTTCACTGGCCTCTGTACGGAGCATTTTTTTCGCCAGCTCCTTGAAATTATTTTCCATACGACCGGGTTCCAGCGTCTGCTCATTTGACTGTTTACCGGCATACAGCCGTGCTGCGAATCTGACAATGTGGCTGGCAAGCAGCGTCGCACATCCACCATACAAAACAATATCGCTTGCCACATCGACCCATTCCACTTCCGGTTTGTCATAACCCAGGCCAGGAATCGCCGATAGTGTTCCATTTCGTGAGCCTGAAGGCCCCCATTCACACCCGTTGGCGGTGGGCAGGCTATTGATGACCAGCAAGGAATAAACAACGGGTGCCGCAGACATCAGGCGAGTCATGAGGCGATTGCCTCCTTCCTGTGCCTGTTGAAGCCAGAGTTGGTCATCCGCTCCGGTCCGTTGCAATATAGACGTGACCCCGGATCTGAGGACAGCACCAAATCCTCTGAACTGTTTGGCATCATCAGGCTTATCGATGGACTGGTCAAAAGCGTTTTCTGAAACGTCACCACAGGCTTGCAATGGTGTTGTTGAGACAATATTCATAAGCAAAGATCTGACATTATTTGCCTACTCGTTAGTCCCAGATTGACATCACAAAGTTCCTTGCCTGAAGCGAAAAGACTCAACCAGGATGATTGAGCAACGGTTACGCTTTGATACAACCTCATATCTATAGCACCGAAACACTATAATAAATTATGATATCTTTTAACTAAAAAAAGCAGGGCAAACCGATGAGCAACTCTGATAAATACCCCGTACTCATGCGCCTGATGCACTGGACTGTCGGTCTTCTTATTTTGGGCATCATTGGTGCGGGCTGGTATATGGTCGGCCTGGAAGATAACGTCAGCTACAAATACGACATTTACCACTTACATAAATCCTTCGGTGTTCTGGTGATCTTCCTGCTGTTCGCCCGTCTGGTGATTCGCTGGGCCAGCAAGATTCCGAAACTACCGGACAGCATGCCCACTTATCAGAAAAAACTTGGAACACTGGTACACTGGCTCCTCTACCTCTTTATGTTCCTGGTACCGGTGAGTGGCTACCTGATGTCTGACGCTGCCGGTCGTAAGGTGCCGCTGTTCAACCTGGTCATGCCCAGCTTCCTGGAAAAGAATCCTGAGCTGGCGGGCCGACTCCACGATATCCACGTCATTATTCCCTATGTTCTGTTGGGCATTGTGGCACTGCACATTCTGGCCACCATTAAACATCGTTACTTCGATAAGCCTGAGCATGATGTTCTGCATCGGATGCTTTAAATGGCTCCCCGGGTCAGCTCCGGTTAAGGTGCTGATCCGGGAAAACAGAAAATACGATTTCATTTGGTTAACTATTTATAATCACACCTTCTGAAACTATCGACTCTGATATTGGTCTAAACGGTTTTAACGTGTCTAAAATTGAGGAGGATATTTTGGATACCAAGGCAAAACCGCTCTCACCTGCCCCCACTAACGAAAATAGATATCTCTCTACCAGTGATGCCAATAGTGGTGCAGGTCTGGAAGAGCGACTGGCAAGCATTACGACATCCTGTCATCAAGCCGAGAGGGATGAATCTCACCAGCGTACTTTACTCCAAAGAGCTTTATATCCCGCTGAATGCCCACCTAAATTACCTGTAAACACTCAGTTACAGTTACTGACCTTAATTGGGGAATATCCTGATAAAGATGGGGATGTTCTTTTACATATGGCAGCGGTGCATGAAAAACTGCCAGTGGCTCAATTATGGAAAAATGCCTTACCCCAACATTTTAACAGTGATTTAAATCAACAAAATCATTTAGGACAAACACCATTACATGTTGCGATCTGTAATAATGACCTGCCGATGATCAGTTTTTTACTTGAAAATGGTGCATCTGTCTTAATACATGAGGGAAGCGGTAGAACAGCCATTCATTTTGCTTGCCAGTACGGGACGATAGAAACGCTTAACCTGATACTTCAACGTATCGAACAGAGCAGCTTGCCCGCCGTTCTCAATGCAGAAACATGCAATGGGGGGTTAAATAGCCTTCTTTTTTTTGTAAGCCAACATAATCCTGTCAAGGTAGGTCAATTCCCGGTTGTTGATTTGCTGATTAAGTATGGTGCAGATCCCAATCATCAGGACAAATGTTCCGGAAAAACGCTCATTCATTACCTTGCTGATCAAAATAATGTTGCACTTTATCAATACCTGCAAACCAACTACGGCTCAACAATAGACTGGAATGCTGCTCGATATGACGGAGGCCGAGTTTCCTTGCAGGACGGCATCTTTGTGTTTGAAAAAGAGGAGCTTTAGGGTTTACAGAACACGTTCAGATCAGGAAGAGGCATAGAAGAAACCACGCTCATAAGAGGTGATTTCTCTACTGATTTACTTTCCTTCGCTGTTCTCACCCTGCCCGGTCAGGGGTTATTACACTTTTGCCACTGGGCACCACGCCCTCTGCCTACTGGCTCCAGCAAGCCTTCAGTGCGCATCTGCTGAACCACCTTTTTGACCAGTTCCCGACTGACCGTGGGGATTTGCAGGCAAATATCCGCAATGGAAAAAGCATGACTGGTCTGCTCAATGGCCATCCTTACCAGCTGCGATTTGGGCGCGCGACTGCCCTGCCACTGCAAAGTATGAATTTTATCTTCCAGTTCTTCGTAAGCACGAATCAGGGTATTCAGGAAAAAATCGATCCATGGCATCGGATTGTGTTGCCCTTCATGCCAGCCTTTTACACTCAGCTGTAACGCCCTTTTATAGGCCTGTTCATGCTTTACCAGAACCCGCTCAAGGCTAATCAGCTGGGCCACCTGATAACCGTTAAGCGCCAACATCATCGCCATGATCAACCAGGCGATACGGGCATTGCCATCGCTGAAAGGGTGAATACAGAGAAAATCCAGTACAACAGTTGGTATCAGTAACAGGGGCTCAACCTGGTGCTGAAGCCCTTCATCGTAATAGGCAACCAGCTCATCCATGGCTCCGGCAATGGCCCTGGCGGGCATGGTTCGATATAGAACACCAATTCTCTGCCCCTTGCTGTCCCGCTCAACAATCTCTTTATTGGTAACCCGCCAGCGTCCGCCTTCGTGGGGCACATGGGCATATAACATGGCATGCAGCTGGCGGATAAGGCTAACCGACAGGGTCATGTGTTCGCCCGGCTCAACCACAATCTCCAGGCCATCCCGGTAGCCGGCAACCTGCCTCTCAACCGGTGCAGTCGGACGGTATTCCCGGTGCACCAGCTTACGAACCAGCTCTCTGGAAGCGACAATGCCATCCAACCGGCTGCTGTATTCCACAGACTCCAGTACCGCAACCTGACGGAGCGTATCCAGAACCTCCGGCTGCTGACGAATAGTGACCAGCTGGCGGCCTCTGAACTCTCCCAGTTGCCTGAACAGACCCAGCTGATAACTGCTGAAGACATAACCGGATAAATGCTGCAGTGTTTTCATACAATACGACTAAAATATAATAGGTATTTATCGGGTACAAGGCTGAGAAACAAACCGCAGCTTTAATTATTACCCATTAAATTCAGAAATTTAAGAAAAATTCATAAATAGGATATTTATTGGATAATATTTAATCAAACTCGTAAAAACACCTATCCATCAGCAGGACTGAGGTCAGACAAACACTTCAAGGGGAAATTTAAGGAAAGAGAAAGGTCGCTCGCAAAACCAACCAGATGACTTTGCGAGATCGATGGATTAAAACTTACAGACTTGTACACACATCAAATTGCACACCATGGCGTCCGGATCATTTCGACAGGATGATGCGCAAGGGCTGAATTCACCACCCAGCTCGGTACAGGTTTCTTCTGCCATGAACTCACACTCCTGGTGCTCTTCCAGCCAGCGGCTTTCTTCCGTAGCGATGCAAGCCAGAACATTCTCAGGTCCTGTTGCGGTGATCCGGGCAGGAATAGAGCGGGTCATGCGAACATCCTTCAGGACACCTTGTTTGCTCAACGCCATAACTTGCTGCATAACTGGATCCGGGGTCATGGTGGAACCGGTAAACTGACGGGTTACGACGGCTTCCGGCTTTTCTGCATTAACCTGCTGTGACTCCTGGGTTGATGCACAACCAGCCAGAAGAATGGCCAGTGACACCAGCATTCCAGACATTATTTTTTTCATTGGTATACCTCAATCCGGTCAAAAAAGGGCATTTATACCGTGAGATTTGGCATTGTCCAGCCAAATCGCTGCAAAAGTTGATCAAACACACTATCCATAGGTGCATAAAAAGTGATGGGCTTACCGGTAACCGGGTGGCTCATTGCCATGAGAGAACAGTGCAGCAGTAATCGGCCCGCAGCAAAGTTCTCGGCAAAATACCGATTATGGTTTCCCTTGCCGTGTTTTGCATCACCAATAACAGGATGGGCAATATGCTTTAAATGCCGACGAATCTGGTGCTTGCGACCGGTTCCGGGCTTTGCCTCCACCAGCGAATAGCGGCTGCATGGGTATCGATCAATGGCTATTGGCAACTCAACCGTCGCCAGCCGACGATATTCGGTGACCGCTTCCTGGGCAGGTTTATCCTGGCGTGCCTTGCGATCGGCTATTTTATCCAGTTTTTCCTTCAACGGGTGGTCAATCACACCGGACTCAGGCACATAGCCCCTGACAATGGCATGATAAATTTTACTGATACGGCCTTCCTGAAACTGCTCACCTGCCCGTTTGGCAACTTCGGACGACAGAGCAAACACAAGCACTCCAGACGTTGGTTTATCCAGTCGGTGAAGGGGAAACACTGGTTGACCGATCTGATCCCTCAATAGCTGAATGGCAAAGCGGGTTTCATGACGATCAATCATGGAGCGGTGCACCAGCAAGCCGGAGGGTTTGTTGATAGCCACCAGCCATTGATCCTGATAGATAATATCAAGTTGTTCCGCAGGCGCTTCGATCATGCCTTTTGTCCAACAAAAAAAGTCCACAAGAATAACTGATAAATCAGAACAGTGCTGGAAAAGTGACATTGAGAAAAAAGCGATTATTTGCTGCTTATTGTCATTAACTATCCCGACACTCTTTCACTTTTCTGCTCTTTGGTCGCTATACATCTTCACTATTGCTTAACCCCTTAATAACAGGGGCTGGGAATAGGTCTGCTTACTATCAATGGAGAACAACCATGAAAAAGACACTATCTGCCATCGTAGCTTCTTCTGTCATTCTTTTCAGCGCCAATGCTTCAGCGGATCGGGACTATGCTGCTCAGGCCATGGAAAGACATGGCATGGAAAAACCGGTATCAATGCCTGTTATGAATGTGGTGAATGCGATGAGTAACAGAGAAGCACTGGACTCTATTACTGTTCCTACAAAGCATGAAGAGCTACAGGCCAGAATGGAAGAGCTTGCTGAAAAAAGAGAAAATTAATTTTCTCTTTTTAGCAATATGGTTGTGGTCATCACAACCATATCTTGCCATTCTGGTATCTCCCACCTTCCTGCCACTGACGGTTATTTCTTTGTTGTCTGGAACTAGTCGGTATCCGGCTTCAGAGCAGATCAGCAACATCAGCCCTTAGCAGCGGCTCCTTGCCAAGATCAAAACCGGCAACCGCAATATGCAGGGTAAACAGCTGCTTCAGGGTGGCAAAGTCTCTCGGCCCGGGCCACTTGTCTTCATCCTCAGTCCACACAGAGAACTCATTCTCCAGAATGGCGTGCGCTTCTTCACTGACACCATCGACCAGACTCTCTTCAGATTCATGCTCGTCAAACAGATAAGCACCACCTTCAAAGTCCCACGTCTGAGGCAGCTCGGCATCCAGGCTTGTTACCCAATCGATGAACGCTGTTTTTGGCTTCAGGGTTATGACACAACGGTTAATAAACTTCATTTTTTACCTGTCTAATCAATCGGTAAAGTAGTGAGATTAATAGATAATATAAGTCGGCAGATTAGCACTCTTTTGGGAAAACAGGACAGGAAAGTCGACAGTGCATTATAAAAGTGTTGGACCCGTTGTAAGCAACTAAAAACTCAGTTATTTCACGAAACCGTACCACCAGAGGTTGATCTACCGCATCAGAGTACTCAGCCCTGATGCAATGAAAAACCGGGACACCAGGAGCCTGCCCGTCTAAAGAGTTTTCTTGTATGGAGTGCTCCCATAAATTTCCACTAATTTCTCTTGCGAAGCTTTAATATCTTTATTCAGCTGCTTTAGCTCTTTGGATATTTCTTCATTCTGTGATATGAGCGATTGTTTTTTATCACGAAGCAATTTGTTATCAGTTTTAGATTTGGTTTTTTCATCTAACTTTCTTTTTCTGCAGTTTCGGGCGGCAATCTTATTTCTACCCCTTCTTCTAATATCTTTTGCCAACAGGCAAATCCAATTATCAGTTTCTCTTTCAATAATATTATTGAATTTTTTAATATCCATATCAGCAATATCCTGAATACTATAGTACTGATTGTTAGTTATTATCCCTGCTACCAGTGACCTCATAGCTTTAACACTTTCAGCTGTGGCTACAGTGTTTTTTGTGGACTTTAAAGGAGTACACGAAGGGTTTTGACTGACAGGTTTGCTGTCCACTGCATTAGGATTAGGATTAATATCCATTTCTTCCGGTGGATCAGTGGGCATCTGCATTGTCTTTTTAACAGAAGATAAATCCACTGCATCTTTCGCAGAACCTGAACCATTTTCACTGTTATCCTGACCTGGGCAGGGATTATTATCATCTAGCGGCATTAGAGGTGTTCCCAGATAATAATCTGGATCAAGTAGGTTCTGCGTGCTTTTATCGGCTGCGCGTAAAGCTTCATCAAATTCACCCGCCAAATCAGGTTTATATCCAGCAGCATTTGATAACGTTGGACTGCATGGTAATTCACTGTTATTTACTGGCAATGTCGTTGGCGTAGTCACAATTTGGATAGAATAATCAGCCAAATGCCTATTGTACTGATCGAATTGGTTACCCAAATAACCGATAAATCCTTTATCAACAGGTGCTGTGACAACGTCACTTACTCCAGAATGATTCAGGGCAGTTGGAACGTTTGATAGGTGTCCCATAAATGCATCTGATACAGGTCGCGGCATTGTTAACCTCCTTGTCATTTATTATCTTGTAGTTTGTTGATAATTAAAGCAATAAGCTGGTTCTGTATTGATCGCTTCATTAAGGCTTTCAAGGAGCCTGTGAAGTTCACAAAACACACCACTGCTGATAATTAGTACCTTTTTTGAGACATTAGTTCCGCAAAAAGTATAAGATGCCAGATGATCAAGCATAACTATGAAGCCCGTCCAAGGCAGAAAAATATAGTTATTCAAGAACTTTTTCCGACAATCGCAGTCTAAGCACTACAGGTAACTCAGAGGTTGGTGATAAGGTGATAAAGGAACATGAATATAAAGACGCTCGGCTCCCTGCATCAACAACGTCCACCAAAAGAAGATAAAAAGCCACCACCTCCTGCGAAGCACAAAGTAATGGGTGAAATCAAAGCGGTTAAGAAAGAGAGTACATCCCCATATTTCACTTACAATGGCAACCAGATGGTTGAAGTGGATGATGATTCACTTTATGGGGACTTGAACCGATTATTCAGAAAACTCAGGATCAACAAGACAGAGGGCAATATCACGCTTAAAGAACCCGATAAGCGCTAAGTTGCCTGACTAACCAAATGACTGTTCAGAATATGGTCGATGGTTTCAAGAACGCCCTCTTCATTATTGGCCGGAGCTAAATAACGGGCAACCTGTCGGACCGTGTCATTGGCATTATTCATGGCAAAACTGAAACCTGCCTTTTGCAGCATTTCCAGATCATTGCCACTATCGCCAAAGGCAGCCACTTCATGGTCAGCAATGTTCCACTGTTCCTGCAACAGATGAATACCATGTGCCTTATGAACACCGGGAATGATCAGGTCAATCCACTCGTGGCCACTGGTGACTGACACCAGCACATCCCCCAGTGTCTCTTTAGCCCCTGCCAATACGGTATCGTGTCTGGCTGGAGACATTTTGATGGCAATTTTAAGAATTGTGTCGTCGATATCCTGATAGCCCTGTATCAGCTCAAGACGCTGGTAATGATTGCGGGCATTGGCTACTTCTTCAGGATCAGCCGTATGCAAAACATAGGCACTGTTGCAGCCGCAGATAATGGCAGTTACCTCTTGCAGGCTTTCCAGAAACGGGTAGACACGGACCAGGGTTGCCGTGGCAATATCCGCAACAAACAGCTCCCGCTGACCGTCGTGTACATAACCGCCATTTTCTGCAACATAGGCAATATCGCCAGCATCAATATCCTCAAAATAGGAGCGCAACTTGTAATACTGGTTGCCACTGGCCACGACAAATCGAATACCCCTGGCTTTCAGGGTTTTGAACTGCTCCAGAAAACGTTCACGGTTATACGTTTTGTTATCATTCAGAAAAGTGCCATCCATATCGACAGCGATCAATTTAATTCCGTTGTAGCCTGTCATTCTGTTGTTATCTCTGTGGGTAAAATTGGCATGATATTGCGCAAACTACAGCAGCCTGATCCGGCTTTAAATAGGGAAAATTACCGCTGATTTCCGGGTATTGCAGCATCAACACCGCAAACCTCGTGGAAACCGGTTTTGCCACCCAGACTTATCGAGCCATGGGCAGGGACTACCCATGACTTGAGTGGCCTTTATGGGTGCAAGTACAAACACATAATGACAAAGTATTTATTCCAGCGTAAAAATCACGTAATCTCCTCCCCCCTCTGGCGCATGCGCCCTTAAAGACACACACAACACACAGAGAAGACATTATGAAAGTGCAAGGTTTCGCACGCTCATTGATTGCCATTGCTATCGGCGCAACCCTCAGCAGTTCGGTAATTGCCAGTGAAATGGCATCACAGGCAGTGGATAAAGGGCTGACATTCACTGTCGGTGGTGCCTGGAACGATCTGGACAGCTATCGCGGCCTTGATAACGCATTGGCACCGGAAATCGCTATTGGCTATCGTCTGAACGACCGCTTCAGTGTTGAAGGCATCTACTCTCAGTACTCCACAGAGCAGAAGACAGGCCCGGATGCAGATCTTAAAGAATTCCGTCTGGACGCATTCTACGACCTGACCCCATGGGATGGTTCTCTGACCCCTTACCTGGTTGCCGGTATTTCTGAACTGGAAGCCGATTATGAGATGAATGGCAAACACGACGACACTCGTATGAATGCCGGTTTTGGTTTGCGCAAAGCCTTTACTCCCAACCTCGCCATCCGTGGTGATGTACGTGCCGTTCGTACTCTGGATTACGCCCAGACAGAAGCCATGGCTAATGTCGCTCTGACCTGGACTTTCGGAAGCGTCGCCAAGGCAGCAGAACCCGTTGCGATGGTTGAGCCGGTTCAGGAAGAAGTGGTTGCCAGGGTTGAACCTGCCCCGGTTCTTGATGCAGATAACGACGGCGTACTGGACAAGGACGACCTGTGCCCGAATACCGCCGCAGGCATTACAGTTGACCAGACGGGCTGTGAGCCAATGACAGCCATTGACCTGCTGGTAAATTTTGACTTCGACTCCGAAACCATTAATCCAGAAGGCATTGACCAGATCGCCAAAATGGGTGAATTCCTGCAGCGCTACCCGAACGTTCGCATCCGTATTGAAGGCCATACCGACGCACAGGGAAAAGCGACTTACAATGAACAGCTGTCTGTTCGTCGTGCCGACATCATCCGTCAACAGCTGATCGACACACACGGTGTCGACGCAGGACGTATTGATGCGGTGGGTATGGGTGAGAGCAATCCTGTTGCCAGCAACGATACCGCCGAAGGCCGCCAGCAAAACCGTCGTGTAACTGCTGAAGTGATTGGTTCTTAAGAGTATCTGAGAGGCTGTTCGGGAATGGGTGACCTGCCACGCAGGGCAGCCTGTCCCGGACAGCCTCACAGCAATCACTTGGGAGCGCTGGTGTTTTTGGCCTGCTTCGGCAGAAAAAGCGTAATATAAGCCTCCCTGATACGGCAGCCGCTCATAAACACCTGACAGAAATCAGTGATATCATCGATACTGGACGAACACTGGACAGATACCGATTTTCTTTTCATATTCACCAGGTACAGTTGGTCCTCATCACAGGCCAGCACCAGAATTTCATTAGGTAAAGCGAATGCCCAAGGTTCCAGCTGGATCTGAATATAGCCTGTTGTTGCCAGTGACCCATGAATCTTTTTCACGCAATCAGCCACTTGCCGTTGCAGACGAATATTTTCTGCCTGGGTCTCTTCCCTGCCGAACCCTTGCGAAAGCTTCAGCCTGGAACGGATGATTTCATCGTGCTCCGGGAAATAATCAAGGTCATTCAGACGGGCCATCAGGTCCTTGACCGTCAGTTGAGTGTTGCGAAATTTGCCGTCAATCAGTTTATCCAGCAGCACAACCTTGCTTGCATCCTCTTTTTGGATACGTTGCATGCCAAGGCTCTGGGCAGCGGCCAGAAGAATTTCCCGGTAATTTTTTGACTGTCCACCGACGCCCATATCCCTGGGGGGGAAACGCTGAATAAACTCCCTGATATTGATGTTATCCAGACCGTCGGCATCCGATTCTCCTTCATTGGTCGATCGGACAAACATAACCTGGTCAGCTTCACTGGTCAGAATAAGAAACCGAAGGTATTTCACTAGCTGGGTACCGCTGGCAAAAACCCCAAAAATCAGGCGACCATGGGGATGTTTCGCTATTGGCTCATCGGTAGTAGTTAGCCATATCAGACGATTGTCAGATGGGTGACGAAAAACTTGTGACACAGGTGAGAGCTGTTGTGGCAAACCCGTTATTTTATTCTGGAATGAACAGACGAAAGTAACAAAGAGCCGATGGGACGGTGCCAGCTGATCCAGGTGATGCTGCATAGCGGTAAAAAACGCATTGGTCTCATCAGGCTGGTCAATGTTCGTCTGCTTGCCACAAAGATGGCCTTTGCTATCGCATATTTCCTGCCATTCAGGCACCACACCGGCGTCCATCATCTGTGTCACAAAATGATACCCACTCTGCATTGCCAGAGCTTCCATCTCTTCCAGCATAAAGGGCTCGGCAAAGAGACGTGCAAAAGTACCGGTCATGCTGTACAGATCGAGGTTATTTGAGGGGAGAAAGGCTGGTTGGACAGAATAATCAGCCCGGAATGACACCGCTTCCGGAGTCTCCAATCGCGCTTTCTTGAACGTGTCCCGTTGGGAAACTCTTCCGGCATCAACATATTGCTGGGTGTAGGGCCCTGATAGCCCGGATGGACCCGGAATCGTCACCAGTGATCCTGTTTCTTCACTGGTGAGATCGATGACAGACTCGGTCGATGCACGCTTACCAGCAGCTACTTGAGGCGCTGATTGAAAAAGACTCCAGTCGTATTTCTTTACCTCTTCGGCAAACTGCATATCCTGGTAAAAATTGACATAAGTTGCCCGGCAGCCTGAGCACCCAAGCACATCCCTGGTCGCGAGAGAACAGCAATTGTGGTACATGTGTTCGCAACAACGGGATACCATAAAGGGAGGAGACTCAATAAATTGTCCGCATAGTTGACAAGATCGACGCCGGACAATGGCGTCGGGTGGTGGTTCCAGCTCCCTGGTTTGAGCGCTGGTACTTGGAACTGGCGTATTTACCGACTGGGCACGGCTGGCATCCACAGCTTCTCTCCTCTATTGGCTCCTATGACTTGTTTACAAACAGGTCCCTCTGATTCACCTTTCAGTTTTAATTATCAGCAAGATCTGTCAACTCATAGCAAGGAGGGCCATGTAGCCAGATTATGTCTGTATCCTGCGCAGACCGTTATGACCTGACCTGCCGTTCCAAGTCAAAAAAACCAAGGTTAATAGTGATAGGTAGTATTCTTACTGCTTGAAAGTCCAATTGTGTTTAGGGCTTTTCACCCCTGTTTCTTGCATGCCCTAAAACCAGGAGTCGTTTCCATGCCCTTACAGCGTTCCACTTCTCTCCAAAACCTCGCACAACCCCGGTACGTTCATGAGCTGGCCAGCAGAGCAGCTCCCGAACAACCAAGCATTGCACAAGCCGCTTTGCGTTTTGCCAATGTCCATACATCTTTAGGCTCTGGTAATATTGGGGTTGGTCATTTAAGTGCGATAAAACCCTGGACACCCAGCCTACCTGATGCAGATGAGGCCAATGACATCATCCATGCATCACGACAGAAAAGAAAAAAATACAACTTCGAAGAATATATCTCAGAAGTTAAAAAAGTTAAGGCGGGTAACTGTGGCGAAAAAAGCAATCTTGTTTGTTATTTTCTGTCACAACAACCCGGTCCACTGATCTACTACCGTGTCTCCCTCTGGCCGAATAGTCATTGCTTTGTGGTAATGGACCAGAAGCCCAGTGTAGAGGGGGGTGTTCCCCGATAATTTTAACGATTGGAATGACCAGGCCGTAATTATTGATCCATGGGCCGGTATCTGTGCACCCGCACGACACTACCCCGAACTCTGGCACATGAAGGTTGATACGATGGCCGCAGTGGGCATTGAACTAAGAACCCCTTCCCATGAAGAAGGCAATTGGCTGAAGGCTGATGTACCCTACTGGAAAAACATGCTGGAAAAAAATAAAAAATATGTGACTGCCAAACGCCCTCCGCTGCCATCTTGGTGTCGGCTGGTGTAGAGCCAGTCTATACCCGTCACCTTTCAAATGGTTACTAAGTGCCCAAAAAGCACTTGTCATCTCCATATTGAATTGTTTGTATTGAAGAGGAACTTTTAGAAGAAAGAATAGTCTTGAACTTTAATTCAACAATTCAATAATTTAACAGCTCAATGGATATTTTTAGCAGCTCACCGTCATTCAATCTTGCTTTTACCGATATTTATTTCGGCTCATTAGATTTAATTGAACAAAGGTATCAATTTGCTACCAGGGAACAACCCTCGACCTATCAGGGAAGGTCTGTTCAGCCCCTGTACACTTCTTGCTCTTTTTACCATCTTCAGTCAGGCATACACCAACAGAATCCTCACTATTTTCATTCATTGCATGAATTTGATATTGAAACTCTAATACTCTCCTATGCCGTCGACGCAGTGCTTCCTGAAATACCACAATCAGTTCTTGATGAACATATTCCCTGGCATTCTGGTAATGACCCCGATAAACGCTCATCAAAACCAAATATTCCTTTTATGCAGCAGATATGCTTATCAGGGAGTGAATCTGAGATCAAGGAGCCAACACCAGAGAGCCATTCAAGTCCAGCTGATCAGTTAACCAATCTTCCTGTCGTATCCTCTAACCTACATGATTTACCATCAATTACTGCAGCTAACCCGCTAAACCTGAATCAAACTGCAAGTGATAACCAAACGAACCTGGCAAGAGAAATTGTTGATGATAAAGCTTCAATAATTGAGCGCAGAAGGGTGTGCAAAAGGGAGTACATGAGACAGCTTCGCAGAAACCCCGTTTACCTTGAGCGCCAAAGGGAGCGCCAAAGGGAGCGCATGAGAGTGCTTCGCAAAGATCCCATTTACACCGAGCGCCATAAGCAGCGCCAAAGGGAGCGCTACCGGAATGATCCCGATTTTGCAGAACGCATAAGGAAGCGCCAAAGGGAGAACCAAAGAAAGCTCTACCTCGCAGAGCACAAAAGGAAGTACCAAAAAGAACGCCAAAAAGAGCGCAAAAAAGAGCGCTACCAGAATGATCCCGATTTCGCAGAGCGTGTAAGGAAACGCAGCAGGGAGTACAAAAGGAAGCTTCGCAAGAAATCCGGCTGTTGAAGATGGCTGCGCAGTTCATGTTTAGAAGGCGGAATTGGTATTCTTCCCCGGCAATAAATTCACACATACAGCCCGGCACAATACCCCGAAGCCCACGCCCACTGGAAGTTGAATCCGCCGAGGTGGCCGGTGACATCCAGTACTTCACCCACAAAATAAAGCCCTGGCTGGTTCTGGCTTTCGAAGGTTTTCGATGAAATATTGTTGGTAGCTACGCCGCCCAGAGTGACTTCGGCTTTTTTATAACCTTCGGTGCCCGCAGGCATAAATATCCAGGATTCCAGGCTTTCGGCCAGGCGTTGCAGCTCAGTTGCAGAAAACTGGTTCATGGGTTTACGACCACTGTCTGTCAATTTTTGCAGCTCTCCGTAGGTGCACAGTGCTGTTGTCAGACGTTTGGTTAATTTATCTGAGAGTATTGAACGTATTTCAGCCCTGGGTTTTGCTTCTCTGAGTTCATTCAACCAATCTTCTATGGCGATACCCGGTAGCCAGTTGATGGAGACTTTATTGCCGGGCCGCCAGTAGGAGGAGATCTGCAATATGGCAGGCCCACTCAGCCCTCGGTGAGTAAAGAGGACATTCTCCCGAAAGCTCTGGCCATTGCAGCTGGCGATAACATCGGCACTTACACCGGATAACTCAATAAAGTGGGCCAGCCACTGTTTGTCCATGGTAAATGGCACCAGGCCTGGCATCCTTTCAATTAAATGATGACCGAACTGCTCAGCCAGTTCATAGCCAAGACCGGAAGCGCCCATGGTAGGGAATGACAAGCCGCCGGTTGCCACCACTAGCGATGTGCAGCGGACTTCTCCCAATGTGGTGTCCAGCATAAAGCCTTCTGCATCATCCAATGGCTTAACGTGATGTAATGCTGTCTTCAGGCGAATGGTGACACCGGACTTTCTACACTCCTCCACCAGCATCTCGACGATATCGCTGGACTGCTGGTTGCAGAACAGCTGCCCCAGGGTTTTCTCATGCCAGGGAATCTGGTGCTTATCCACCAGCGCCTGAAAATCCCACTGGGTGTAGCGGGCCAGTGCCGATTTGCAGAAATGGGGATTTTTAGAAAGGTAGTTTGCCGGTTCAGCGTACATATTGGTGTAGTTGCAGCGGCCACCGCCGGAAATCAGAATTTTTTTGCCAATCTTATTGGCATGGTCAATGACCAGCACCTTTCGGCTGCGATCACCTGCCGTCAGTGCACACATCAACCCGGAAGCCCCCGCTCCAATAATAACGGCATCGTATTGCATGGATGGTAATAAGGGTTGATTTACTGGCATAGAAGTCTTGCATCTGATAATGGGAGGCGCGAACTATAGCGAATATAAGAAGAAGGTTCCAGAATCTGATTTTTCTGGCACAGAGTGCACATACGTCAAAACAAACAGCCATTTATGCATGGGATCAGGGCTTTTTTCCCGGAAGCAGCTTCGTTCTCATTCAGGTGTATCATAGCGAAACCTCCTGACCAATGACTGAGGACGATGTTTACCAGTTTTCTATGCTTATCTAAGAGAGCCTATTGCCTCTCCCATTTTAATTTTCTTACCTGTGATTAAACTCTCTTGCCAATCAACCTTATCTTTTCCAAAAAGACATATCACGGTTGAGCCAATACGAAACGCCCCCAGATCATCTCCAATACGAAATGGTAAATCATCAAAACTCTTTTCATGAATGTGCGCACGCTTCCCACCCTTTCGATGAGGCTCAATTACTCCATTTTCCCAAACGGTTTCAATACTGGATACATTAATTGCCCCTACCATAATCATTGCCATAGGGCCCTGGGCTGTATCAAAAATACAAACTAACCGCTCATTCTTGACAAACAAATTATCAATATTTTTTGCCGATTTGGGACTAACGGAATATAGCTTACCCGGAACATGGATTGTCTTTTTCAGTTTTCCGGATATGGGCATATGAAAACGGTGATAATCACCAGGTGATAAATAGATATTGGCAAAACTCCCCCCTTGGAAAGCATCAGAAAGCTCCTGATCTCCACCTAATAAATCTTTGATATTGTATGTATGCCCTTTGGCCTGGATAAGTTCTCCTGAATCTATTTTCCCGGCCTGGCTAATTGTTCCATCAACAGGTGAGGCAACTTCTGTAATTGAAGCAATGGGTCTGGCATCCGTTTCCAACTTTCTAGTAAAAAAGTCATTGAAAGATTCAAAATCTTCAGCCCGCTTTTTAGTAGCTTCTTGAAGATTAATTTTATGCATCCAGATAAATTTGCGGATTAACCAGTTTTTTATAACCTTTGTTTTGCATTCAGCTAATTTTCCAAACAGATTAGAGAAAGTTTTGTGAGGTAACTTCATCTGGAGCTTAATCGTCAGTTTTTCAAAAGAGTTTGCTGCCATTTTTCTTACTTTCAATCCTGCCCATTTTTTCTTTCGGACATCTTTCTTACGAGCATCTTCAGGACTAAAAGTAACTTGCGGGGATGTTTTTTTAGGTATGATAGCTGATGGATTCATAATTAATTCTTCCTTGATTTATTGAGTACTTCAACAAATTAATCAGGTTGATTTGAAGTAATTATCCACTATTAAATTATTATTCAAATGCTTGGATTAGGTTTGTCCATAAGAAATACCTTGATACGTTAGGATACGCTCACTAAATACTATTTACTATTAAACTTTCGTCTCCATAAAGTAGCTTTATTTGTTAACTCAATGATTAATAAGATAAAAATCAAGATATGATTTCATTGCAAAAAAACCCTGCAAAAGCAGGGTTCTTTGACAGCACAAGAACTGAACTTATTTGCCCAGTTTCTTGCGAACCGCCTGAAGGGTTCTGAGCTGGGCAGCCGCTTCAGCCAGTTGGGTTGCCGCCCTGGAGTAGTCGAATTCGCCACTTTGGTGTTCCAGGGCTTTTTCTGCCTGACGCTTGGCTTCTTCGGCCGCCGCTTCATTCATGTCGTCAGCTCGCAGTGCCGTATCCGCAAGGATCTTGACCTGGTTTGGCTGGACTTCCAGGAAGCCACCGGAGACGTAGAAGACTTCTTCTTCACCACTTTGGGTAATGAGTCGGATTGGTCCGGGTCTCAGTTCGGTCAGCAGCGGAGTATGCCCGGGGGTAATACCCAGGTCTCCCATGGAGCCGGTAGCAATCAACATCTCTACCTGACCTTTGAAGATCTCCTGCTCGGCACTAACGATGTCACAATCTACGGTTGATGCCATTGGGTTCTATCTCCTTAGAGTTGCCCGCTGCCCGCCTCCCGCCGTCCGCAGCCCGTAAAAGCTTTTGTCTTATCTTTTCGGGCAGCGGGCAGCGGGCAGCGGGCAGCGGTCTTATTTACATAGACTTGGCTTTTTCAACCGCTTCGTCAATGGAACCGACCATATAGAAAGCCTGTTCTGGCAGCGCATCAAATTCACCTTCCAGAATGCCCTTGAAGGCACGAATGGTGTCTTTCAATGGCACATATTTACCCGGAGAGCCGGTGAACACCTCCGCTACGAAGAAGGGCTGAGACAGGAATCGCTCAATCTTACGGGCGCGGGATACGGTCTGCTTATCTTCTTCAGACAGTTCGTCCATACCCAGAATGGCGATGATGTCTTTCAGCTCTTTGTAGCGCTGCAGTACCGTCTGTACGCCACGGGCGACGTCGTAGTGCTCCTGACCAATGACCAGAGGGTCCAGCTGGCGGGAGGTGGAGTCCAGAGGGTCAATGGCCGGGTAGATACCCTTGGAGGCGATATCACGGCTCAATACCACGGTGGCATCCAGGTGAGAGAATGTCGTAGCAGGGGATGGGTCAGTCAAGTCATCCGCCGGTACGTACACCGCCTGGATAGAAGTGATGGAACCGGTTTTGGTGGAGGTAATCCGCTCCTGCAGTACCCCCATCTCTTCCGCCAGGGTTGGCTGGTAACCTACTGCAGAAGGCATACGACCCAGCAGTGCCGATACTTCGGTGCCCGCCAGGGTGTAACGGTAGATGTTATCGATAAACAGCAGTACGTCACGGCCTTCATCACGGAATTTTTCCGCCATGGTCAGACCGGTCAGGGCGACACGCAGACGGTTTCCGGGTGGCTCGTTCATCTGGCCGTACACCAGCGATACTTTGTCGATAACGTTGGAGTCGGTCATTTCATGGTAGAAGTCGTTACCTTCCCGGGTACGCTCACCGACACCGGCAAATACCGAGTAACCGGAGTGCTCGATGGCGATGTTACGGATCAGCTCCATCATGTTGACGGTTTTACCCACACCGGCACCACCGAACAGACCCACCTTGCCGCCCTTGGCAAATGGGCAAACCAGGTCGATGACCTTGATCCCGGTTTCCAGCAGCTCGTTGGTGGCGGCCTGGTCAGCGTAACTGGGTGCCTTACGGTGAATGGCCGCTCTCTCTTCTTCACCGATAGGGCCTTTTTCATCAATAGGATTACCCAGAACGTCCATGATACGTCCCAGGGTTTTGGTACCCACTGGCACCTGAATCGGTGCTCCCGTGTTGGCAACGTTCAAACCACGGGCAACCCCTTCGGTAGACCCCATGGCAATGGAACGAACGACACCGTCACCCAGCTGCTGCTGAACTTCCAGTACCAGATCCTTGCCATCAACATTCAGTGCGTCATACACTTTGGGCACGCTGTCCCGTGGGAATTCGACGTCGATGACGGCACCGATAATTTGTACGATACGACCGCTACTCATAGTCTTTCCTCACCCCTTAATCTTTTAAACGGCCACGCTTTTAAACAGCCGCAGCACCGCTGACAATTTCAGACAATTCCTGTGTGATCGCAGCCTGACGGGCCTTGTTGTAGACCAACTGCAGGTCATCAATCAGGTTTCCGGCGTTATCGGTGGCACTCTTCATGGCCACCATTCGAGCCGCCTGTTCACAGGCATTATTTTCAACCACCGCCTGGAACACCTGAGACTCGATATAACGTACCAGCAGACCATCCAGCAGCTCTTTGGCATCAGGCTCATACAGGTAGTCCCAGGGTCTCTTCAGGGACGCATCATCATCCGGTACCAATGGCAGCAGTTGCTGCACTTGCGGCGTTTGGGTCATGGTGTTTACGAAGTCGTTATGCACCACAAACAGACGGTCAATTTGCCCCTGGTCGTAGCGGTCCAACATTACTTTGACCCCGCCAATCAGGTCAGCAATGTTGGGTGAATCCCCAATATGCGCCATGGCTGCCACGACGTTACCGCCATAGCTGCGGAAAAAGGCGGCAGCCTTACTGCCAATCAGACAGAGGTCGATGCCGACACCCTGGTCGGTCCACGCCTTCATGCTTTCTACGGTCTTCTTGAACAGGTTAATGTTCAAGCCACCGCAGAGACCACGGTCAGTAGAGACGATGATAAAGCCAACACGTTTGACTTCACGCTCAACCATGAAGCTGTGCTCGTACTCTGCATTCGCGTTGGCGATGTGTCCTACCACCTGACGAATACGCTCAGCATAGGGGCGGCTGGTTTCCATCCGCTCCTGGGCCTTACGCATCTTGCTGGCAGCCACCATTTCCATGGCGCTGGTAATTTTCTGTGTGCTTTTAATGGACGATATCTGCGTCCGTATCTCTTTTGCCCCGGCCATAATCAGTTTCCAGTTGTCAGTGATCAGTGGTCAGTTATGGGTGGCCAGTTGCCAGTCAGGCTGTTCACTGCCCACTGACAACTGCCCACTGACAACTGATCACCAAGTCTGGGTGGCCTTGAACTTCTCAATGACTTCTTTAAGGCCTGCTTCAATCTCGCCGTTGTAGTCCCCGGACTCATTGATGGTCGCCATCAGCGCACTGTGCTCAGCGTTGGCATAGCTGATCAGGGCGGCTTCAAAATCACCAATCTTGTTCAGGGCCACATCCGCCAGGAACCCTTTCTCAGCGGCAAAGATAACCAGTCCCATTTCCGCTACCGACATGGGGGCGTACTGGGTCTGCTTCATCAGCTCAGTCACCCGCTGACCATGCTCCAGCTGCTTACGGGTGGCTTCATCCAGGTCAGAAGCAAACTGGGCAAACGCCTGCAGTTCACGGTACTGGGCCAGAGCCAGACGGATACCACCGCCGAGCTTCTTGATAATCTTGGTCTGGGCAGCACCACCTACCCGCGATACCGAAACACCGGCGTTCATCGCAGGACGGATACCGGCGTTGAACAGGTCAGTTTCCAGGAAGATCTGACCGTCGGTAATCGAGATAACGTTGGTGGGTACGAAGGCCGATACGTCACCGGCCTGAGTTTCGATGATGGGCAGTGCGGTCAGGGAACCGGTCTGGCCTTTCACTTCACCGTTGGTGAACTTCTCAACGTAATCCGCATTCACCCGTGCCGCACGCTCCAGCAGACGGGAGTGCAGGTAGAATACGTCCCCCGGATACGCTTCACGGCCCGGTGGACGACGGAGCAGCAGGGAAATCTGACGATAAGCCCAAGCCTGTTTGGTCAGGTCATCGTAGACGATGAGGGCATCTTCACCACGGTCACGGAAGTATTCCCCCATGGAGCAGCCGGCAAACGGTGCCAGGAACTGCATGGCCGCCGGATCAGCCGCACCGGCTGCCACCACAATGGTGTGGTCCATGGCACCGTGCTCTTCCAGCTTGCGCACCACGTTGGCAATGGTGGACTGCTTCTGACCAACCGCAACGTAGACACACTTAACGCCGGTGCCTTTCTGGTTAATGATGGCGTCGATCGCCAGCGCGGTTTTACCGGTCTGACGGTCACCGATGATCAGCTCACGCTGGCCACGGCCGATGGGCACCATGGAGTCAACGGCCTTGTAGCCGGTCTGCACCGGCTCATCCACCGACTGACGGGCAATAACGCCGGGTGCGACTTTTTCCAGGGGAGAGGTTTGCCCGGTTTGCAGGGCACCTTTACCATCAATCGGGTTGCCCAGGGCATCGACCACACGCCCGAGCAGTTCATTGCCCACGGGTACTTCAAGAATTCGACCAGTGCACTGAACGGTCTGGCCTTCAGCCAGATCGCCATAGTCACCCAGGACCACTGCACCGACAGAGTCACGCTCAAGGTTCAGTGCCATACCGTAGACATTGCCCGGGAACTTGATCATCTCCCCGTACATGGCATCCGCCAGACCATGAATACGTACAATACCGTCAGTTACGCTGACAATCGTGCCCTCATTCTGGGCTTCACTGGACACATCAAGCTGCTCGATTCTGCTCTTGATGATGTCACTGATCTCGGAAGGATTCAGTTGCTGCATAGCTTACCTGCCCCACTTAACCACAAACGTACAGTTTTATTGATTCTCAACCCGATGGCTTATTCCGCCCTGGGCACTATTGCTGTTGGCACCTGACAGAAGCCTGAGTGAAAAACTGCACCTTTGGGCTCATGAGCGCCGCGGCCTCCTACTCTCTATTGTTGAGCTCAAGGCTGTATTGATTACTCAGGAAATCATCGCATCGGCCAGCTTGCCCAGCCGGGCACGGAGACTGCCATCAATGACCAGGTCACCCGCTTTGACGATAACGCCACCTAAAATGCTACTGTCGATCTCTGTCACCAGTTGAACAGAACGTCCAAGTCTGGCCGCCATTTTTTCTGCCAGTTTATCTTGCTGCTCCTGACTCAGGGGGTACGCTGACGTCACCTGCACCTGCTGGGAACGTTCTTCTTCCGCTCTCAACCGGGCATACAGGACAGCGATTTCAGGCAGCAGTTGCAGACGACGATGTTCTGACAACACCCGAAGGTAATTCTCAAACGGCTGATCCAGTGAACCGTCGCCCTGACACAGTCCGATAATGGTTTCTGCCTGTTGCGCACCACTCAATTGCGGATTGCCCAGCAGCTCAACCACTTTCTGGTATGCGCTCACACTGGCACAGAGCGACAGCATGTCAGACCATTCGCTCAAACGTGAGGCATCACGGGCATATTCAAATGCCGCTTTGGCGTAGGGACGGGCACAGGTTGTTAATTCCATGATCTCCAGCCCCCTTAAAGTTCAGCCGCCAGATCATCAACCAGCTTGCTGTTCGCTGCCTCGTCCAGACGTTCACCCAGAATTCGTTCAGCACCGGCAATAGCGAGGCTTGCCACCTGCGTACGCAATGCTTCACGAGCCCGGTTAGCGTCCTGCTCAATTTCAGCAGCAGCAGCGGCCTTCAGGCGGTCACCTTCAGCACGGGCCTGTTCTTTGGCCTCATCGACAATCTGGTTTGCGCGCTTGTTGGCTGACTCAATGATGCCCTGGGCTTCAGCTCTTGCTTCTTTCAGCAGTTCAGCAACCTTGTCATTGGCCTGAGCCAGGTCTTTTTCTGCTTTATCAGCAGCAGCCAGACCATCGGCTATTTTTTGCTGTCGGTCACTCAGCGCTTTGGTCAGAGGTGGCCACACATATTTCATGCAGAACCACACAAAGAACATAAAAGCGATGGATTGGCCGATCAGAGTTGCATTTAAATTCACGCCAACACCTCTTTTAGTTAATGTCGTTGGCTCCTTTCAGAGCCTGGCCTTTTCTCAACGCAGGTCGGCTCCCGGGGGAACCGACCTGCGTGGCTTGGCACCTGGTCGGGCATTAACGTCTTTGCTTAGAGCAGACCAACGAACGGGTTAGCAAAGGTGAAGAACAGGGCAATACCAACGGCAATCATTGGGATCGCATCCAGCAGACCCGCAACGATGAACATTTTGGTTTGCAGCATAGGTGCAGTTTCCGGCTGACGGGCAACCCCTTCCAGGAATTTGCCACCCAGCAGGGCAAAGCCAATACCCGTTGCCAGCGCCGCTACACCCAGCATGATGGCAACACTGATTACTGTCAGACCAACTACCAGTTCCATATTTCCTCCCGACTTTTCAGGTCGTGTGTTGTGAGATTCAGTGGTTAGTTAAAGTAAATTTATCCAGTGGGCAGCTCTCCTGAAGGATACGCTGCCCGGTTACCTTTCACTCAGTGTTCTTCATGAACGCTGCTCAGATAAACAATGGTCAGAGTCATGAAGATGTAAGCCTGAAGGGTAATAACCAGAATATGGAGGACAGCCCAGCCAAAATGCAGTGGCAGCTGCGCCCAGCCAATCATGGCTATCAGGATAAATATCAGTTCACCGGCATACATATTGCCGAACAGTCGCAGCCCGAGGGAAACGGGTTTGGCTAACAGGGACACCGTTTCCAGCAGCAGGTTGACAGGAATCAGAATAACCTTCGCCAGCGGATTCTTGCTGGAGAATGGGTGCAGAGCCAGATCAGAGAACAGGCCAGACACACCTTTCACCTTGATCCAGAAGAAGAGCATCAGGAAGAATACGCTGATCGACATGGACATGGTGATGTTCGGATCTGTCGATGGCACGATCTTCATGTAGGGAATGCCTGCCAGTGTTGCCAGACCGGGAATCCAGTCCACAGGAATCAGGTCCATGAGATTCATGAAGAAGATCCAGACAAAAATGGTCAGGGCCAGGGGAGCAATCAGTGGGTTTTTACCATGGAAGGATTCGCGAACGCTGGTGTCCACAAATTCAACAATGGACTCAATGGCATTTTGCAGCTTACCAGGAACGCCAGCTGTGGCATTTTTGGCAACAAAGCGGAACAGGAGAACAAACACAAAGCCGAGGAATACCGACCAGAGCATGCTGTCTACATGAATGGCCCAGAACCCCATCTCTTTGGCTTCAGCGGGGGTCAGGGCAAACGTCCAGGTTGGCTCGGTGAGAACACCCTGAGGCTGACCATAAGCGTCAACTCGCTGATAACCAGCAGGCAGCTGACCATACGTCAAATTCTGCAAGTGGTGCTGTATGTATTCAGTAGCAGTATTTGCCATGGCTAATCCTGTTAATCATCCATTACATTGTCAATATCAAAGCTGTCCGGCCCTCAACATCTGATCTGAAATCAGACAAAGCCGTTAACAGCTTTTCCACTTAAACACTTTTCAGCAATCAACCGCCATGGGCGGGGCGTTGTCTACCAACCATTACTTTACTGGTTTCTGCCGACGAACCACCAGCAATGGTGCAAACCAGCTGACTGCCTGAACCACGACAAACGTTCCAAACAGTGCCAGGGGTTCCAGCGGTTTAACCAGGGTAAACACCAGGATAAAACCCGCTGTGGTCAGTACCAGTTTGCCAGCTTCTCCACGGTAAAATGAGCTGACAATCAGTTTTGCCGAGCGTGCGCCACGATAGCGGAACGCTCGCCATACAAAATACGCATTGGGCAGTGAGCAACAGAGTCCTCCCAGAAACGAAGACAATGTAAAAGTGATTCCCAGAGGAAGCAGTGCCAGGGCCAGCACCGCAGATACTACCAACTGGGCGACAATAACACGATGCACTGGTGGCTGTTGGAGCCACATGTATTGACGATGATCAGCACGACCAGACTTGCGGCTGGCAAATCCAGACCAGTCATCACGACCCATTGCTATCTGCTGCTTCCAGGCTTTTGCTTCTGACATACTTCCGTTAACTACTGCTCAGTTATCTTTCCCCACTTTCATCAGGAAAAGGGGGAGCAAAAGATTATTGCATGCACACCGCGTAATATTTTGTTGGATTATGTCAGCACCTGTTATTTGATTGATGATTTCTGACATCCCAGCGGCCGCAGTATATGGGTAATAGTACCTATATTCAACCGAAACCATACTTACCAATTAATATTTCACAAAGTCATAAAACATAGAATTTGGTAGAACAGCCGGTCAGCACGTGCCGTATAAGGGGAAGAGGAATATGCCCTGGCATTAGCCGGAAAAGCAGCGTCTGAGAAATCAAATACCCTGTGTATAAAAATCAAACGTTTTCAAAGGGCTTGCTTGCAAGGATGAACTGGCACAGCTGAGTAAAAACTGTACTTTTGTACTTTCTCTTGTGGGTCAATAGATAAAAATGACGCTTCAGGTTCAACCCTGTCACCCCAATCGTTGCCATATGCCCGGTATCCAGAGTGGACTTTGCCGCCAGACTTGAAATACAGGCGATACCAACGCCATCACTGACCGCCTGTTTCACCGCTTCTGAACGGTTCAGCACCATGGCAACCTTAGGCGACGGCAGCTGAGTAGCAATCATCTCATCGAACAGTTCCCGCGTACCCGAGCCCGGCTCTCTTAACACCCACAACTCATTGGCCAGAGAAGAGAGTGGCATATTGCCCTTATTAGCCAATGGATGATCCGGACTGCAAATAACCACCAGCCCATCTTCCAGCCATGTGGTTACCTCGATATCCGGATGCAGGCAGACACCCTCGACGACCGCGAGATCTGTGTTAAAGTCCAGCAACCGCTGCTCAATGACACGGGTATTATCAATTTCCAGATCAATTCTGATACCGGGATGACTTTCCCGGAACCGGGCAAGCATTTTGGGCAACAGGTTATTGCCTATGGTTGAGCTGGCATTCAAAACCAGAGAACCCGACTCATAGGATCCATCCCCGGCAAACTGGTTTTCCAGCTCCTTTGCGCGATCAATCAATTCGGATGCCTTTGGCAACAGGGCACGGCCGGAGTCATTCATCTTCAGACCTGCGCCCTGGTTACGGTCAAACAGTGGTCCCAGGTGCTTTTCCAGTTCCGATAAAGCCATGCTGGCCGCCGGCTGGGAAATATGCAAACTCTCAGCAGCACCAGTCACCCTTCCGTACTGAGCCACCGCCCGAAATATTTCCAGCTGACGAAGCGTAATATGCATTTAATGTACAGCCTGTTCCATCAACAGAATCAAGGCATAAGAATACTTGATAGGCTCACAAAGTATTATTGATTTTTATAAAAATTTTACCGTCATATACTGAAAGCATGATTATCCCATCACCGAATTTAGTCGAGTTGTATCATGAAAAACAGTGGTATCAGCGGCTGGGTTGAGCTGAAGAAACAGACCCCATATTTTGAAACGATCGTAACTTGCAGACGTATTCTCAGAAAAACAACGCCCTGGAATGACATGGCACTCTTCTTTAAAGAAGCTGATAAGCACATCAAATAATGCTCAATTGGTATCCAGGAGAAGTTATGAATATCAGCCACTTTTAAGTGGCTTTTTTATTGTCATCACAACAAAAGAGCATAAAAATAAGCATAAGACCTCAAATAAGAACAACCACAATGAATGCTAATCTGGTAATTTTGTAAAAACATTAAAAACAAATATTAAATTCCACATTAAAACAACACTAGAATTGCACAAATACATTAGTGATATTCTTATTATTTAAAAGATGTTCAAAACATCTATCCAGGCAATCAAATTAAACAGTTTTTTTACCTGCTTCTTAACTTATACTCACCGTATTTACGCTTTGAAATCAACCTTTCATAATTAAATTGTACCTTAGTACACTAAATGAAAATGGCAGAACCCAAATTTGTGTTCTATATAGATTCAATGATTAATAATGAAACGCTGTTTTTAATAGTTACTCTGAGCGCAAACTTCCTTTAAGGTCTGCCTTCTTGCTTGCTCAGAAATAAAACTATATTAGCAACGATTCCTTATTCCGAGCCTGATCTATATCTATTGCATATAGATCAAGCGCGTTATCTCTTGTACACACATTCAATATGGAATATTTTGGGAACCCCCATGAAAAAGATAACCTCACTTTTATCCGCTCTTGCGTTTTCTGCTGTTTCTTCATTTGCCCTGGCCACCGGGTGGGATGATGGCTGGTCGGAGAATGATATTTTTGTTGGCCTTGAAGGAGGTTATGCCAAGACCAAAGTAAAGCTTGACGGTTCCGGCACATCGGTTGATGACAGTGACAATACTGGCTTTTTCGGGCTTCGTCTTGGTGGCTTTATGGATGACGAGGCCAGAGTCTATTTCACTGCTGGTTATCTCAAGCCGAAAGATGCTCAATGGGGCTCTGACGGTGTCGATTTTAAAGTTCACGACATTAAGCAACTTAACCTTCTGGTTTCTGCCGACTATCTGTTTATGCCTGAATGGGATGTTCAACCGTTTATTGGTTTAACCATCGGTGCCACAGAAACAAAAGCCAATGGCTCTTTTATTGCAGCCGACAAGCAAGACAGTTTTAAAAAGAAATGGGGCTTTGCCTACGGAGCCCAGGCAGGCGTTATTTATCAGATTGATAATATCGATCTGGAAGCTGGCGTGAAATATCTGACTAATAGCACTTCTCACCAATTCCAGGGGTCTGATGATATCAAACTGAAAGTAAACGACTCTTGCCAAGCATACGTTGCCGCTTCCATCCACTTTTAAGTGACTCACAAAAGGCCCTGCTCCGTTATCAAGTCAGGGTCTTTTTTAACTACTCCCTGATCACATGTGGCACAAATCTTGAGCTGTCCCTGGTTATCACCGAGTTATCTTCCCTTATACCGATACCTGCCGGACGATCAGCAATAACCCAGCTGCCGATCAGCGTGTGGTTTCCGGCAAATACCGGCAGAGGCTGATATTTCTGTAGAACATAACCACTATCGACATAGGGTCCATCAACGTTCACTGTCGTCTTACCATTGTCCATCACTGCGATGTTTGCACCTTCTCTGGAAAAAACCGGTTTCTTAACGTAATGACTTCCCAGATCATCCCCCGGTTTTTCATCCTCGAAATAACAGGGTAAAAGATTTGGGTGTCCTTTAAATTCCTGCCACAGAATGGGAAGGATGGCCTTATTTGACAGAATGGCCTTCCACGGAGGTTCAAAAAATAATGTATCGCTGCCCGGAAGGTAGCTCCCGAATGCTTCTTCAAACATAAACTCCCAAGGGTAGAGTTTAAACATTCCGGGAATGGTTCTATCTTCCAGGTCGGTAAACTGGCCCTCCGGACTGATACCAATGTCCTCAGTGTAAATAAACTGTGTACCAAGCCCTGCCTGAACAGCACAGTCACGGAAGTATTCAACCGTTCCATAGTCTTCTTCGGAATCTTGGCTGCAAGAGAAGTAAAGTAGCTCACCGGCCATTTTCTGCTTTTTCAATAGTACCAAAGCTTCAATCAACATTTCCTGAATGATATTGAACTGATCGATCTCTGGCGGAAGCTTCTGCTCTTCCACCATCTGCTCCAGCCAGAGCCACTGAAAAAAAGCGGATTCATATAATGATGTGGGCGTGTCTGCATTATATTCATAGAACTTGGCAGGTGACTGACCATCGTATGAGAAATCCATTCGTCCATACAGATGGGAATCCCTTCTCAACCAGGAATGACGCACATAGTCCCAGAAAAACCGGGGAATTCGCAGACGCTCCATCAGCTGTTCTGAATTCACAGCTTTATCCACCAGATGCAGACACATCTGGTGAATCTCTGCGGTAGGATCTTCTATATCCTGCTCGACCTGCTTCATGGAGAACTGATAATAAGCAGTCTCATCCCAATAGGCTTCCCCACCAATGGTGTGGAATTTAAACCCAAGGGACTCCGCCAGTCTGGTCCAATCTTTTCTTGGCGCAGAGGTAATACGCAGCATTATCCCCCCCAGCTTCCTCTTGCGGCAGAACGGCTGCCAAAACCACCACGTTTCATAGTAGTACTTTTTATTGAAGGCTTGGTCAAAGAAGGCTTGGCCGTTGCTTTTTTATCGACGATGACCTTTCCCTGCTGATAACTGCTGCCAACCCTATCGTAGTTACCCGTCCGGAAAAAACCGCCACTACCAAGATAGAGAGGAATAACCGTAAAAGAGCTTCTGCTCGAGCCAGGCTCTGCGGCAAGCATAAAGCCTTCCATGGTTGGAATATACTCTCCGGAAGCCAGTTGCTGACATGTCGTGCCGAAGTCCTGCTGACAGTCTGAGGCGGCATTATATTTGGGTGCCATCATTAAATGGTTCTGCCAGGCCTTGTTGTATTCATACCGGCAAACCGAATCGGATATCACGCCATCACTGATGCAACTGGCTACGTCTTTATAAACCAGCGCTTCTCTGGCGGAGTCTGTGCAGCCACTAAGCACAAACGGAGCGGTTCCCATAATGGCAAGCTGCAACTTCTTTGAACGCTTCATTATTCCCTTAACTCCGGTACTAATAGGTCAAACAGGCAGCGTTCAATAAACCGGCTGCGATTGATACTCCCCCAAGCCAGATACCAGAAGCCAGCTTATTGTCTGCAATATGCTCTGAGATTTGCGGAATAAACAGTCTTAGTCCAAAAAATGTAGCCAACTGAACAATCAGGGCAACACCGCCCCAGAGCGCCATATCCACCAGGTTAATCGAGTTTTCAATAACACTGGCCAGGGGCAGAACAAAGCCGATTAAACTGCCAGCAAAAGCAATGGCAGCAGCCGACACATCCGCCCTGATCAATTTCATCTCTTCATGGGGAGTACACCAAGTGTAAACCAGGACATAAATCCCCGTTAACACCAGCGCAACGGCAAAATAGGCAAGAAAAAGAGGAACTCCGGCTAAATAGTCGGTAATGGCTATCATATTGTTACATCCTGAACATTATTGGAACTGACTGACAAGGATACCCTTGCCAGACCGGAAATTCATTCATGCCGTATTGGTCAAGTGATCGTCATGGCTGAAATATCAAGATCAAACCCTAAACTTACGACAGCTGTAGCTTCATCCTCACCGCTGAACTCAAGGGACGCCAGGAGATATTCATAACGCTCACTGCCACTGATTTGTCGCTGATAGAGCATGGCCAGATGGTCTACATCATAAGCCGTTACCGACTCATCACGGCTGTGAACCGTTTCCGTGAAATTGACCGGTTCAATCCGTCCTGGAACCACCTCATCCCAGACCCGGCGATAATCTGTTTCATTCAGCTCAAAGCGCTTAGCACCAATCAAACCGGAGTCACTGACCCAAAGGCTCGCACCGCTCTCACTGGCAATATTATGGGTTTGTGCAAAGACAAAGAATTTTATGTCATCAATGTTCTGCGTTTCATAACCGCCACTTGTTGATATCTGAATAAAGCCATCATCCGACGTATAAAAGCGGCACAGCGAAGCACCGGCCCCTAAATTAATGAAACCTGCTGCCTCAATCGTCTGAATCCCTTCTGGCAAGGTGAATCTCAGCTGCTCACGGATCATCTGGAAAGGTAACAAATCCAATTCAACCGCACTTCCCAACCGCAAATTAAGCGGCGATGGTAAAGAAACGCTCTTGCTTTCGTCTTCTTTCTTACGTTTAAACCAGTCAAAGATCATAAAAACAAACCACCCTTTGAAACACTTGATAGAGAAATCGGGACTATACTCTTAAACCCCTGACAGATGGCTACGAATAGAAAGAGAACGCGTTATGTCTGAGTCATCACTGGCGCTATTTCTGATAGCGACCCTGATCCTTGCCCTGGCTCCGGGGCCGGATTTACTGTATATCGCCGCCCGCGGGCTTTCCCAGGGAGCCATGGCCGGATTCATTTCTGCCCTGGGTGTTCATACCGGTGTACTTATCCATACTATCATTGCATCTCTCGGGCTGTCTGCCCTGATAGCCTCATCAACCATGGGCTTTTCACTGATTAAATATGCCGGGGCGGCTTATCTATGTTACCTGGGAATCCGAACGCTCTTTTTTTCGAAAGGTGAGAATAGCAATGAACAGTGTATTTCCAACGCAGCCCTGAAAAAGATTTTTTATCAGGGTGTGATTACAGATGTGCTGAATCCGAAAGTCATTCTTTTTTTTCTGGCTTTTTTTCCACAATTTATTGATCCGTCGAGTCCCTCGGCTCACATTGATATCTTAATGCTTGGCCTGACGTTTGTGCTGGTAGCCTTTCCGATTGATGCCGCTGTTGGGCTGTTTGCTGGCAGTGTTGGCAAACAAATACTCCACTGCAAGCAACGCATACAGTGGGGCAAATGGATGACAGGCTCAGCGTTCATTCTTCTCGGCATCGGGACAGCATTTACCTCGCCCCCATCATGACCGATTAACCCTGACGAGCCTTCAGACGTTCCAATACGCTGGAGGCATCAGCATCACCCCTGGTGATACCAGCCGCTTTGAGTTTGGCCTGCAAATCATTCTCAGCAGTATCACCGGAAAGTTCACTGGCCGCTTCCATCTGGGCAGCCCTCTCTGCCTGCCGTTGTTTGATCCTTTCCAGGGAATCCGTTGCCGTCGCCATTTTTGAGTTAACACCGCTGTGTTTGGCGGCACAGGCTGCCTGTGCTTTTTGTA
This sequence comes from Salinisphaera sp. G21_0, assembly GCF_017744115.1. GTDB lineage: Bacteria > Pseudomonadota > Gammaproteobacteria > Pseudomonadales > Endozoicomonadaceae > Endozoicomonas. Next base: position 3,768 of record NZ_JAGHQW010000046.1, on the reverse strand, counting down.
CGGACTCCGTCGCTTTAACCGTATCAACCTGCTGCTTGAGACGACGAAGGTTCGCTTCTGCATCCGTAATGGCCTTTTTCAGGCTGACGATGCTGCCCGCAAAGCTCTTTTCCATTTCCAGTTCTGAATTAAGCTGCGCCTCATACTCTGCAATCTTGCTGGCAACTTCTGTAGCCAGCGATTCATCGCCCTGATCCAGGGCTTTTATGGCGTAGCCTTCATACTCAGCTACTTTTTCCTTCAACTCGGCACACTTTTGTGAGGAGAGTTTTTGTTTGGCCATGATGCCAGCCAACTGAGTCTTGGACTGCTGCAGCTGATCACTCGCCTCACGAATTTCCTGATCCAGAATACGCAAAGCATTGCTGTCTGCAATCGCTTCACCGACTTCGTTGGTCGCCCCTTTCAGGGCCGTCATCACTTTACTCCAAATGCTCATGGTATTTACCTGTTTTAAATGCTTGATGGTATTAAGCCACTGACTCAGAAGTCAGGTGATTCCCATAGGCTTCTGTAGCCTTGATGGCATTGGCTGCCAGCGTTTCTATTTCCTGCACGATATTCTGGAGTGAAGACGATGAACTCAGTGCACCAAAAATGGTGTAGTACTCATTGCCATCCGGAAAGCGATCAAGACTGATCGTCGACAGCGGAAATAATTTGTGAGTACGCAAAACCTCATCATTTAACGCAACCGGGTCCTTGACCAGTGAAAAAGGCCAGAGCACCGCATCGGCAATAATCTGCTCCCCACAAACCGTCAGGTAGATAGGCAGATCACCAAACTCAACCATACTGATTTCCAGACAGGGCTCAGTCCCATCCACCAAGTTCAACAACGCATTACCACTGGTACTCAGTGGGTCATTAGCCAACGCCTCGTATAAGCTTTGAATCGTCCAAACACTTGATGACTGGGTCATGATGGTATGTCCTGGTGGTTGATAGGAATCGATTTGTCGTAGTTGCTGCTCAATGTCCCGCAGCAGGCTGGCATTTTCTGGGACAATCCAGATTTCTTTTTTTACCAGCCCCTGCTCTCTCATCCTGGAGCGAAACTGTCGCTGATAATGTGCAGCGTTTTTCCGCAAGGCCATGAATGAATTCTCTTTATCAGTGGATTGCCTGACCTGTTAAGTGATCAGGCAATCCATTACATGTAACAAATATTACATGTAATATAACGGTCGTATTGTTTTTTTCAACTGCCTGCTATGTAAACTTTTTATTATGCTTGCGAAAAGACAGCGTCTCATCGTCGCCAATACGCCGACGTAAACATCACCAGAACGGTAATGACCTCCAATCGTCCCATCAGCATGCCCGCTGCCAGTACCCACTTGGCCATATCAGGCAGTGGTGCAAAGTTACCTGCAGGACCAATAATGTCTCCCAGCCCCGGCCCAACGTTGGCAATGGCCGTGACCGCTCCTGTCAGGCTGGTAATAAAGTCCAATCTCATCAAACTGAGCAAAAGTGTCATGATGCCTGTCAGCATCAGAAAGAAGAAAGTAAACGCGACAAATGAGCGAATAATATCAGAGTTAAGTGCCTGACCATTGTACTGCATGCTGAAACAGGCTCGGGGATGGCTCAAAAGCTTCAGCTGCACATTCAGTAAACGCAACCCCAGCTGAAAGCGAAAGATCTTTACACCACCACTGGTAGAGCCTGAACAACCGCCAATAAAACTCAGAAAGAAAAATGCAGCTCCGGCAAAGCCACCCCACATTGAGTAATCGGTAAGGGCAAAGCCGGTGGTACTTATGACAGATGTCGTATTAAAGGCAACCAGAGTCAATGCAGCAAAAACGCCGTAGTCAGAATTCAACACTAACCAGGCTGTCATAGAGCCCCAGATAACCCCAATCAGCCTGAGAAAGCCCCGAACCTGACAATCTTTCCATAACGGCTCAGCATTACCCGAGAGAAATCTTACCAACAGAACAAAGGGAAGACTGCCCAGCAACATAAAAATGATGCCAGTCCAGTGAATGGCAGGGCTGTCAAAATGCGCCATTGATGCATCGGAGGTGGAGAAACCGCCGGTTGAGAGCGTTGCCATTGCGTGGTTGATGGCTTCAAAAGCCGTCATTCCCCCCATGTAATAGGCCATGGCACACAATGCGCTCAACCCCAGGTATATCTGAACGATCCGCTTGGCAATCACACCAGATCGGGGCATTACTTTTTCCGACCAGTCGGAAGACTCACTCTGAAACAGACGCATACCACCCACCTTAAGAAAAGGCAGAACCGCAACCGCCATGACAATAAAGCCAATCCCCCCCAACCATTGAAGGACTGAGCGCCACATCAAAATACCCGGATTCATATTATCCAGACCGACCAGCACCGTAGAGCCTGTGGTGGTAATGCCTGACATGGTTTCAAAGAATGCATCGGTAAAACTGATTTCTGTTTCAAAAATAAAAGGCAACGCACCAAACACACAGACCAATATCCAGCTTGAATTGGTCAGCAGGAAAACCTCCCTGGACCGGAATCCAAAGACTTCTGTTTTGCAAGACCGGCATAAGATACCACCCACAACAAAAGTAAGCAGTGGCGACAGTGTGAAAGCCAGATAGTGAGCAGGCGTATTAAAAAAAATATTGGTAAACAGCGGGATACACATCAGTGCCGCAAGCGTCATCAATAATAGTCCAATGACGTATAGTACAGGTTTGTAATGCATGGTCTTAAAGAAACTTGAGAGCTTTTGCGTTTTGTTTTCGAAAAATACCGATCTGCTCATCAGGCCTGTGGTCTGAAACTTTTTTTTGTTCAGCAGGTCTGAATGACGGGAAAACAGCCAACGGCCAATTATCAGAAAACATTATTATCAGTATGCGCAGGTGTGTCTGTAAAAGCTTACACCTAGCCATTCTGTATATTCACATACGGTCCATGAGCCAGATGATAGGGGAGAAGTCATTGTATTAACCGTCTTAACACGACGGCTGACTATGAAAAACTGAGGTAAATCACAACAGAGGTTGAATAGTTATGGGTACAGACATACATGCATACGCTGAGTTCAGAAATAATGTTGGGCAATGGGAAGAAATCCCGGACTATAAGCCTTTAAGCGATCGCGATTATGATGTTTTTTCATTTGTTGCCGGTGTTCGTTTCAGAAACGACTACGTTGGCCAGTTCGTCAGTTGGGGCAATGGGGGCATATGGACTGGCCGGAGAGTGACCCCGCATCCGATTGACCAACCCCGGGGCCTGCCAAACGATGTCAGTCCTTCCGTCAAGGCCAGATCTGATCGGGATCCGGATGGACACAGTCATTCCTGGTTATCCGTTGATGAACTGACTTCTTATAACTATGACAAGCCTTTGCGAGACAGAAACATTGAAGCGGCTCATGTTCCCGAAGAGTTTGTTAATCATACTGTCAGAGACGCTCTGGGTGAAGGTTATTTTCAGGACCTGGCTCAGCTGCAAAAGAGTAAAGCAGAGCGCATCGTCTTTTGGTTTGATTCATGACCCTGAGGATCTGCAAGCCCATGGGAACAGTAGTATCTGAATTCTTGCGCTACTCCTTCGTGACTAAACAACAACCTGGCTGCATGCTTGCCAACAAAAAAATCCCGATAAATTGCTTTATCGGGATTTTCAGCCTTGAGCGAACTCAAGGTAAAAATGGTGCCTGGCGATGACCTACTCTCACATGGGGAGACCCCACACTACCATCGGCGATCGGTCATTTCACTGCTGAGTTCGGGATGGGATCAGGTGGTTCTAACCTTCTATGGT